>CAZQJK010000004.1:0-117899 GCA_964593545.1 uncultured Bacteriovorax sp. | reverse complement strand
GTACGACAAAAAGAATCGACATGCTTCAAAAGCACGTCGATATTTTTATACATCACTATAATTTGGTTTATTTAAAGGGTCTTGTCCCCATTTAACTGGAGCAGTTATTATTCGATTTCAAATTTTGCAGGGGATTTCATTAACATACTCACAACATCTTTAGGGTCAAGATCATTATAGAGAACCTCGTAAAGACCGTTAAAGATTCTTGCTCGAATCTCGTATTTCTCAGATATCAAGTGTGCCGCCATCGTTGTCTTATAACCCTCTACGACTGTTCTTTGAGAGTTAATTATTTCAAGTGGACTTCTTCCTGAAGCAATCTCAAGGCCAAACTGCTTATTACGAGAAAGACCGCCCGTTGTCGTGAGAATTAAGTCCCCCATCCCACTTAAGCCATAGAATGTTTCTGGCCTTGCATTAAAAACTTTTCCAAAACGAAGCATCTCAACAATACCTCGAGTGATCATTGCTGCACGTGTATTATGGTTGTAGCCTAGGCCTTCAATGATCCCACCAGCAATTGCAAGCACGTTCTTAAGAGCTCCGCCTAGTAGAACACCTTTTACATCATAATTAGGAAGGGCCTTAAAGTAATCGGTATCTAACATAAGAGAAACTTGTGCGAGTACTTTTCTCGATCTTCCTGCGATTGTCACTAACGTGATCTGTTCTTCCATAATTTCTTTCGCAAAACTTGGTCCAGAGAGAAAAGTTATAAATTCTTTATGCTGAGGATAAAAGTCAAAGAGAAGGTCATCACTCAGTTCAAGAGTTTTTGGATCAATCCCCTTTGAAAGAGAGATCATTGGAATTTCACGATTAAAGTATTTTAAAAAGCGATCATAATTCTCTTCGAAAAATGGTGCGATTCCAACAGTAGGTAGTCCCGAAACAATGAGCGCAAGAGAGCTCTCATACTTTTCATCAAATTCTTCCCAATCGATAATTGCTTTAATATTTGACGCTAACTGAATGCCAGGGAGGTAGACCGAATTTTCTCGTTGAATATTTATAGCTGAACAAACATCTTCACTACGAACTTTTAAAATAACATTTTCAAATTTATTTGCCAGAATTGAAGCCAGGGATGTTCCAAATGCGCCTGCACCTACAACTAGTGCAGTCTGATATTTCTTACTCATAACATTACTCCTAAGTTATAGAGTAATGATACCAGAAATTATTGAAACTTTTTTATAAATTTCAATGACCTCATGAGAGGCGTTAATTTTAATTTGAAATGAATAACTGATATATTTACCCGACGAAGAAGGACGCTCATGAGTTGGATCAAGCCCAATAACCTCTGTAAGCTGGTCACGATGCTCATCTTTACCGACAAACTTGAAAGTATAGTGGTCTGGCCAATTGTACTGATCGTCTAATAAGGAATGTAATTTATCTAGGTTCATAGCCCATAAATACAAAAAAAGACTCCCTGAGTCAAGTCAAATCTTCCTTATATATTTTATTTAGTCGAAATCTTAAGGTTTGCTATACTTATTATATGGAAACATTTTTAAAACAGAACTCAAAAGAAGAGATCATCCAAACATTAAATGAATACTATGAGCGAGAGTCGCACGATCTGCTTAGTGCAATATCACATGATATCAAAAATCCTCTTGGAATCATTGATTTATCGTTAGGACTTCTCGAAGATAGGCTCGAAAAAATCCTTCAAAATACTGATCCTGTTCAGGCCGATAAAGTACGCAGTTTTGTAAAAAATATCAATATCGGTATTGAGCGTTGTCAGGAGATTCTCGAAAACACGATGCTAATTAGATCATCTTCTGAAGCTCTCGAGAGGACGGCTAAGAAAATGCAAGTATTTGACTTTTTCGAAAATTTTTCAATCTTTGCAAAACCAAGTTTTAAAAGAGCAAAGTTAAGTTTAGATAATTGTATCGATCCAACTATTGAAAAAGAATTCGAGCTAAAAACGACGGCCTTACTTCTTATAAGTTTCCTTAAAGTTATGTGTAATGGCCTATCACCTGAAAGTAATATTGTAATGAAAGTTGAATTTATCCAAGAAGCATTTAAATTCACAATAAGCTCAATGCACGGTGAAGTTTTATCATATAACGAAAGAAGAGATGACCAATCAATCTTAACAAAAGAAAGATTTAATCAACTTGTAAGTAAACTAAAATGCAAAACAGAGATCAGCTCCAGTGCAGGCCCGGAGATCGTTGCGACACTATCTTGGCCTAAAGCTTAGGCCAAGTATCTTTTAAATTAATTTCACTACCATCAAAATCCAGAATTTTTGGACTAAATCCTTGAGCATATCTTACGAGATCGATAACTTCTCTGACAGAGGCCTTACCACCTTCCCTCTCTGTAACATAATCACAAAAGGCTTTCACTTCATGAGGAGCATCTACTACGGTAGCGGCAAAACCAGATGCCTTTAAAAGAGGAATATCAAATAACTCATCTCCCATAAAGAGAATTTCATCTGGCCGATAACCCATATCTAAAATTTTTTGATAGGCCTCTCTCTTATCCTCATTCCCAAGAAAAGCAAAATCAAGTTTCAAGTTTTCTTCAAAACGTTTTTGTACGCTGACACTATTTCCACCAGAAATAACACCAGTCTTTATCCCAGCTTCCATGAGTAGTTTCAAGGCGTAACCATCACTTGTATGTGTTAGACGATTAAAACCTAAGTCTTCACCGTCCCACCAAACATGACCATTAGTAAGAACGCCATCAATATCAAAAGCTGCAACTTTTATTTTTTTTAATTTTGATTCAAATTTCTTCGCAATCTCAAATAAATTCATTAGCCATTCCTTACAACTCGATGAATTTCGAGAAGTTTTTCAATTATCTCTGGGGCCTTATCAAGAGGGAGACTTGTCGCTGAATCAGACTTGGCCTCTTCTGGTTTTGGATGAACCTCCATAAAAATACCATCAGCACCAGCAGCAACAGCAGCGCGAGCAAGCGTTAGAATTTGTTCTCTCTTTCCACCTGTAATTTTTCCTAGCCCACCTGGTCTTTGAACACAGTGAGTTGCATCATGGATGGCCCTAACTCCAAAGCTCTTCATGATCTGAAAGCTGGCCATATCAACGACGAGATTATTATATCCAAAACTTGTTCCTCTCTCCGTTAAAAGAATTCTCTCTTTAGGGAGATACTCATTTGCCTTTTCAACAATATTGCCTGTCTCCTCAGGAGATAGGAATTGGCCTTTCTTAATTTTAAGTTGACCACCAAATTTCTTACAGGCTTCAGCACCTGCAATAATCATATCTGTTTGGCGACAAAGAAAAGCTGGAACCTGAAGCGTATCAACAACTTCAGCAACTTTCATTGCTTGTTCAGCAGTATGAAAATCAGTGATAAGTGGTACACCATACGCTTTTTTTACTTTAGCAAGAATCTCCAAACCTTTTTCAAGTCCTGGCCCTCTAAAGGAATCTTTAGATGTACGGTTTGCCTTATCAAAACTTCCTTTATAAGAAAAATTTACTTCGTTCTTATACTTGTCAAAAATCTCAGTAAGTCTACCTGCAACGTCCATGCACATTTGTTCACTTTCAATTACACAAGTACCAACGAAGAAATCAAATTTTTTATTTTCCATAATTATCTGCCTTTTCAATAAATGAATTAAATAGTGGGTGTGGTTCATGCGGTCGAGATTTAAATTCAGGGTGATACTGACAAGCTACAAAGTAGGGATGCTTAGTAATCTCGATGACCTCAACAAGGTCAAGTTCCTTATTTCGTCCACTAATCGTTAGTCCTGCATCTTCTAATTTCTTAGCATAGAAATTATTAACTTCTAAACGATGACGATGTCTTTCTGATATATTTTCTTTCTTATAAATTTCAAGGGCACGAGTTCCTTTTTCCAACGAGCAATCGTAAGCTCCAAGTCTCATGCTTCCACCTTTTGAACCTTCTCTCGTCTGCCCTTCCATATAGTGAATCAGGTGTTCTCCACCAGAAGTAAATTCTTCAGAGGTGGCTTCTGTTATTCCACAGACATTTCTTGCAAATTCAATAATTGCAAGTTGCATCCCCAAACAAATACCAAAGAATGGAAGATTATTTTTTCGTGCATATTCAATGGCCTTGATCTTTCCTTCAGTTCCTCTCTCTCCAAAACCTCCGGGAACAAGAATTCCCTGAACATTTTCGAGCAGTGACTTTGCTCCTTTAGACTCAATATCTTCAGCATCAATATAGACAGGCTTTAACTTTAACTGCTGCGAAATCGCCGCGTGGTTCAGCGCTTCATCCAAAGACTTGTATGATTCGACAAGCTCAGTATACTTACCGACTATTCCGATTTTAACTTCACGTAAAGGATGATCAAAATTATGGACGACTTTTTTCATATCATCGACATTTGGACGAGCTGCCCAGATCCCAAGTAGAGATGCGATTTTCTCATCTAAACCTTGTTCATGAAAATTTAGAGGTACTTTATAAATTGAATCGAGATCTATCGATTGAAAGACATTATCTCTTGGAACATTACAAAATAGAGAAATCTTATCTAAGATTGAAGCATCCACTTCCCTATCCGAGCGACAAATAATGATATTTGGAAATAGTCCCGCTGATCTTAGCTCTTTTACCGAGTGTTGTGCTGGCTTACTTTTTAATTCACCTGCTGCTGATAAATATGGGATAAGAACAAGGTGAATGAAGAGAACATTTTCAGGTCCTACATCGTGTGCAAATTGTCTGATTGATTCAACAAATGGAAGAGATTCAATATCTCCAACGGTTCCACCAATTTCACCAATTAAGATATCGGCTTCACTTGCAGCAAGATCAATTCTTCTCTTAATCTCATTAGTAACATGAGGAACAACCTGAACAGTCTTTCCTAAGTACTTCCCCTCTCTCTCGTTTTCAATAACCTGAAGATAGACTTGACCTGTCGTGAAGTTACTTTTCTTATTAAGAGTGAGAGAAGTAAATCTTTCATAATGTCCGAGATCGAGATCTGTCTCTGCTCCATCATCTGTAACAAAAACTTCACCATGTTGAGTTGGACTCATTGTTCCTGGGTCAACATTGATATACGGATCCATTTTCAACATATTAATCTTAATACCTCTTCTTTCAAGAAGAGAAGCGATACTCGCAGCAGCTAACCCTTTACCAAGGGAGCTTGAAACTCCACCTGTAATGAAGAGATACTTCTTAGTATTATTTTTTTTCATTTATTATCCTTTCTACTACTTTAATATCTTCTGGTGAATCGACTCCACAAAGAGTCATTTCTGTTTGTACGGCACCCATTGTGAAACCGTTGTCTAACAAACGTAGTTGTTCGAGACACTCAATTTGTTCATTTTGAGATTGTGGAAGTTTACAAAACTCTTCTAGAGCATTTGGCTTAAAAGAATAGATTCCAATGTGGAGGAACCAATTAACTCCATCACTCTTATTTCGATTAAAAGGAACTTGTGCGCGAGAGAAATAATGACAAATTCCATTATCCTCGTTAAAGATCGCCTTGACTTTATTTGCATCTAAGAACGACTCATCACTTTGAGCAATTTTCTTAACCACAGTAGCGACATCTCTATTTGCTGTGCTGTGAAATTCAATAAGCTTTTTTAAAAGGTCGGCCTCGATTAATGGCTCATCACCTTGAACATTGATTACAAAATCAAATCCATTCGTTTTAAAAAATCTTTGGTATGCGAGATTAATACGCTCTGAACCACTAGGTACATCATCATCAACTCTTACCACATTCCCAGAAAACGATTTAACTTCTTCTTCAATGAGGTCGTTATCAGTAACAACAGCGACGATAGACTCAGGATAAAAATCTAAGATTTTTTCACAGCCTCGATAGACTCTCTCAACCATCGAAGCACCAGAGATCTTAGCAAGTGGTTTACCGGGAAATCGCGTCGAAGCATAGCGTGAAGGTATTAATACAAGAGCTTTCATGTCAACTAATCTCCCATTTATTAACTCTGGAAATATTATCACTCACTCTATTTTTTGGCAAAGTATGATAAGCTTAAATCGATGAAATTTTACAAAGTTATGCTACATATCATTATCGGTTTACACCTTATAACGGCCAGCGAAATAATGGCTGAACCAGGCAATATTCAGGATAAAATCATCACAGACCCGAGTATATCGAGAAGATGCGATGAACTAATAGAAAAGCGTAAACAAAAGATCAATCATCGCATGAGATTGACCTTTATCCTTGAGCGTTCGAAAAAGCTTAGAAAAGATACCCCTGAACCTAAAGTTAGTATCAAAGAAAAATTAACAGAAACAATGCTTGGGATTATTAAAGAACTAAAGCTTACTAATCTGCGCATTGCTGATCTTGAAGAGAATATCATCCGTCGCGGATGTCCTGGTATCTCCCTTTAAAAACTTCACATAATAAAATAAAAATTCTATCATTTAAGTCTACTAAACACACAACTCACGGATGATGACTTAACATGATTAGAAAAAAAGAATTACTTACATTTCTCTTTCTCTCCTTTTCTGTATTTTCGCAAGATCTCTACGTTCAAGAAATCTCAGACGACTACAGCGATATTAATCAAATTCTCAAACCCCTTTCATTAAATATTGCGATTGAACAAGGAATGAGAAAAAACTTCAGTGAAAATATTCGTCAAAACAAAAAAGAAATTTATAAGAATCAGATTCAAGACAATAAAGAAAGCTTCTATTATCCGAATCTCAATCTAACACTCAATGCATCAAACCAAAGAATAGGCACATTAAAAGAATCAGGTGCAACAACATCTCGAACAAGCAATGTTCCAACGGGTTCTTTCGGCCTTGAGTTTGGCGAGTACTCAATCTTTAACTGGGGAAAGGACTACTTAAGCTACCTCAATACAAAAGAGTTCCTCGAGAGAAATAAAGAGAAAACAAGTGAAGAATCAAGAGAGTTCAGGCAAAGCATCATCATCGCTTATACAAATCTCATCTACCTTGAACAAACCGTCAGAATTAAGAAGGAACAGCTTCGCACTTCCTCTTTCATCTATCGCCTCAATCGCGAAAGAGTAATTCAAAAGAAAGTTTCAAAGCATGAATACTACCAAGCAAGATCTGAATACCTTCGAGCTCAGCAAGAGTACTTTGAAACAAAACTAACATATGAGAATGCGCACGAAGAAATGGCAAAACTCATCGATGATGAGCCAGGAACGAAATACCAAATCTCTCAAAAATTTCGCCATGAAAAAATCAAAATAACTCTTCGAGGTGCTCTTGATCTTTCAAAAAAGCACTCTCCTTTCATAAAAGATGGAATAGCATCGGAGAATATTAAAAAGCGTGAATATGAAATTGCCTTAAAAGACAATATGCCACTTCCAAAAATTACACTCGACCTTGGTACTTACAAGCATCACTTCTCACCAGAAGGTACTCGTACCCTTTATCAAGTTGATGAAGAAAATTCAAATCTCGAACTGGTTGCGACAGTCAATGCATCTTGGAGTATTTTTGGTGATGGTGGTTTATTCAATCGAAGAAAACTTGCCAACGCAAGACTTGCAAAAGAGAATTCAACCTGGAATGCAAGATCGGCCAAGAGATCAGTAGAGGCCTATATTACAAAACTCTTCCAGGAATTCTCCAATGCCCACGACAAGATTAAAATTCTCGAGGCCCGAGTTCCTTCTCTTAAGAAAACAATGGACCTTGCAAATAATAAGTATATCGAATCAAAAGGAAGGTATACAGACTTTCACATTGCACTAGTTGAATACTTTGATGCTCAATTGGATTATGAGAAATTAAAATGGGAATACACACGAAATAAAATTCTTCTCGCACAGATAATCGGCTTAGAAGATCTCCCGGGCGAGTCTTTTGATAATATCATTATTAAAAACGAGGAAGCAAAATGAAAAAAATAATCTTATTAGTCGCACTCGTGTATGGTTTAAACTCTTTTGCAAAAGATGGACAAATTAGCAATCAAATCACTGTACGCAACGAAGAAACTGGGATCAAAGACTACGACTATGATATCGCCAATGATTCATACTCGCTAGACCTAAGTTATTCTGCAAATATGAACCTCATGGAGGCTGCTTCAATTAGTGGCTTCAGAGGACAGATGACCTGGTTTCAAAATCCATTCTCCTACGTTCTTCTTGCTTCAAAGAACTCTTCAACAATAAAAGAAGCTACAAACTTGAGTGGTAACTTTGACCGTCAAACAGAAACGATCGATATGCTTGAAGCTGGCTTTGGACTTTCTCGTCGTTCAACACTTATCAATACCTTTTGGGATAATGCCCATGTTTATGATGAGTCGATGTTTACGGTTAATTATGTTACAGCAAGCTCATCAGTTATCGAAGAAACAATGAGTGGTTATGGGATGGTTGCAGGCTATGCACTATTTTATCGTACTTCAAAAGCATTTCACTGGTCACTCAGAGCAGATTACCACCTTAATTCTCTTTCTTACACAGATACGGATACTGAGACGAAGGTCGATTTTATCGCAACATGGATGACAATTGGCCTTGGTTTAGGGTTTTACTTTTAGGATGCAAAATGATTGAAAGATATGAAGTTATAGAAATAGCACAAATATGGACCGATGAATTTAAATTCAAAAAATTCCTTGATGTTGAAGTTGCTCTCCTAAATGCTCTTGCAAACCGTGGACATATTTCACAAGAGGTTGTCACAAAAGCCAGCGAGGCAAAAATAAACTGTGAGAGAATTTATGAAATTGAAAAAGAAACTCGCCATGATGTTATTGCATTTTGTTCATCAATCACTGAACAAATGCCAAAAGAGTTTGGAAAATTCTTTCACTTTGGAGTGACTTCAAGTGATATCATCGACACTGCTCTAATGCTTCAAATAAAAGAATCACTCGATGTGATCATTTCAGACTATAAGGCCCTACTCGATGAACTTTATGATCTTGCATTAAGAAATAAGGATCAAGTTTGTATCGGAAGGAGCCATGGAATTTGGGCCGAGCCAATGAGTTTCGGCCAAAAAATTCTGGGACACTATAGTGAATTTAATCGCCGCTTCGCTGAGTTGCAAGAATTTTACAATAATGAACTTACTGGACAAATATCCGGAGCAGTTGGAAATTATACCATTGTTGACCCGGAGCTTGAAAAGGAAGTTCTCACAGAACTAGATCTTGAAGTCGAAGATGTTTCAACACAAATTATTCCAAGAGATCGCATCGCAAAACTAATCTCCATTTTTTCTCTCTACGGATGTGCACTAGAGAGACTCGCGATGGAGATAAGACATCTTCAACATAGTGATGTCGCAGAAGTTTTTGAAGGCTTTGCAAAGGGTCAAAAAGGCTCTTCTACAATGCCTCACAAGAAAAATCCTATCTCCAGTGAAAACCTCACAGGGATGGCCCGTGTGCTTCGATCACACCTAACTCTTGCCATGGATAATACTCTTCTTTGGCATGAAAGAGATATTAGTCATTCTAGTGCAGAGAGAATCTACTTGCCTGATGCCCTTGGTCTGATGAGTTATACTCTTAGAAGATTAAGCACGACAGTGAGAGATCTTGTTGTTAACAATGAAAATATGGACAAGAAAGTTAATGATAATTTTATCTACCTTTCAAGTTTTGTTCTTCATAAACTTATTGAAATTACAGATAAAACACGTGAAGACTGTTACAAGCACGTCCAAGAAGCTTCTTTTAAGTCAAAAAACAAGCAAGATTTCTATAACGTTTTAAGGTCTTTGTTCACTAATCAAAGTGAACAGGAGTTATTAAATGAAATTGAAAAACTTACACCAATTCAAATCTATGGTAAACACACTACTAAAGTTTTTGATCGTATCTAATATTGCCATCCTTACCTTTGCAACTACGAAGACAATAGTTGTCGCAGGAGGTTGTTTCTGGTGTATGGAAGCTCCATTTGATAAACTTCCTGGAGTACTTAAAACGACCTCTGGCTACGCCGGTGGAAAACTTAAATCCCCAACTTATCACGATGTTTCAAGTGGCTCTTCTGGTCATCTCGAAGTTGTCGAAATAGCTTATGATGATTCAAAAATATCATTAAAAAAAATTCTCGAAACTTTTTGGAGAAATGTTAACCCGACTGATGCTGGCGGACAATTTGTCGATCGCGGCCCTCAATATGCGACAGGATTTTTCTTTCTTAATGAAGAGGAAAAAAAGATATTTCTCGAAAGTAAAAAAGAGCATCAGAAATACTTTAAAAAACCAATCGTGACAGAAGCCTATCACCTCGAAAAATTTTATCCGGCCGAAGATTATCACCAAGATTATTACAAGACCAATCCAATTCGCTATAAATTCTATCGTTACAATTCAGGTCGAGATCAGTACTTACAATCGGTTTGGAAGAAATAAAAAAGGCCCAATCACGGGCCTTCAATTATAAGAGATTATCTAACTTATCAGCTTTTAGGTGCTGGACAACTTCTTTAACTCTTTGAGCATCGTGCTTTGGCATAATCATAACCGCTCTCTCATTAGAAACAACAACAAGGTCATTCACATTAATAAGTGAAACAAATTTATCTGGAGCGTACACAACATTTCCAACTGAGTCCTTTGCAAAGAAAGATGCCGCCTTCACAACTGTATTACCATCAACCTTATCAACGACAGCTTCAAGGGCCTCCCATGAACCTAAATCATTCCAATCAAAACTTGCCGGAATAGTTGTAATACAATCTGATTTTTCCATGATCGCATAATCGATTGAGTCTTCAGGAATTTGTGCATAAACAACGGCCAAAGCTTTTTGATCATTAATCACTTCAAGTAACTTTTGATAAAAAGCAAACATATCAGGCGAATGTTTTGCAAACTCGCGCTTAAACACACCAAGTTTTCCCATGAACATTCCTGCATTCCAAAGAAATTCACCTGTTGCAAGATATGACTTTGCTGTTTCAAAGTCTGGTTTTTCTCTAAATTCTAAAACTTCAGCACCATTACCGATGCTTTTACCTTTTCTAATATATCCATAACCAGTATGTGGAAAGTGAGGTCTAATTCCAATTGTTGTAATCGAGTCAGAGCTTGAGCACAACTCAACAGCATCGAGAAATGTTTTCTTAAAACCTTGAGTATCTAAAATAACATGATCAGATGGCATGACCGCAACAACATCTTCATCACTCGCTCCAGCATTTTCCAGACTTGCTAAAGAAAGTAGAATACAAGGCGCAGTATTTCTTCCTGCAGGCTCAAGGATTAATCCCGAAGAATTCACTTTCCCCTTTGATGAAGAAAGCGCGAGATCTTTTTGATCTTCAGTCGTCACGATAAAACGAAAAGATGGCTCAATTATTGATTCAAAACGATTTAAAGTTTGTTCAAGTAAAGTCCCCTCTCCAACAAGAGAAAGGTATTGCTTTGGCTTTTTTTCAGTAGACTCAGGCCAAAGACGAGTTCCTCGACCACCGGCCATCACAAGACAATATATTTTTGAGTTTTTCATTATTGCTCCGAATTAATATAGCAAAATATTAACACGGACTTAGGAATTAGTCATTAATCAAACTGAATCAAAACATAGTCTCTATCTGAAAAAAGACTCTTATTTTTTAAAAGGTAACTCTTTGCATCAACAAGTGAATCAAATACACCCAGACTAACTCTGAACCAATTTCCACGACTTGGAATCTGTACTTCATTAATAATCGGATTGTAGCCTAACACTTTAAATCCCTCAGCAAAATCTGTCGCTTCCTTAACCGTTTGGTACGAACCAAGCTGAATTGTATACTTTCCTGCAAATTTATCACTTGAGGAAACTCCATTCTCTTCAACCTGTGCCGGTACTTCTTGATCTGAAACAGCAGGAGTATCATCCATCACGACCGGACTCGTTTCAGGAGTGACCTCATTGACTTTTACAGGCTCCGCTTCATTGTTGAATTTTTTTGAATTTTCAGAGTTAAACTCTTCAATCATTTTCTTCTTCAATGACTCTTCTACAGTTTTGTTAATGTCTTCTTTCTTAGTTTCCGGCATCGCCTTCTGCTCATCAATCATCTTCTTAACACTCTCTTCTTCCGTAGAAGAAAAATCAATCTTCTTTGCAGGAGTAGAAATCATTTCAAGATCAGACTCATTGTGCCCAGTTTTTTCAAAAGAATAGCCTGAGCCCATCTTTAGTCCAAAAAGGAATGATGTGATTGATACTAGAATCACAAACAGGATTACTAAAAAAATCTCTTTTCGTTCAAATACATAAAAATTACTTTTCTCGTTCATTCTCTTATTTTACGTTCCTCTAAAAAATGTAGCAAGTTGTTGAAAGTACAGGTCAAAAAGGGAAATATTTTCATCTTTGAAAAAAGACCGACTAAAGTGCTTCAAAACGTCGACTCACCTCTTATTCTCCCCTACATTAGCTCCAGCATTAACAAGGAGCATTTATGAGAAAGAAAATTTTAAGAAATCAAAAAGGACAAGGGGTAATGGAGTACATGATTATCACGAGTCTCGTTGGTATTCTCTGCATCGGTGTGATGAAAAGTTTTGGAGATTCAATCGAGACAAGATTGAAGCAATCAAAAGAGAAAATTACAAAATCTATCAAGATCTAATGCAAATCCTCTCTCACATATTGGCCATTACACTTATTGTAATGGTCTCGTTTCTCTCAATCCAAATCATTAATGAAAGCTCATGCATTGATGAAAAAAGCTACCAAACCTACTTCAAAATACATCAAGGACTTAACTCAACAAACAAGTCCTTAAATAAATCAATTTCTTGTGAACACCAAGGACTTTTCCAAAGGCGAGTTCGAATTTCCCAAGAAAATGCTGCTTACAAGATTGATTATCGAAACTCAAACTTTAGGTACGACTTCAAACAAAAACTCGTTCCCCCAAAAAAAATTACAAAGAATAAAGGACAATGAGATGCTAAGAAATAATAAAGGAACCATTCTTCCCATCGCTTTTCTTCTCACACTCCTTGTCCTCGCCTTCGCTTCGGGCAGTCTGGTAAAAAATCTCATCTTGTACCGAAAGCTTCAGTTTCGAAACAAAGCTTATCTTTGCACACAAGACACAGTAAGACTTGTCCAGCGATACTACACTGTCCAATCTCGCCTTAATCGCGGCATTCAAGTGGCCTATTGGACAAAAACTATTGCCAAGCTTCCCGCCATCTATGCAGCGGCTGAAGCAACTCATCAAACCTTGATACTGACCCAGCAAATCTATCATCTTTCATATCTGAAAAATGTTGCAAAATCGAAATACTGTAACTGGAAAAATACGGGACAATTTGTCATAAGTACCCCAGTAAAACTTGTCGTATCAACACTCTTAAAAAGAGATTTTGATGGCTCAATATTCTTTAGGGACAAATGGAAAAGCTACCTACTATTCACTGCAAAAGAACCAATGAATATTACCCGCGACTCCTTCGCCATTTCAACCGAATTTACTCTCGTCAAAGGAGTCATTACACACTCTTTTACATTAAGCTCAAAAGAGATAAATACCGAGGCTTTGTGGAAATTGAAGCAATTGGCTGGACTCTAATTATTACCACCCTACTTATAAACTATATCAACCTTCAAAAGGATATCGAGAGTGCAAGACTTAAAGAATTTCAAAATTTTAAAAAAAGCTGGATCAAAAATAACTGAACCAAAAAAAGATGATGATCTTTTCTTTAACAAGGCTAAAGAGCAGCAATTCAAAAAGACTATCACAATCAAGTCTTTCTTTTGTATTGTTCTCACAAACCTAATGACCTATACAGCACTCAGTAGTAACCCAGTCGTGCTATCACCTGAAGCAGTGATCGAAAAAGGAATGACAAGCCTGAGTCTTCCGATTCAAAGCTATATTCCCAAAGGAGGACGTATTCCCAAGGTCAAACTCGTTGGACCTAATAACGAAATGATCGCGGAAGAAGTCATCATTGAAAATTCAACAGAGGAAGTTGTCAATGTTGAAGACAGAGAAGTTCCAGTCTATGTCGTAACCGTGAAAGACCAAGATGCGTCTAAATTTTTAAACTACCGAAATAAACTAATCAGGGCATATCCAATGACAGTATTAACAAATCAAAAATTCTCAAAGGGAGGACCTCATGAAATCCGTTTTTAAATTATGTACCTTAACATTGCTTCTTGCCCAACAAGTAACAGCAAGAGATGTTATCGTCATCAGCTATAAGAATAAAACTGAGTCAGTCGAGTACCTACTTCGCGAAATGAAAGCTCAAGTTACAATGAAACTAATTAAGGTGGTAGAAATAGATAAACCATGCGAGGACGTATACAAAGACGTCGTGTTACATATTTGTTTTGATGAAAATGACGAGATGAATGTAGTAAGACAGAATGTAGAAATTCTAACGAAGACAATATCTAAACTATAAAAGGCCTTTCAACGAAGGCCTTTTAATTCAAAAAATATAAAAATATTAATTAATCGAGATGAACTTTAAACTTAGGAGTTGTCCCCTTGTTCTTATTAGCTGCTTTTCTCTTAACACCCATTTTCTTTTTTCTGATAGTACGTCTGTTTTCAGTTACACGAGTTCTAGAAACCATGATTATTCTCCTAAATATAAAACTAAAAAAATTAAAGTCTTTAACTAGAACAGAATTTTTATCTAAATTTCAGTGCTTTGTCAAAGTCTTTACTACTTTTGCCATCGTTTTTTCTTTTCGTCACATAGCAGCGCAAGAAGCATATGGCCCTCAGATAAGCCTTTCTAAAGGCCAAGTATTTGAAATTAATGCAAATGGCATAAATAAGTACGCAATTGGTAACAAGGACATCATAAGTGTTAGGTTCGACAAAAACAGCAATAAATTTTATCTAACAGGGCTTATGCAGGGCTATAGCGAACTAAGGCTTCTAGGAAAAATGCAAAGAACTCTTAAAATCTATGTCTTAAGTAAGAATCAACAATTAAAACTCTTAGAAATACAAAATTCACTGTCGGCGATTGGCCTAACTGAGACAGAGGTCTTTGGCCCAAAGATTATCTTGGCAGGAACGATTATTAACCGAGATCAGTACTTATCAATTGTTGAAATAATTAAAGTTCATAAAAAAGAAATCATCAACAACCTACAGATGTCAAAAGAGCTTAGAAAAGAAATTATGAGTAGTATCTATTATGAATTTTTTCAAAATTATCTCGACGAAATCCTTTGTGAAGAAACAAAGGCCATCATCTCTTGTGCGACGACAGAAACAATTTTGAAAAATAAGCAATTTATAAGAACAATGGAAGAAAAGCATGGGGTTAACTTCTATCCTTCAATGACGTTTGGAAAGCTTGAAAACTTTCAAATCGATATTAAACTCTTCCAAATCGAAAAACTTGATGGATCTGAAATTAACTTTGGTCTTGATCAAATTGATGTCAATCTCTCAGACGTATTCTCTCAAGGACTTGTCGCGCTCGCGGGAAATAACAGAGTTAAGCTCAAGGATTCAAATTATGACCTCTCAACCCTTGCAACACCCAAGGCAATTTTAAAGCTCGACACACCTCTTGATATTAAAATAGGAAGTGAAATCCCATTCCAAGGAACAGGAGGAACAAATATTGTCAGTGAGACAAAGTGGAAGTTTGTAGGCCTTGGAATAAAGATACTAATGAAAAAAGAGAATAATCAATATCAAATTAATTATTCAACAAATCTCTCTCGACCAATCTCAAGTAGCTCAGATGGAATTAATTCAATTACTGGAAATTCTCAAAACTCATCTTTTTCTATTAGTCTTAATAGACCAATTCAAATATTCGAAATCGATATTAAAACAGATGATAATCTTGAATCATCGATACCAATCATAGGAAATATCCCTGTTTTAAAAAATATATTCTCATCTAAGAGCTCCATGAATACTTATAAGAAGATAGTCGCCATAGTACGTGTAACAAAGAAGGAACTTTAAAGATGGAAAGTAGTAATCAAGCAATTAAGTTTCTGACAAAGAGTTATAAAAGAATTTTCAAAGAAGAACTCCAAAGAAGTATCGACTTTAGTCATGAATCAATTTGCGCTAGAATTGCTTATGAGAACAGCCTTGATCTCGATTCAATAGTTCAAATTGAAGAATTAAAAGATATCTTTGATATCTACTTTGATCACGGCTTTCTTAGTAATATCGTCAAGCAAGATGATTTATTTGAAGTCATCATTCACGGAAATACTTCAATCGAAGTTATAAGTAAAACAGGTAAAGTTATTTTCGAAGGCCTGTCAATAAGCAATGAAGACCTAGAAGTTTGCTTAAATGTACTGGGATTAAAGAATAATCAAAACTGGAATTTTCAAAATCCATTTTGTTCGTTTCTTCTCAAGCTAAATGGAGATAATTATCGATGTACTTTGACTCATCGTTGTATTAGTGCAACAAACTCCCCTACTATTTTCTTGCGAAAACTTGCGTCTAAGGTTTTTGCGCTCGATAAATACGGGAAGGATGCGAAAATTGTCGCTGACTTAATTCGCAGTAAAAAGAATATCATTATTGCGGGCTCGACGGGCTCGGGGAAAACAAGCTTCTTAAAGTCATGTCTTGAGTATATTGATCCTGAAGAACATGTCGTTGTCATTGAAGATACCCATGAAATTTCCTCACCTGATAAAAATTTTACAAATCTCCTAGCAAGTGGAGAAAAAAATAAGTCAATGACTGATTTTTGTAAGTATTCACTTAGAATGTCACCAGAGAGAATTATTCTTGGAGAGATTCGATCAGATGAAGTCGTGCCATTCACGCTAGCAATGAATACAGGCCATACAGGTCTTCTTTCGACGATACATGCAAATAGTGCCACAGACACTTTATCGAGACTTGCAATGCTCTTCAGTATTTTTTCTAACTCTGGACAAGCAATAAGTTATGAACAAATACTACAACTGATATGCAAGAATATTGATCATGTAGTTTTCTTAGAAAATAAAAAAGTTAAGGAAATCATTGAGGTAAAAGGAGCGGAAGGAATGCATCCAATTACGAATCAAATGACAGAGAAACAAGGGCAACAATTTGAGCCAACAGATCATCTCTTTTTTGCAAGTTGACCTTAAAAGCAACAACTTGATTGCTGAACTCATCAAGAGCCGCTTCTTCGATCTTAATTAATTCAATGATGGCCTGATTTTCGATCAGGTCATGACCACAGATCGATAGCTTTGAATACTCGATACTTTTTTGCTCGACAACGCCAAGGATTTTCCCATGAGAGGCACTTGAAATAATACTACCATGCTCATGAGGTGAATAAACGCCCTTAACCTCCAATGGAATAGAACGTTCTTTTAGAGGATTCATCGTACGATGAAATAGAACCTTAGCCCCATTCTCAGTTAAAAGAGTTGCTTCATCATATGAAATATTTTTTAATTTAAAGGCACCATCATAGATCTTAGGGTCCCATGATAAGATACCACCAACATCCTTCCATATTACTAATCTTGATGCTCTTAGCGCCCATGCCAGTATCGAGGCCGTGTAATCAGAACCTTCTCTACCTAACGTCGTCGTATCTCCAGCGAGAGTCTTTCCAATAAAACCTTGAGTTATATAAACTTTGGAGGGATCAAGAGAAGCAACTCTTTTTTCAATAAATCCAAATAATGGAGTAGCATCACGAAAGCGATCATTAGTGACGATAACTTCTCGAGCATCCAGATGGTCCACATAATGATGATGAAGATGATTTTTAATATATGAGTATAAAATGATTGAAGAAAACCTCTCCCCAAGCGAGTAGAGGCCATCCATGAGTATTGGCCTTACTTCAAGGTCTTCATTGATGCGTTTGCTATATTCTTCGGCTTCATTTCGAAGTTGTGCAAAATGATCTTTGCAAAAGCTTAGAACATCTAACTCTTTTGCCAATGCTTCATGTTTAAAAAGAAATGATGAAATTAAATCTTTTGCATTACAAAGACTTTTAACTGAAGCTCGTGCAATTTCTTCCAACTCATTTGTAGAGTTATAGGTCGCTGAAACAACGACAAACTTCAAGTCGAGAGAATTTACAATGATGTCAGCAATCATACGAAGCGCTGTTGCACTTCGTATGGTACTTCCACCAAATTTATAAACTAAGCTCAATGATTAAACTCTTGTTAACTTCTTATAAGTATGACGACGTGGGTTTATTGCATTCTCCCCTAGACGCTTTTTCTTATCTTCTTCATAGTCATTGAAGTTACCTTCGAACCAAATCACATTTCCTTCACCTTCAAAAGCTAGGATATGTGTTGCAAGTCTATCCAGAAAGAAACGATCATGGGAAATGATAACCGCACAACCAGCATAATCAACAAGCGCTTTTTCAAGGGCCTGAAGAGTGTTTACATCAAGATCGTTGGTAGGCTCATCGAGAAGAAGGACGTTTCCACCTTCTTTTAAAACCTTTGCAAGGTGTACTCTATTTCTCTCTCCACCAGATAGTTCTGAAACTTTCTTCTTTTGCTCTTCTCCAGAGAAATTGAATTTTGCAATATAGGCACGAGAGTTAACTTCGTTTTCGCCAAGCTTAATTATTTCATGCCCTTCAGCAACAACATCGTAAATTGTCTGGTTTGGATCAAGATCACGCCCCTGGTCAACGTAAGCTAATTTCACTGTTTCACCAACAGAGAATGTTCCTGTTGTCGCTTGCTCTTGTCCCGTAATCATTTTGAAAAGAGTTGTCTTACCAGCACCGTTCGGACCAATAATTCCAACGATACCACCGGCCGGTAGTTTAAATTCTAAATTTTCATAGAGAAGATTATCTCCAAAGGCTTTTGAAACACCTTCTGCTTCAATAACTTTATTTCCTAAACGAGGTCCTGGTGGAATGAATAGTTCATTCGTCTCATTTCTCTTTTCAGACTGGTGCTTTGCTCTTTCTTCGTATTCACGGATACGGGCCTTTGACTTAGCTTGACGGGCCTTAGGACTTGAACGAATCCATTCAAGTTCTTCTTTCATTGCCTTTTGTCTTTTTGATTCTGTCTTCTCTTCTTTCTCAAGACGTTTAGCCTTTGTATCTAACCAGTCAGTATAATTACCTTCAAATGGAATCCCTTCTCCACGGTCAAGTTCTAGAATCCAACCAGCGACGTTATCTAAAAAGTATCTATCGTGGGTTACGGCAATTACTGTACCTTTATATTGTTGAAGATGTCTTTCAAGCCACCATACTGTTTCTGCATCAAGGTGGTTAGTAGGCTCATCGAGAAGTAAGATATCTGGCTCCTGTAAAAGAAGACGACAAAGAGCAACCCTTCTCTTTTCCCCACCAGAAAGAACTCCACATTTTTGATCAGATGGAGGACAGTTTAGTGCATCCATTGCAAGCTCTAGTCTTGAATCAAGATCCCATGCATTTGAAGCATCAAGCTTATCTTGAAGCTTAGCTTGCTTATCAAGAAGCTTATTCATTTCGTCATCGCTTAAAGGCTCACAAAATTTCGCACTGATCTCTTCAAATTCTTTAAGATTATTTACAACTTCCTGACAACCTTCCTGAACAATTTCTTTAACTGTTTTTTCAGGATCAAGTTTTGGCTCTTGCTCAAGGTAACCGACACTGTAATTCTTTGCTAATGTCACTTCACCAAGATGATCAGAGTCAAGACCGGCCATGATTTTTAAAAGTGTTGATTTTCCAGAACCGTTAAGACCTAGAACCCCAATTTTTGCTCCATAGAAGTATGAGAGCGAGATATTTTTAAGCACATGCTTACTCTTATAAACTTTTCCAACGCGATTCATTGAATAGATAATTTGTTTGTCGTTTTGGTAACTCATTAAGTTCTCCGATATATAAGTAATTAGTGCCTCTAAAATACCTAGATATCATCGAACTTTCAACTAGTTCTAGCTAATCATTTTCCCCAAAATACTGTAGAGAGAAATAAGGTAGGTCGAAAGAAAAAAAACGCAGAGCCAAATAAACTTTAATATCGTCACCTTCACTTTCAACGCTTCGCACTCATGCTGATAACTCCCCCAAAGTTCATCGACGAGTAATTCAATATCGGCCCCAATCTGTATACCCAACCTCTGTTTAGAGTCGATGAGCAAAGACAAGCGTTCAAGATAGATAGCGAGCTTATGGCCCTTTACGATATTAAGAGATTGAAAATTAACCTTCTTGATCAAATCACTAACGCTAAGCCCTGCCATATGGCATAAGTCGAAGAGGTAAATTTTTGAGAAGAAATTTTCATAGCATGAGAGGGTTTTCCTTAGTAAAACTCCATAGAACACACCAAAGCTTGCTAATCCAATAAGTTGCCAAACAAATAATAAGGCCACTGTTGTGAGTTCAATTTTCAAAGAGAGCATTTTCTTACAATAGAAAATGAACAACCAAGTAACGACCATTGAGAAAACGAAGGATAGAATCGCTCCAGTCTTTAGCTTTTTAATTTCTTTTTCTACTTTTATGTCACTCAGAAGGGCCCTTTTAAGTTTATTTACCAAAGGAATTAAAGGGGTCCCCATATTTTTCGAACTTTCAATAACTTGGAGAATAACATCATTGTAGAACTTGTAATTACCGCAGTCCGGTAAGACACGAGTTTGATTAATGGTTAGGAGCTTATTAAAGAGCTCATTGCCGATCGAGATATTATCTTTAAAGCGAAGGATAGGTGAAACTCTTGGAACCTTGATAAAAAAAACTAAACTAATTATCACTATGTAGTAAAGAAAGATCATAAAAACTCCTTATGCTTGACGTAGCTTGTTAATTTTGAAATAACAAAAGCTTATGGAACATAAAGAGACAATTTTTCAAAAAAGAAATGAGCCGATTCAAAGTCAAGAGTCCACTGATCAGCGTTCACTTCCCGATTACTATATTGATGACACTCGACTCGTACAACTGAGACAGTTGTGTGAAACGTTAAATCCCTACGAAGAATTAACTCTTGAAGAAAAACTTACGTTGCAAGAGTTTGGTATCGCAGACTTTTCAAACCCATTCACCATTACAAATAAACTTCTTCTCATTCTTGAGGAGAATATCCAATTTAGAGAAAGTCTAAAGAAATAATTAACGGAAACAACTGAAATGACACCTAGAGTAGAACTGCACCCTGCAAGTATTA
This sequence comes from uncultured Bacteriovorax sp., assembly GCA_964593545.1. Lineage (GTDB taxonomy): Bacteria > Bdellovibrionota > Bacteriovoracia > Bacteriovoracales > Bacteriovoracaceae > Halobacteriovorax_A. The sequence goes on along the minus strand of CAZQJK010000004.1, from coordinate 96,801 downwards.
AGCATATAAAAAAAGGTCACCCTTGGATAACTTCGGATCGTTTTAGTGACAAGTTTCCAAAAAACTCATTCTTTGTTGCTTGTCGACTTGATGATGTTAACTTTGTAGTCATGATCAATGACCCAACTCATCCAACAGTAAAAGCACGTGTTTGGAAAATTGATCCAAAATCTTCAATAGAGAAAAAAGACTTTGCCTATGAACTGGTAGGTCGACTAACTCAATCTTTTGAAATTAGAGAAGCACAAGATTTTAGTCGAGAAAATTACTACTTAGTTTTTGGTGAAGCAGATTTCCTTCCGGGACTTTTCATACAAAAACTTGGTGGTGAAATATTAATTCAATTCTATGCTGATTTCTGGCATCACTTTGAAAAAGATATCGTCAAATTTATACAAAGAAAATTCACAAAGAATAATATTTGGGTCCAAAAAAGGAATAAGTCACAGGAGAAAGAATTCTACTGTGCTACAAACAAAGGTCTTAAGGAATTAAGTTTTAACCTAATTGAGTATGGAGTTAAGTATCATATTGAACTTAACAAATTTTACGATACTGGTATTTATACTGATATGTCAGCAATTAGAGAGAAGTTAATTCCAGAGTTTGCAGATAAAGATATTCTCAACCTGTATAGCTACACTGGAGCATATTCTCTTTGTGCGATGAAAAATGGAGCAAAGTCAGTAACAAGCGTCGACTTGTCAGGTAAGTACCTCGATTGGCTAGACAAGAATATTGCTCTAAACGCTGATCTTGAAGCAAATAAAAGTATTCATACACGTATTGATTCTTCAGCAATTAAGGCCATTGATACAATGATAAAAGATGGAAAGACTTTTGATTTTATTATTTGCGATCCACCAAGTGCATCAAGTGATGGAAAGAAAAAAACAAGTGCCATTGATAGCTACAAAGAAATAATTCCTAAGCTTTCAAAAATCTTGAACAAGGGTGGAAAGGCGATTGTCTTTTTAAACACACACTCTATTACAAGAAAGAGCTTCGAAGACAAGATTAAAAACTACATTGGAACTGAGAAGTTATCAATAACGGGAGCAATGAAGTTAACTGGAGACTGCCCATCACTAAAGGGATTTGTTGAAGGTGATTACCTCAAAGGTCTAATGTTACTAAAGAAATAAAAAACAAAAGAGAGAATAAATATGAATTCAGCAATAGTCCTTCCATTAATTCTAGGGGCCGTAGGGATCCTTCAAGGTGCACTAAATCGTTCAATGAGTACGACAATTGGTCTTACTTGGATGTGTATCATCGGTAATATCATTACCCTCGTTACGTGCGTAGTTTTCTATATCGTCGTCAAAAACTTTCCACATATTTTTCCAGAGTTTATTAGGCTCAAAGACCTCACATTTAAGTGGTGGTATATTTTCCCTGGAATCATGGGATTTATGTTCGTAGCAGGTCTTCCTTTTGCGATCTATAAGGTTGGAGCTGTAAAGACAACTGTTGGCCTTATCGCTGCTCAAATGACCACAAGTGTGTTCTGGGACTTCTTTGTTGAGGGGATTTCTGTAAACCTTACAAAAGGGCTCGGGATCTTCTTCGCACTTTTATCGGTCATCATGATCACACTATTTTAGTCAGGAAAAAAATAGTCAGTGCTATTAATCAATGTCCATCATAAAATAAGTTTACTTAACTTATGGAGGACTTATGAAATTATCAAAATCACTGATTCTATTAACTCTTATGCTCTCGACTGGACTTGCCAATGCAGATGACATGGCAACAAAGATAGCCGAAAAAGGTGAGCGTTTTTTAGAGTCGTTACAAAAAGAAATTAACTTCACAGAACTACTTTCGAAAAGCAATTCAATGTACAGTGCAGGTGCAACGAGAACTGCGACAGCAGTTCCAGCAGACATAGCACAAAAAGATAAGCAATGGATTGACTGGAAAAAAAATGGCGGAAACAAAGAAGCCTTTATTACAGAAGTTTTAGAAAGTGCATGTTCTAAAACGGTTCAACAATTATCTGCAAGAAAGAACTATATTACAGAAGTATTTATCATGGATAAAATGGGTGCAACAATTTGTGCATCACCTGCGACAAGTGACTATGACCAGGGTGATGAAGCAAAATGGCAAGAGCCTTTTTTAAACGGGAAAACACCATTTATTGGAAAAACAGAAAAAGATGAGAGTACAGGTGTGACACAGGGACAAGTTTCTTACCTTCTTAAAAATGCTGGTCAAAATATTGGTGTCATCACGATTGGGCTAAAATCAAAATAATAGGATCGTTAATGAAATACATACTACTATTTGCTCTTATATCGGCTACAAATGCTTCTGCTACACGTCCTTTTGAGACGTGTAGTTCAAGTAAAGAATTTATCACGACATATAATTTTTTAAAAACAAAGAATGAGTTACGACTTGATGATAAGGATATACATTCATTAAGCTTAAAGGTTTCAGCTGGCTGCAATAATTCAGCAAAGAGATTTTTAAGAGTTTTTGAAACTTTATCAAAAGCAGAGGTCGATTCAAAGTCATCACTCGACTATGCACTGAAATACTCATTATTATCAGATGCATCGACAGAAGCATTTCTCGCAATCTTCAAGGAATCATTCTTAAAAGATTTTTTAGATCTTGATATTAAAACGAGTCTCGCTCTTGCTGATAAAATCGTTCCAACTGATGAGAAAGATATAAAAACGACGAAAGAGGATTTCCAAAACATTGTTAAATTCTGTAATAAATCAAGTGGAATGGAATTAAATGGAAAGAAGTGTTCACAACTAGCTGTTTCAATAATCAATTCATCAATTAAGTATAAGTCTTCAGCTTATACTGTTTTTGAAAAGAGTTTCACATTCTTAACTCAGCAAAAAACTGTTAATATGCCTTCTTACAAGGCATTAGACCTAGCTAAGCAAATTACTCAATATGGACCAAAGTCTTTTGAAAATTTCAAAGAAGCTTATTTATTTTTAAATAAGAAAGAGTCTTATAGTAAAGATCAGAAGTATTTAATTGAAAGTGCTCTAGATATATCAAAACAATCATTTAAAGAAGGGCAATAGCCCTTCTTTAATATTTTAAAACTTGAGTGATAATGCGAGACCTGGAACATATGTATTATCGATATTAAATAATGATGTCGAAACAATTGGACCATAAATTTTCTTCTTATAACTTTTTTGATCTCTCCATACCTGCTCCCAAGTTGTTTCAAAGAACAACGGACCAAGAGCGGCTAGGATGGCGACACCATCAATAATTTCAGAAGTTGAATCCTTTTTTACATTAGAAAGCATATATGTATTTGCTGCAACATTTGTAATTGCAGACATCCACTTTAATTTCTTTGCTAATCTCGCAGCTGAGTTCATCCCCTCTTCTGCATATCTCTCTCTTGTTAATTGATCACGACGAGAGTTCCCAGACACTCTTGCAACATCATTTAGCGTCGATTGGTAGATATTGTACTGGTGTCCAAGATAGTAATTAACCCCAAGCCATGCCCCACCAACGATAACTCCGGCCAGAGGAGACTTTTTATCAGGGTCACTTTTCTCATCAACATTACTATACTGCATCAGTCCAGCAACAAGAGTTGAAACGGCCGAAACTTGAAATGGCATTTGAAATACAATTCCAATCTCCTTTTCATCTACAGCAAGCATTTTTAGTCTCTCGCTAGCACGTGGAGTTACTTCAAGCTCTGGATAAGTGAGATCTTGAGCAACAACGGCAACTTGAGAGATTAAAAAAGTACAAATCGTAATTTTTTTACACAATTTAAACATTTTTCTTCCTTTCTTTATTTCTACTTTGATTTAAAATAATTTTTATTAAATCATTATTGATTAGAATTATAAATAGAAATTAATTTGCCCATACAAAAGGTACACTCATGAAGAAGATACTAATTTACTCTTATTTTGCACTAGTCACTTTTAATATTCATGCCCTAACACAGGTTATAGGAAAAGTGACAAAAGTTAAAGGAAGCGCCAGTGTATTATTTATAGGCGAAAGAAATGCTAAAAGTATTGAAAAAGGAATGGACATAAGAAAAGACAGTTCAATCCTAACTGAAGCAAGAAGTTTTGTTCAAGTTGAACTCTTTGATAAATCTAAAATTAACATAGGTGCCAATACAAAAATGAATATCGATAAAGTCGATACAACAAGTGCTGGTTTCATTACCTTACTTAAAGGAAATATTCGCTCCCAAGTCGAAAAAAATGATAACAATAAAGAGAAACTTTATATTAAAACAAGAACGGCTGCCCTAGGAGTAAGAGGGACTGATTTCCAAACAACATTTAATCCAAATAATAATATTACGAATCTTATCACATTTAGGGGAAGTGTAGCTCTAACGAAAGTGAAGGAAATGGAAACTCAAAAGCAAGTCTCTGAGGCCCTACAAAAAAAAGATGTGACACTTGTAACAAAGGCTAAATTTTCAACGATATCTGAAAGTCTAAAAGAAGTAACGGTGCCGATAAAGATTGCTCCAGAGCAGTACACACGTTTAAAGGTGAATATCGAGCTCTCTGAAGATAAACTTGAAGTAACTGATAAAGAGTATAAAGAAGAACTTAAAAACACGATAGCAACGTATAAAGAGCTATCAGTTGAAGAGGCCAAAACAAATGTAACAGCAAATAAAATTGTCGATAAAGATAATGAACTTAAGAAGCCAATCAGTGGTGGATATGTTGATATTAAAAGTGGTATTTATGTTCCTCCTATTAACAAAGAAGAAAACTTAAACAAAGAACTAAATATCTATACGGCCAAACCAGTCATTGGCAAAATTCTCGAGTCTGGTCAGTACGAACCTCCAACCGGAGTAAAAATTGATGACAGAAAAGGTTTAATCGCGTCAACAAGAGCATCGGTAGAAGTTACACAAGCAATTTCTCAAATTAACAGTGACATTACACAAGTATCAAAAGAACCAAGTAAGCCTTCACTGAAAGACTTAAATATTGATGTCGATGATACATATGATAAGTACTATAAGAAATAATTAATAGAATTTAAATGGGATATAATTGAAATATATCCCAATAATTACAAATCAGATCGTAACTCTAAAAAAGATGAATCTGTTTTAGATACAGATAAAGTTCCCTTACTCGTATCGAGCCCATTAGATCTAATGAACACACTATAATTCCCTTCAGGAAGCCTTAGAGAAGACACTCGATAATCAGATGGAAGAGTTGCCCAAAACCTCAAGTCGGCATGCTCAGAAGCTTCAATACCTTTATTTGCAACAGCATAACTTGCTCCGGCCAAAAAGAGACCAAGATCCTTTGAACTTTTGGCCTGAGACTGATAGAGAAAATAAGCTGTACCAAGAGCAGCAACATGCTTTGCGATTACTCTTGCACTCGTTTTTGCCATCACCGATGTTTCCTCATCAGATAGTGTCTTGCGTGCAATATCACTAATCGGATTTAAGAGTGTCGGTGTAGTTTTTGCCACCTCAATCCCCTTTGAATCCTTAAAAATGATTTCAATGGGATGAGGTTCAGGAGAATTGGCAATAGCTGGCAGCTCAAATGCGATTGAAGGTTTAGTACCTACTCCAACATTTAAAACTTTCAGTGTAAAACTTAGAAAGTCATCCTTATCTTTAACTCCTGATGGCAGTACAACGATAGGTAGTGGGATATCAATTTTCTTTGCAACTTTTGGTGCGACAAAGCCTTCATTTAAAATAATAAAGACGTTATCTTTTTGTTTGGCCGAAAGATTCTTTATCCGACCATCAAGAAATGCCTCGAGCCCTTTGTAATAATTTGTTTTATCAATATAATTCTTTTCAACTTCCGCAATAGGAAGCTTTGGTAACTTTTTAAAGTCGTCGAGAAAACTTGCATTCTTTAAGTTATAAACCTTATACATACTATAGTTTTGCATCAGGAGTTTCTTTGCAGCCTTATATAGATTTTTAGCTATTTGGCGATCTTCGCTCGTTCCAAACTGCTCATGGATAAAAGCCCCAAATGTTTTCGCAAGAAGATCGTCCTTGTAAGTAGCTTCTCCATGTGACATCGACTTATAATTATCAAGGAGTGAGTTCCACTCGATTAATACAGATCTTGCTGCCATAAGATGAAATCTTCTCTCTTTCTCTGTCAGGACCTTCTTTTCAATTACCTTCTTACTTAATACTTTACCTTTATCATCAAGGCTTTCAACCTCATAGGACTCGTACTCTCCAACTCGATACAAACGATAGTGCGTCAGTGCCTGATAGTAACGAAGTAGAGATCTTTCATACTTCTCACCGTAATAATTATCATAATTATCATTTGTAATTGAAGAAACAACCTTCTTACTAATACTCACCGTAAAAAGCTTATCACTTAATTCCTTAGCTTCATCAAATTGCTGGAGGGCCTGAAAGTAATTCCCACTTAGAGAATTTAACATTCCAAGCTCCATCAATTTGAGGAGCTTGGATTCTTCATCTGAATAAAAGCTTTTAGACTTTGCTAGTTCGAGACCTTTTTTAAAATCACCTTGCCTTACAAATTTCTGCAATTCTAAATGTCTTTGCTTATTCGATGATGAACAACCAACAAAAGACATTACTATTGATAAGAAAAGCAGATGGCAAAGTGATTTAGACATGTCTTACCAACCTGTAGAGCTTTGCTCTGAAAACTTATTTGTCTTTGCTCTCGTTCTTAGAACTTCAACACCTGACTCAATATCTGTCATTCTTAAATTAACTGAGTATTCTTTAATTGTTTTCCCATCTCGAGATTTTGGTTGCATACGAATTGTACCAAAAATAAGAAGGTCTGCTCCGGCCTGTTTACCAATAGCCTTTACTTGCTTAGGATCAACCATTCCATCATTTTGATATGTAATTTCTTTTAGCAGTCTCTCTCTTGCTTGAGAATCAATAAGAACGAACTCTCCTGAAGATGAAAATTCATTTAGTAATTCATCATTTAAATCCCCTACAGGAAAGTATGGTTCAGATGTTTCGTTTTGAACTTCAGCGATAAATACTTTTGGTGTCGTATTCTTTTTACCAAGGTAACGTTGGAATCCTTTGTGCTTTTGAATTTGTTTTAAGATATCTTTCACAACAATTTCAGTGTCACGAGCAACCCACTTATCTGTAATTTCCATTGCAAGTTCATCACTTTCATTTGCATCGACACGCTTTGCTTTAAACCCACCACAACTTGTCAGTAGAAATGATAGTAATAAACTAAGTACTAAACTCTTCTTCATAAAAACTCCTATTTTATTGATAATTTACGTAAATTTGTTTTAAATTCTTCTGAGATTTTTGGTAGAGCATTATTATACGCTTGATCAAAACTTCTTCCCGTTTCGATGACTTCAAACATAATCGTTCCTACTTTCTCATGCTTGTTATTTTCACTATTAATTGATATCTGAAATTTATATTTTTCAAAACCTTCAACTGACAGATGCATTTTCTCTGTTGTTACTTCTCCAGAGATGAGATGAGTTGCACTCTTTGGTTTAGAAAATTTATAGCCGATTTCAGAAAGCTCTCTCATCAAAATCTTTTGCACACTATTTTTCCCAGCTTCTTTTAAGTTTACACTTAACACAATTCCCTTAACGAGAGATTTCTTCGCTTTCAAAATATCAGCAAGAGAATGCGGAGGGTGAATATCACGATTTGTTAAAAAGAAATGACGACCATTCAGATCTGCTCTGCTTGCAAATAGCTGTTCAGCTCTTAATGCAGCAGCAGGTTCTTTTTCTGTTAATAAAGATGTAATTTTATCATCGATAGATCTAATCTTCTTTTCAAATCCAGCTCCTGCCTTTCTCTTATTAAGTTCAGCAAGCGCATAGTATCCTGTGTTACTCTCAGCAACTTTAGAGATTTCAATTCCTTCAATAACCATATCTGTTAGTTCCGTAATTGATTCACTTGCTGAGTCATTAACTTCTCCATTAGATGAACTCAAATCACTTTTAAAAGACGAAGTTACTTTATTTTCAAAAATTTTAGCTAATGCCGCTCTCGCCTGGGCTGAAGCCATTGTTTGTGAAACCCCTTCTCCTACTGCACAGAGATAACCTTTCTTGCAACCCTTAGAGGCATTTGAAACCCAAGATGGAAGTTGAGCAAGAACGCTAATCGAGATAAATAATGAAAAAAATAACTTCATGGCCTCTCCAATTATTCTTCTGTTAATTCAACTTTCTTATCCAAGCTTGAGAATTTTGAAGCGACGTCCTCAAGGGCCGTATTAGTCTTCTTTTTAACTTCAGGATCTTCCAAACCATCAACAAGCTTTGCTCTTGATTTATTTACTGCTTTTTCAAGGTTTTTCTTAGACATTCTCACAAGTGCAAAACAGTTATATTCTGTTTTATTGGCGTCCGCTCCCATGTCTTCTTTGTAAGCTCTTTTTTCCCAGTAAGTGCTCACGACACTTGCACCAACGATGAATGATTGAGCCTCTTGAGCAAGCTGTTCTTGCATATAAGATGTTACTTCGTCTTCACCGTCTTGAGTTGCTTCAGCATAAGAGTTCTTCATAAATTGAGCAATCTCAGAAGCAATTCTTGAAGTTGCTCTCGCTTCAGCAGATTTTATACATAATCTTTTTTGAATATTTGCAGACTCGTTAACAAAGTATCTATTTCCCTTTGCCTTAGATTCTGACTCTCCCTTTTCTGGAGTATCAATCCAATCTGGAATAGACTTTTCTGATGCATCGACAACTTTATAGTCCTTATCAAAAGTTCTAACTTCTTTTTCTTTTGAACTACTTCCACAACTTGAAACAAGTGAAAGCAATGCCGCTAGCATAATAAAATTCTTCATAAATTTCTCCTTGAAGATTAATGAATTAATGATTTTTTGAATAACCAGTATCGGTTTAATTTACATAAAAATTATGTCGAGATTCGAAAAGAATGTAAATAAATTAAATGTTATTTTTTTGTGAGTATTTAGTTGAGCTTATCGGTTTAGCTTATACTCTCTAATACTTTCTTGGTGAATTCTCGCACTGAAAAGCTATTGAGCCGACAACTCGAAGGCCACGGTACATAAACTTCGCCCAATTTGTGCATTTCTTCTCATTCGGTGCTTGAGCACATAATTTCATTAGGTCTTGCAAAAGAGCTTGATCACAATCCTTTTGACGTAACCCATGAGATGCTGGTTCATGATGGTAACAAAGGTCATGCTTTACACATGCAGGAAAGAATAATTTCGAGTGCCCTCCACTTGGACCAGAACAGCCATTAAAAAATAGCTTTTCGCCGTCACTATTTTTGTACACACAAGTTTTAACAGGTAATGGAACTTTACTTCGTGGACACTGATACGAGCCCTTAATTTCTCCTCCAAGATCTTGACAATAGCTTTCCATCCCTGTTGCCATACAGAGATTAGAAGTTACAAAAAAGAAGAAAATAAAAAAGAGTTTCATTAGATGATTTAACCATAAAAAAAGCTCCAAAAGGAGCTTTATTTATTTGAAATTATTTTACGATTCTATCACGCCAAGATCTGATATCTGGAGCAAGGTAGTCATACTTCATTTCATCTAAAGTATATTGAGCGAACTCATAATCTGTTGTGTGTGTTAAACACTCTGTCGGACAAACAGTTGTACAAAGACCACAGTAGCAGCAAAGCGCCGTATCGATAGTATATTGCATAAGATCTAACTTAATTGGTGTTCCATCTTTTGTCTTTAAGGCCGGTGCTTCTTTATCACGTCTTACTGCCGTAATGTAGATACAATCAACAGGACAAGCCGTCGCACACTGGTAACATGAAATACAGTTTTCAGCATCGTTAAAAAGACGCGATCTTGAATTTGCTGGTAGCTCTTCACGAACTTCAGGATACTCAATTGTCACAGGCTTAACACCATAAACATACTTAAAAGTAATTCCCATCCCTTTTGTAACTGTTGTAATAGTTGTCCAGATATTTCTAAACCACTTTCCAATAGTTAATTGTTCGCTCACATCATAAGCAGAAGTTAATTCTGCAGTTATTTTTGAACTCATCGGTCCACCTCACCTAAAACGATATCAATACTTCCAATAGTTGCAACAAAATCAGCAATCATTTGACCTTTCCCCAGTTCCGGTAACATTGAAACGTGAGTAAAGCATGAAGACTTAACCTTTAATCTATAAGGTGTTTTACCACCATCTGAAACCAAGTGATAACCAAGTTCTCCACGAGGACATTCAGTCTTCATGAAAATTTCACCTTCTGGTACTTTGATAATTTTAGGAACTTTCCCCATTACTGGGCCTTCTTCAATTCCAGCAACTGCTTGGCGAAGAATTTTTAAAGATTCTTTCATTTCATACATTCTAACATAGTATCGATCCCAACAGTCACCAACTGTTCCCATCTCACCTTTTCCAACGATAACGTCGAAATCGAATTGATCGTAGATACCATATGTTTTATTTTTTCTTAGATCCCAGTTGATACCTGAACCTCTTAGAACTGGACCAGTTGCTCCAAATTCGTAAGCTTGTGCTTCAGAAATTACACCAACATGAGCCGTTCTATCACGGAAAATTTTATTCATCCCTACAAGCGCATGATACTTATCTAAGTTCTCATCCATTTTATCGCAGAATTTTTCAATTCTTCTTAGTTGCTCATCAGTGATGTCATTCCATACACCACCAATCCAAATATAATTATAAAGAAGTCTTGCTCCAGAAAGCTCTTCGAAAAGTCTTAGGATTTCTTCTCTATCTTGGAAAGCATATAAGAATGGAGTAAAAGCTCCAAGGTCGATTGCATAAGTTCCAAAGAACATTAAGTGAGAAGCAATTCTTTGAAGTTCAGCTACGATAACTCTAATATACTCAGCTCTCTTAGGAACTTCTGTACCTAGCATTTTTTCGATAGTAAGAGCGTATCCCCACTCCATACCCATCGCACCGAGATAATCCATTCGATCAACGAAAGGAATAACACCACGGTAATCTAAGTGCTCCGTATGCTTTTCCATACAACGGTGAAGATATCCAATATATGGTGTCGCTTCAGCAACGATCTCTGAATCTGTTTTAATTTCAACTCTTAAAACCCCGTGTGTAGCAGGGTGCTGTGGCCCCATATTTACAGTTAAAAGGTCGCTATGGAGTTTTTCAATATTTACGTTTTCCATTTATTCTTATCCCTTACTATAGGTCTATTACTCTTCTGACTTAGTTGCTTGTAAACTTTCCATCTTTCTATTTAAAGCTTCAGAAAGTTCCTTCGTCACTTTTCCATCCCAAGAACCTGAAACTAATTTAGGATTAGTAGCATCAAGTTTTGCCTTAGTTAGGAAATCAAAGTCACCTTGGTTAATCTTATGTGCTGGGTTTACTTCCATTCCATTGTAAACTTCTTGAACAACATAATCTTTACGAAGTGGAAATCCTGTCCAATCTTCAGGGCAAAGAATTCTTCTAAGATCTGGGTGACCGATAAACTCAACACCGAGCATGTCGTAAGCTTCTCTCTCTTGAAAGTTAGCAGACTTCCAAACGTCACATACAGAATCAACTTTTGGCATATCATCTTTTGAAGCTTTTGGAAGTTTAACCTTAACAATAAGATCTAAACTTTTAATGAACGAACAAAGCATATAATTAACTTCAATTCTATCTTCGTAATCAACAGCTGAAACAACTTCTAAAACATTAAAAGCGTAATCTGAACTATCTCTTAGAGCAAAGCATACTTTCTTGATTGAAGAAGCATCAACAACGATAGGAGTATCACCAACAGTAGCTTCGATAAGAGTTGCATTACAACCAGATACTTCTCTATTTAAAAAATCGACGATTTCTTTATGCATGTTTCACCCACTTATTTCTAAGTAATCTTTCGTTTGCAATTTTCTTTTGAAGTGTCATTAAACCTTCGATTAAAGCCTCTGGTCTTGGAGGACATCCAGGAACATAAACATCAACAGGAATAACTTCATCAACACCTTTAAGAACATGGTAACCGTGTTGCCAGTAAGGTCCACCTTTATTAGCACATGATCCCATTGAGATAACATACTTAGGTTCTGGCATTTGCTCGTAAAGAACTTTAATTCTTGATGCCATCTTAAGAGTTACAGTTCCTGCAACGATCATTAAGTCAGCACGACGAGGAGTGGCCATGAAAGCTCCACAACCAAATCTTTCCAGATCGTATTTAGCACCACCTGTCGCCATCATTTCAATAGCACAACAAGCGAGACCAAAAGTCATTGGCCACAGAGAATTCTTTCTTCCCCAATTGAGGAAGTCATCTAGTTTCATTAAAACAACACTATCTTGCATGTGTAGCAATCCCTTGTAACAAAAATATTATGATAAGATTTTACCTTATTTTTTACCTAGTGTGGAGTTTTTAGTCAATGAAACCCCTTGAAAAAATTAGATTTTCTTTTGTGCGTTTAGACAATTGTTGATTTTATGGGCTTAGACGTCAATATTGGCGCAGCGAGCTACAACATTGTTTTTCATCTTACTAAATGATTTCTCTTCTGACGCAGGCATACGACCGGCAGAACCTGTATAGTAAGACAACCTTTTCAGGTCATTTTCGCAAACTCGGGTCATGATAGCCTTATATTCTTCAATGATGGCCATTGGGTATGGGCTCCCCCATGCCGATGAAATAAGAAGACCTTCATCACTGCTTATATGTTTCGCTTTCGAAATATCTAAATTGAGTTCTTTAGCAAACTTGACGTAGCGTTCATAGAAATTACCAAGTTTATAGAATTCTTTCGTGGCAAGACTTCTTGAAAATCGACCTGTTCCATCTCGAATTGATGAGCACTGTGATGAGGTTGAAGACTTACCAAATACCGTTCTTCCGACTTCGCACTCAACTAAGAAGGCATCAACTTCCCCGCCCTTAGATTCTATCGTCTCTTCAATAAATCCAGAAAGAGAGAAGTTTTCACGATATGGATTAAAAGGCTCTTTATAGGCGAAATGAGTTAATTCATGGACAAGATCGAGTACTGCATTTTTGACGTCATGTTTACGATCAAGATAGATTTTACTTTTAGAAGTATAGGAAACGGCAAAAGGATCTGTGGCAGAAAATTTTCTTATTAATGTCGTGTCAGTAACTGAGACTTCTCCACTTTCTATGAAGTCGTAAATTGTCTTCCCACTTTTACGACTCTTTTCAATTGCCTTAGTCAGGACAATGCTTCCAGACTTAGTCGATTTTATTATTTCTAATAATTGAGCAATTGAATCTTTTTCAGATTTACCAAGTTTTATCCAAGAACTCTTGGAGATCGCCTCAGTACTTGAGTTTATTAGACCACCTCTATTTCCCCATTCTCCAGCAAATACAAACTTTGTTAAGATGATTACGGAAAATGTTAAAACTATTGCTCTACTCATGACTCTACTTGTCGACGAATTGTCTTGTTTCTTTACAAAAATATTTGTTAAAAAACCTGACCATATGGTTATGGTTAATCCTATTTGCAAGCTGATAGATATCAGTTTATTATGGCACCAGAGTAAAAATAATTTCGTACACAAGGAGAAAATAATGGAACACAAATTACCAGAATTACCATGGTCAAAAGATGCTTTAATGCCACACATTTCACCAGAAACAATCGATTTTCATTATGGTAAACACCACAATGCATATGTTACAAATCTTAATGGTCTTATCAAAGGTACAGAGTATGAAAACCTTACTCTTGAAGAGATCATCATGAAATCAACTGGTGGACTTTTTAATAATGCTGCACAAGTTTGGAATCACACTTTCTATTGGAACTGTCTTGCTCCAAAAGCTGGTGGAGAAGCAACTGGTGCTGTAGCAGACAAAATTAATGCAAAATGGGGATCATTTGATAAGTTCAAAGAAGAATTTACGAAATCTGCAGCAACTAACTTTGGTTCAGGTTGGACTTGGTTAGTAAAAACAGCGAGTGGTGATCTTGAAATCGTAAATACTGCAAACGCAGCAACTCCAATGACAGATGGAAAAACAGCTCTTCTAACTGTAGACGTTTGGGAACATGCTTACTATGTAGACTATAGAAATGCTCGTCCAAATTACCTAGCGGCTTTTTGGTCACTAGTTAACTGGAATTTCGTTAATTCTAACCTATAATTTTCAAATACTTAACCTTCCCTTGATCACCAAGGGAAGGTTTTCTTCTTTCACTAAAGCTCCTCAAAAAATATCCGATAAGAAAAGATAGAAGTTAGGAGTTAAACAATGAAACTAAAAACTATTTTATCTGTACTTATTTTAAGCTCAAGTATTTTTGCAGCAGAAGACTTTAAAAATGTCGAAAAAATAAATTTAGTGGCCCCTAATCAGGCCATGGCCAGAAAATTTGAAAGTAGACTTGCTTATGAATTGGATATGAATAAAGTTGCCAATAAAAAAGTACAAGAACTTTTACAACAAAATGATCAACTAGCATCTGACTACAGAGCAGCAGTTACTCAAAATCAATTTCTAAAATTACAAAATAATACTCTCATTGAAGAATTAAAAAAGAATGGAAACTTCACACCAGAGTTAGCTGATAAAATGAAGCCTAGTACAGGCAGAATGCCAGCAAGTGTAAAATCAAAATCTAAAAAGTAATTAATTTATAAGCGAGGGCCAACTCTAGGGTTAATAGACCGTATTTTTGGTCTCCTCGGTAATAATTGATATCAACTCTTCCAAGTATATTTGGAAAAACCTCTCCGGCAAAACCGCCCCCAATATAATAGCTAATATAATGATTATCTGGTAAACCATTAATGAACTTATTAGAGTTTATCGATCGATAACGAGAGTCGACATTTTGATAATTCACACCAAGATTAAATGTGATAAATGGCATAACTTCCAGCCTTATTCCACTAGAAAGAAAAAGAGAATCGACCTCAATGACAAATTGAGCACCGTCTTTTTCGTAATCCTTCTTCATATGTAATTGCTTTATTTGAGAATCGAGGGTCAAGCGACCAAACTGCACTCCAAGAATAATTCCAGGGTCCCAGTGATAGGCACCGTTATAGATGTCATCTTCAGAAACGACACCTGCAAAAGTATAGTTAAGACCAGTATAGAAGCTAGCTGCTCTTGTATTAAGGCAGAAGAATAAAAGACTAATGATTAAGGACAAAGCCGATTTTCTGACCACTGGTCCCCCACTTTCTTAAATTGAAATCTGTCGTTCAAACGAAACTCTCCATAGATAAAGAAAGTTATCTCGCTTGGTTCAACATGATAACCACCCCAGTTTTTAGGATATGGAACACCACCTTCTCTAAATTCTTCTAATCCTTTATTGTAAAGACTTACGAGTTCTTCACGAGAATCGATGACCTCGGATTGTTTAGAGATAAAGCTTGCGACTTGGCTTTCAAAAGCACGAGAGTGAAAGTAGGCCTTAGATACTTGCGCATCAACTTTGCGAGCAACACCCTTGATACGTACCTGGCGTCCAGTACGATGCCAATAAAATGTGAGAGAAACTTTTGGCTCCTTCTCAATCTCTTGCGCTTTTACAGAATCATAATTTGTAAAAAAAATGAGACCAGCTTCTGAAACATCCTTAATTAGTAAGGTACGAGAGTTGGGATACCCGTCAAGGCCAATAGTCGATAAAGTAAAGGCCGTCGGGTTTTCTTCCTTTTGCTTAGCCTCTTCAAACCATGAAGATAAGGTTTCAAATGGATTAGAACTTGGTAAATATTTTTTATAGTCGCTCATAGATTATAGAGTGCCACAATTTTTTTGAGCTTTCAACAATTCAAATCCTGATTTTAATTTCTTTGTACCATGATCCTCATATCGTTTGCAGGAGCGTAGAACTCCTTATTGATTTGAAGAATCTGCTTAAATATCTCAGACTGTTCAAGCTCTCCAAGAGTGTACTTAACAGGTTTTAAATCTGTCCCAAGTATTTCAAAGTCAAAATAGATATAATCGACCCAATACTTTTGAGGCAAGAGAGTTAGGAGTAATTTAATTCCATACCGTTTAAACAAAAATGAATCTGGTAGCTCTAAAAGTTTTTCAACTCTCTCTTTTGCTGTGTACTCAGGATCAGTAATAACTTGATGAAAAGATTTGGTAAATCCAGCGATCGATAAAGCATCCAAACCAAGGAAGTTTCTCGCAACTTTCACCGTCTTTGATATGAATGAGCCAACTTTTGTTTTCTTAAAGACGACTCTCTCTCTAACAAGCTTCTTCATAATTTCATGCAATTCTTCATAACTCGTATTCTGTAGGTAATCGAATGCTGCTTCTTTAAAAAGAAAATCTACTTTCAGCCTTGTATTAGTCTTAGTTCTCTTTGATTCATACTGAGAGAGATCTATTTTCTTTATCAATTCGTCTGGTAGAAAGTCATAGATCTCCTGCTTAACATAGCGCCATTCATTCTTAGTTAGAAAGTCGTCATCTCTCCAATGAGAAAGTCCAATATCTGAAAATTTATCCTGCTTTACTGATCGACCGATTGGAACAAGTCCGTAGTAACTCGTTTCGATCTCATCCTTTCTCTTGGTTACAAGAAGATTTAACTCCTCATCGTAGAAGTGAATACGATTTGGAAAGAAGTAAGAACTAACTTCTCCAAGATCATCTTCTATCGTAATATTGTTTTTAAAATAAGCTTTACCTGTTTTTATTTTACTAACCAAAAGACTAACCTTGGTTCCATTTTTTTTAAGTTTAAATTTATTGAATCCTTTGAAAACTCTTTGAACTCCATTACCCTTGAAATGTAATTTCTCGGCCATGGAATAATCTGAAATCAGTTTATCTTCAAAGTACTCAATCCCTGAAAATTTAGTAATTAAGTCCTTTAGATCAAGCCTCTTTTTTGGTGAAATAATCTCATCGAATGCCTTCGCGGCTTCTGGATTTGAAAGATCAAAGAGATAATCAAGGATATACTGCTCACCGTGACTTTTTTGCGCGAATACATCAATTAAATCCACGGCCAAGACCTTATCAATCTTGTGGTCAATGAATGCGATTCCTGTAAGGTTAAAATCTGATTCAGTCTCAATGCGACCTTCAATGGTTTTCTCTGTTTGCGCGACAAGCTTTAGTCGCACGCTATTTTCACTCACCTTGAAGATATTAATCGTAAACTTACCACTCATCAGCGCAGTAATATTTGCTGTAAGTGTATAAGGTGTAATCGCACGAGCAGCTCCAGTTCCAGTATTGATATTAAGCTTGGCAGGATAGCTGAAGAAATCGCCAACATTTAATCTCTCTATGGTCGACTTACTATCATATGGTATCTTATTTACAGAATAAGGAATGGCCGTTGCGGCTTGTTTTTGAGAATCAAAATTTCTAATAAAATAAATACTTGAATCTTTTTCGATGTTTAACCTAAACGGCAAGATCCCATCAAGAATATCTCCGACTCTTATTTCATTATGAACGACCCACTTATCTAAGCGAAGAAACTTATTTGGTAAGAATGAGGGCTCCATTTTATATTCGTAAGCAACCTTAGAAGATACTCCATTAATGACACTTCCATCATAGAGATCAAGGCCCGTAGAAATCTTGACGTTCTTTAACTCATTTACAATTCTTGTTGAAATATTTTTAAATACGAAATTATTATCAAGATTAAAAGAGTAAGCGCTTAACGCAACGTTTATTAATATGATGGTCTTCAAAAACATTCGACGGTCCATGTCAGAGTAAAGAAGAAATGATACACATCACTCAATACTTGAGCAAATCAATTCTAATTGATCCTATCGACTGGAGATTTCCAGTTGGCAGAAAGAAATTGGGCCACTAAATTTCCCGTCCCAAGTGGTGCACCGTTTCTATCAGCAATGAGGTCCCTTAATTTTCTTATAAATAGTAACTGCTCATCCTTTCGCTTAAAAAGAACATAAGTCGGAACTGTTAGTTTCTTTTGTAGCGTGATCTTAGACAGACCATCAATACCAACACCCCTCTGCCCTGGTGATAATAAGATCAGCTTTCCTGCACGACATAACTGAATAAGGAACTCAGGGTGATCTGAAGACAGCTCCTCCTTCAAATAAATTCCTTCTTCGAGAAGTAGGTTCTTGATATTCATACTATCATTCTCATTAGTTCCAAACTTGGCCATTGGAAGTTCACTAAGCAAAGAAGCTTCGTCGCTTACGCCTTCAATCAGGCTTGCACTGCAATAAAAGTTGTACTCAAGATCAAAAATTTTAACTGACTTAAAGCGGTCGTCATTTATGGAGGTCGAGCTTACAAGCCAGTCAACCACTGAATGTTCAAGAAAATACAAAGACTGAGAAAGATTCTTAGAACGTCTCGTTTCAACGACACCAAAATCAGAGTACCCATCCCAATAATCCTTTAGAAAACCATAGACACTCTCCGTCTCCAAGTGATTTTCAAGCCCCACCTTCACACTATATCCGGCCGTATCATTATGGGTCACCGAATCGATGAGCCTTTTACCTTTTTCAAAAATTTCTTTTGCATAGCTATAAACTTCCTCTCCCTCATTAGTAAGAATAAGCTCTCTTCCAATTCGGTTAAAAAGTTTTATATCCAAACTATCTTCTAGTTTTTTAACTTGTTCTGAGATCGTTGATGAGGCATTACCGAGTGAGATAGCTGCCTTCTTCAAAGATTGATGCCTTGCGACTTCATAAAAACAATAGAGATGATTCCAATTCATAAGACCTTTTAGTTCGGTTTTGCCGAATTTGCAAACATTTGACTTACAAAAACTTGATAAAATGTATAACATATTTTTGTTTAAAACAGGATGAACTTATGAATATGGAAAATCAAAACTTTACTGCGATTCGTCAAAAAGATGAGACGAATATCGACTTACAAAACAACACGAGATTGAGACTAATTAGTGCTTCTAATCTTTCAGAGTCATCGTTTGATAACTCAAAGCTAAATAGAATTCTAATTAAGAACTCAAACCTCTCTAGCTCAAACTTTAGAAAGTGTAATATTCGTCATGCGAATTTCAAAAACTCGAACTTTACGAGCGTTGATTTCACATGGTCAAATATGCACAACGACAGTTTTCTAAGAACTAATTTGAATGATGCGAATTTAGAATTCGTAAATTTAAATGAGACTTCGTTTGATGGTTGTCTTCTACAAAGATCAAACATGAGATATGGAAAACTTAAGGGCGCAACTTTTACGAATTCAGATCTTCGTGAAGCAGACTTCTCTAATGCAGATATCTCAACGACGAAATTTGAAAATTGCAAGCTTCAAGGTGCTAAATTTAACATCAATACGAAGCTACCATTTCTAAAAGATACGGCCATAAAGTTAGGGATGAATTTTATTGGATTACAATAATTTTAAAGTGCAGCTCTATCCAATTAGAGCTGCTTTTTTTAAAATTTTGACGAATTCCAGATAGAACTTCTGGCTATGACCTTGATTAAATCCCCTCTCTTGCAATACATCCATCAGCTTGTATACATTTTCCTTGTCTAAATTTTCGTAATAGAGAAAATCTGAAACACTCAGACAGAAATTAAAAACGAGACTTAGTCCAGACAAGCTCGATTCATTCACTCCACGAGGGAAGCCCTTACCGCTTGGCAGTTCATGATGGTCCCTTATTATATTTAGAACATCGCTTGAAATAAATGGATAATTAGAAAGCAAGTTACTCGTAGTGCTACAATGATCTCTGACTATTTTAGCGCCGTTTGAAGTAATCGATAACTGACCAAGATCCATAATATGACAAAACTCTTCAGGGATTAAAATATCATGTAGTAATGAAGCATGAATAAGCTTCTCCACGAGAGCTTCCTGTCCCAGTCCGACTTTTGATGCCAGAGAGTAACAAATACTGGCCATTGTAATCGAGTGTGAAATTCGATACCCCTTAGTCTTTAGGAGTGCTTCAATTCGAGGCTTGAGTGTATTATCTCTAATAAAGCAATCCAGAGCAGACTCAGTACTTGTGGAAATAAGGAGTTGGTTCTGCTCAGAAAGATCGAGAAATTCAATTGAACTAGACATGACTTCAATCGCATGCCCACAGAGCTCAATTTTGTCATTCTCACTTTTGGCATTTTCAAAGTGAGAAAGTTGAGTGGTAATAATTCTTTTAAGGTAAGTATCAAGTTGACTTTTCTCACAGTAAAAACTTTCCTTACTCTTTTCTCGATATCTCTTTAACTCCTCTATTGAGGAATCCCCTTTATTCTTAATCTTTACAAATTTTGAATCACTTATCTTAAGGTAGATGTCAATTTCACAAGGGTCATAATTTAGAACTAAGAAGTCAGAAACATGGCAGTGCCCTAGCGGCTTACTATCCTTTGCTATAATTTTTGAAATGCTAAGAACTAAATCGTCAATATCAAGTGGTTTATGAATATATGAATTAAGACTATTAGTTTCAAAAAATTCTTCGACGTCATGATAGTCTTCAAGGTATCCCCCACTTACAAATACAAATGGAAGGTTAGATCTTTTCTTATTATGATTAAAGAGCGCAGCCCCATTACCGTCAGGCATCGAGTAGTCAGATATAATTAAATCAAATTTAGTCTGATCAAATAGTTGTATTGCTTCATTTCCAGAAAAAGCTGTTTTAATCTGGCAGTCAAATTCAGACTGTACTAACGTTTTTAGAATTTCCACGATTTCAATTTCATCGTCGACAAGAAGTATATTAATCATTGTTCGCGTCCCTTTTTGTTCATCTATTTTGACACAAATAAAAACTATATACAGTTAAAAAAAGTTAAAAAGAACCAATAAATACTTGAAACTGAATGAAATAGCTCAACCTTGATTTGAAATTCTCACTCCTTGGATACTCGACCTTTGGACCAGTCTTAAGGAGTATCCAGCTTGGATTTAGCCTCAAATTGTACACAAGAGAACTTGAATAATGATCTATAAGCCAACGACTCTCACCTGATTTTAATGCATTGGCCTTGATATCATAACTTAAGTTTGAGCGGTCGTTTAATGTATAGTAAAGTTCTGGGCCATGAGCATATGAAATTTCTCCACTTTTAGACGACCAACTACCGACATTAGAAAATCTAAAAAGTAAGTTCTGGCTGATCAGATTATCGTGCTCAATTGCTAAGGTATCCCCAAGTCCTGATCGACCAAACCAATAGATACCATTGACCAAACGAGCAATATTCTTACGTCCACCAAACTCAAGCTTTTGCTCATTTCGAATAAAGACATCTGGTGTGAAGTCAACATCCACACCGACTTGGGTTGTAAGCTTCCAATCAACATAGTAATAAGAAGTATCAGAGGGAACGTCCTTAATATTTTCTTTCAAGTCTTTTGTTGTTGTTTCAACTCTTCCACCTTTTTTAATCTTAAATTTTAAAAGTTCTTCGAGGTGGGGCAAGTTTAAGCGGGCCTTAAGTTCAACACCAGACATTAGGGAGTCGGCTTCAGTTAGTGCTGTCGTATTAATGATGGTAACCCTTGTCTTATTTTTCTTATCCGTTCTCGTGTATCTTCCAAAGAACGAATCAATATACTCGGCGAAATTCACCACCTGTTTTGAGAGAAAATCATGGGTAGCTTCAACTGAATCTTTTTCAAAAAGAGATTTATCTACAACCTCAGCTTGAACAGAAATGAGAAAGAAGAATGTAATGAATAATCTCATCATAAAATATGCTCACAAAATCTTATATTGTTATCTCTATATTATATTTTGTTTTTTTTGTATTTGTCTCCCTCTAATCGAAAATATACTATTAATGAAAGGATGTTTTTGATGAAGAAAATTGAAAGTTTTGCTCAGCAGTTGTCTGAGAAAATCGTAAGAAATAGTAAAACCTGTATAGCTGCGAGCTTAATCATTTTTGCTCTCTTCACCAGTGGAATCTATTTTATCTCTTCTAATTTTTCAGTAAAAGTTTGGTTGAATGAAAATGACCGTCGTATTGATGACTTAAATCTCCACGAGAAAACATTTGGAAGCTCTGACACCATGGATGTCATCATTTATAATCCTAATGGAGTCTTTAATGAATTAACAATTAAGGTGATCCAAGATATTTCTGAAAAGATGTGGAAAGTTCAAGATATCGTCAGAGTTGAATCACTGACTAATTATAATTGGATTGAAAGTGTTGATGATGATATATCAATTTCCCCTTTTATTAGTGACGAAGACAGCCTTACCATCCCCTTTCTTAAACAAAGAGAAAAACAAGCACTCTCCGATAAGCACTTAGTTAATAATTTAATTTCCCCCTCAGGAAAACTAGCTTATATAAGATCCTTTCTTCAAGTAACAAACAAAACTCCTCCCTACGAGAAAATTGTTAATCAAGTTGAAGAACTCATCAAGACCTACAATAACCATGATGGTATTAGTATTCATTTGAGTGGTATTACTTTTATCAATGAATCATTAAAACGAGCATCTGACCGAGATATGAGAGTTGTTTTTCCATTAGTCTTCTTTGCTCTTGTATTAATTTTATTCATCTTTTTTAAAAATATCCTAGGGGTACTATCTCCATTTGTTCTTATTCTATTAACGATCGCCTCAACATTTGGTGTCGAAGGATTTCTAGGTCTTGAGTTTAATAATATTCTCGCGGCAGTTCCTGCAGTCCTAATAGCAATAGGCCTAGCAGACTCCGTCCACATACTCATCAGCTATCGCCATGGAACTTCATTTGAGTCCCTTTCCAATGAACAAGCTGCAATAAATGCATTATCAAAGAATTTCATTCCAACCATTCTGACGACGATCACGACTTCGGTAGGATTTCTGAGTTTACTTACGGCAGATATTAGACCGATACATGATCTCGGTCTTCTCTCAGGAATAGGATGTCTACTTGCTTGGATTTATACCTACTTCCTACTTGGCGCATTTTTGAAGTATATTAACTTCCCGAAGAAAAAAGCAAAAGAAGACCTTCACTTTATCGAGCATATTGGAAATTTCTCAAGTAAGTATCGTCTCCCAATCGTGATTCTATTTCCTTTATTTGCATTGTTAATGGCATATCTTGGAAGTAAGAATATCATCAACGCCGATCCTGTTGAGTATTTCTCAGAAACGACACCAATTAAGAAAACATTTAACCTCGTTGAAAAAGAATTTGGGGCATCAAGGGCCATCGAGCTGGTATTTGACAGTGGTGTTTCTGAAGGCATTAAGGACGTTGCATTTCTAAAGAAATCAGAAGAGATGATTAGTTGGATAGAATCTCTTCCTGAAGTGATAAGGGCAACTTCGATTGAAACAATTCTTAAGAAAATGAATCAAACATTAAACTCTGACAATCCAAATTACTATAAAATTCCAGAAACAAGGAGAGAAGTGTCAGACCAATTATTTCTCTACACACTCGGTTTACCAAGTGGAATGGATTTAAAGAATCAAATATCAATTGATAATCGAAAATTTCGTGTACTCGTTCTTTGGCATGTTAATGACACAATGACTGCAATTAAAAAGTCAGACATCATTTTGTCCAAAGCAAAAGAGTTAGGACTTAATGTCTATGAGGGTGGACAATCACCAATTTATAACCGAGTTAATGATCTTGTGGTTAATACCTTCTTCTACTCAATGGGTTTGACTCTGCCTATTATATGCTTAATTATGTTCTTAACATTTAAAGATTTTAAACTGGCCATTCTCTCGCTAATTCCAAATGTATTTCCTCTTATGGTGGCAAGCGGGATCATGTATCTCAATGGAGATGAAATTAATATAGGGAATGTCATTGTCTTTGCTGTGTGTCTTGGGATCGCTGTTGATGACACTATCCACTTCATCGCAAATTATAAAATTAAATTACTAAAGGGAAGAACTCCACAACTAGCACTTAGAGAAACACTTATCCAAACGGGTAAGGCATTAATTCTTACGACGGTTCTACTCTTTTTTGGATTTGGATTATTCGCCTTTGGTGAATTTGTACCAAATCAAAAATTTGGTATTTACTGCGCGATCATTCTCATTCTCGCACTAATAGCTGATGTGATTCTTCTTCCGGCAATTCTCTTTTATCTCTATCGGACTAAGGAGACTTGTGAAAGTTAAGAACGGTGCTTAGTGATTTCCTTAGAGTTTGTTCATCAAATGAAAATTGATAGTCTTTAGCTATTGAACTTAAGAGGCGAAGTGTTTCGACTTCTCCAATAATAGAAGGACTAATATTCTTGTCCGTAAGGTGATAAATGGTAAAGACATCAACCTTCGTGAGATTTGAATTTAAGTATAATTGTTCTTTGAGGTTATCAAGTTCTTCATCAATAGGACTTAATGATGAATGATAGAAATTTGCCATCACGATCAAAATATTAAACGGCACTGATGCCCAACTCGAAAGAAAATTAAGTAAATAGTACGAAAATATAACTGGATAAAAGAAGCCTGATTTCTCATACCACTTAAAATCACTTAGTAGACCAAGCTTATTCATATTATGAAGATATATCTTACGACTTCTCTTCTTTCTGATGCTAATCATTAAAATAATAAGTATTAAGTTAAAGAAAAGGCCGTAAATATAGAACATTAAAATGGATTTTGGCATTCAGCCATAATAGCTAAAAATCTTTCAAACTCAAAATCAAGATTTATTAACCCAATTTGTGAACAGGATCAAGAATTAATGGCGCAGCCTGGAGGACTCGAACCCCCGACATTCAGATCCGAAGTCTGACGTTCTATCCAACTGAACTAAGGCTGCCTAAGTAAATGGTAAACGCTTATTAACTTATTGTAAAATCAATATTAATTTAATTTATTGGCCTTCTTTTCAAGGAGAATGACAACTGCAAATCCAACGAAAATAAGGCAAAGTGATATTATATTTTCAGTATCAAAAGAACTTGGAGTAATATTTATCTCTCTTAGGACTTTAACCTTTCCCCTAATAACCACAGAGTCTAAAACTTCTTTCCACGGCCAAACTTTCTTCATTGAGCCAATAAGGATCCCTGTTAAAAATGCCATCGTCGTTTGTTTATACTCTCTCATGAAGAAATTTAAAATTTTTGAAAAACCAAGAAGTCCCGTAAGTGTCCCAAGACTGAAAACAAAGATCACGACTAAAGCTCCGTCAGCAAAAGGATTCTTTAGCATACCTGTTATATATTCATATTTTCCAAGAATTAAAAGTAAGAATGAACCAGATAGACCCGGAAGTATCATCGCAGTAATTCCGATGATCCCACAAAGATAGATAAACCAGAAATTTTCAGGTGTCTCAACAGGTATTAAGCTCACCATAAAATAAGCAAAGATAGCACCAATGGTAATCGAGAATAACATTTTAGGTGAAAATGCATTATCAAGCTGCTTCCAGATAATTAATATCGAAGCACAAATAAGTCCAAAGAAAGTTGCCCATGTAGGAATTGGGTGTTCATTCATCAAGTAATGCATTACTCGAGCAAGTGTCAGCATTGCCGTGAGTATCCCAAAAAGGACAGGGAATATAAAGCGCATATGAATCACAGAAAGGGCACTCTTAAAGTCTAAACGTATAAGATGACCTAGAAAATCTTTGTTAATACTCGCGATTGAATCGAGGAATAAAGAATATATACCCGTGATGAAGGCAATTGTACCTCCAGAGACACCAGGAATGAGATCAGCGATCCCCATAAGAAAACCTTTAAAGTAAAGAATCGTAAAATCTTTGCGATTCTTTGGTCCAGGTCCTTCATTCCATGCATCCTTCCATGATGATACTTTCATTTATTGCTCTTCTTCTTTTTTAAAGTATGGAGTTAATTCCCAATCAACTTTATGCTTACACTGTGGACACTCAAGATGTTTCCCATCTCTCTTTGTTTCCTTCACTCCCATCACTCCATAACCACATGAAGGGCAGTCAAACTTCTTAGGCTCTGTCCACATCGCACTTTCGCAATCAGGATAGCTTGTACAACCATAGAAAATTTTCCCATAGCGACTTTGTTTTTCTGCAAATTTTCCAACCTTACACTTTGGACAATTGACATCAATCGTATATGGAAGAGTAGTGTCACACTTTGGGTAGTCTTCACAACGAACGAAACGTCCGTACTTTCCTTTTTTTACTTCGAGTTTTCCATTACAAGTTGGGCAAGGATCACGGAACCAATTCTTTGGAAGAATTTCAATTGTTCCATCGAGGTGCTTCTTAAAATCATGTGTTGAAGTACAGTCTGGGTAATTAGAGCAGGCAAGAAATTGTCCGTTACGTCCCCATTTAATATGGTATTCACCGTCTTCACATTTCTTACAGTGTATCCCTGTTGGAATTTCCTGCTTCTTAAGGTTTTTCATTTCTTCTTTAGCTTTTTCTAAAGTTTGTTCGAAACCTTGCCAGAAATCTTTTAAGACTTTCTTATACTTAATATCACCATCTTCAATTTTATCGAGTAGTTTTTCAACGTTTGCAGTAAATTGAACATCCATAACATCTGGAAAACTTCCAATTAACATTTTACAAACAACTGTACCAAGCTCAGTTGACATAAATCTATTTTCAATTTTTTCTACATAACCGCGATCTTGAATATTAGAAATAATTGAGGCGTATGTCGATGGACGACCGATGCCTTTCTCTTCAAGCGTCTTAACAAGTGAAGCTTCGTTATATCTTGGAGGTGGAGAAGTCCAGTGCTCAAGATGATCAGGCCCCTTCTTGGCCTTCATGATCTCTCCGACTTCAATTAGTGGAAGCTCTCCAGATGGCTTGATTTCGTCATCCTCATCATCATTTCCACCTTTCTTTGAGGCGCGCTCTGCTGCAGCTTCAAGAAATACTGTTCTAAAACCAGGAAATTTAATAATCGATCCATTGGCCTTAAAAATGTGACCTTCACATTCATAGACAACTGAAGTTTGATCAATAACGGCCTGGCTCATTTGAGACGAAATAAATTTATTCCAAATAAGTTCATATAATTTTTGTTCATCAGTTGAAAGATCCCCTCTTAATGTTTGAGGAGTATATTCAAGAGATGTTGGCCTAATGGCCTCGTGGGCATCTTGTACCTTTCCGCCACCTTTCTTACTATACGTAATCTCAGTTTCAGCCAAGTATTCCTTACCATATTTTTCGGCTACAAAAGTTCTTAGGTCTTGCATTGCCTCCGGCTCAGTACGAACCGAGTCTGTTCTCATATATGTAATTAAACCGACAGTTCCATAGTCAGTCGTTGCAATACCTTCGTATAGTTTTTGCGCAACCATCATCGTTTTCTTGGCCGTAAAACCAAGTTTATTTGCGGCTTCCTGTTGAAGCTTAGATGTTGTAAATGGAGGCGTAGGGTTTTGCTTTCTTTCTTTCTTCTTTACATCGATAACTTTAAAGTCTTTTCCTTTAACGTCAGATACAATTTTAAGTGTTTCTTTTTCATCAGTAAGATCGTTCTTCTTATTTGCATCAGAACCATAGTACTTGATCTCAAATGGTATCGAGGCCTTCTCCATTTCTCCATGAATAGAGAACCACTGCTCAGGAGTAAATGCTTTAATTTCATCTTCTCTTTCGACAATAATCCTAAGAGCAACCGACTGAACTCGTCCAGCCGAAATTCCACGTTGAACTTTATC
Organism: uncultured Bacteriovorax sp.; assembly: GCA_964593545.1. Taxonomy (GTDB): domain Bacteria; phylum Bdellovibrionota; class Bacteriovoracia; order Bacteriovoracales; family Bacteriovoracaceae; genus Halobacteriovorax_A. Next base: position 69,226 of record CAZQJK010000004.1, on the reverse strand, counting down.
CCAAAGGATTGGTGAAATTTTATAACCTACGAGCCGATCGAGAACTCGTCTTGTTTTTTGAGCATCATACATCTCAACATTTAATTTTGTTGGATTTTCAATAGCTTTAATAACAGCAGTTTTTGTTACAGCATTAAAAACAACTCGATGGATTTTTTTCTTTTTTCCGATTTCTTCAGCGAGGTGAAACGCAATCGCCTCTCCCTCACGATCGGGATCGGGAGCGAGGAAAATTTCATCAGCACCAGCAGCGAGCTCCTGAATTCTTTCAATCTTTGCTTTCTTGCCATTAATTGGAACTAAGTCAATTTCAAAGTCTTCTTTGATATCAACTCCAAGTTTTGATTTTGGAAGATCTTTAATATGTCCGTTACTCGCTACAACCTGATAACCCTTACCAAGATATTTCTTTATTGTTTTAGCTTTTGAGGGGGACTCAACGATTACTAATTTATACTTACCTTTTATAACGATGCCATCATCTTTTAATTTTGGTTCAGTATCTGCTTTGCTAGCTTTCTTAGTAACTTTCTTTGTCGTTTTTTTCGCAGTTTTCTTAGCTGTTTTCTTTTTCGCTTTTTTCTTTGCGACTTTCTTCTTCGCTACTTTTTTAACTGGTGCTTCAGATTGTGTTGTTGCTTCATCACTCATGGTGATCTAACTCCTCAACTCGCATCCTAAAATAACTTTAAGATGCGAAAAATTTAAATTCATTTGTTTGACGACTAGAATAGATTAATTAGACTCAGTATTCAACAACTCATCTATTTCTTCAAGATCAAATTCGGTCAATCCATACGGATTTTCTTTTGAATTGATATCCTCATCCATATATTTCTTACCAACTTCCGACTCTATCTCGTCCATTGATTCAAAAGCATTAGGATCTTTTGGCTTCGCATTATTCTCTATTGAATCGAGATCTTGTTTTTCAAGATATGCATCTTCATCAATCTTCTTCTCAAGAAGCTTGCCTTCAGCATCAATCAATTCCTTCTCAAGCCTTTCGAGTTCTTTTAAATCTCTCTCATGGTCTTTGATAATCGACTTCTCTCTTTCTTGCCTTTCTAATTCTTCTAGCTCGTCTTCACTGATCTGAACATCATCTATTCTGTTCAATAAGTCTTGACTCAAGTCATCAAGGTTTAACTCAACATCAAGTTCCTCAAGACCAAGCTTCTCCTTAGCAAGAGCATCTTTATTTTTCAAATTATTTTTCAACTGCGCTTGGCGTAATGCTTTTTCTTCTGTTTTCGTCAGTGCCACGGCACCAACTTTGAAATCTGTATTACTCATCGTCACAAGAGCTGTCGCAAAATTGTCGCTTAGAGTAATAACAACGACTTCACCCGTTACATAAGTTGGAGTATTAGATATTTTCTTTCCAGTCCCCTCATCACGAAATGAATATGTTTCAAAAACATTCCCAAGCTCAACACCATCAACACGACCTCGATCGATATAAACAACATCTCCCTGCGCAATACCAGAAGTTGTCTCTTTATAGTTACCAATAATAGCCGCTTCAATACTTCTTTTGTTATATGACTTGAAAACTTTTTCAATTTTTGGTGTGTAAACGGTGATCCTTGCATTTCTTTCAACCAGACCGGTAAGATCAGTCACAAGGACCTCCCACTTATCTTCAATTTGGCGAATCGTTTTAACTTGAGCAACGACTGTATACTTAAGACCTTCCCTATCTGAGATTGGGTGGGAAACCTTTCCCTCTGGGTAGTAAACAGAGAAGAGATCACCTGGTCGTGGCTTTACCGATTTATCAAATTTTACGTAGACTGTTTCTCTATTTTTTATATAAATCGATTCATCTTTCTTATTTTCGATAACACCAAGATCTTGAACGAAGTTCGTCGTTAGAAATGTATTTAAGTAGAAACCTTCTTTAACATCAAAAGAAAGTTTCGATGTCTTATCAACACCATGCTCATCGTAAGAGTCCGTTGGCTCAACGATCGTTATTTCAGAAAAAGGTGGATCATACTTCTTATAATCTTCATTTAATTCAATTGCTTTAAGTTCGAGGACGTCGTCATAAGTAGCATCTGTAATATACTGAAAAAATGCTCCCTGATCTTGAAGTCTCTTTCTTTCTTTCAACCAGCCTGGCTGGATATCATCACCATAAGTTGAGAAGTTATTCTGTGCAACTTTTGGTGCTTGCAATTGGGAAGACTTTTCATCAATAAAGTCCCCGACCTGAATTTTTGGAAAATCAGAACTACTTCCCGTATCAAAGACCAAAACTTGTCCTGGCTCAATCTCATGTGGGTTTGTAATTTGTGGGTTCATCGACCAAATTTTTGAGTAATAAAATCCAGAGCCAAATAATCTCTGAGAGATCTTCCAGAGCCAATCACCTTCTTGAACAACATATCTTTCAACTTTAGAAGCTGTGGCGATCTCATTCCATTCATCGCTAGGAATCTTCTTTTCTACAAAAGTAGCTAACTCGAGTAGTCTTTTCTCTTCCTTACCAACGTCAAAAATTTCAGGTTTCTCTGTTTTTTTTGCGACCTTTTCAGAATTCTCTTCTTTACTTTCTTTAACCTCTTCAACAACTTTTGGTGTCTCAATAAAGTTTTCGTCTTTTATAGAGTCTAGTTTGTCTTGGTTTTCTTTTGACAGTTGAACATCAGGAATAGAACCACCGACATCGTTTTTTAAGGCTTCAAGATCATCAATCTCTTCTAGTCTTGATAAATCTAAATCTTGTCCAACTTTTCCATCATTTAATAATAAATTAACATCTGAATCTTCAAGAAGCTCGAGATCACTAAGATCATCAGCACCACAAACACTTGTCAGTAGCATCGATAAAATTAGTAATTTACAAATTTCTCTAGTTGGTCTCATCTAAATCCTATGTCGCTTCAAAAAAGTCATGAAGAATAGAATAGTAACGTTCCTTCTTCTTATCCATCTTCAATTTTTCAGTACAAACAATTAAACGCCCAAGGCTTTTTATCACAAGGCCAGAAAATGCATAGCCTCTAATGATTTCTTCATAAATTTGCATTGATAAATCATATTCATTTTGTCTAAACAACATTTCAGCAAGATAGAACTTCGCTCTAACTCTAATCTGTGGGTTTGTCGATTCTTCAAGATCCTTTAAGAGAATCAGTGCTGAATCCATCTTGTTTTCCATAACGAGTTTATTAGCTTTTTGAAGTGATTGAAGTTGGTTTTGAATTTCTGTATCAGATAACTTCTTTGATCCTTCGACAGGAGCTGAAGACTCCATAATATCAGCAGGAATTTGAGAAGAGATTCCATTCTTTCCAAATACATCTACCGTTTCTGCGAGGTCTGCCTGTGGAGTAATCTGACTAAGCTTTTCCATCATCTCACCTTCTTTTGCAGATGGTGAGTTTGAAATTTGATCAGTTGCCTGATTTTCAGCAGTTTTTATTTTATCAAGTAGACTTTCGTACTTTGTGAGTAACTGATCGTACTGAGCCTTTGGAACAGAATTTGTTTTTTGATTTGAATTTTCAACTTGTGAGCTAGCCTTATCACCCTCTTCATCAAACAGGGCCTTCCTCGTACTCATCCATGAACATGATGTTAGTGAGGTAGTAATAGCAATCAAAGTTAAAAATGAAATTTTCTTCCTGAAAAAATTCACTTTTCGTCCTCCATGACCTAAGATTCTTTGGTCTTATAATACTATTGTAGTTTACGATGTAATTAAGTCAATGAAATTTAAGAGAAACGTTTAAAAATCAACTGTGGAAATAGAAATGACGAACAATACTAAAGCATACCACTCTGTTATAAGAGTCTCAAAAGCAGACTCAGCATTTCTCTACTTTAAGCTCGAGGCCAATGAGGGTCTATGTTTCTACTCAACTCTTCCTTTCGCAAAGGGTGACCCATACCGAGATATCAAAATTTGTTGCGACCTTTCAACTAAAGAAGAAGTATTAAGACTTTTAAAATTTATGTCCAATGACATGAAAATGGAAGTACTTTCACAAGAAGAAATTACCTACTAACTTAGTCCTCTTTAGAAATATAATCAAAGATCGCTGGAGCTATATACTCAAAACCAATTTCTTTTGACTTAGAGTTTGAAACTCTCCTACTTTCGACCTGCGTATCGATAAATTGAGGATATTTTAAATTGTATAAATCAAAGAATGGAAGATAGAACTCCTTCTTTGTCATTCTATCATCACTGACAAGATCAAAATTGCCTTCTCGAATATTTTTCTCGATAACATACTTAATGAATCTTGCAACATCTCTGGTATGAACAACATTAACCGTCTGGTTAAAAGCCAAAACTTCATCTCTTTTAGCTAAAGAAAAAATGGGATTTCGATTTTCATCAATAAGTCCCCCTGGCCTAATTATCACAACCTTTCGATCAAGCTTTTGTAAAAATCTTTCGATGCTTACAAGTACTTTTGCATTGCGTCCGTTTCCGTAGACTCCTGTTGAGCTTATAAAAATCCAAGGGATCGTTTTGGAAAATGCATTTGATGCGGCCTCTAGAATTTCAAGATAATGATCTATCGGAGGTAGAGTAAATAGAACAAAATCATAACTCTTTTCATTCGTCGAGTTTATCGCATGATCAAAAGCAATCAAATCATCAAGCCCTAAATCTTCAAGCTTACTTTTTGTTCGATAAGTTCCAGAGACTGATGAAATTAACGATGTCCCATCATTTTGAATTTCTTCAAGTAATATTTTTGAGAGATGTCCAACACCAATGATTAATAACTTCATATTTAACTTTGAGGAGAGCATATGACCCTCCTCTATTCATTTAATAATTTATTTTAAAAATAACAGGATAGTGATCGGAAAAACCAGCCGTCTTCTTATCTCTCGCCTTATGATCGTAGCGATTTGGCGTCCCTTCTTTCTTCTTACTTTTCTTAAAGTGTGATGAATTTTCATCATCAAAGTCTTGATCATACTTATTGATAAATTCTGGTGCATAAATATGATAAGAAGAAACATCAAGCTCAGGAGTTTTTCCATTTTCTAAATTCTTATTAAAGAAAATTCGATCTAAGTGATTCCACTCACCTTCCCTAGCGTAGAAATATGATCCTTTAGGATTTGAATCCACGAAATTCTTATTGTTTTTATTCTTTGAATAAAACTCTTCTCCTAAGTCCTTAATTCCAGAATCAACAAGCAGGACATCCGAGAAAGGATGCTTATTACCTTTTTTCTTAAGTTTAGGAATTGTATTGAAGTCGCCCATGGCAAGAAGAAGGGCGTCTTTGTTAGTTTTCTCAATTTCAGAGAACCGTGTTTTTAAAGTATTCGCAGCAATTTCTCGAGCGATATCGGGATTGCCAAGGCTTGGCCAGTGGTTGACAAAAACATAGAGGTCATACTTACCTGCAAGACGAAATTTCACTTCCAAAATATTTCGCGATGGTCTTTTTATAAAGTAATCACCTTTAAGTTCATGCTCTTCTTTACTTACAAATTTTAAATCGGCACTCTCTTGATAAAGAAGAGCAAGATCGATCCCTCTCTTGTCAGGACTGTTAGAAACAACAAATTTTTCATATCCCAAAACTTTTGCAAGTTTTGAAATGACATTCTCATTTTCAATTTCAACGAGTCCCAAAATATTTGGAAGTGTTTTCCTCTCCTTGAGTAGAACATCTTTAATTTGAGAAAGTTTTATTGCTAACTTTCCCTCAGTCCAGTCAATTTCAAAACATTCTTGACGGCGATAGTGAGAGCCAATTTTCTTGCATGCCTCTTTCTTACCCTTTGTATCTTTAGGAAGAAATGTCCAATCTTCTTTTCCTTCATCATGTTGAGTATCGAAGAGATTTTCAACATTATATGAAATTAATTCAAGAGATTTTGAAAAAGTTAAAGTCGAAATAAGTAGTAAAAAAATTATCTTCATCTTTGATCCTAAAGTTTATTTTCTTTTATCCATGCAATCACATCATCATGGTGAGTTTTTGTTTTTACCTTTTCAATAATGTGCTTAAGCTTCCCATCTTTTCCGATGATAAAAGTCATACGATGAACGCCGATATACTCTTTGCCCATAAATTTCTTTTGACCCCAGCAACCATACTTCTCAGTCACTGAATGATCTTCATCTGATAAAAGAGTAAAATTAAGTTTTTGTTTTTCGATAAATCTCACAAGTCTTTCTGGTGCATCCGGACTAACACCAAAAACAACCGTATCAAGTTTTTTAAAATCATTTTTAGTATCTCTAATACCACAGGCCTGTGTTGTGCAACCAGGAGTCATCGCCTTTGGATAGAAATAAAGAACAACATTGCTCTTTCCCTTATAGTCTTTAAGAGAAACTTTCTTTCCATCTTGATCAACAAGAGTGAATGCCGGTGCTACATTTCCAATTTTAGGTAAGCTCATATAATCTCCTTACTAATTACCAATTATCTCTAAGTCTTCTTAACTGTATAAATCTCTCTTCTCTATTTTTACCTAGGCCTAAAAGCTCTGTCTCGTCTAAGCGAAAGAAGGCATTGATTTTTTTCTCTTGGCCGATAGTTGTATCAAAACTATTCTTAAAATTATCGACAAGAGTCTTTACCAATTCATTTCCTGGCTCAACACTCAAAGTAAATTTCAAATTATTTAAAATATAGTCATGTCCAGGATATAAGACAACATCATCTTGTAAAATTCCCAAAAGTTTTTCAATTGTCTGAAAAAGTACTTTCGGGTCCCCTCCATTTTTGCAATTGCCGACACCCGCATTGAAAATTGTATCCATCGTGATAACACTCTCTTGTCTATTTTCATCTCGAAGTAAGAGACAGATATGATCGTTAGTATGACCTGGAGTATAAAGAAATTCTAGTTGCCCAACCTCAAGCGTTAAAGTCGTGCCCTCGTCAATAAAATGAGTGATAAGTTCTTGACGCCCAGAAAACTGATGGTGTGCATAAACGCGACATCTATGCTCCTGCTTAAGTGCTGCCAGACCTGCAACATGGTCGGGGTGATTGTGAGTAATAATAATATCAGTAAGTTTCTTTCCATGAGACATGAGCCAGTCATTAATCTGAACGGGAATAAGGGGATCAACAACAATCACTTCGCTAGCAGACTTTTCAATAAAGTAGTTATAGTTTCTAAGTGAACTTTCTGTATAGATTTTATGAACTTTCATTTTGCTTCCAAAGTATGTAAGATTTAGCAAATCATACTAAAAGATATAGGAAACAAAAAGGAAGCATATGGTCGAGCTAACAAGTTTATCAAAAATATTTCTTGCTTGCATTTGCCTAAAAGGACTCACTGAGTCATATCTAGACAAGCGAAATAAGTTTCATATTTTAAATCACCGAAATGAGGTCCCTGAGAAGTTCTCATCAATTATATCACTTGAAGATCACCAGAAAGCTGCCGACTATTCAATTACCAAAATCAATGTTGGAAACTTCTTTAATTTTATCGGTTACATTATTCTTGTCGCATGGACTCTATTTGGAGGACTCGATCTTCTTAACTCTTGGGTTTTAAAATTTTCGCTAGGACCTATTGCAACAGGTGTTGTATTTATTCTTGCCTTTATTTTTATCAACTCAATAATCTCTTTACCACAAAGCCTCTACACAACTTTTGTAATCGAAGAAAGATTTGGATTCAATAAAACAACTCCAAAAACTTTTGTATCAGACTTAATTAAAGGTACTGTTATTGGGCTACTTATCGGTGTCCCACTTCTCTTTGGTATTTTAAATATCATGGAAAAACTTGGAGCCTACTGGTGGATGTATGCTTGGGCATTTCTAAGTGTTTTCCAATTACTATTAATGTGGATCTACCCAACATTTATTGCACCTTTATTTAATAAATTCTCAGCCCTTGAAGATGGCGAAGTAAAAAATAAAATACTCGAACTATTAAAGAGAACAGGATTTGAGAGTAATGGTCTCTTCGTCATGGATGCCAGCAAGAGAAGCGGTCATGGAAATGCTTACTTCACAGGCTTTGGTAAGAACAAGAGAATCGTTTTCTTTGATACATTAATTAACACTCTTGAGCCATCTGAAGTTGAAGCCGTACTGGCCCATGAACTTGGTCACTTCAAAAGAAAACATATTTTAAAAATGATGATTAAGGCCTTTGCAATGAGTTTTGCGGGCTTTTATATTCTAGGTCAATTAATGCAAACTCAGTGGTTCTATGAAATGCATGGAGTACACTCAATGCAAACTTACATGGCACTTATCCTCTTTACGCTTGTTAGCGGGATATACACATTCTTTATAACACCTATTTCAGCTTGGTCATCTCGTAAATATGAATTTGAAGCTGATGAATTTGCTGCAAATAATTCAAGTGCAAAAGACCTCATCTCTGCCCTTGTAAAAATGTATAAGGACAATGCAAGCACACTAACTCCTGATCCTACTTATAGTGCTTTCTACCACTCACATCCACCAGCACTCATTAGAGTCAAATTCCTGGAATCTTTTCTTAAGTAAAATATCAAACTGCTCCCCTTAGATGGGGATAGTTTTGACTCTATACAAAGTGATTATATATCGTTTGCTCGTAGGATTTCTGGCGGCCCAATAAAATTAACATTTTAATGCTGGATGTGACTATTTTCATTGAATGATCACCTAAATAGTGAATTTTTTATCCCCATTTAAAGGGAGCAGTTAAGTACCTTTTTGACACTAACACCACAAGTTATTAAATATTTTACATTGGATTTAATTAAAAATTCTTACATTCAAGATAATTTTGATAATAGAGAAGCTCGCAATATTGACGCTAGTCAAAAAAATGGTAAATAATGTCGTAAATCAATACTTTTAGGGGTGTTTATTATGAAATTAACTTTGGTCATTATGGCCGTTATCGTGTCAGTGCTTTGCTCTTCTCAAGTTGTATCGCCAAAAAAGGCACTATTTAGTATCAATAAAAGTTCGCCAATTGATGATCAAGGGCCAACAAAACCACCTCCAAAAGGTGGAAAAAAAGGTTAACTAACCTTCTTGGCTTCATCGAGGGCCTTTTCAATATTTGCATGGTCTTGGATTAACTTCTTCATCTTAAGAAGATAAGGTTTTGATTCGGGACTTTTTGCATACATCGCTTTTATAAGCTTGTTTAATTCTGCTTCAAGCATTTTAGCTTCACTAACAAAAACTGCAATTAATTTTATCTGAGCTTCGAGAATTTGTGAATCACTTGGAGCCACTATAGGAGCTTGTGTTGCAAGTGGGATCACCTTTGCAGTCTCTTGTTTTACCTCTTCCTTTTCATTTGATTTAATAATGAGAGAGGCATCTTCACTCTTGCCAATAATTGTATGAGCAGTAAACTCTAAAAGAACTCCATTCACTTCATTATCATTTTTAACTGAAACTTTAGACACAGGTTCTTGTGACTCTTCTACTTGAGAGTCAGAGATTTTAGATTCCTCAGAACCTAAATCTTTTTCAATGTCATTGTTATCTGTTTCATCAGTCATTATTAATCCTATTCTAAGCAACTCATCGGTTTCCATGGGGAAATAATTAACTAAGAATCCATTAGGCGTTGTAAAAACAAGTGGTTAGAATATCGACTTCTCTAGCTTCAGAAGTTTTTCTTTTGTACTGAGTCCAAAGGCAAAGCCACCGATGTGATTACTGGCACTTACCCGATGACATGGTATTAATACAGGAAGAGGGTTCTTATTGCAGGCCCCGCCAACAGCTCGAGCATAGTTCTTTCCACCAAGTTCTTTTGCGAGTTCACCATAGCTTCTCACTTGCCCATATCCAATATTCTTCATGAGTTCCCAAACGCGTATTTGAAATGGGCTCCCTTCAAGCTTATATGGAGTACTGAAGCTCGTTAAGCTTCCTGAGAAATAAGCGGCCAATTCATCTTTAAGAGATGCGAGCAATGGATTCAAATCTGTTGATTCAAGAAGAGATGAATTTTCTTCAAGAAACTGAATTCTTTTGATATATGTTCCATCATCTTGAATGAGAAATTTAAACTCATTTACTGCTAGGACTGTACTCATATGAAACCTATTGCCATCATTGATTGCGCTATTGAATCACCATCATACAACTGCATGAATAAAATAGTCGAGACGCATAAGCTCCCATTCACTTACCACTGGGTTTCGACTCATGGAACAAGTTCACTGGACTTTATTGAAGAAGCATCTGGCTATATTATTTTTGGCAGTGACTCAAATGTAGGTGATCGACTACCGTGGCAAATTGACTTGGCAAAGAGAATGAAAAGTAAAATTGAATCAGGAATCCCCGTTCTTGGAATTTGTTTTGGTCATCAGCTGATGGCCGATGCCTATGGGGCAAAAATTGATTTGGTTACGGAAGATAATAAGTGTTTTGAAGGAACGAGAAAGCAAGAAATTCTCGTCGATCATTTAGGATTTAGTAAAAAAGAAAATATTGAAATTTTTATTACCCATCACTATGAGGTTAAAAATCTTCCCAATGATTTTATCCATCTCGCAACTTCTAAAGACTGCTTCTATGATGGTTTAGCACATCGAGATCTCCCATTCTTTAGTTTCCAAGGACATCCCGAAGCATCAAGACATTTTGTTCAAAACCATATTGAACAGAAATTACCTGAACAGCAGATAAGTAGTGGGCTTAAAGGTGGAGAGCATGTCATCTCAAAATTTATCGAGTTAGTTAGACTCATTTCCGTATAAGACATCAGTCATCACTGATTTCAAATATTCGAAATATGGTAAGCGGTACTTATCGAGTTCATTATGAATCTCATGATAAGCGCCATCAATAACCTTAAGTTCGAAATCAGTTTCAATTTCTTTAAAATAAGTGTCAATCGCAGCTGGAGAGACAATTCCATCAGCACTTCCATAACTACAAAAACTAGGAACGAGCGAGTTTATTTTTTTTGAGAACACATCTCTGGAAGCCTTAACTAATTCGATTAAAAGTTTTGAATGAAGTTTCATATGATTAAGATCATCACTCAGGTAATCATCAATAATATCTTTTCGATGAGACAGGTATTTAAGATCAACCATTCCGCCGAGTGGAATACTTGCCTTATAGCTACTCAGTTTTGTAATAAAATTATCTGGAATAAGGTCGACAATTTTTCCAAGAGGGCCAGGGATTCCAACAGGAGGTGCATTAACAATTACTGCCATTGCCCTATTTTCATCACTAAATTTCTTTTGAGCGTAGCCACAAGTAATTAACGCCCCCATCGAATGACCAAATAGGATATAGTGTTTCATGTTATATTTTTCTTTTAAGTATCTAATGCACTGATCAAGGTCATCATAGAAAACATTGAAATCTGAAATATATGCCTTCTCACCACCACTTCGACCATGGCCTCTTAAATCATATTGAAATATATTGAGATCATGTCCAAACAAGTCAACTAAATAAGAATGTCGCTGGAGATGCTCTCCAATACCATGAGTAGCGATGAGCCAAACTTTTGAGCCTTTTTCATATACTTGAGTAAAAAGCTTCGCTCCATCATCCATTGGAATTGTTCTTTTAATAGGCTCCATTTTTTCTCCTTAAAAAATTATCCAATTTTGGTATAATATATAAGTTCTCAAACTAAAAAAGGTTGATCATATGTATTGTCCAAAGTGTTTAAATAGTAGTTTACACATTAATTCTCGTGGCGTCATGCACATTATTATTAATGGGAAGCAAATGGATGCTGGACGTTTTCTTTTTAACTTCGAAAAAGACAAAACAACTTTTGTAAAAGATCTCGAAGAAAAGTTAGATGAATTTTTTAAATGGTATTCTAATTTTCAAAACATTCAATCAATCACACAAATAGAAATCTGCACCAGTGATGTTTCTTGCGACAATAAATGTAGCGTTCCTATAAATAATAGATTTTCAGTTATCGATATCGCAATTTCAAGTAAGAAGCTGAAAGAAATTCTCGACGCTCACGCGCAAAAGTATGGCATCGAAATCGAGATCGTTACTTAATTCTTTTGGCCTTTAGAGCACCTAAAAATTTATGGAGAAATAATTTCTTGGTTGGGTCTTTCAACTGAGAAATTTTTCTATCGATAAGCAATTGGGCCTTTTTTTCAACGCTTTGTTCGATCTTCTTCTCTAACCTTTCCATGTCCATCTCAGCTGAAAAATCCTTCATTGCCTATCCCCATTTGTTTCGATAATTGGTTTAAAACATTCTATTAAGTATCGTAGAAATAACAAAATAAATTTAAAATTAATTAACATTTAGTTCGTAAGTAACTGAATACTTAAAAAAAGTTAATAGTGTTACCTAAAAATTTCGTGTCCTGACACGAAAAACAGGCAAAAGACTATTAAGAAATCTTTACACCAAGCTTCAAGAGATATGGTAACTGCTCCAGTTAAATGGGGACAGAAATTACTATAAGTTAGCTACACACTTAGTAAAAATGCCATATCAGACACTCGAATGGCGCTTTTTTTCTGCCGCCAGAAATTTTAGTAACAGGCCTCAATAGATCACTAAGGAAGGCCTAGAAATTGTCCCCATTTATAGGGAGCAGTTAAAGAGATATGTAACAAATATGATTCATCATTCACTCAATACTGATTAACTTGCAGCAATGTTTAGAGATAGGTAGAATTAAAGGTATGAAATTATTCAAGTTACCCACATGCAAAGAAGTCTATGAGCATAATCACGACTATGTTCAAGGTCGTCATTTAAGCCTCAAGGACAAGCTTCTTGATAAAGTACATCTCTTTGTCTGTAAGAACTGTCAGAGGCTCGAGGGAGCTTTAAAGAGCGTTGAAGAGCGCATGATTGATTCGATAAAGAACAGGCAACAGAAGCTCAACTTAGATAGAGTTGAGCAGTTAAAAAACAGCATTAAGAAAAAGCTGTAAACTCGATTTCATAGCCTTGGTGTTTTCTCATATTAATGACACCAGTATCTAATATTAAATACTGCCCTTTTATTCCAAGCAAAGTACCTTCAACGATTGGTTTCTTGTCAAATCCTAGCGATGTTACTTTTGTTGGATATTCGAGGACTGGATATTTAATTGTTGTAATCTCTTCGTCAAGATCTTCAACATCAAAACTATCAAGAACATCTGCCAAAGTTTCAAAAACTTCCTCACGTTTCTCGATGAGATCGATTTCAGGAACTGTTCCTTGAAGCATTTTTCTCCAATTTGTTTTGTCCTTATAAAAACGTGCAATTTCGATTTCAATTTCCCCAGAGGTCTTTCGATCTTGAACTTTCAAAATAGGAAGAGCATAAGTGGCACCCTGATCAATCCATCTTGTTGGCACTTGAGTGTGTCTTGTAATTCCGACTTTAAGATCACTTGAGACAGCAAGATAAATATAGTGTGGAATAAAACAGTGCTCTTCTCCCCACTTCGGATCTCGACAAGTCCCTTTCGCATAATGACAGAGTTCAGGCTTAATAATGCATGTGTCACACTCAGGAAGCGTAATGAAGGCCTTATAGGAATAACCTTGTCCGTAAGATTTCGTAATTTTATCACCTGTCGCAATACAATTTATGACGCCATTGTATTTCATCGAAATCTTCTTCCCCACAAGCTCATTCATATCGATAAGATTATCTCCTAATGGAAGTTGGTATATCGCCAACTCTCCATCAAGTCTAGTTTTCATCTTTTTGATATTTCCAATTGTCATAAGTTTTTCCTTAGCGCGCGAGAAAGTCTTTAAGTTTTTCAATCGTGTTTAATGGAATTTCATGACCACCATTGAAAGGATGAAATTCGTAAGTTTGTGCACTTTCCTTTAACAATTCACTTAATTTCTCAGCAAGAGAAAATGGAAGAACCATATCGGAGCGACCATGAGACTGAAAAATTGGAAGAGTGCTTAATTTTGTGACTTCTCTATTTAGTAATTCTTGATCAAAGAGAGTTGATGAAAGAAGAAAAAGCTTACTCAGCTTTTCACGATCTTTAACTGCACACGAAAGAGAAACCATTGAGCCCTGAGAGAATCCACCGAGAAATAACTCGTCGTGCTTAGAAGAAATTTCATCGATACACTGAATCACTTGATCACGAGCTGTGAAAATCCCTTCTGGTGTATGGTCTGCAAATAATGTTTCAAAAGTTCCATTCATCTGTGCGATTTGAAGCTTCATCATATCAATAGGAAACCATGCCTTCCCTGTCATTCCCATACCGACATCAACACTTAATGGTCCATCAAGAAAGTACCAATTTAATCTCCCCTGCGGATCGAGATAAGTATGAAGAGGTGCGAGGTCCTTAAAGCTCGCGCCATAACCATGAAGAACAAGAACGGCCTTATTGCTACTTCCACTTTTAAAAATCGTATCGATATTTGCAACTCTCATAAACTCCATAAATCACCCTATGTTTTCTTATACTTTTTTTCTCGCTTTCGATCAGGAAAACAAGTTTGGCAAATTTCACATTGAAGACCATTACACTGTCTCGCCGTACAATATTTTCGCCCATAGAAAATAATTTGAAGATGTAACTTATTCCAAAGATTCATTGGAAATAGCCTCTTACAGTCCTTCTCTGTTTGTTCAACATTCTTCCCATTTGTTAGTCCCCATTGCTGACAAATACGGTGAATATGAGTGTCCACAGGAAAGGCCGGGACTCCAAATGCTTGGGCCATGACAACAGAAGCCGTCTTATGACCAACTCCAGGAAGCATCTCAAGATACTCAAAACTTTCAGGAACTTCACCACCGTGCTCATTAACCAAGATATGAGAAAGATCAAATATCGCTTTTGCTTTTCTTGGAGCAAGTCCACAAGGCTTTACAATCGCTTCGATCTGAGCAACTGAAAGCTTTGTCATTTTCTTAGCAGTATCGGCTAACTTAAAAAGCGCCGGAGTTACTTTATTAACTCTCTCATCTGTACACTGTGCTGATAAGAGAACTGCGATGAGCAAGGTAAATGCATTTGTATGGTCGAGGGGCACTGGAGTTTCTGGAAATAATTGCTCTAGTCGCTCCACAACATAATTTGCTACTTCTTTTTTATTCATAAGCTTTTTTAGCAAAAAAAGTGCAAACCTTCCACATATAAGGTAAATTGTGAGGATGAAATCAATTTTTCTTACGCTCATAAAGTTTTATCAATACTTTCTAAGCCCATTTCTTGGAAGAAATTGTCGCTTTCACCCAACTTGCTCATCCTATGCTAAAGAGTGTTTTGAAAAACATGATGCGTCTCACGCACTACTATTAACAACTAAGCGCCTATGTCGCTGTCACCCCTTTTCTACTGGGGGATATGATCCAGTACCATTAAAAGAAAATGAGAAGGACAAAAGTAATGACTAAACTACTTCTATTAACTCTTCTAACATACACGACACTTGCGACAACAAGCATCACCTCTCTCTTGAAGAAGTATGGTGTCAAAGAAGATCAAATAGGAATTTCCATTCTCAATAAGAGCGGAAAAGAAATCTATAAGCTAAATGAGAATACAAAGTTTATTCCAGCATCAACATTTAAAATCATCAGTGCCTACTATATTTTAAAAAATAGTAATATCGACAAGAGCTTTGAAACAAGCCTTTCAATCGATGGGAAAATTGAGGGTAATACTCTAGAAGGAAATTTAGTTATTCACTCCGAAGGTAATCCATTCTTTTTAAGTAGTGACTTGATCGCTCTCCTATACGAATTAAAGAATCGTGGCGTAACAAAAATAACAGGAACAATTAAACTAACTGGAAATCTACCAGAACTAATGTCAATTGGAGATGTAGGGCTTGATGATCAATCCTATAACCAGGGAATTTCATCATTTAACTTAAACTTCAATCGCTTTCGACTTTTCAATTTAAGAAATGGTAGCTTTCTCACTATTCCCTATCTTAAAGCTTTAAATATTGTAAAAAATCATGCGCCGATGACACCTGGTGAAATTTTAAAAAGAAATTATAAAAGTGAAGACATCGAAGAGTGGCACTATCAAAGAAGCAGTGGCAATAAATTTGAAATACCAATTAGAAATACAAAAGCTGTTTATCTAAGCTATGTAGAAAATATCTTAAATAAATTTGAAATCACATTTTCAAATAATACTGATGGCCAAAAAAAAGGGGAACTAACCAATATTGCAAGAGTCTCTTCACCTCCTATTAAGCGACTTGTAGAACTTGCCCTTGAGTACTCTAATAATCTCTTTATCGAGACACTTATGCTTCATACTACAAAAGCTAAAAACCTTGATGAAGCTTCAAAGAAAATCTCACAATATCTCATGTCTAAGAAACTTATTACTGAAGACTTACAAATTAATCGGGCCTCAGGACTAAGTACGAAAATGGAAATCTCTCCTCGAGTATTTTCTTCGATTATTTCAAAAATCTACAATGACAAGATTGAGGATAAGTTCTTCTTCTCATACCTCTCTCTCGCTGGAAGCACAGGTTTTCTAGCGAAGAACTACCTATCAAAGGAAACCTTTGAAAATTTCTACGCTAAAACAGGGTCTCTTGATTATATTAATAATATCTGTGGCCTTTGGATAAAAGGCGAAGAAAAATTTTTTTGCATCATGATTAATGATAAGAAACTTCGAGTAAAACTAGATGGTCCAAATAGCGAAGAAAATGAAGATCTTCGTCAAACAGCGAAGAAGTGGAAAAATGCCAAGGATCAGTTGTTAGAGGAATTAATCTCGGTTCTTTTCTAATATCAAAGAATCTGATACGGATCGACATCGACTTTAATTGAATAGGACTTATCAATTTTATTCGTATTTTCAAAAAATGAGACCACCGAATGCAAAGTATTCACATTTGCTGATACCACTGTAAAAGACCACGTAAACATATTCGTTCTTCTTTCAATCATCGCAGGGGTTGGTCCCCAGACTTCATAAGGATTTTCTGCTTGAGAGATAGATCCATAGAGGCGATTAACTTCGCGAGAAACTTGAGTGACAAGCTTTTCGCGATCACGACCAGAGACGTGAATGGCAATCATTTTAGTAAATGGTGGAAAATTTCCAATTCGTCTTGGATTCAGTTCGTAGTCATAGAATTTTGAAAAATCATGATTTTCAATAAACTTAAATAGTGGATTATCAGGAAGCAGAGTTTGAATAGCAACCTTTGCATGATCTGAATAACGTCCAGCACGACCAAGAATCTGAACGAGCATCTGGTATGTTTTCTCCATTGATCTAAAGTCAGGAAAATTAAGCATCGAATCAGTTCCAAGAATCAGAACCAGATTAACTCGCTTAAAATTGTGCCCCTTCGAAAGCATTTGAGTTCCAACAAAGATATCTGTTTCACCAGCATGAAATTTATCTAATTTATCTTCAAGCTTTTCAAGATTTGTTATTTCATCACGATCAAAGCGTTCAATAGACTTCCCTGGAAAGTATTCGAGTAAAACCTCTTGTAATCTTTCTGTACCATAACCCTGTTGTAATAAACTCATATTACCGCAGCTTGGACAAATTTCAGGAAGTGGTATTTGATAATCAGAATGTCCCGAGGAGAGAATATTTTTCTTTTTAAAGAAACGAAGTGGAACTCCCGTATTTGGGTCTTCAAATTTATGCCCACAATTTCGACATTGAATAAAGTTTGCAAAGCCCAGTCTATTAACAAAGACTAAAACTTGCTCTTTTCGCTCAAGGGCCTCAGTGATAAGGTCAAAAGATCTCTTTTCAAAAGGCCATATAAAAAGAGCATCATCTCTCTTCTTGTCTCCGTGGCGACGACAATCAATTAACTCAATGTCAGGAAAAGATCCTGCAGCTCTCTTTTCAAGCGTAAAATAATTTTCTTTTTTAGAAGTAGTAAACGTATGGTAATTCTCAAGACTCGGAGTGGCCGAACCAAGCACAACAGGACAATTAAATATTTGCGCCTTCTTGATGGCGACATCACGCCCGTTGTAGGCACATCGATCACTTTGCTTAAATGAGTTATCATGCTCTTCATCGACAATGACCAGTCCGATATTATCACTTGGAAGAAAAACAGAACTGCGCACGCCCATGATAAGAACAGGTTTATTACTTCTTTTTAAAAACTTCCAAACTTCATTCTTATGAGAATCTGTTACTCCAGAGTGGTAACTTAGGATTGGACAATCGAGAAAGCGTCTAAATGTTTCAGTAAATTGCGGTGTTAAATTAATTTCGGGTAAGAGGAAAAGGACACTCTTTCCACTTTGAAGAACTTCCCTTATCAGATTGAGATAAATAAGAGTCTTTCCACTTCCTGTGACACCATGGATATAGAAGCGATCAAATCCCAAGAAGAGCTTATCACTAATAGAGAGAAAAGCATTTCTTTGTTCAGCATTTAACTCAAATTCAAACGGTTCATTACTCCCATGGGCGATATCAACTTCTCGTGGTCGTTTAAGAATTTTCGGCAGACAATCCCAAACAAGCATCCCAAGATTGTAGTGATAGTATTTGGACATCCATGAATAGAGTTCAAGCTCTTTTTCAGAGAGAGTGAAATCACTGTCAAAGCGAGAAGTGATCGCCTTTAATTTATATTCAGTGGTAATTTTTTTTAACTCTTCTTCTGAAAGAGAAAATGGGAGGACAACTCCCTTAGCTTTTCTCCGTCCAAGTGGAACTTCAACAAGTGTTCCTGTCGGTAATTCCTCTCCATCTGTTTGGTAAGTGAGGATGCCATCGCCGGCAGGAAAATTGACAGCGACTTGGCAATATTTTGAAGTTAGCGGATTATGCATTATCTATTTTTACCGACCACTCAACACCGTTTGCAGTGTCACTAAAGTCAATTCCCATCGCGACTAATTCATCACGATGCTTATCTGCGAGGGCCCAATCTTTATCTTCTCGAGCCTTAGCTCTCTTTGCAATCGTATCTTCGACAGCTTGAACATCAATATTTCTTCTCTTAATCATCAGGTCATTAATGGCCTTTAAAAAGACAGTAGGCTCTTCATTAAAAAGCGCCATCATCTGTCCATACTTAGATAACCATGAAGTAAATAACTTAGCCGTTGGTGCTGAGTTAATATCCTTTGCTTTCTTTTCAAGATTAAGGCCATTAAAAGCTCGAACAGCATCATAGATCGATGCAATGAGTTCACCTGTCGCAAAATCATCACAAACAGATTTCTTAATATTCTTATCAAGAGTATTTAATAACTCAGAAAATTTCTTATTTGCAATTGCTGCTTCAGAGGTTTCAAAGGTAGAAACTTCATTGGCAATTTTTAATGCACGATAAACTCTAAGAAGACTTGCAAATGTTTGATCAATTTTTTCATCACTTACATTTAGAATTGAACGATAGTGTGTTGATAGAATCAAAAACTTCAATACTTCAGGATGGTACTCATCCATAAATACTCGCGCAGGAATAATATTTCCAAGCGACTTACTCATCTTCTCACCCTGCATATTGATGAAATTATTGTGCATCCAATAATTACAATACTTACATCCTGTACACCCCTCACCTTGTGCAAGCTCATTTTCATGGTGTGGGAAAATAAGATCAATTCCACCACCGTGAATATCAATTGAGTCACCAAGGATTGCTCTAATCATTGCTGAACATTCAATATGCCAACCTGGACGACCAGCACCCCAAGGAGAATCCCAACGAGGCTCCCCCTCTTTTGATGGCTTCCATAGAACGAAGTCATGTGGGTTTTTCTTTCTCTTATCAACTTCAACTCTTTGACCTGCATTAAGGTCTTCAAGTACTTTTCCTGACAATTCACCATACGTTGAAAAGGAATCGATCGAGTAGAAAACTTCCCCGTCAATTTCATAGGCCTTATCGTTTTTGATGAGAGTTTCGACATAAGTTATAATTTCTGGAATATATTCTGTAACTTTTGGATTGTGATCATGGGGACGAAGACCGAGGCGAGAAAAATCTTCTTTAAATTTTTCAATAAATCGCTCACTAACAACTGTTGATTCAACGCCCTCTTCATTAGCGAGATTAATAATTTTATCATCAACATCAGTGTAGTTATAGACGAAATTCACTTTATAACCGAGATGTTCCATCCAGTTTCTAGCAAAGTTAAAGAAGATTGGACCTCTAAAATTTCCTATATGCAGTAGGCCATATACTGTTGGACCGCACAAATAAAGTTTGATCTCACCTGGATTTAAGGGCTTAAAAGCCTCTTTGTTCTTTGTTAAAGTATTATAAATTGAAAATTCCATTACCACTCGCTTTATAAAAATATTTGATAGTATAATAACTCAAAAAGGATAAAACTGTCATGAATTCAATTGATTTGATCATCAAAAATGGGAAAATAATTAATCACGATGAAGAAATTGTCGCTGATATTGCTGTTAAAGACGGGAAAATTGTCGAAATTGGCAAAAATCTCTCAGGAGCAACAAATAGTATCGATGCAACAGGACTTGTCATCCTACCAGGTTTAATCGACTCACAGGTTCATTTCAGAGAGCCTGGGTTGACACACAAAGAAGATATAAAATCGGGTTCTAAGGGGGCAGCTCTTGGTGGAATTTGTACTTACTTTGAAATGCCAAATACTAATCCTCCGACAACCACAGTAACAGCAGTTCAGGAGAAGCTTGATATCGCCAGTAAAACTTCTTACACAAATTACTACTTCTATATTGGTGCAACAGATAGCAATCTTGAAGAACTCAAAAAGGCTCAAGAGCTTCCGGGATGTATTGGCGTGAAAATATTCCTTGGAAGTTCAACCGGAGATCTTCTTCTTTATAATGAGGAAAAGTTACTTGAGATTTTCAAGAATATTACTGTTCCGATTGCTGTTCACTGTGAAAGTGAAAAACGTTTAAATGAAAGAAAACATATTCGCGACGAGGCGACATCTGTCCACGCACACTATGACTGGCGTGATCCTCAAAGTGCACTTGAAGCAACTCAAATGATTATTGCAATTGCAAAAAAAGCTGGCCGCAAGGTTCATGTTCTTCACGTTTCAACAAAAGAAGAGATTGAGTTTTTAAAAGCAAATAAAGCGCATTGTACATTTGAACTTACACCACAACATCTCACACTAAGTGCTCCAGAAATCTACGATAATATCGATACACTAGCACAGATGAATCCCCCAATTAGAACAAAGGATCATACCGAGGCCCTATGGAGTGCTGTCGATGAAGACCTCGTTGATGTTTTTGGCTCTGACCACGCTCCCCATACATTAAATGAAAAGAGAAAGGGCTATCCCCACTCTCCTTCAGGAATGCCAGGAGTTCAAACAATCTTTCCGGTGATGTTATTTCACATGAATAAAGGAAGAATAACTTTACAGAAGATTGTAGAAAAATTAAGTTATAACCCCGCTAAAATATTTGGTCTTAACAAAGGTCGAGTTGAAGTAGGCAGAGACGCTGACTTTACAATTGTCGATCTCGATAAAGAATGGGTCATCAATACAAAAGACCAGGCAAGTAAATGTGGCTGGACTCCATTCTACGGAATGCTCGTCAAGGGTGCTCCTGTGATTACGATTGTCTCAGGAACAATTGCAATGATTAAAGGTGAAGTTTTTAATAAAGGAAAATAAATGACAAGAGTAGAACAAGCATATGAATTAGCGAAGAAAACAAGAAATAATGCTTACGCAAAATATTCTAACTTCTTTGTCGGCTCGGCAATCGCGATTAAAGGAAACGAAAAACTTTATGGTGGATGTAATGTCGAAAATATTAGCTTTGGGGCAACGATCTGTGCAGAGAGAAATGCAATTTTAAATGCTGTTGCAGAAAACGGAAAAATAGAAATCGAATTCATTGTTGTCTGTGTCGATACAAACCCAGTCACTGTCCCATGTGGAATGTGTTTACAAGTAATTTCGGAATTTTGTAGTGCAGAGACTCCAATTTACCTTGGCGATTTGAATGGGATTCAAAAGACGATGAAGTTCAATGAACTACTTCCTGCACCATTTGATACTCTCGACTAGTTTTTTCTTGGCCGAATAAAAAAATTTAGGAGTATCAAAATTATTGATGCTCCAAATGGCCCATAAGTAATCCAGCTTAATCTTTCAATTTTCACAGACAAGTTTTCTTTCTTTATCACCCTAAGCGATTGACCATTTTCAAAATCTTTTAGACTCGAGTTAAATAGTACCGCAAGTCGAGTACCTACAGGATACTTCTTTTGTAGTTCACCTATTTTATAAACTTGCTCGTCATCAAAGAATTCTACGACATTCGGTTCTTGTTCAAGGTGTCCTTGTAGGTAGCTCTTGCTAGGATAACTGTGGCCTCTTATCTTTCCATAGTCGATGGCCCTATCAACGATAAATACCGCCTCTTGATAGTCAGAGAGATTATTGTACTTTGTCTTGATTGTCTCGATTCTAAAGTGATTTGGAACTAGCCAACAAAGAGATGACACAAACAAGAGCAATGTAAGCTTGAACATCATTAATTTAAGATATGAAGAGTTTCTTCTGTCCCGAAATTACACTCAGTACACTTAACCTCTTCGTGAACATAGAGATTATCGCGATCAGAGAGATGAGTAATAATAAATTTAGCACCACATTTTGGACAATTCTCTATCTGTTTAACAACCTCATCGACACTGCCGTAGTATCTTTCATATGTTTCAACCTTTAGTGAACGATTAGTCATAATATCCTCTCATACCTATTTTATCGAAATTATGGACCAATTACCTTAGTTATTTTTGAAACTGCTCCACTTTAATGGGGAAAATTTCCAGAATTTAAAAGCTCTAGCTTTGAATTATTAGGGAGATGGATCAAAAAAAGTGATAACCAATTACTATTATTTAATACTGCCGAAAAATTTATTAAGGATCTTAAATACTATAGCTCAATAATATTAACGGAAGTTGATAATCAATATTATTTATCCCCATTTAAAGGGAGCAGTTATATAAAGTATTGAAAACTGGTGTTTTTCGTATAATTAAACTTTGTCTCAATTTAGCCTAACAAATTCGGTCTATAATAGATATGTGGAATATTGCCAAATAATTGATAACAAGTTAAAAGATAGACACACTAATTAAGGTATTTTTTAACCTATTTTTTGAAAGGTCCCATGAAGATGAAAAACATAGATGCACTAAGAAACAAAAGAGAAGATATTATGAACCCGGGCATGAAAGATGACTCTGGGCTAAATGACTTTCAAAAGAGAGCTAATGATGTCATGATCGCTATTCCGAAAGTTGGAATTGAGCGTTTTAGAATTCCTCTAAACTTTGAACATGTCGATGGTACTGTAATGTCACATGATACAGAGGCATCAATGTTTGTCTTTTTAGAGTCACATAAAACAGGCGCAAACATGAGTCGTTTTTGCAATATCCTTCAAAGAGAAGGTGCACAAACAAATGTAAACCATCAGTTCTACAAAAATATCCTTCATATGTATCGTACAGAGCTTCGAGACTATGAAGACGAACCACTTCTGCCAAAAGCTCATCTTAGCTTAAAATTCAGCTATCCAGTAAAGCAGCAATCTCTAAAAAGTGGAAATTGGGGATGGCAATATTACGAATGTGAATGGGAAGGTATTGAAGGAAAAGATGACAAAGTAGTCATGGTGCTTACAATGAAATATGAGTACTCTTCAACTTGTCCATGTTCATTATCAATGTCTAAGCAATACGAAAAAGAGTATCGCGAAGGAAAAACGACTGAGGGAAGTGGAATTGCTTCGGCCCACAGTCAAAGATCAGTAGCGACAATGAAAGTAACTTACGATCCAGATTTAGGTTTCGATATTGAACAACTCATTGGACTAATGAGAGTTGCACTTCCAACAGAGACTCAATCTCTTGTTAAGAGATTAGATGAACAAGCATTTGCCATCTTAAATGGTGATAATCCAATGTTTGTTGAACACGCGACAAGAAGAATTAGTACTGTATTTAATGAATGTGAAAAAATTATTGATTGGGAAGCAAAGGTTGAGCATATTGAATCTCTTCACTCTCACAATGCAGTTGCTTATATTAGAAAAGAGCATGCGAACTAATAATTAACTCGCAGCTTTATCAACCTGCCAAGAGAACTCACCAATCTTGGCAGCTATATCATCTTTATGTTCAACTGCTATAGCAGCTCCTATCTCAACAGCTTCACGAGGCATTCCGTAAACAACACAAGACTCTTCATTTTGAGCTATCGTTAAGGCTCCAGCATTTTTAAGCGCAAGCATTCCTCGAGCACCATCTTTTCCCATTCCTGTTAAAATAATAGAGACCACATGCTTTTTCTTGCATACATCGACAGTCGAATTAAACATATAATCGACTGAAGGTTTAAATCTATTAACCGGAGCATCATCATTTATTTGAACTCGAAGCGTTCCCCCTTGGTTAACTAACTTCATCTGCTTTCCGCCAGGGGCGACCAAAACTTTGTTCTTTTCTAAAGTGTCTCCATCTTGTGCTTCAACGACAGTGAATGGGCATAAGCTATTCATTCTGTCAGCGAATGCTTTTGAAAACACAGGCGGGATATGCTGAACAATTAACATTGGTGGAATATTTTTTGGAAACTTAACAAGTATATCTTTAATAGCGTTTGTTCCACCTGTCGAAGAACCTAAAACAATTAAAGAATCAAGATTAAAATCCTTCGCAGCTTTAGCACCAATTTTTGAAATTTGAGACATCGACTTACTGGATTCTGCCGCTTCTTTTATTTTTTCAATCAAGATTGGACGAACAACTGCAATCTCTTTCATATCAGGTTTTTGGATATAATCAAAAGCGCCATTTTCAAGGGCCTCTAAAACCAAAGGTCCTTCTTCCATACTTATTGATGTCACCATAATTGCGGGGATATTATATTTTTTTCCAATAATCTTTAAAAGTTCGACACCTGTCATTTCAGGCATGTGAATATCTAAAGTTAAAACATCAGGCTTATGATGTTTAATGAGCGCCTCGACTTCACTTGGCAAGGAGGCCTCTCCACAAACTTCAATACCTGGATCACTTGAGAGCATCTTGTTTAGAAGATTTCTAATTGTCTTTGAGTCGTCAACAATAAGTACTTTAACTTTCTTTTTCTCTCCAACCTTCACTTCGTCAGATGCCTCGGCCTTTGAAACCCTAAGACGACTTTGAGCAGCAAGAAAGAAAACTTCAAAAACCTGATTGCGAATGACTGTCTTAATTTGATTAAACCCAGTTCCTGTAATTACTCGATTCGCTCCATTAACCAGTGAAGAAGGTCCCAGTAATTTAAATTCAACAAAGTTCTTTCCAAATTTTGACTTTACTTTTTCAATGAAGTTTAAAAGAACATCTGATTTAAATGTATCGAAGATGGCACAGATACAAGACTCTCCCGACTTTGCCATCACGAACATCTGCTTATCAAGCTTAAAATATTGTTCATTTTGCGAATTTGTATTTATCTCTTTATACATGGTCTATCTCATTTTTTACTTAGCCAATCACATGACATATAAGCAAAACTTGTTGTCGGCACAACGTCTGCAGCAACCTCAGTAAGTTCACACTTATAATTCAAATCTTCAACTAAGAGATGACCGTTATCCCATTCTAAAATCTTTTCAGAAGCATGTTTAGATGTTTTTCCAAAAATTACCCACGAAGTAGGTTTTGATTTATTTTTGATACAAACAGAATCATATAATTTCTTAAAATCAGCTAAATAAATAGTATCTGGAGAAAAAGAAGCTGGCATGACATCAATCACTTCGAGCTTATACTTCAGCTTCGACTTCATATCTTCACTTAGGGCCTGTAGAATATTATCTTGGCCTTCAAAGAACATGACCGTTGGAGGCTGTTTATCATGAAGCTCACCAAAGAATTTTAAAACTTTCTTTTGGTCAGCTACTGAACTATAAATGACTCTAAATTTATCCTCTGGGTTTGAAATTGCAATTTTCTTTTCAAACTCTTTATCAACACTGGATACGTGAGACGAAGTAAACGCCTTGTCCATATATGCAACTTTAAGTTTGGTCTTAATTTCTTCTCCACGCTCCATCATATTATTGAGGGCAGGCTTCTCAATGAAGTCACTTGCTCCTGCTCTAAGCGCCTTCATTGCGGCATCAGAATCATCACGAGAAGCAGAAGAGATCATAACAACCGGCGGATGTGAGGAGTTAAAGTTTCTTTCAAGGTAAGTTACCCCATCCATTTCAGGCATATGAATATCTAGAGTTACAAGATCTGGCTTTAACTTAGAGATGACTTCTCTTGCTTCAATACCATTCTTTGCAGTACCGACGACTTCAAAACCACTTTCAGATCCAAAGATCTTTTTAAGTAGTGTCAATATTGAAGATGAATCATCAACACACACAACTTTAAGAACCGATGGCATGCTTGGCATCGATGAGATACGTGGAGTCGTAACAGGTGTAGGAGTAGAGGCAACAGATGTTGTAGATGTTGCTTCAACTGGTTTTGCAATTCCCTTTCTCATATAAATCGATGGTCCAACATTATCAATATCGAGCTGTAATCCACCAAGAGACTCTGAAATCCCACTAAAGAATAATCCCGTCTCATAGAGATGTGCAAAGAATTCATTCATAATGAGTTTAATTTGATCTGGTCTAAAGTATATAAAAACATTTCGGCAAAAAATAATATCAAACTTTTGGTTTCTCATTTGGTTTTTAAAATCCAAAAGATTTAAAACCTTAAATTCTGTTGCCTCAGTGATTGTTTTCTTCGCTTTTACAAATTCCGAAATATCACCTTTCCCTCTTGCCCAATGATCCCCAAGATAATTCATAGGAACACTTTTAATTTCTCTTCGATGGTATACACCATTTTCAGCAACTTTAACTGATTCAGGATCAATATCACTTCCAAGAATTTTATACTTCATTGTTGGATCAATTTTTGGTAGATAGAAATTTAGAAACATTGAAAGAGAATATACTTCCTGTCCACGAGAACATGCTGCAGACCAAATTTTGATGGTATTCTCTCCACGAGCTCTGACATTTTTAACAATCGTAGGAAGATTCGCTTTTACGTATTCAAAATGATTAAATTCACGAAAGAAGAACGTATGGTGAGTCGTTAGAAGTGAAACTAAAACTCCTGACTCACTCGTCAAATTCTTATCGAGAAAAGCTAAATAGTCAGCGGGTGTATTAAGTCCTAATTCAAGCATCCTCTTTTTCACACGAGTTTGCACCATTAATGCTTGTTTTTCTTCAAGAACATTTCCAGAAATCTTGGCAACGATTGTCGAGACTCTAGAGATTAATTTATCATACTCACCCGATTGATTAAGTGCTGTACTCATTGGAACCTTCTTTGATATGTTTAAAGTATAATTATATTACAAAGTTATGCAGCAGCTTTTCTCGAACCAGATAGCGCTTTCATATCACTCAAGTCCAAAACTTTTGCGACATCAAGTAATACCGTTAGAGTATCTTCTTTTCGATAGACACCTTGAATATAATCAGCATTTACCTGAGTATCAATTTCTGGTACTTCATTTATTTCATTTGTATTAAAAGCAAGAACTTTATTAATTGAATCGACAACGATACCAAGGTTCATCCCATTGATATCGACGATAATAACAGACTCTTCTTGATTTTCTTCCTTTGCCTTAATCTTAAGCTTTGTTCTTAAATCAACGACTGAGATTACCTGACCTCTCAAATTCATGATACCAAGAAAATGAGGTGGCGCTTTAGGGATCGGTGTTGTTTCTGGAACAGAGATAACTTCTCTTACAGATAATAGAGGGATAGCATAGTCTTCAGTCCCAAGACTAAATTCTAAGAACCGATGAACATCACCATTTTTTAAAGTTTCTTTGTTAAAATTTTCAATACTCATACTATGCCACCTTTGATAAACTATCTTTTAAGTTATTTGTGCTTTTCTTTAAAGAACCACTATATAATTCATTCAGATCAAGGATAAATGATGGCCTTCCATCTCCTAAAATCGAACTTCCCATAAAGCCTTTATTCGTTTTGATTTCATCACCAAGCTTCTTAATGACAACCTGCTGTTGGTGTAAAATATCATCAACAAGTACAGCGTAATTGAAATTAGCGTTATGAATAATAATTGCAATTTTATCAGTTGATGAGCCATCATCCATCTTTCGTCCAAGAGTTTTACCAATATTAAAAAGTGGTAAAACTTCTCCTCTAAGATTTAAACACTCACCAAAACCAGTGATTGAGTTAATAATTTCAGCAGTAGGCTTTAAGGACTCATGCACTTGAGAAAGTGGAATGATATATTTCTCTTCTCCAACTCTCACAACCATTCCATCAATAATTGCCATTGTAAGAGGAAGACAAACTTTAAAGACACTTCCCTTACCTATTTCCGTGGATACCTTTATGTCTCCAGACATTTTTTCAATATTCGTTTTTACAACATCCATTCCTACACCACGTCCAGAAACCTCAGTCACTTGTTCTTTTGTCGAAAAACCAGGATTAAAGATATATTGAATCATTTCATGATCAGAAATTTCCTTATTTGGTGGTATTAATTTCTTTTCAATAGCTTTTTTTCTAATGACTTCTGGATCAATTCCTCCACCATCATCAGTTATTTCAATCACGAGGTTATTACCTTCATGAAAAGCTTTTATCGCTACATTACCAGCTTCACTTTTCCCGGCCTTGATGCGCCCCTCTGTCGACTCGAGTCCGTGATCAACAGCATTACGAACAATATGAACTAATGGATCAGACAAGTGTTCTAAAACGGTTTTATCAATCTCAGTATCTTCACCAATCAAAGTTAAGTTAACTGATTTATCCAAAGCCTTCGATGTATCTCTTACAATTCTATTCATTTTTTGAAGTGTCGCTTTTAAAGGAATCATTCTAAGAGACATTGAAATCTCTTGAATTTCTTTTGAAAGCTTACCTAACTGAGCAATTGATTTATTTGCAAGTCCATCTTGAATTGCAGTAAATCTTCTTTGATCTAAAACCGTTTGAAGAATAACGAGCTCTCCAACAACATTATTTAGTTTTTCAACACGTGATAATGCGACACGAATACTTTCATCTTCAGTTTTCTTAGGAGCTGGTGCTGCAGCCGTTTTCTTCGCTGCTTCAATTGGCGTAACATTATCATGAGTCACACCTACTTTTTGTTCGACTTCTGTTTTTGCCACAATGTCCTCACCTTTTTTAATAGTAAGTCCTTCATCCATTGGTGCCTCTGAAGCTGTTTTTATATCCAATGTTCCCATAATTGAATCATCATAAATACCAAGCTCTCTTAAAGACTCAAGAGCACTTTCAGATATTTCAACATCATCACCATCAAAGGCCTGAGGCTCGGAAGAAGCAACGAATTCTTCTTCCTCTTCTTCTTCGAACATTTCAGCTGCAGGTGCCTCATCCATTTCAAATTCAGAATCATCAAATTCAACAACGTCATCTTCAACAAACGACTCTTCTTGACTTGCCCCAGATTCTTCAGAGACCTCACCGGCTATAACTGCGATTATTTTCGCTATAATTTCTGCACTATCAAAAGTGGCATCGAGATCGTCACGTAACGTCGATATCATATGTGAAATATGGTCGTTACATTCGAGGAGAATAGTCACAACATAGTCTGAGACATCGATCTCACCTGTCTTTAACTTAAGAATTAAGTTTTCCATCTCATGAGTAAACTCAGCGACTTCACCAAAGCCTACGGCCCTCGATGTTCCCTTAAGGTTATGCGCAAGTCTAAATATCTGGTCTAATAGATCAGTACTATCCTTGTCATTCTCTAGTGCTAAGAATGCTTGTTCCGAATCTTCAAGGAGTTGCATTGACTCCTCTAAAAAATCTTCCTTAAGTTCTTTCTCAAAATCTTCCATTATGATCCTCGATTTATTACGCCTCAAGGTTCCTATCGGTTTTTCTTAGCTTCATTTAAGCTTAATTTTTTAATTAACCTTAATTAATTTATTAGGTAAAATTATCTTCACAATCGAAGACCTAAGCGACTGAAATAACATGTTAAAATAAAAGAAAATATGGGTATATGTTCACATTAATTTTAGTTAATTTCGTCTGCCACGATAATGAGACACAAAAAAAGTGGAAATATTTTTTAAAAATGAATTGACAGATTTTAGTCATTATCTTAATCTACCGGAACTTAAAAAGCTTCAGAATAAAAATGGGCGATTAGCTCAGCTGGGAGAGCGCTACCCTTACAAGGTAGATGTCGGCGGTTCGATCCCGTCATCGCCCACCATTTTTATTCTATTTCTACACTTCCCGATAATTCTACTAAATCTCGAACTGATGCAATAAAAATTGATGGATCTGGAATATTTAATTTCTTTAGGCTAACTTCTGACTTAAATTTAACGATGACCTTCTCTTGAATCCGGGAAACATCCACATTAACCAAGATTGGATACTCTTTACCTCGTAGTGATATCTTCCCATTCAGGGTACTCACTCCATACGGAATATCACCTAGCTCAACTGAAATAACGGGGAATGTTGCAGAAGAGAAACACAGATCATGCATCTTCTCATTTCTTGAATTGTTATCTGTATCCATATTAGCGACAAAGAAATAAAGTTCTGAGTTTTTAATTACTTTATCAGTTAGATCAAAATTCATTTTAAAGCTTTTAACAACTCCCTTAAACGCTGTTGTAATAATTCCTGCTTTTGTCGACTCCATATCAAATACGATAATGTTTTTACCATTTAGTGCTTCATCATAACTTTGGTATTCAACAGAAATTTCTTTCGCTATCACGACTTGAAATAACATGAGGATGCAAAATATAATTTTCATATAGACTCCTTTTAAAAAACCATTTTAATTAGGCCCTTAAGCGGGCTATAAACATTTCCAATTATACCAACAAAAGAATCGGCTCGTTTTCTATTTGTTTTTAAAAATTTTGCAACAATTTCCACGAGTATATACTTTCTAATCAACCACTGGAAAAAGAAATTTGTGACTTTCTTTTGTCTAAAGAAGCTATTTTTTTTGATATTATATGCTCGAATTGCCGAGTTAAAATTAAGAAGCAATTTTCTTTCGATAATTTCACAACTAAGAGCCTTTGCCATCCATAGTGCATTAAAAATACCCTCACCTGTCAAAGGATCAATGAAACCTGCGGCATCTCCAACCAGGACAAGGTTACTGATCTGGTACTTGTCCAATTCATGAGTTATTGGTGATACGGTGAAAATTCGCTCACCTTCTCTTACATGTCCGATGCTTTGATGTAGGAACTTGGATTTTTCAATGTAATGATTTAGTACAGCAAGAGGACCTCCAAACTCCTTGATGACTTTCGCATCACAAACGAGTGAAACATTCAGCTCATCATTTGATATAGGATCTATTCCAATATAAGAAGAATCCTTAAAAAGATGCATCTGCCCTACCCTCTCAAAATCAAATTTTCTCTTTAGCCAACAATGGATTGCGACTCTTTTTTGATTGTTACTTTTCTTTGAGGCTCCAATCGTTTTGGCAATTAAGGACCTTCTTCCATCTGCACCGATCAATAACCGTCCATTATATTTTCTTTGATTAACACAGGAAACACTCCAATAGCTCCCTTGATATTCAAATTTCGCCACTGCAGAGTCATTGATCAGTGTGGCCCCATTTTCAATGGCCATATCAATAATCCGTTGATCAAAAACTTGTCGATTAAGACTAATTCCATAGTTCTTCTTATTTGTATCTGGAAATAATGATCGAACAATTTGGCCTCGAGGAGAAAAGATATTCATCCCATTAATTTGGTGAAAGTCTTGAATGAGATGTTCAAGATCAAGTTGCTTAACTAAGTCAACTCCAAGAGGGCACAGGTATTCACCGCAGACCTTTCTTTTAACTTCCTTTGCTCCGTCAAGAATCAGAACCTTATATCCGGCTTTTGATAGAAGACTTCCCGTTAAGGCTCCAGCTGGTCCAGCTCCGACAATTAGAATATCATATATCTCATGCATTGAAGTGCTCACTTGTTTTATTCGATCCCAAAAATAAAGTAGGTAGAACAAAGAGGTCAAAAATTAACCCCATCAATATGATAAAAAACAAATTCAAACCAAATTCTCTAATTGGAATAAATTCTTCAACGACAAATAATAGGAAACTTAGACATAGTACAAGAGTACTGGAAATAATTGGAGTAACCGATTTTTTAATATAATCATTATATGACATATCCTTATGCTCTAGAGCATGTATCAAATGGAACGAACTATCGACAACCATCCCAAGTGAAATACTATAAGTCATAATCGTCGCGATATTAAGACTCATACCCATTGTATAGATAAATGCTAAAGAAAGACCCACTGGAATTGTATTAACAAATAAGAAAGTAAATATAATCCTTGTCCTTCTCATATATAAGAAAGCAATAAGAACAATCATCAGTAAGCTTGAGAAGAAGGATTTAAATAGAGTTAGCCCCATTTCTTTTTGCGAAATCATTAAATTGTAGTAAAGACCATTAACTTCATATGTGTATTCATACTTCTTTAGAATTTCATCGACAGATTTTAGAATTGATTCATACTCATCGACATTAATTGAATTGCCAAGAAGTGTAATATGATAGCTCTCTTCGAAAACAGGATAGATATCTTTCAAGGCCGAAGGTGCCTGTGATCTTAAGAGTAAGTAGGCCTCCTTACTACCTGGCAATTCTGGATTCTTGGAATATAGAGAATTAATATCTGAGACAATTTGATTATTTGATATAATTTTAAGACCAGTCTTTTTCGATATCTCTTGTTCTAATTCTTCTATTTTCTTTAAAAGAAAATAATTTGTTTCACCTGAGAACTTCAAACCTATTTCAGCAATCGGTATCCCTCCAACTTTCATTGAAACATGGTCTATTCTTTCTTTTAGTTTTGAAGATTTTGGAAAATAGCGAGTTGCATCAGTAACGATTTCAACCTTGTCAGTAAATGCCAAAATACTCATCAGGGAAACGAGTGCGACAACCACGATTGCTGTACGACTAAGAGATTTATTTGGATAATATTTTTGTAATGATGCAAGAGGATTATTGAGCCTCTTGCATTTATCAGAAAGAAGAAAGAACCATAGAATTGAAACTAAACTCGAAAGAACAATCAAAACGGCCGTTAGCATACCAAATGTCCGTATCACAGATATCGAGCTGAGGGCCAACGAAAAAAAACCTATAAATGTTGTTAGTAGCATTAAAAAGATGGGATTCTTCTTATACTTTAAGACAGAGCGTACGTTATTGTTTTCATCAACACCATAGTAGAGGTGCTGACCGAGGCACATTGTCACAACAAAGCTCATAAGAGGAACAATTGATGTCACCATATTCATGCTGCCAAAGAGAAATTTGATGACAGACAGGCTTAAGAGGGCAGACAAAATCGAGGGAAAAAATACGATCGCGCTAATAGAGAGACTTCTTGTTAACAAAAGAATAATTAGAAATGAAACACTAAACATTAATGGAAAAAGCTGAGTCTGAATAATCTTAGAGTAATTATCAAGAAGACTATTTGTATAACTATGTCCGGCCAGTTCTATTGAATCATCATTTGCAAAGAAAGATATAAGCTCCTTCATACGACTTGGTTCATCAAGTCTAGTCACAATAATTATAGACTCAGCATCTTTTAATTCTTTAACACTCTTGCCGGCCCTGGTACCTATAAGGTCACAAGAGTCCGTGCATATTTTAACAATATCTGAAATCTTATCTTTAAAGTTTCCGGAGATAATTAAAGTCTCAAGCTCAGGAAACTTTTCTTTAAATGTATTTAGCTTCTCTATTCCATCGGCCGTTAAAAACAGATATTCATTATTCTCCTGTTTTAAATCCTTGCTATAAATAAAGAAGAACATAAAAGCGACAAGGAATGGAAAAATTTTAATGCTCAATTTCATTTCACTTCCATTCGAGTAAAATACTTTGGGCCATAAAGCCTGGACCAAAAGCAAGCATATACCCTTTTTCGCCTGGTTTTATTTCTCTTAGCTTTGTCACTCTCTCGTAGATATGAAGAATTGTGGCCGAAGACATATTTCCATAATTTTCGAGTACCCATTTTGATTCAGAAATATCTTTATTATATTTAGAGATATAATTTTCAACCATGGAGATAATCTTCTTCCCCCCCGGATGAAACATATAATTTTCGATATCTTCAATATTGAGTTTATTTCGCTCTAAGAAAGGGAGGAATATTTTTTCAAAATTTCCTTCGATTGTTGTAGGGACATCCTTATCAAGAACGATTTTTAGACCTGTGTTCGTGAGATTAAACCCCATCAGATAAGTTCCCTTATGAAAGTGATACATATCAGTATCGATAATATGTGCTCCTGGACCTTCACCACCTTTTAAGACAGCGCAAGAGAAACCATCTGAAAATATCGCGGTACTCACGAGGTTTTCTGCGGAGAGATCATTTTTTTGAAAAGTAATTGAAGGTATTTCCATTGTCAGAAGAACTGCAGTTTTTTTTGGATTAGCCTTCAAGAATTCATTAGCATAGATCAGTCCAGATGTGCCGCCAGCGCAACCCATTTCAGTCACAGGAAGCCTTACGACATCGCCTCTTAGTCCAAGTTCATTTACAAGGTAGGCATCAACAGAGGGGATCATGAACCCCGTGCAAGATGTTGTAATAATATAATCAATATCTGTTGGTTCAATTCCAGAGTT
This sequence comes from uncultured Bacteriovorax sp., assembly GCA_964593545.1. GTDB lineage: Bacteria > Bdellovibrionota > Bacteriovoracia > Bacteriovoracales > Bacteriovoracaceae > Halobacteriovorax_A. The sequence goes on along the minus strand of CAZQJK010000004.1, from coordinate 34,572 downwards.
TTTAATCGCGTTGCTAAGTAACTCAACCCCATACGAGATCATTTCTTTCATATAAATATTATTTTTCTCTTCAAATGACTGGTCCCCAAATGCAACTTCGAGAGGAACAACGGCACGTCGAAAGTCGATATTTGCACCCTTAAATATTTTTATCGCTTTACGTCGTGTCATTTCATCAACATTTTTTAGCCATAGTGAATCGGCAGCTTCAATGATTTGATCTGTTGAATATACGTATTTTGGCTTCAAACTTTCGATGTGAACTATTCTTGTCATGAAAATTCCTTTCTTGGGAGTTAGTAGTTAAAATACTATCTGCCTATTTTTCCTAAATTGTAATTGGACTTTAGCCTTAAAATGCACTTAAAATCTAAGCTAGAACTTAAGGCCTAGGAAGATAAATGCTTAATTTCAAAGAACGTATTACAACAACGATTATTTTTCTCATTGTTATTATACTCTTATTTTTGGATATTTACGAAGATATCAGTGAAGGTGCAGCAGTTTCGCACGTCACCAAAGAAGCTCTTGTGATGCTCTTTGGTTTTGTAGGTCTAGTGACCTTATGGATTAAGTACTTCTCCATCAAAAAAATAAATAGTAATCATGTTAACGATATAAACAAACTTAAAGATGATCTTAATACCTATAAAGTAAAAACCTATGACCTTTCTCATGGTTTATCTGCACTTATCAATCAACAATTAGTCGATTGGAAACTTACTGACTCAGAAAAGGATGTCGCCCTTCTACTACTAAAAGGTCTCTCATTAAGAGAGATTGCAGAAATTAGATCCTCTTCAGAAAAAACGATTAAGCAACATGCTTCAAATCTCTATACCAAGGCCAACCTTTCGGGACGGGCAGAACTTTCAGCATTCTTCCTAGAAGACTTACTCGTCTTAAAATAAAAAGGCCCAGATTTCTCTGGGCCCTTGTATTAAATAATTTAATTAAATCTAGTTAGCTACTTCATACCCATCTGTATCTGGAGTAATTACTTTTAATCCACCAACATGTTGCATGAATTTTTCTGGCTCATTTAGAGCAAGAGCAAGCTTAAGTACTTCTTCAACGTGCGCTACAGGGTGAATGTCTAGGCCTGCTTTGATTTCTGCTGGAATCTCAGGAAGATCCTTAGCATTCTTTGCGGGAACAACAACAGTCTTAACACCAGCTTGTTTTGCAGCAAGAAGTTTTTCCTTCAGTCCACCAATTGGAAGCACACGACCTCTAATTGTTACTTCACCAGTCATTGCAACATCTTGAAGCACAGGAATTCCAGCGATTGCCGATGTTAACGCTGTCACCATTGTGATACCAGCACTTGGACCATCTTTTGGTGTTGCACCTTCTGGTGCATGAATATGAATATCATTCTTATTAAACCATTCAGAATCAATTCCAAGTCTTGCAGAGATTGATCTCACATAACTTAAAGCAGCTTTTGCTGATTCAGTCATAACCTCACCTAGCTTACCTGTAATTTGAATCTTTCCATTTCCTGGAGTTGTTACAACTTCAATATGTAGAAGTTCACCACCAACAGATGTCCATGCAAGTCCGTTTACAAGTCCGATTTGTGGCTCAGATTCAATCTGTGTTCCATCGTACTTTCGAGGGCCTAAATACTTTGATAATTGCTTCGCAGTAACGTTGAACTTCTTCCCTTTTTCAACATCATTTGTCACAACATCAGTAGCTATTTTTCTTGCAACAGTATTCATTAGTCTTTCAAATTCACGAACACCAGCTTCTCTTGAATAGCCTCTGATAATATCAGTCATGACAAGATCAGACATTGAAACAGACCAATCTGTAAGTCCATTATTTTTACAAGCTTTAGGAAGTAAGTATTTCTTTCCAATTTGAAGTTTTTCTACTGGTGTATAACCAGAAACATGAATAATTTCCATTCTATCTCTAAGTGGTCCAGGAATTTTTCCGAGATCATTAGCAGTCATGATAAACATAACTTTAGAGAGATCATACTCAACTTCAATATAGTGATCAGAGAAATTCTTATTTTGTTCAGGGTCTAATACTTCAAGCATTGCTGCTGCAGGATCCCCTCTCATATCAGAGCTCATCTTATCAATTTCATCGAGAAGAATTACTGGATTACTTGTTCCAGCTTTCTTAAGAGCACTCATGATCTTACCTGGCATCGCACCAACATAAGTTCTTCTGTGTCCTCTAATTTCTGATTCGTCTTTAACTCCACCAAGAGAAATTCGATAAAACTCTCTTCCCATTGACTCCGCTAAACTTCTTGCGATTGAAGTCTTTCCAACCCCAGGAGGACCCGATAGACAAAGAATTGTTCCTCGGCCTTCATTTCCAACAAGTGATCTTACCGCTAGGTATTCAACAATTCTTTCTTTTACATCATCCATACCATAGTGATGCTCATCAAGAGTTTCTCTAGCGTGAGCTACACTATTATTATCTTCAGTGTATTCAAACCATGGAAGTCCTAACATCCAATCAATATAATTTCTAACAACAGCAGCTTCAGCAGACATTGGAGACATTGACTTAAGTTTCTTAAGTTCTTTCTCCACTTTTTCTTTTGCTTCTACTGGCATATTTTTAGCCGCTAGCTTTTCTTCCATCTCTTGGATTTCAGACTTTTCATCTTTTTGTCCAAGTTCTTTTTGAATCGCATTCATTTGCTCATTTAAGTAGTACTCTTTTTGAGACTTCTCCATTTGAGTTTTTACACGCGATCTAATTCTTCTCTCAACATTGATGATTTCAATTTCACCTTGCATTTTTTCAAGGAGAAGTTGTAATCTTGTTTCAACATCGACAGCTTCAAGAATTTCTTGTTTTTCAGGAATCTTCATCGAAAGATGCGCAACAATAATGTCAGCAAGTCTTGATGGATCTGTTATCGAAGAAATACTCATTAAAAGTTCAGGTGGAATTCTCTTATTGAGCTTCACATATTGTTCAAAAATATTTTTGATACTTCTGATTGTCGCTTCAATAGTTACTTGGTCAATTGGACCAGGTACACATTTCTCCACTTCACTCCAGTAACCTTCTGGCTTTGATTCAAATTTAGAAACTTTTGCTCTGTACTTACCTTCAATTAATACCTTTACAGTATTATCAGGCAGCCTAAGCATTTGAATAATATTTACAACTGTCCCAGTGTCATAAACATCTTCTCTGTCAGGATTTAGAATAGAAGCATCTTTTTGTGTAACGAGAAATAACTCATTACCATTTTTAGAAGCCTCTTCTAAGGCGTGAATAGATTTCTCTCGACCTACAAAAAGAGGAACTACCATGTGAGGAAAGATAATCATATCTCTCAATGGAAGAAGAGGGAGTTTTTTAGTTTCAACAGACCCTTTGTCTGACATAGTACCTCCTGCACTATAATGCGTGATTCTCTTAAGAGTTTAGACCTTCTGTCACCGCTCTTAAGCCTTTCTATTATTGTACGGCCTATTTCTTTTTCGAGGCAAAGAAAAATTTTTCCTAGAACATGTTACCTAGTTCCTAGAAAGAATATGAATTAACAATAATTATAAATACTTAGGACCTACTTTTGAGAGTCAATGATGATTTTTCTTAACTCTTCTTACAAGTATTACTAAAAAATATATTTAAAAAATATTAGTTTGGTCTAAAAATGGGACTATTGAACCAAGAATTTCTGCCAGATTTGCTGAATTTTACCACTTTTATAAAGTTCATCTATTTCATTTTCCACTGCTTCTCTAATATTTTCTGGAAGCTTCTTTGAATAGAGAATCCACTGCTCGATTGACCTGAATTTAACAGGAATGACCTTGAGATGATAATTAGAGTTTTCGACAGCATAGTTAAGAGCAAGATCATGATAGAAGAAATAGCGTAATTTCTTGGCTTCAATAAGCTTGAAGGCATCTTCAGGATCTGTGAAAGAATCATTAACTTGAATACCTTTAATTGATTTTAGATATTCAGAAGATGATGTACCAAAGTAAGCACCGATCATTATTCTTCTTTGTCCAAACTCTTCGAGCTTAACAGGAATGAAATTTTCACTAGCGTGCGCCATTACGACATTGTTAACACTATAGACTGGCCTCTTCGAATAAATAAACTTCTCTTTTCTATCCTTTGTTTTTCCTGCTCCACAGAAGATATGACCAGATCCTCTTTCAAGTTTCAAAAGAATTCTCTTTATTGGATAAAGAGTATCATCAATTTTTAATTCAATATTTTTATGCTTTAAGTTCTTAATAATTTCAGTATAAATCTGTCCACAAAGGCTAGCTTTTTTTTCCGAACTTTCATGATATTTAGGTATCGAGTTTTGTTTAAGAAAATAAAAGTCTTTTGAGAAAGACAAGGTCGAAAGAAGAATAAGTATTGTAAGTTTTCTTTTCATAATAAGTAAGAAAATGCGTCCATAGAATCTTTATATTTATCTAGAATACGCCCGGAGAGATCATAATAATAGCCAGAGTAAGACTTTTTTGAATATCCACCGTTAATGAGAGCAATTGCAAAACCGTGGGAGATATTAAAAATTTGAGACATTGGTGTAAGTTGACCAATTTCACTTATGGGAAAGCCTGTTCCATCAAGATCGACGTGATGCAGACGAACAATTTTTGCAACGTCTTCAGGAATTTCACTAATATTTGCTAGAATTTGAAACTCCTGTTGAGAATGAAGAGTATATTTATCATACTCTTGTATCAAATCAAATGATGGTTCAGGACCTAGTCCATGTAAAATTAGATTTTTCTTATCAGTTTTAAAATCATGTAAGAATGATGCCATTGAAAGCTTTGATCTTGTTGCACTATTATTCCAAGAAGTCTTACTCAAGGCAAAGACCGAAATGTAATTAATAATTAAGGCCTTTTGCAAGAAGAAGTCTCCTCTACCACAAATATCAGCAAGAATAGTTTTCAAAGAAGGAATTTTTTCAAATGTATAAAGAGTCGATTCGATCGTTTCGTCTAAAAGCTCTAATGTTGCATCTCCAATCCCCATGATCGAGATCATGGCCCTTACCATAGCAACAGAATTCAGTTCATTATCATACCTCTGAATGCGGTTTACCCACTGTTTATCGGCGAGTTTATGTTTCATTACATTAATTCTTTCTGTAATTCGGGCATCTAAAATTTTTTGATAATCTTGATTGAGCACGAGAATTTTTACTTCATTATTATCAGTATATTTTCGAATTAAATCGATATTAACAAGATTTCCCTCGCTACTTAGAATAATACTTTTTCCACTTGGCATTGTGAGGTAGATATTACAAGGACTATTTTTAAGTCCTTCAATATCTGACATTTTTAATTCAGTAAAATCTTCAAGAGTTTTCATGGAAAGTTATCGGAGAAATAAATTTTATTTTAACAAAAAACCCAGGCATTTCGCCTGGGTCAATTTATTCATTAATTTTTTGAGATTCTTAGAAGCTAAACTGTAGACTTGAATAATAAGCTGTCGATTTATTATTGATATCTAAAGTTTCTCCAAGATAGCCACCAAAAGAGTTTGTAGCTTTAGTTTCTGCAGTTTGATACCCTACTCTAATTTTAAATTTATTATCTACTGGTTGAATCCAATACACATGCATTGAACTTCCACCTCTTGAAGTATACTCACCAACTAGGTTCTTCGAAGATGAATCATAAAGAAATGCATTCTTATCTGAATCCATGTACTCAAAACCAATTGTTGCACTATTTAGCATTGAAAATTGGTAATTAACATTAGCAATCCAAGCATTTCCTTTAGAGTCGTTAGCATTTTTACCGTACCATGTTCCAACATTTACTGTACTATCACACGTTCCAAAACCATTAGCTCTTGAATCCAAGCACTGAGCAATATTTCCAGTATTCATCGTCTTACCTTTTAGGTATGAAAAAGCTGCTGAAAATCCAGTGTGCGCTATCCCATTAGCTTCAAGATATAATACATGTCTTTGTGCACCTAATTCAGCATCAGATGTGACTGTGATCTTTGTAAGATCTGTACCTACTGCTGCTATATGTGCATACGAAGTTGAAGTAGGAATTGCACTAAGTCCGTTGAAGTATAAATACTGATAAATGAAATGAACTCTTTTTGCCCATGACATATTTACTTTTTCAAACTCTAGCATTGCAGAGTACACATCAACTGATTCATCAAGCTTATTTGAACCTGAAGTTAATTTATCAGTAAGAGAATCAAGGTTTCTTTGATTAAATGGTGTATAAATCCCTCTTAACTTGAAAAGACTATCTCCCATTTGTTTTGCATAAGTTAAAGCAACACCATCGAAAATTCCACCAAAGGCAAGAAGTGGATACTGTCCCATCATTGGTCGACCTTCTGAAAAGTGCTTTGGTGACCCATCAATAGTTGGAAGACGTCCAATAGAAAGAGTTAAATTTTTTGTCATATTATAATTAACAAAAGCTCTTTCTAAAAATACAGCAGAATTTCCCTGCCCTTGCCCTTCCGATAATTCATTAAAAGAACCGTCTGCTGTATAATCCCCTCCACCTTTATTCAAAGTGTTCATATACTTAGCAGCTGATAATCTTCCATAGAAAGAAAGTTTGTCAGATGGTTTAGCTTCGATATCTAATTCTGAATAAATTCGATGATGTTTTGTTTCTGACTTCTCACCCGCTGTACGAGTAGTTGAAGTTCCTGAAAAAGTAGAAGATGTATAACCCTTTTTATATTCTCTTTCAACATTATCAAATCTGTACTCTAAATTTCCAGAAAATTTCCACCAGTTTTCATATCCAGCAAACTCAAGAGCCTCAACTCTTGACTCTAAGTCTGACATAGTTGCACCAAATGATGCAGTAGCTATGGCAGTTGTGATCATTAATTTTTTTAACATATACTTCTCCTAATTTGTTTAAAAGTTATCCACCAATTGATGATGAAGCATCCTTGCACTGTAGTGTACATCCATCAATATCGATAGTTGCACTTGAACAAGTCTTAAACTTGATTACATTTCCAGATCTTCCTGGTGTCGCCATTGCTTCAGCGTCCCCTTGTGATTTTCCACATTGCTTAACAACTGCATCAACGAAGTCATCCTTAGGTCCTGCAAATGCACCAGTTGATGCAAGAGTTAGTCCCAGAATAACGAGTACGTTACTTAGTCTCATTTTCCTCTCCTAGAATATTAATTAAATTAATCGTAAAAAAATTATTATAAGAATGAGTTAGAAAGTAAACAAATTTAAGCCCGAGTCGAATGCTCGGGCTGTGTTGCAACGTAATCTTTAGTATTTTTTAACAATTATACATCTTCGAAACGAGGGTCATTTGCATCAGGAAGTTCCCCTCCAACTGCTGTTTTTAATTCGACTTCTTTCTCTTTTCTTTGAGCTGCTTCTTTCGATTTCTTTATGCTCACTACATTATTATCTTTCTCTTTTACGTCAGCTTCTTTCTTAGGCTCAGGAGCTTTGACTTTCTTTGAAGTAGGCTCTTTCACTCCACCAACAACTTCATTTTCAAGTAGAGAAATAACTTCTTTTAAGTACTCTGTTTCCTTGTCGAGTTGTTCTGAACACTTTAAAGTTTGATAGGCAATATTAGAGTTTTCATTTGTTGTATCTTGTAACTGATTCATTGCTAGTGATATATTACTAACACCAGTTTCTTGTTCACGTGATGCTGTGGAAATTTCATGAGACATCGAAGTAACAAGCTTGACTCCTTCAACGATTGATTCAAGGGCCTTATCACATTCTCCGGCGATATCGATACCATCTTCAATACGCTGCTTTGAAGTCACCATGATTTTTTCTATTGAACTTTGACTATCTTTTACAATACCTTCAACTTTTGAAATTGATTCACCAAGTATGCTTGAGATTTCTTCAGCGGCCTTACCAGACATCTGAGCGAGATTTCCAACTTCTTCAGCAACGACAGCGAAACCTTTTCCGTGCTCACCAGCTCTTGCCGCCTCAACTGAAGCGTTAAATGAAAGGAGCTTTGTTTGAAAAACAATATCGTTAATAACTTTCGTTTTTTCTGATATTTCATTGATAACTCTAACAATCTCACTAATTCTCTTATTACCTTCAGAGGTAGTTGCAAGAATTTCTTCGTTAGAGCCTTTGATTCCATTCATTGCATCGACAACTCGTTGAACGACTTGCTTCCCATTATTCGCGTTCTTCTCTGACGTCGAAGAAGTTTCAACTGAGTTAGTTGCATTGGTTGCCGACATCTTTACCATTTGTGAAACTTCATCTAAAGTCGAGGCCGTTTCTTGAATAGCTGATGCCTGAGAAGCTGACATCTCATTTACTTTTCCAGACATTTCATTTAATTGACTAACAAATTCAAAAGTTCTCGAAGCAGAAGATTTCAATCCATCAATAACTCCAAGAAGTTGTTTATAGAGTGCTGAGACAATCAAAACTGCTATCACACAACAAATTGCAAAAGTTATCGCCAAAGTTGTGTAGAATAATTTTTCAAGTGTATTAATTTCAGCAAAAGCATCCGCTGGCTCCATTCCAACAACAATACTCCAACCCATCTCATCAAGAAATCTCTTATTATGAATTGGTCCATAGGCAAAGAGGTGCTTATCTGTAACATGCTCGAAGTCATTTGCAACTTGAGTACCACTCTTTCCCTCTTTTAAAGAGTCGAGAACAGGATTTTTTAGATCAAAGAAACTCTTTTTTAAATTAAATCCTTCATAATCACGAACAACAGAACCCTCTTTAGCATCACCATGTTTTCCATAGAAAGCAATTGGATATCCTGCTTTGTTGAGCATTGTAATCTCAGCCGATGGCATTCCATTTGCGCCAAGTATTCCATAGAGACCAGTCATCTCATTTTCAATCCACCTAGCATCAACAAAAGACACGAGAACAGCAATAGGGTCCCCCCATTCATCTTCAATTAATGTCGAAAAATACTGACCAATCATTTGATGCCCGTATAATTTTTCTGCGACATCATTGTAATGAAAGTCACTTACGTAAGCTCCAAAAATTTTCTTTTGAATATTTTCTGTATACTTTCCGGCCTTAACATTTTTAAACCACTCATCGTTGGCAAAGGAATGGTCATCAAGAGCTTTTGAGTTTAATTTTTTTCCCGTAGAATCTATTTCGTTATGAGCAATAACTTTTCCATCAAGACCGACGAGTGCGATAAAATCCATATCAGGAAAGAGAGTTACGTATTCGTTTAGGACGAAAGTTGCACCCTCTTTATTTTTTATATTTTTGAGATCACCATTTCGAGCGAAAGCTTGAATGTTATTATATTTAGAAAAGAATAACTGAGAGATCGTTGATGAAAAATTTTCAAAATATAAACTAAATCCTTCAATTTTTCCTTTACGTTGCTCTTTAATCCCATCTTGAAATTGAAATAGAACAATTGCACTGAAGATAAAGACCATTCCGATCGATATGAAGTATAGTTTCGTTTTCAACTTGAACTTTAGATTTCTAAAAAATCTCATTCTGCTCTCCTAATAGTAACTTTTCAAACTCTTCGGGATATTTAATTTAAATTTTAGATTAAGTTCATAAAATTAAATAAAAAAAGCCCTGAGAAATATCAGGGCCTTGTAACTATTTATTTTTAAAAAATTATTGAATTTCGTGAAAAACTATGAAGATATTTTCTTCTTCTTATCTTCTAATGCTTGACCAGCTTTTTGGGCAAAATCAATTTTTTCACCTTCGACAACAGATGGACCTTTAACTCCCTTGATCGAATCAAGAGTTACAATAATTTTACAAATTTTTTCATTTGATGGAACTTCATACATTACATCAAGCATTGTTTGTTCAAGAATTGCTCTAAGTCCACGAGCACCTGTTTTTCTTGAAAGTGCAATTCTTGCAACTTCACGAAGTGCTTCTTCTTCAAATTCAAGTTCAATACCGTCAAACTCAAATAGTTTTTGATACTGTTTAGTAATCGCATTCTTTGGTTCGGTAAGAATTGAAAGAAGTGCATTCTCATCTAGTTCTTGAAGCATCGCATTTACTGGTAATCTCCCAATAAATTCAGGAATAAGACCAAATTTCGTTAAGTCTTCTGCTTCAATTCCTCCAAGTTTTTCAACAACACTTGGAGATTGCGTTTCAACTTCCTTCTTCATTAATCCCATTGGTCTCTTTGTCATTCTGTGCTCGATAATTTTATCAAGACCAACAAATGCACCAGAGACGATGAAGAGAATATTCTTTGTATTAACTTGAATGAACTCTTGTTGAGGATGCTTTCTTCCACCTTTAGGAGGTACTGCCGCAACAGTTCCTTCGATAAGCTTTAGAAGTGCTTGCTGTACACCTTCCCCAGATACGTCTCTTGTAATCGATGGATTTTCAGATTTTCTTGCAATCTTATCGATCTCATCAATATAGACAATTCCTCGCTCTGCTCTTTCAACATCAAACTCACAAGCTTGTAAAAGATTTAAGATGATATTTTCAACATCTTCCCCTACGTAACCTGCTTCAGTTAGTGAAGTTGCATCAGCAATTGCAAATGGAACATTTAAGAATTTAGCCAGAGATTGAGCAATTAATGTCTTACCTGAACCAGTTGGTCCTGCAAGTAAGATATTTGATTTTGCTAATTCTACTTCATCTTTACGTTTGCTATCACCGTGAGCAATTCTCTTGTAGTGGTTATGAACTGCAACAGAAATAATTTTCTTTGCACGCTCTTGCCCAATAACATAGTTATCTAAATGAGCTTTAATTTCGTGTGGCTTCGGTACATTGTCTAAAGCAGCTTTTGATGCAGACTTAACCGTGTCCTCAAAAATTATCTCATTACACAGTTCAATACATTCGTCACAAATATATACTGCAGGCCCAGCAATTAACTTCTTTACTTCCTTTTGTGACTTACCACAGAAGTTACAGTGAAGTGTGCTGTTGTAGTTTCCTTTCTCTTTAGACATTACCTATCCTTTGACTTTATTTTCTAAAAATTATTTCTTCTTTGATTCAATTACATGATCAATTATACCAAGCTCAATAGCTTTTTGTGGAGATAGGTAGTTATCTCTATCTGTAGCCTGAACTATTTTATCCATCGACATTTCTACACTTGAATGCTTGATATAGATACCATTTAACTGATCTTTTAAGTCTTGTATCTCTTGCGCTTGAATTTGAATATCTGAACACTGACCTTGTGCTCCACCAAGTGGTTGGTGAATCATAATTCTTGAGTGTGGCATTGAGTGTCTGTGACCTTTCTCTCCTGCCGTTAGAAGTAGTGATCCCATTGATGCTGCTAAACCTACACAGTATGTATAAACAGGGCAAGAAACGTGCTGCATAATATCGTAGATACCAAGACCTGCATAAACAGAACCACCTGGACTGTTGATATAGAAGTGAATTGGATCTTCTGGATTATCTTGTTCAAGAAATAACATCTGTGCAATGAGAAGATTGGCTACAGTGTCATTAACTTGCGTTCCAAGAAATATAATTCTATCTAATAATAAACGTGAGTAAATATCGTATTGACGCTCTCCTCTTGGAGTTTGTTCAATTACAATTGGATTTGGAATATAGGCGTTTGGCGTAGTCATATTTTCACTCTCCCAAGTCAAGATAATATAAAAACCATTTGTTTCACTCGGTAATTTCGGTATATTTCAGCAATATCTTTAGAAGTATTTATGCTTTTTTATACTATTTCTATGCAAAGTATTTTTTTACCTAGCTCCCTTAAGTCACTTATTTATTTAAGTTTTCCAAGCTTAGTTTGCAAAAATTTAACAATAGCAGTCTTGAATTAAACCATTTTTCACATTATTGTTTTAAAAACATAAATATTAAAACCGTGGAACCAAATGGAACAAGCTCTAGAACTAATAAATTCAAATATTGTATTGGCTCCGTATATCATTTTTGGTCTACTTTTCTTAGCAGGTTTTAATATTCCTGTCTCTGAAGATATCATGCTCTTCACAAGTGCTCTGTTAGCAGTAAAGAACCCAGATTACCTTATTCCACTATTCACAGCAGTCTTTCTAGGAGCCTATATCAGCGATCTTATCTGTTATGGCTTCATGGGAAGATACCTCGGGCCCAAACTCTTTAAAATAAAGTTCTTTGCTTCCATGGCCTCTCCCGAAAAGCTTGAGAAGGTAAATTTCTTCTTTAAAAAGTATGGAGTACTCACTTTGATTTTTGGGAGATTCATTCCATTCGGTTTTAGAAATGCTTTATTTTTAAGCGCAGGTCTTGGGAAAATGAATGCATGGAAATTTGCACTTTCTGATCTTTTGGCCTGTACCATCTCTTGTGTTACTTATTTCTATATCTATTACTCTTTTGGTGAACTAGCCGTTGAGTATGTGAAAAAATCTAATTATGTTATTGGCGCTCTCGCTGTTGTTGGCCTTATTATCTTTCTGATCAACAAGAAAAGGTCAGTAAAAACAGTGCCTTAACCTTCCATGATAAAATTTACACAGATTTTGTGAAAATGTTGTCACATGACTGCGCCTCGGGCATTATTCACAAAACTTGTGAAAATCAAAGAAAGGTGAAAGTAAAATGACAAATGTAGTAGCACTCGGTAATTTCAAGAAATCTAAAGCAGCTTCTGAAAACGGAAAGTTTCATACTAAGTATTATTCACTTCTTGGTTTTAATGAGTTGCTAGCAGAGGCTACAATCTTAATGTCTGAAATAAGTGCAGCAACGATTATTGATACAGAAGTTATCTATAAGAGCCAGGCCGTCATTAACGAAATCAACTTAAGAGCAAAAGACAAAGGCGAAGTTCTCTTCAATGCTATCACTCAAATTTCAAACTCCCTTGATCAAAATATCAATCGATATCTATCAATGTAAGTATCAATAAAAAAAATGCCTAATTAAGAATATCTAACTTAAAAGTATAAATATTCTTATTAGGTCCTTTAATACGATAATCCAACTTAAAATCTTCTAAACCTTCAAAAATTGAATCATATATTTTAGGCACAAGTGGACTTGATGACTCCAAAAAATATTCATGTTCGCCATAGGTGATTAATGAAAAATCTAAATATTTTGCTTTTTTAGAAATACTTTTTCCAAATAGGAGAAAATTATTTTTACTGGCCCCTAATCTATTTCCTCTAAAAATTTTTCGATCTTTGTAATCAACAACTTTTGAACCAATAAGAACAAGGTCTTCAACATTATTGGTGATATAGACATTTTTTGATATTTGGAAGAGTTTATCAATCCAACGAGAATGCCTAAATGCAGGGACATCAGGTGCATTTAAAATTATTGAATGAAAAATATTTTCTATATTCCGAGTGACGTAGTTATTTTCGACAAAAGATTTTAAAACGACATTTCCCATGCTGTGGATGACAAAGAATGTTTTTTTATTATCGAAGATTTCAGGGTATTTATTTTTAAAACTGGAAAATTTAGTAATGCAAAGAGAAAGCTTAACTCCTGCTTTAACAGCAGCATCTTCTGGCCTTGAAATTTGATTTATCCAAGATGGCCAATCAAACATCATAACTTTTATTTTATAGCGATCTTCAAATTCGGGGATATATCCGAGTCCCTTTTCTGGATGCTTTCCGCGTCCGTGAACAAAGAAAACAATTGGCCTATTGTCTGAGAACTGCTCAATGAGAACCTTATCAAACTGTTTACTCGAACAGTTTAACCCCTCAGAACTTCCTCTAAAATAGAGATCTGATGCCATACATAGTTGACTTATAAATAGAGAGACGAGTAGATAGTATTTCATACTCCACTTATCGAATAAAAGATTGAAATATTAAATTATATTGACTCTAAACTCTGATAGTCGTGGAGGACGTGCTGCCTTAAAACAGGGAACTTAGCTCCACCGTCATAGCCTAACAAGCTTGCAACCTTTCTGATATACGGAATATTAACATTCTTTCCTTGGTGATTTTGAAAGAGGGTTAACAGGTAAACAATATTCTTAGCAAAGCTTGCAACGAAACCTTGAATGGTAAGAAGTTCTTTTGCATCAAGATTAATAAAACTTGCACCAATATTTTTCATTAGAATTTTTTCGACCTCAGTTTTTCCTTCGAAGCTTCTAACAACATTAACTCGTGCACGAATAATTTCAATATCAAATGATGATCTTTCAATCCCCATTATTTTCTGTGTCGATAATTTTGAAAAGTCCGGATATTGAATGAGAGGTACTAAAACGGCAAATTCACTATTTTTAGGAACTTTACCAAGATGAGAAAGTAACACTCCCCCTTCTGAAATATTTGAACAAACACCTTTTAAAACGAACTCATCACAAAGATAGAGGAGTTCGTCATTAACAGGTGCTCTTAAATATACTCTTTTAGACCTCGAATTCATTCAAACCTTATTCTATAGTAACTTAGATGCAGTTTCAGATAACATTGATCTTTCACCAACTGTTAAAGTAGTGTGAGCAATAATATCTTCACCTTTTAGTCTTTCAACAACATAGGCAAGACCGTTATTAATTTCATCTAAGTAAGGACTATCAATCTGCTGAGGATCACCTGTAAGAACAATTTTTGTTCCTTCTCCAGCTCTAGTAACAATTGTTTTTACTTCATGTGGAGATAAGTTTTGGGCCTCATCAACAATCATGTACTGACCAGGAATTGAGCGACCTCTAATATAAGTAAGCGGCTCAATGTGTAAAAGTCCATGATCCATTAAGTCTGCATATGAAGAATTTGTTCCAACTCTTCTTTGATCAAAGAGAAAGTCCATATTATCAAAAATTGGTTGCATCCAAGGACCAAGTTTATCGTTGATGTCACCTGGTAGATAACCAAGGTCTTTCCCCATTGGCTGAATTGGGCGAGAGACTAAAAGTCTTGAGTACTTTTCTTGATTGATTGTCATTTCAAGACCAGCTGCAATTGCAAGAAGCGTCTTTCCTGTACCGGCCTTACCAACAAGTGAAACTAATTTAACATCGTCATTGAGTAAAGCATCAAGAGCAAATTGCTGTTCCATATTTTTTGGATAAACACCCCAAATTCCCTCTCTCATTGGAATAAGAGGAACTATTCCCATTTTAGGTTTTGAGTAGCGTCCAAGTAATCTTCTTCTATCATTACCTTCTTCATGAACAATAAGATATTCATTTGGATGAATTTCTAGTTCAAGAGCATTATCTAATGACAAGAATCTATTTTTTTCATACTCATCTAAACGTGCTTTTGAAACAGGAAGATAGCGATAACCAGCGTAAAGCTCTTCAAGCTTGATATCATTCTTTCCATAATCTTCAGCAGTAATTCCTAGAATATCAGACTTAAGTCTTAAGTTTGTATCCTTAGTAATAAGATGAACATTCTCACCCTTCTCTTTAAAATAAAGAGCTGATGCTAGAATTTTATTATCATTTAAAGTAAGATCAATATATTCAACATTCGATTCAATCTGCTTATCAACAGAGATAATAAGTGTTCCACCATTATCTAGTTTTACACCTTTCATCAAAGAACCACGTGATCTCAAGTCATCAACGATTCGAGAGAAATGTCTCGCGTTTCGACCATTTTCGTTTTGATCTTTTTTAAATCTATCAACTTCCTCAACAACAACTAATGGAATGAAGATATCATTATCTGCGAATTTAAAAATTGCCATTGGATCAAATAAAATGACATTTGTATCTAACACGAATGTTTTTTTCAACACGCCCTCCGTGACTGAGTGAATATAAAATTGAAAATTTGAGAAATTGAAATTGCTTTTATTTTCCTATCCTTGGAAAAGTAGAACGAAGGCTTCAAGCCTTGTTACATAAATTTTCGCTCAATTAAGTACTTATGTCCATAGTTTGGACTAAAAAATGTCGAATGACGCATCGAAAAGTGAAAGATAGACAAATGCACGCTTGCCAATATTTTCTTTGTACTCTGCTCCAAGCTCTACTCCGTAGAAGCCAACGGTAAGAGTGAAAGGAAAGAGACGAACTTCACCACCATAGCTTAGGTAACCTTCTGACCATCCTGCATAGAAAGAAAAGAAAGGAATATTTAAGTTTGCTCCAAGGTGCCACATACGAGAAATAGGAATTGGGGCATTAATAGGTTTTACATCGACAGTTAAAGCGTAATCAAAGAATGCAAAATCCTGCTTGAATGCAAAACCAGTGTTCCAATACATCTCCTGCATCGGAACATCTTCACTGCCTTTACTTTCTTTTTTAAATCTCGTCCCACCAACATCAAGGAGAGACGAACTAAAAACAAACTCGCTAAAACCATTACCCACTGCGTACTCAACACCTAGGTCGTGACCAAACGCCTTACCTTTAGCATATCCGAGCGCATTTTTGATGTCACTAATATCTGAGACACCATTTTGTATAATTTCTAGAAGACCGGTTCCAAAAAGGTCGAAACGATTCTTAATACCTTCCCTATTGATATACTTTAGTCCATATCCAACAGAGAGCCTTGTTCCGCTATCAATTTTTTGTCCTCGCGCAAGCTTAGAGCCAATAATATTGTAAGCAAAGCCAGTTGCGAAACCTCGATCATAGCGATAATCGATATCAAGAATTGGATGAACTCTATTTTTTAAAATGAAACTTGTTTTAGAAGTGGCAAAGAGATTAAATCCAAAGTGCAACATCTTTAGACCTGGAAATGTCGAGGCCTCAATGTAAACGGGATATCCTAAGAGGCGATCAGCAATCCCGGCCGCTTCACTTGGAAAATCTGAGAAGCGATCAAGATCATCGAGTGCATTGGTTGCACCAAGCTTCATATTTAGTGGAGCAAACTCAACTGTATAATTACCACCAAGACTTGCTGGATTATAAAACAATGTCATTTCGTCATTATTTGATAATGCAGTCCACGCATCCCCCATTAATTGAGCACGCGGACTACGGCCTAGCCACACCACTTCACTAGCAAGTATAAATTGAGAAATGAATGTGATTAGTAATAATTTCTTTATCATGTCTTGTTATGTAATAGCTCAAAAATAAAACCGAAATATGTTTGTAAATCTGTATTTCCTGCAGCATCAGCAAAGTCTGCTTCACATCTTGTTTGGCTTTTTAAAGTCACTATTGAAGAATCACTAAATGTAGCAACCGTGAAAACAGCATCGACAGCAGTTTGTAATGACGTAATATCAAGGCCTGGAATACTTGCACCAGTTAAGTTAAAAAGTGAGTCTCTAAAAATGTTAAAGAGAACGATTCCCTGACATGCTTTTGAAAGAACAATATCTGTCCCACTCGTAAGGTCTGGATGGCCACTAAGACCAGAATCTGTGTTACAACTTCCACCACCTGCTACGAGAGCAGCATTTAGGTTTGCAATTCCACCATCCGGATAATTAAAGAAACATTCGGAACCAACTCCCCCCGCACCTTTCACTCCAGTCGTGTCAGAAGAGCCATAGTAGTGGATATATTTTCCAAGCTGAACCATCGAAAGGTAAAGAAGATATGCATTAATTTCACCAGCATCTTTTGAATCAAAAATGAGAGCACGCTTTGCTGCAGTAGGATTAGTTGTTAGAGATATTCCGCCTGCATATAAGAGAGTGTCAATTGCTGATTGTATACTATCAAAATTAGAATTTCCCTCTCCATCAAAATCACTTGAAAGAGAAAAAGTTGCAAAAGAGCTTAGTAAATTAGCAGCGTCGACTTTTGATAAGTCATCAGTGAAAAAACTAATTGTTGTGTAACCTGCACTACAAGCGTGTGCAGAAGCTTTTAGCTTTAAATAAAGCGCATTTTTTTCTTGAACAGGAATTTCTCCTATCTTACTAAGAGCATCACTACACTTTCCTGCAGTTAAAAAATTTTCAACTGATTCAAGAACTTGCTCGACTTTCTCTTCATCATTTTTTCCACACGAAAATAGAAGAGAAATAAGAATGAGGTATTTGACTAATTTCATACAGTATCCTCGGGGAATATTTCCCCAAGGATATTATCTCTTATTATGTATTTGGATATAAGGAGGTAAAACTTGATTAGTTAATCAAGCAAAGCTTTAACAATTATTGACATTGCTTCGGTAAAAGGCTCTTTAGGAAGTACTAAACTTATACGTGCGCAGTTTTTAACTCCAAATGAAACACCTGGAACCATAGCAACACCATACTTTTCAATCATTTCTTCACATATCTGAGCAGAATAGTCAGAGTCATCTTCTCCAGATTTTCTAAATCTCTCCATAATTGCACACTGGGAAAAGTCGACTAAGTAATAGAAAGCAGAAGTTGTTTGGTACCAGCACTTATCAAGCTTTGCTTCTCTAAAAGTTTCTCTAACAATCATCGAATTTTCTCTTAGATGATTTTTAATAGGTCCTAAGAATTCTTTGATTGCACTCATATCATATTTTTCGAGGGCCTTTTGAACAAGCGTACATGGACCGGAAGCGGTATGCCCTTGATAGCTACTTACCCCTTTAATAAAGGCAGATGGACCAATTGCAAAACCTAATCTTAGACCAGTTGATGCAAGATTCTTTGATATTCCATCGACAACGATTGTTCTCTCAAGAAGCTCAGGCTTATGCTGATAAAAATAAGTTGGAGCTGGATCATAGTAACTTAGTTCAAAATATATTTCGTCACTAATTAATGTTACTTCTGGATATTCAAGCATCAAAGTAGCAAAGTCCTTCATCCACTCATCAGAGTAATGTATTCCTGATGGATTATTAGGGCTATTGATCACGATTGCTTTTGTTTTCTCATTGATCATTTCTTTTAATTCAGAAAGAGATGGTGTAAAAGCATCAAAAATCGTTGTCTCTAATACTCGCACGACTCCCCCATTAACTTTTATCATCTCGGGATAAGATAGCCAAAAAGGAGCAAGAACAATTACTTCATCACCTGGGTTTACTAAGCATGCAAAAATATTTGCAAGAACATGTTTTCCGCCGTTACCAACAATTGTAGAAAACGTTGTATCAACATCTTCTAAATTAACTTCACGAGAAAGTTCAAAATAATCCAAGAGCTTCTGTCTCAGTGCCACTTCACCTGCTACAGGACTATACTGAAAGCTTTTTAAAAAATCGAGTTCTCCTCTAATATTTTCAACGAAGTCCTTTGGTGGACGATATGGTAGTTGCCCCGCAGTTAAGTTAAATATTTTCTTCCCTTCACTTGTTAATTGATTCGCAAGTGTATTTAACTTTAGCGTTACACTTTCTTCGATTGAACTTACACGTTCAGACAATTTCATAGAGATTCCTTTCCGTTTTTTATTAGCCAGTCATGTATTTTTTCAGGAAGAAACTCTTTAACATTCCTTCCATGCTTATAAATTTCTTTAACAAGTGAACTTGAAACATAGTAGTTGTCTCCCTCAGTAACGAGAAAAACTGTTTCAATATCATGAAATAATCTCTTATTCATTGAAGCCATTTGAAACTCTGCTTCAAAATCACCAGTTGGTCTTAAACCTCTTATAATGGTTTCAATTCCATTTTTCTTGGCATAATCAACAACAAGACCTTCCCATGCGGCAACTTTAATTTTTGGCTCATTTTGATAGCATTGCTTAATCATCTCAACCCTATCTTCGGCATCAAAGAGAGGGGTTTTCGTTCGATTATTTGCAACTAATACTGTCACCTCATCAAAAATAGAAAGTGATCGAAGTAAGATATCCTCATGCCCATTAGTAAAAGGGTCAAAGGTTCCAGCGTACAATGCTTTTTTCATAAAAGTCCTAAATAAAGGTTTACTCAGTTATTTTAACTTAAATTTAAATGAAGTTAAATAGGCATTAGATTATTTTACGACACGACAAATAAAAGTTGTTCCCTGTTTAAATATCTTGTTAACAGAGTAGCCAGCTTCTTCGATCTCTTCGATTTTAATACCTTTTTGTCTATCTGATTCCAACCAAACATGTCCCGGAAAATCAGAGTCAAAAATTGTTTTTAAACAAGCAAGATAGTGACTTTTAAGTTCATAGGGCGGATCAATAAAGATATGGACGTCTTCACCGAATAATTGCTTTGTGCTAATAAGGTATGAAAGATATTTCTTCGCATCGATTTGCTGAGACTCAATTGAAGCATTAGGAACAAGCTTTCGTACTGTTTGAATATTTTTGACCAATACTTGATAGGATTGTTTGTTAATCTCGCACAGTACGGCCTTATCTGCACCACGAGAGATAGCCTCAAAGGCCATCGCCCCTGTTCCCGCAAACAAATCAATAAATGTCATCTCTTCACAGTTTTGATAGGAATCAAAGAACTTTCGTCTAAGCATGACTGTTGTAGGTCTTGTGGCATCGCCTTTAGGAACAAAAAGGGCATGCCCTTTAGCATGCCCACCGAGAATATTTATACTCATTCTAAAATCTTTTAAGCTGTTTTCTTAGTCGCTTTACTATCAGTTAATGGTACAGAAAATTGTACTCCACCGGCCATTTTTACACTACAACCGTTAGTTTCATCAATAGTTAATTCAACACCCTTTAAAAATACTTTTAGGCCACCATCTTCAACTCTTAGGTGTGCCGTTTGACCTGCAATATTAAAGTTAATACTTAAGTCCATATCGCCAGATGCATTAAAATCAACACCAGAACTCGTCTTTGTAGAGCTTGTCTTTGAAGGAGCTGAACTTAATGAAACCACATTGCTAGTTGCCTCTTCCATATGAGCTTCAATATCGGCCATATCTTCACCAAGAAACGGATCTTCATTGGTCTCTGATACAGGTTCTTCTATTTCATCAGTGGCCTCAACTTCGGCCATTATCGTATCCATAACATCATCTTGTGTTTCAGACTCTGCTTCAGCAACAACTTCATCGTCATCAGAATCATCCATCATTGCGAAATCTTCATCACTAAACTCATCTTCTGATTCTGATTCTGATACATTTTCTGAGCTTTCAGTCAAAACTGCTTCTGGAGTCGAAATCTCATCGAAAGCACTTGAAATACTTTCAACTTCAGCATCAATAACTTTTTGAAGATCATTATCTTTAGCTTTATCTAGAGATAATTGTGTCTCAGTCTCAATTGAATCATCAGAGAATTCTTTTTCTAAATTTTCAATCTCATTCATTATGTCTTCGAGTTCTGAGTCATTAAAACTTTTTTCAATTGTTTCTGCTAAAGCGTCTTCTAATTGTTTGTCTTCCATGCCGTGCTCCAAAATAATTTGTATTGTATTTTTATCATACAATCATATCACATTGCGTATCGTCACAAATGTCAGAATCTTTAAGAAATATAAGCACTATAATTTCGAGCAGTTAACTATTTAACTCGACAAAATTTCCATGACAAATTAATGAGTCTAAGTTATAAAGTAGCCTCGAAATCAATACAGATAAAAGACACGTAAAAACACGAAATTATTGGGGAATATATAGTGAATAAACGTCCTTTCATGGCCGTTAATTGGTTGACACCATCGTCGACCCGAGATCTCAGTGCCTCTCACGCAAAAAGTGATGAAGCAACTGGAGAAATCAGCCCAGCGCAAAGCGCTGGAGCAGCTGCTATATCTACTTCTCAAACAATAACTCAACAAGATGGTCATTTTTCAATTGGTAACTATGTTATCCCTCAGTGGAAAGGTGAAAGCCTACCAACAAAAGAAGGGATAAAACTTAAGAAGACAATCAAGCATCTCTTTGAAGAAGCTATTAAAATTGCAAAAACTTTCAGTTCCAGAAATAAAACCCTTAAACTTACTGTTTATAATGAATTTCTAAATTTTGCAGAAAGTAAGAATATTAACATTAGTGAAATCAGTGACTATAATCAATTTTGGTTAAATTTCACAGATGAGCATTCTCCATATGCAAGAGATATTTCAAAATTCATCGCGCACTACTCACTTAGGGCAGTAAATATATACCTATTAAAGCTTAAGTTTCTGTCTCTAATTTCAAGACAACTGACAAAGTCGCTTTCAACAAATGAGCTTCTTAACCCTGACTACTCGATCAGTAAAATATTTAAGAAAGCAAGTTCAACTGAACTTATTTGTGAATCTTTAAGAACTAATGAATTTAGTTGGTTTAGACCTTCAATGGAAATGAGCTCAACCATTGAAGAACTATCGGCCACACTTACAAGTCTTGGTTCCGTTGAGTTTTTAAAAATTTGTAATCACGAAGTTCCGCTTGACTACGACCTCGAAATTACTGATTCAGAGCTTTTTTCGCACTCAATTAGCAATAGAAACTTTGGACTATTTGTTAACGATCTCCTTATTTTTCTTACTGAATGGCTCGAAGGTCACAGTGGGTATTATAATTTAGGTGGTGGGCCAAAGTGCTTAAACACACTTTTTTCAGGTGATCATCTCTACTCTTTTGCTCTATCACATTGGCTTGCTCAAGAAAATAATATTGGAGAGAAGTGGAATGAAGTTATCTGTCCTGAATTTAATGGAAAGGGCTTCCTAACCGGATCATACTTAAAAGTATGTCAGGAACTTCAACTTTTAACTTTCTTAGTAAATATGGCAAAGAATCAAAGTCATGATCCTGTGACTCTAATTTGTCAGCTTTTTAAGCAAAAGAACTCTAAGTCTCAGGTAGACTCAGATGGACAAATGGCTTTCTTCAATACTAATGAAGCACAAGAAAGCATCTATGACAGAGTTGTTTTAAATCTAGCAACAATGCCAAAAACGAATCCGCATCACTATCTACTCACATCAATTCAAACAAATTGTGAGAAGCTTGCAAATAATGGCTATCTCTTCGTCTTTAGTAATCAAAAACTCTTTGTTCCAAGTCATTCTGAAAAAGTAGAAGGACTTCTTAAGAGATACAAGCTCCATGCTTCAATTAATTTTGAAGATTTAAAAGGTAAGGGTGAAATAACGAAGCACCTCTATATCTTTAGCAAACGAGTTTATTCAAATAAATTAGACCTATTCAATTCTTCTGCACCTAAAATGCAAAAAGAGTCGTGCTTAAGTCTTAACTTTGCAGGACAACTAATGCACTTTTCGAAGTTTGAGTTACTCAGACAAGAATTCTTAAAGTTCATTATGAGTAAAGAAACTATTAACTCTCCTCTATTTCAAAATGAGCCTGAACCAGGTCTTGTTTTCGATTTCCATCAGGATGCCATCCTTAATGGAAAATTACTTAGTAACTCAAGCGAGTCTAATAATATTACTCATCCTAGTTACTTTAAAAACTTAACAAGAACATGCGTACCACTTGATCAGTTCTTTATCGTTGATCAGATCTCTGGAAAATCAGAAAACTTTACCTCTGACCTTCTTGGGCTTTCGGTAAAAAGAGAAGAGCGATACCCATACCTATTAATTGTAAACTACACTAACGAGAATGAAATTTCTCTAGAGCTAACAACTTCAGACTTGTACAAAGTTAAGTCTGAAGAATATGGGCACGCATACTACCAATACTTTGGATTAACACCAAAGATTCTAAGTCTAAATATCAACTTATTTAGAGAGTATTTTGAGACCACAGTTGGTAAGCAGGTTATCCAGCTCACATTTAACGGTGGTTTAAAGAAGACTAAATCTAAGCTAAAAGCGATGCTCGTTCCAAAGTTCATGCTTAACACAGATACTGTACCAACACAGCATCACCAGACCTTAGATGTATTTAGCTATGATAAAGAGCGTTTAAAGTCATGTCACCCTATTGAATTAAATGAACTTTTTACTACTGCTTTGAAGTCAATAAATACCCTCTCTTTGAACTATCCGTGGCATACAAGCTGTATCCTTTCTCATTTTAAATATCAGCTTGAGGAAACTTTAAATGAAGTTAGTGCTAACGACCTCGGCTCGAAGAAAATTAACTATGAAAACCCATTCATGGTAAATGATCTCGTTACCCTTCCAACCTTTCCGATTTACCCTGATCATGACGACATCTATCTTGAAGCAAAGGTAAAGCAGAGAAGTGATATTCACTTAAGAATCTCTCACACTCAACTAGACAAGATCGAAACTGGAAATATTTTAAGAATTTTTTCTGAAACAAATGAGCTCATGGTAATTCATGGGGAATACGAAATTCTACACTTCATCAACTTCATTCTCTCAAGTGCTAGAGGCACACAACTATCTTCAATTCTTCAAGGATTAGAAGTTCCAAAGTTAAAAGACATCAGAAGAATTCTAGAGAAGCATTCTGAAGTTGGTAAAGGGATAGAATTAATCTACAAGAACACTCAACAATCCCTTAACACTATTTTAATTGGACAAATATTTAACTAACTGTGCTAAAATTTAGTTAAGTTATGAAAAACTCATTAGAAAATGTCCATCTAAGCATATTCAATTATCTAAAATCTAAGGCACAGTCTCTAGAGGGAAAACCATCAGCTCAACTTCTAGCATATCAAAAAGACCAGCAGAAATTTGCAAACCGAAAATTTAGCGACTCTTCAATAAGAGAATTAACTGATGCTATTGAACACTCCGATATCATCTACCTCGGTGATTTTCACACATTTGATCAAAGTACACGAAATTTAGAAAGACTCATTAGAATATTAACTTCTAAGAGACATGACTTTGTCATTGCCCTCGAGTTTGTTCATGTAAAACATCAAGAGTATATCGATCACTTCCTTGATAATAATATTACAGAGCTCGAATTTCTTGAGAGCATCAGTTATACCGAGTCATGGCGTTTTCCATGGACTTACTATCGACGCTTTTTTGAAATTGCGAAAAAAGAAAAAATTCCAATTATTGCCCTCAATACAAATGGCTCCCTAAAATCGAGAGATCATCAGGCTTCTAAAGTCATTGCCAGATCTTATAAAGAAAACCCTGACAGAAAAATTCTTGTCTTATTTGGGGAGTATCATATTGTTCCAGACAAGCTACCAAAGAAAGTCTTAGAAATTACAAAGAAAAATATAATTCATACGATCATCAATCAAAACCTCGATGAAGTTTATTGGAAGCTTAGTAAAGATAAGAAAGTTATTAATGATAAAATTGTAAAATTCTCAAAAAGAGAATATGTTCTTATTACCTCCTCTCCTTGGTTAAAGTATGAGAGCCAAATTTACTGGTATGAGCATTTAAGCGAAGACCCCGATTTTGATATTCACGAGTACATCATTGAAACAGGTGCTATTAACTTTTCAGATAATGTTCCTGAGAACTTTGCTTTTATTTGTGATGAGGTTGTAAAAACACTCGAGCTCGATCTTCAAAAAGATATCGAAGACTTCCACTTATACGATCACATCAAACTTGATTATGTTAGAAAAGAAATTAACAAGGTAACGCCAGTTGTCCTAAGGAATTTCTACTTTGATTTAATTACAAGAGGGCGAAGCTTCAAACTACCAAATAGTGATCGTTTTTTTTGCCCAAACTATTCAATTAACAGAATATCTTATCTGGCCGGTACCCATATTTTTCATAAGGCTCAAGAGCAGAATAAATTTGATGTTTATGGAACATTACTTCAAAAACCTAATCGCCCCGCGATTTTAAGATTTTTTATCAAACAGTGTACAATAGCCTATTTCTCATCAAAGTTAATTAATCCCTATCGAAAGTGTGACCTTTTTCTCGATTACAAGAAATTAATTCGCTCGAAGAAGACAAAGGAATCAAAGAAAAAGCTATACCGTATCGCACTTCAAATTCTAGGAAATAAGAGCATCGACAAGGAAATGCTTAAAGGCTTAAGACTTAAAGACATCTATGCTCTTGCTCGAATTATTGGCCATATATTTGGGGATCATCTTTTTGCTTTTTGTTATTCAAAAGGAAAAGGACATGAGAAAATATTTAAGAATATTTTTAGAAGTGACTTTTCTGAAGAAAACTTTGAGATAATCAAAGAACAAATTCTTGGAAATATTAAGTATAAGGAAATGTCTAAGAGGATGTTTTAATAGTCAGCCTACGGGATAATTTCAACGTAGGCTAAGCTGATTACGCGTTAAGTCTCTCTAGGATTTCTCTCTTTGTCCCTTTTTCTAAGCGAACAAGAGTCTTCTCCGACTGTGTTGGATTGACGATGCTTCTCTCTTTTTGAGCTGTCTTTAAAATAACCCTAACTTTTCTACCTGCAACTTCTTTTTGTTCATTGTAATGATTTACAACTTCCATTCTTCCATTGAGGTCAGAGATAATTTCTTTAGAGATCTCAATTGAAGTATTCTCAACTGAATCTTTCCCTTCACCAAGTGAAGTTACTTCGAGATTATAAACGCTTCCAAGACCTTTCCCATTAATAGAAACTTTCTTATCAGAAGCATAATTTGTATTTTTAAGTGCGTCGAGTACTACGTAGTAAAGAACTTGTTCTAAACTTTCAGAGTCCCCATTTACAAAAGAATCAGAAAGATCCATATCAACCATAATTCCTTCAGCTATTAATTTGTTTGAAAGATGATCTACAATTTTTGAGGCGATTGGCTCAATATCACAAGAAACCTGTTCTTCTTCTACTTCTTCTGACTCTTCCCAAACTTGATTGGCCTTAATTTCAGTCTCAACATCATTAGTCGATGTCACCATCGCCATTGGAGTCACAAGCTCTTTTGCTGGGGTATAAGTTGATAAACTTTCAAATGACTTTAGTACATTTTGTCTGTACGTTGTTAAAAGCTTTGAGCAATGAACCATTTCATTAAGTTCGAGGGCCTGAACAATTATTTCTTCAACTTTTGTAGCCGTTGAGTGATCTTCAGATATTAATTCAGCAAAAGCTTCTTCTTCAATTTCACCCTGAGCTTGTTTAAGCTTACGTCTTTCGATTGCTTCCCAACCTCCACAAACAAGAAGGATAAGACCTGATAAGAATAAAGCTACTTTTAAGTTTGAAAGCGAGTTATTTAATTGTTCACCATGTGAATCCATTAACTCTGTTGTTGCACCAATTTCACTTTCAACTGTTCCATACTTAGATGAAATATTCTTTCCGTCATCAGTGGCTTTTACAGTGAAACCATTTCCTGTCGAGCGAAGAGACTCATGAAACCAATGAACATTAGAAACAAGGGCATTCATTTTCTTTGCGATAGCAGTTGGAAGTGACTTAAAGTCTTCTACGAGAGTTGAAGCTTCACCAAAACATTCTTCAGTTGCACTCGTAAAATTACTATCAAGATAAATTGAACTAGCATCGCCTATAACTGAAGCCGTATATGATTGGTTCGCTCTACTTCCACAAATTTGTAGACCTGATTGAATTTGACCAACTCTCTTATATTTTGCTGTTAGATCATAGAGCATATGCCCTACACTAAAAATTGAAAGTGCTGAGGCAGCGATTAAAATAGTTCTTGTTCTAGCAAAGCGTTGTATTAGCATCCTGCTCATTTTGATAAGTCCTTGAAATTCGATCTATCGATAAACACGGCATTCCATGCCTTAAATGATTTTACACTTCTATAGCCGTTGAGTAAAAGGTGTCACTTTTTGCCTTTGCAATGGCCATTTTTAGGTCCACAATATTGATTATGGGTGATTATCACACTAAAACTATCAACATCTTCTTCGTTTTGACGCTTTTGCTGGTCCATGGCCTACTTGGATTTATCCCACTCGACTCCAAGGATAAAGTTCAAAAGCTCTCCATAAAAATCAAAAATAATCCCGAGATTAGAACTATTGGAAAGAAAGAATCAAAATTAAAAGATTTCATTTCCACTCCATCAAAGAAAATTGATGGCGATATACTTAAGAAATTTGCAGTAACACCTGCCTCACAAGTTAAGAATGTTCAAAAGAAGGAAGTTGTCGAAAAAACTGGCAAAAAACTAGCTGCCCAAGAAACAGCTCAAGCAAAAATAAACTTCGCAACACGACAAATGATTCAGGAAGTGAAGAAGGAAAAGAGAATTGAGAATCCTCTGCTTAATGCTATGGACTATAATATGCAGTTCATTCCTCCAAAAGGAATCGATATTGATGAGCTCAATGATTTTGAAAAGATTTTCTACTCATTCTTTAAAAGAGTTGCTGGTCAATATGTTAACTCAATTCACTCAACGGTTATCTCGCTTACTTCCGATAAGCCATACCTCGAAAATAAGTTAAGAAATCACCCTCCAGCAATGCTAACGGCCATGATTCGCTATGACAGCGAGGGTAACGCTGAGTTAATAAAGATCTTAAAATCGTCAAACGATGATGATGTCCATAAAGTTTTTGAAGAAGCTCTAAAAAAGATGAGTAAAATTCCAAATATTGCCAAAGAACTCAAAGATGAAGATGGAAAGTATACAGCTTACTTTCAACTAAGCATTAATAATACTAACCGCTACTAAGTAAAAGAGAATTGATGAAGCTATCCAAGTTAAGCTCTTTATTGAAAAAAGATTTTTAACAAAGATCAGTGAGTTTAGCAGTAGAGAATTTCCAAAATCTTTTGTTCCAAGAAAAGATCTTGTAATAAAAGAAGGATATAATTTTGAATTAATAGGTTCTAATTCTTCTAGCAACTGCTCTTGAATGTCTTTACTTGCCCTGTAGCTTGAAAAATGACTCTTTAAAATCTCTTCATTTTGAAGAAGTGATAAAATTTTTCTCTTACACGCCTGGCAACTATCGATATGGTCTTTAAATCTTACTTCATTATTTAAGGTAATTTGTTTTGTAAAAAAACATGTCGACCGACTAGGCTCTAAATTCATTTCTAACCTTATTTCCTTCGAAAACCTTATATCGAAACTCTTCTATTGTCTTTAGTATATGGGCCTCAGGCATATCAGAAATATACGCACATTCACTATCTTCAAAGTCGAGAAAACTTCCAAGAAAAAAAACTGCCCTCTTTGAGAGGTCAACTGTATTTCTCGAGTAACTCGCTAGCTTTCGTTTAGAAAGTGTCAAAATAAGTTTGAATATAATGATCTTATTGTCTCTTACTTCTGGACGTCTTAGAACTTCCGGTCTGTCTAACAAGAGATTATGTGCCGCTTGAATGATAAGCTCGCTGGCTAAAAGGTCATCTTCACAGATGTAATTAGCAAATTGAAAGTAGTCTTGGCCAAGCCATTTTAAGTTCACCTATTAATGATAAGTGAGTAAATAATTGTGGTCAAGAGCGCTATTCTTGACCATTTCATACAAACTAAAGAATTACAGAAGGATACCGATAAGATTGTGAGAAGTTGTAAGATCAATGAGGATAAAACGTAATGAAAGCAATATTAACAGTACTTATTTCTTTAATGATTCTAAGTGGTTGTATGCAGAAGAAGTCTGTGAACAAATCATCAAGTACATCAGGTAATTTAAGTGGTGATTCCGTTGGAACGATATCAAACGGTGGTGGTTCTTCGACAGGAGGAGGCTCATCGACAGGAGATGGAACGGAAGATGGTGAGGCCGATGCCGGTCAAACGACTGATTACTACTCTCTTGATAATATCGTTCTCCATGGAACGACAGGTGACAATCGCTACAATCCACAAAGCGGTCCACTTTGGTCATCGGTATCTAATATTTCTAGTTCAGATCAACAAATATTTCAAACTGACTCAAGATTCAATGTTCGTGTTCGTGCTCGCTCAGGTCCAACAAAGAATGAGACAAAAGATGCCCACGGAAATTGGTGTGATACATACCCTTCGGCCTATACAAAACTCTCTGTTGATATTTGTGTAAGAAAGCAAACAGGAAGTTGTATCTATACTCAAAGATTTTCAGAGATTGGAATAGATTCAGTATCAAAAGTTAAAGAATTCACGGTCCAGTCATCTGGTCAACCCCTTGTGATCGATGTCTTGGGTGTTCAATGGGACTATTCATGTACTTATCATAAAGAAGGCGGCGGGACGGCTTCAGATTACTACGGTCAAACATACTGTCCAATGGATGCTGTTTGGTTTAGTCGTTGCGTGAAATTTGATGTTCAATTTGCAACGGACTATACTAAAAACTTTCCATCATCTGCACCAAGATATTAATAAAAGCTGCAAAGAAACCTAAAAAAGTTTCTTTGCTAAATTTTCCCCTACAGCATATGAAACTTCGACAAGTAATCCAGGACAAGTCACGTTTACCTCAGAAATTTTATCTCCTAAAATATCGAAGGCCACAAGGTCAACCCCATCCTCCATCAACTTTTGGCAAACACTTTCGCAGTCCTTGACTAGTTTTTCACTCAATTGAACTTGATGAAAACTTGCACCTTGAGCAATATTTGCGAGAAACTCTCCAGCTTTTGGAACTTTTAAAATTGTTCCAAGCTCTTTTGACTTATAAAAAATTGATCTTATTTCTCCATCTGAGACTTTTGCTTCAAAAGGTTGAATGACAACCGGTCCCTGATATTCTTTCGCTTTTTTTACAAAACGATCTTCGAGCTGATCGACATGAATTTTTTCAACCCCAATTCCTTGAAAGAGATCGAGTGGTTTTAAGATAAGAAACTCGACTCCTCTCTCAGTAAGTTTTGATACAAATTTCTTGGCACCTGAGAGTGATGCTCCCACATAACTTTCAAAACCGTTATCAATTTTATAGGCCTCAAGCTTTTCGTTGTGCTTCATAATACCAATCGGATTATTTGAAACATTAATTCCTTTTTCGACAAGAAAGTTTAACATCCACAAGTACCTTTGGTATCGAGAATCATAGGGAGGATCTATTCTCATATGTATTGTGCAGTCTTGATCAATTTTGATCTGCTTTACTTCACCTAGAATTAAGTCTTTTACATAAAAATCGTCCTTGATTTCTCCAGAGAATTCGTAGCAATCAAAAACAACTTCACTTGTATTTTGAATATAAAAATCTTCCTCAAATAAGAAATAGCTTTCTATTCCTAATGACTTTGAAGTCAGTGCCATTAACATTGTTGAGTCTTTCTTTGTATTTAATTTTTCAAGGGGATCAATAAAGTAGATATGTTTCATGTAAGCTCCAATATGTTAGTATCATATCAAAGCTTTTATTTATTGTAAGAGATAATTTTCAAAACTCATTTCTTTTTTACCTTCATCATACTCAAGGTATTTCTTTTCGATATATTTAAAAAGCTCTTTAAGATCCCCTCCATGTGTATTTAACATTTTGGCTATTTTATCCTGGCCCTTTTCATAAGTCTTAAATGCCGCAAATGTAGCGTTATTCCAAGTCGCTCTTAATGGCCAGCAATGATCTTGAAGTTTTAAGCGCACACACTCATCTTTGATTTTCGGAGTAAAGATTTCGTCGAGGAAGTTCTTCTTTGCCTTATCACTTGCATCAATAGTTAGGGATTTTTCATAATCAATGCCAAGATTGGAAATAAATGAAGAAAGTTCTCTAAATGCCTTCTCCATTTCGAAGTATTTCTTAAGCTTGATATTGTCTTTATTATTTGCAAAGTAGATTTCAAGAAGTTTCTTGCCAAAGAAGTTTGCTAAGTTCTCATTGAGATCGACTTCATCTTTAATGAAGAGAATTGTGTGAAAGAGCTCATGGAAAATAGTTTCGGCCAGTTCAAATCGATCATATAAGAAGAATGTAGAAAGAATTGGATCACTGAACTTATTTAATGTTGAGTATGCGAGAACCTTCCTCATGTAGGTCTCATTGCCTTGTTCTTCCATCTTTTTGACATAATCGAGTGCCGAAGACTTCTTAAAGAAGCCCAAGTATGGAAAGCATCCAGCAAAGATAAAGCACTCCTCAATGGCGTAGACTTTATCTTTTGGAGAGGTAATAACCAGATAAGTAACAGCATCTCGATCGAGAATTGTTGTCTTGCTATAAATGTCAGTTGAACTTTTAGACCAATACTCGTAGAAAAAGGCCTTGTACTTCTCTATCAACATGATCTTTTCTTTATATTCTTTTTTAACCTTAGGATCATTTAATAATTCATTATTCTCTTTAGCGTCGTATAAGATTTTAAACTGCCCTATCCCCTGTTCTGTTAAATAGGATACCTTTGCACAAGATATTAGGGTCAAGCATGTTAAAACCAAAATTAAGCGCTTTAAAATATCCACGAAAGTCCAGCAGTGTAATGAACTTGATCTTTTGCCTGATTCCACTCAAATGCTCTAAAAGCAGTTTTCACTCCACCCTTAATTGAAAATGTCTTTGTCAAACGAAACTTTAAAGCGAATGAAGCAAAAACTGAATCATAGGTGATGATCGACTCACCGGTATCATAGATTGTACGACTATTATCACTCTTATCAATAATTGTAGCAGCTGCACTATCGGTAAATGACTGCCTCGCCCACCCTAAACTTAGAGAAGGAATGAGAAATGAATTCTTATGGGCCAAGGCCTGCCTGATTCCAATTCCATATGTCGACGTTTTAAGGACTGATGTTTCATTTTCAATCGCAAGATTTGTAGCTTTTGAAGTATCGTGATTAACAACAGTCTTATCTTGAGACTCTGAGTAATTAAACTCAATTGCTGTTAAATTGAAGAAGTAAAATGCAATTGAGCCTGCATATGTCCGAGACATTGAATAGTTTTGGCGATTTTCACCAAATTTATTCTTACTATAGTTGAAATCAAAGTCTAGCTCAGCAAGGGCAAAGACTTTAAAAGAGAAAAATAACAATATCAAAATTCGCTTCATAATTGCTCCTAATGACCATTGTATACTTTTTTGAATTAAAAAATTCTCATGGCGGTTGTTTTTGCCGCCATTTGAATGAAGTTTATTTAACTAAGTTATATAAATTATTGGATTTTAGAAGTGTTAGGTCGGCGTCCGTGAACTTCAAGAAGCTCCCCCTGGCAAGAAAGAGCTGTCGTTTCAGTTACTCTAACAGTGACCCAGTTCCATTTTAAATTAACTTCATCATCCGAAGCTTTAAAGTGAATGATACGATTACAATTCGATCTCCCCTTCCACTTCTTCTCACCTTTCATGTGCCCAAAGCCTTCAACAAGGACGAGAAAATCTTTACCAATCATCGCTGGCCTGTCTTCGGCCTGAATTTCTAACTGAAGGGCCTGGACCTGATAAAGTCTTTGTTTTCTAATTTCATTCGTTAAAAAATCATCCATCTTAGCAGCACGAGTCTTATTTCGTTGCGAATAAGCATAAGAATAGATGAAGTCGAAACGGGCCCTTCTTAAAAGATCCATCGTTTCTTCATGCTCTTCATCAGTTTCATTTACAAAACCAGTGATAATATCAGTTGAAATGACTATTTCAGGTTGAGCTGCTCTTAATTTTTCTAATAAACCAAGATAATGTTCTTTTGTGTATTCGCGATTCATTCTTTGAAGCACGGTATCTGAACCTGACTGGACTGGAAGATGAAGATGCCTTGATAACTTCTTCGCCTTACCATGTGCTTCAATCAAATCATCAGAAACATCATAGGGATGCGAAGTCGTATACCTTAAAAGCTCTAGTCCTTCAATTTCATCAAGGGCCATGATTAAATCAGAGATACGCTCTCCATTTTCTTTACCAAATGAATTTACATTTTGCCCAAGTAGCATGACCTCTTGAACACCCTGATACTGAACGAGACGACGAACATCCTGAACGATCTCATCTAATTTTCGGGAACGTTCCCTTCCGCGAGTGTATGGAACGATACAGTAAGTACAATATTTGTCACAGCCTTTGATAATATTGACAAATGCCTGAGGAGAACCATGACTAATCTTCGTCTCAATTGAAAAGTCACTACTTCGATCCCAAGTATTAACAGCAAATTTATCATCACCGGCATAAGTTCTAAAAACCATATCCGCAATCGAGTCAATTGTATCTGGTCCAAAAGCAAAGTTTAAATGAGAATACTTCTTAACAAGATCCTTCCCTTCAGTTTGGGCAACACATCCCCCAACTCCAACAACAAGCTCACCACCTTTTTTCTTTTTAAGGTGCTTCATCTCCCCAAGTTGAGAGTAAAATTTGTTATTGGCCAATTCTCGAACAGCACATGTATTAAAAAGAACTAAATCTGATTCATCGAGCTCTTCAGTATGAGTAAAGTTAAGATTCTTTAAATGAGAGAGAATTCTTTCAGTATCATGGTAATTCATCTGGCAACCAAAGGTCTTGATCCAGACTTTTCTTGGAGGAAATGTTAAATCCCCTAGTTTTATAATTGATTCACCCGTTGTTGAATCAACAAAAACCTCTTTTTTCATATTTAATTTACTAATACCAAGACCAGTTGGAGCTATATCACTCATAAATTTTCCAAATATTAGCCAGAAGATGACGAAATCTCAAAATGGAGAGGCGAATTTGCACTATCCACCCATCGGTTCAGCTATAAATTCTGGCGATAAGTAGTTTTCTATCTTTAATAGAAGATGCTTGTAGCAGAAATTTTAAGATTTTGGCAAGAAACAAGAAATTTTACAGGGTGAAATGTTTGAAAAATCAGTAATTTAGAAAAAAGGTAAAAAAAAAGGCCCTCTTACGAAGGCCAATTTTTTGAAGATTAATTATTTCTTCTTAGCAACAGTTGCTTTTTTAGCCGTAGCTTTTTTAGCAGTTGCTTTCTTAGCAGTAGCTTTTTTAGCCGGAGCTTTTTTAGCTGCTACTTTCTTAGTCGCTTTTTTAGCTACTTTCTTAGTCGCTTTTTTAGCTACTTTCTTAGTTGCTTTCTTAGCTACTTTCTTAGTTGCTTTTTTAGCTACTTTCTTAGTTGCTTTCTTAG
>CAZQJK010000003.1:0-120240 GCA_964593545.1 uncultured Bacteriovorax sp. | reverse complement strand
CATGCGCCCCGACGGCGGCTTCCGCTATCCGTCCTACGTCGAGGACATCATGGGGCCGATGTGCTTTGATTATGGCTCTGGACCTTTTAGATGGGTATGTACAAGCAGTGACTCAAAAGATCTTGATACAACAGATAAAATAGCTACAGAAGTACTACAAAAACTGATGAGTGAATCACCTGCTGAAATCAAGCAGCAAATGCAAGATAATATCACATGGATCGAAGGCGCAAAGGCCAACAAACTCGTTGTTGGATCACAGGCACGAATTCTCTATGCAGATAGTGATGGAAGAATAGAAATCGCACTTGCATTCAATAAGGCAATTAGAGATGGCCTCATAAGTGCTCCAATTGTTCTTGGACGTGACCATCATGATGTTTCGGGAACAGACTCTCCTTATCGAGAAACTTCAAATATCTATGATGGTTCAAGCTTCACGGCCGATATGGCCGTGCAAAACTTTGTTGGTGATGCATTTCGTGGGGCCACTTGGATCTCACTTCACAATGGTGGAGGAGTTGGCTGGGGAGAAGTTATTAACGGTGGCTTCGGGATGGTAATTGATGGTTCTGAGGATTGTGATCGTCGAATTAAATCAATGCTATTTTGGGATGTTAATAATGGAATCAATCGCCGCTCGTGGGCAAGAAACGAAGGAGCGACTTTTGCAATTAAAAGGGCCATGGAAAAAGAACCACGACTCAAGGTAACTATTCCAAACCTTGTTAAAGACGATCTTTTAAATAATTAAATATACCATCGAGGACTAACACAAGTTAGTCCTCTTTTATAAAACTACTAAACTCCAAATTAAAGTCATTTTTCAGAATCAACACAAAATGATCATGATCCTTTATATCGATATCGACTCTTCCACTCTTTGAGATTGAACTTAATATATTATTTGAAATAAACTTCACCTCATCTGATTTTTTTTGTGAAACTATAACTTCATTGACGAACTTTGAATCAGGGTGTGTATTCGTGTAGTAATTTGATAACTTATAATCACAGTCAAAACATAATTCTCGCCTAAAGTTATAAAGTTCAAACTCCTCATTATCTCTATACGTGAAGACTCTCACCAGACTTTCTTCCTGATTCATTTTAACAAAGTAATTAAAATGTCCATCACTAACGACCTCTCCAGAAAGGGGAATCAAACATCCAGGTGTATATGGCCCAAATCCTACATCCACAATATATTCTACCCCCTTTATTGCGACGACATTAGTATGATGAGTTCGAGGTGTTTCAATTTCTTGACCATAAACAACGCGACCTAAATAGCTCACGACATTGAAACCGTACTCAAGCAAAAGATAATTAAAAATTTTATTATGCTCAAAACAGTACCCACCTAAATTTTTCACAATTACTTTATCAAGAAGGTTTTCAATACTTAAGTCGAGAATTTTCCCTTTATTAAAATAAACTTCGAGATTGTTAAACGAGACTTTATTCAAGTAGTACTTAATAAATTGATTTAAAAAGTTTACATCTCTAGAGTTAACCAATTTTGAATTAAAAATAAACTGAGATTCAATATTCATTTTAGCTCCTATTAATTAGATAAACACCAACAACCATACACACACCTCCAAATACTCGAGAAGTGCTAATAGGCTCATAAATAGAATTAAACAACCCATAATGTGCAATAACAAGTGAGCAGAAAACTTGCCCTGCGATAACAAAGCAAATAACTTTTGATATACCAATTCTTGGAATGGCCCAGTACACACAAGATAGCCCACAAATACTTAGTCCCCCGGCCAAAAGCAATAACCACATCACTGAATTTTCTTTCAGAGCACTTACACTTTTTGAAAGGTTACCGCTAGACAGCAAAATTGTTAAACCTATTAATAAGCTTGTGAAATACAACCCGACAGAACTTATCAAGCTATTTCCCACAATTTTACTGACACTTCCGCTAATTGTACTTTGAATCGATATCAATGCTCCAGCGCTAAGTAATAAAATATAAAGTAATGAATTATTCATACCTCACTATAAAGGCTGAAAAAGCTTTTGAAATTTACATATGTTGATTTTTAAGCTCTTTTCTTATTCTGCTCAACTGAGTAGATGTCACTCCTAAACTAGAGGCTACATGCTTTAACGGCAAACGCCTTACAAGATCTGGATATAAATTGCAAAACTTTAGGTATCGAGCTTTAGCATCGTCAAAGACGAAGGAAACTTCGGCCTCTTCCTTCCTTACAATCCAGTTTTTTTCTAGATAGTTAACATAGAAATTCATCAAGTCAGTACATAATCCTAGAAGTTCACGAAACTTTTTATAGTTTATCCTAATTACAACAGAGTCCTCAAGTGCCTCAATAGCAAATTGAGACTCTGTCCCTGAGACAAGCGCTGACATTGATGCTGGAAACATATTCTCTGTGAAGAAAATTTTATTATACTCTTTAGCACAGTCGTGACTATCAACAGTGTATGCCCTCAGAAGACCAGAACAAAGAAAGTAAATCGAATCTGTCATTTCTCCAAGCGAGATAAGAGATTCTCCCTCTTTAACTTTTTGAATGTTGCAGATTAATAGTAATTTAGAAAATGATTCGTCAGTTATTTCGTTATAGACTTCGAGGTTATTTTTTAGAAGATTATGCCATATCGTGTTCATCACACAATATTAAATACATTAGAATGCAAAGACAATAAGGAGAGCAATGCTCTCCTTAGAAAATATTAAAATTTACTTTTAATAAGTTTTGAAGTTTCAAAACCTAATGACTGAGCATAAGCCTTATATTCTTCGAAAACCTCAGTTGGCATTGTCGTTTCACGTGACATTATCCAAAGTGATTTCTTATTATTAGAACCAACCAACACATAATCGTAATCACTATCAAGTTTTAATATTTGGTAGTCACCTTTAACTCTAAATAATTTTGTCCAAAAATTATTGAATGTGACAATTAGAGAAGCATTTGTTTCTTTATTTTTTACTACAGCTTGTCCTTCAATAGTCGTTACCTTGCCATGTTCTTTTAAACATGTATTCAGTACGCTTACTTTTCCTTCACCAATAATTTCATATTCAGCTGTCTGCGCAATACATTTCTTTGTAAATCTTTGTGGTAGTGATGAAATTGCATTCCACTTACCTACATATCTTTCCACCTCAACTTTTGAAACAGTTGGAAGTTGTGCAGATGCAAAACAAGAAGTTTGTAGAACTAATACCATTGTAAGAAATAGATACTTCATAAGATCTCCTTTTTTAAGATTGAATATTTATACAAAGATCAACACCGATGAACAACTAGACAACTACTAGACAAGACCTATTCACAAATCAAATTCTAAGGAGTAGCCTTGGGAATGGAAAAAAAATATCAAGACTCAATATTTAGCTATCAATACCATATTAACGCTGGGGATGTTTGTCCAAAAGGTCAATTAAGCCTCAAGAAGCTCATGCTTCTCTTTCAAGATATTGCACTTGACCATTACACTTCCCGCGCCCAAACATGGGACGAGTTAGTTAGGAAGAAGCAGGCATGGGTACTGACAAAAATTGAGTTGCGCATCGATGAGATGCCGACTCTCGCAAGTCAGATTAAGCTTTCAACATGGTCGAGGGGAACTGAGCACTTTAAGGGCTATCGCGAGTTCGAGTTAACAACTGGAAGTCGTAAGATAATTACGGCCAATACAAGTTGGATTTATCTCGATCTTGTTAAAAAGTCTCCCGTACTCTTTAACACTTCTGAGTTTCCAAACTTTACGAGTACACAGAATTCAAATTTTGGTGCCCTCGATAATTCATGGAGAATAAAAGAAGATAGCAAGCTAACCAATCCATTTATCTATAAGCTTCGTTATACTGATTATGATATTAATAATCATCTTAATAACACTGTTTATTTTGAACTACTCGAAGACTATATTGTAACAAATTCGCTGAAGCGTCCAAAGACGATTAGGGCCATTTTTAAAAAGGAAGTACCTTTCAATGTAAAGAGTTTGACTGTCGGTCAAATTCAGAGTGAGTCCGGTATTGTCATCATCTTTAAAAATGAAGACCAGACTCATTTCTTAGCAGAACTTGAAAACTAAGGGCAACCGTAGAACTCTCCAGACTTAAGTCCAAAGTATTTACAGTCTCGCTTTCTAAAAAGGTTTTTAAACATCCCTGGAGCCTTTTTGTAAGCATCTTTACGAACAGCTAAAACCTCACTCCAAGAAAGAGAGATAGGTGTTTGCGAGTGAATCGAGAGTGAGTCCTTTTCAACTTTTGTTAAGCTATCAAATATTTCACTTTCAGGCATATCATCAGCATTACGATTTAAGCTCCAAAGGTTTTCAAACTCATTCTTAAAATCTTTATAAATAGAGATGAACTCCGATCCCTGATAAATCACCATATTATCAAATTGATTTTGTTCTGCAGTTCGAGAAATATTATACGAACCAGAAATCAACTTAGCACCACTTAAATTATTTTCATCATAGTCGATCAAGATATATTTATGATGATTTAAGAACCAGTAGCGAGGAGATGGAGCAAAACTGTAAAACTTCACTCTCACAGGTGCATCGACTTTTTCTTTTCCTGGAATTTTTTTCCAGTCTGCTACAAATTGCGGAGTCATCTCTTTATTATTTGGTGCAGTTTTAAACTCTTGGTTGTCAACGGCGAGTCTTACATCAACTCCCCTTTTTACGGCAGAGATTAGAGCATCTGTAACTTCTCTGATATTTAAATGGTTCAAAGACAAAAGAATATTAGACTTAGCTTCATTGATATTCTTAATAATAAGATCCCTAACAAGCCATGTGTGATTCTTTGCTCCCCCACGTTTACTTAACGCGTAGAACTTCCCTTCTTTGAATGCCTTACTCGTCAAAGAGTTTTTCTTTAAGGTAAAATTCATTGAAGATGAATATAAAGTAACCTCATCTTTTGCTGGGAGGTTTAAAAGATCGACTTGTTCAATTCCAACGGCATTGTCTTCTGAGTCGCTAACAAAGTCCTTTGCAGTATTCCAAAGAACTGAGAACTCTTGATTAAACTCTTTGAGTAAAGCTTTTTCAGTATCACTCTCAACTTCGTGGAAAATAAAGTTCTCACTATACTTAGACTTTGCTCCCCCTGAAAGATTAGCAGAAGTATTGATTAAGACTCTTTCGTCGACGATAAAGAATTTTTCATGCATATTCATCGTCGCAATTTTCACTGCCCCACCACTAAGCTCTAATGCTTTAGCATAATCAATAGCTCTTTGAGTTCTTGCAAGAGTTGGATGAAGAACGACTTTTACATCAGCACCATTACTTGCAGCGACGATCATCGCATCTAATGCCTTCTTATCTGACCAGCTATATATAGTAATGTAGAGCTTAGAAGTAGCACTGGCTGAGTAATCATATATTTTATCAAATGCCTCACCACCCTGATGAGGAGAGAAAAGTGCGGAAGTTTTAGCATCGCTAAAAGTAGTAAAGGCCAAAGATAGGACAATAATCAGTAAACTTTGTAATCTCATTCATTCCCCCAAACTAGTTAAATAACAAAGTGCACCCAACGCATACCGCATAAAATATTCACTTTAAAGAAATTTATTGATAAATTTTTAGTTTAACAAGATTTCAAGCCCTTACAAAATAGACACTCATAAATAATTAGACTTATTAGCAGGCCAAACATATTATTTTTACATAGTCAGGGAAGATTAATGAAAAAACTTATCATACTCGTGATGTTCATCTCATCACTCCAAGCTCAAGCAGGGCTTAAGATTACTAGCTTTAACCTCAAGTGGTTTGGGACAGGTGGAGAATTATCAGGAAAGAGTTCTGATGAATATCGTGGTCCCTGGATTACCGAGTTTATAAATAAGTATCTTATAGCAAGTGACATCATTCTCTTTCAGGAAGTTGTCGATACCAAAAAACTCATCTCACTACTGGGGAATTTAAAGTACGAGTGCCAGACTTATGAAGGATCTGGCTCAAGACATCAGCATCTCGTTCTTTGTCATCGTGCTGAGTTTAAATTTATTCCAGAACGTGATGATGACAACCTTATTTTCGAAGACATCGCATCGATTAATAATTCAAAACTTCGCCCTGCAATTTCTGGAGTCATTACGAATGCAAAATCGGGGGAAGCTCTTTTGCATATCCTTGGAGTTCATTTAAAGGCCGGTCGACTTGAGGGGCAGATGCGTGAGATGCAAACACAGCTTCTCGCTGGCCGTATACTTAGCTTCAAAGACAAAACCCCTGTCGTTGTACTTGGTGACTTTAACACTTACCCAAAAGAAATCTCTGGTTCAGCTGTCGCCGATCTTGAAAAAATGGATGAGCTATATGAACAGGCAGATCTAAAACGCGTTAAGCATGATTTTAGATATACATTTAAGTCTTTTAATTATGGCCACCTCTTTGACCATTTTTGGATTTCAAATAAGTTAAATATCCAATCTGTTGATGTCTTTCAAGCCTGCAATACGACAAACTCAAAACTGTATCGCTACCGAAATACCAGCTTCTATAACCGCTTCGTTTCAGATCATTGTCCTATCACTGTAGAAATAAAGTAACCTTACGAGCACTTAACGCGCCTCTTCCTGTTTCTTTCTTGACCAAGCCCCTCTACTTTTTTAAAAGAAGGCTATCAATAAATTTATCGGAGTCGCTCGTGAAGCTATTAATCACTTCCATTTTCATTGTTCTTTTTAATCTTACATTTGCAGCGGTATGGGAATCGACGAACTCATGGGATATGAGCTACGAAGAGGAATACTCAAACTGGATAATGAGTTCAAAAGTACATGAAAATATTTTTATCGATAAGAACTCTCCTTACTATGGAATACAAGCAGATTGCGCAGACGCGGCTTATGCCTTAAGAGCAATATTCTCATTCGAACACTCCCTACCGTTTGCTGTAAAGAACCCATCCGGCTCACGTGGAAAGATTAAAACTTTTAATAATGAACTTGATAGTTGGGATAAGTATGGTTCTCCAAATAAGAAGCTTGTCGCGATGATTAATACCATTGGTGCAAGTGTTGGTAGTGAGAACTTAACTTACTTTGATACCTATCCAATTGAAGTTGCATCGACTAAAGCCGGAAGTCTTTTTACTTACAAAATCAAGGCACGCTTTGGAAACTTCATAAGACATGTCTATACAATTAAAGACATTAATCCGGTTGGTACATTTGATACGATCTACTCGACACAGGCAATCAAGGCTGCTGGCGAACCGATGACAAGAAGAAAATCAAAAGAGTTTGTGAATCTACCACACGACCCTTGGGGCTTTAAGAGATTTAGATGGCCACAGTATATTGGAACTTCAATCTCTTCTCTTCCAGAAGAATTGAAAGCTTCCAATGAACAATTTAAAATCGCTGAAGAACTTGGTGCAACAAACTTTTTCAAGTATGTTAAGTCTTTACTTAAAACAGAAGACGAAGATCCAGAGCAAAAACTATTTAGAGCATTAAATGCTACTTGTGAAGAGTCAATGGCGAGAATTAAATATGTTGACCAGGCCATCGAATTTTTAAAACAAACAAACGGCGCATGTATGGATTACCGAGACTTTGATACATACTCGACTCCTGCAAGAGATAAGGCCTTAACGGAAACGTTTAATAAGCTTAGAGACACTTATCAAGAGCTTGATCGAAATAATGACCTTAGTCGAGCAAATCCAACTCACGTTCAAATTACAGAAGCCATCTTTAAAAACGTTTTTGTTCCAGAGGATGAGCTACTTAATTTTTGTTCAATTAATTATTCACAATCATCTCGCATTTCTCTTAAAGAGTTATGGAAAAGAATAAATAATGGTCTAATTTCTTCTCACCCAAATGATAATTTAGAAGTCAGATGGGGAGAAAAATCAAATTCAAAAACAAGCTGCAAAAGATGGTACTAAGCTTTGAATCGAAAGAAGCTTAGTTTCGCTCTATTTCTAGTCGCCATTATCGTTGGTTTCTTCCTTACTAATCAACGAGCTGTGCAACTAAGAAATAGTCATTCAAAACATCTTAGAAAAAAGGAAGTTCAACTTCCAAAAGAACACAAGACAGGTACTGAACAAGCTTGTCAGAGCGCTTATGCCAAACTTGAAAAAGCAACCTCAACAAGCAGGGGTAGCCTTAGATTTTTAAATAAGCATTTTGAATATGAGGGCGAGATTTATCGAACTCGCTTTTTCTTTGATGATGGACAAGAAGGAGATATTCCAACTTACCTTGTCTATAAAGAAGATAAAGATTCTTTTCCAACGGTTATTGAAACTTCTAAGTATGAGCCAGGTCAAAAGTTCAAATTCTTTGAAAATAAAATCAAAAAATATCTTTATACTGAAAGTGGATTAATTCAAAATCTTGAAAAAGAAGACGATTTATTCACTCATTATGAAAATGATAGGCTGATTGAAGTCATCTCAACCAACCTCAACTGTAAATATTAACAGCTAATCACTTCGACTGAATCAAGAGAAATACCATCACAACCAGTACCTTTTGGTGGCTCCGCCTGCGCCTTACACTTAACACTCCCTTCAGGACAACCCAAACGAACGTGAAAATGTGTCTGATGTAACTTTGCAGGTCTCAACCTTCTAAGAAACTCGATTGTTTCTTTATCATTGATTTCTCCACTTTCTTTTGCCATTTTACAAAACTCTTTTTTCACAGCAGTATCAACAAAGATTCTTCTTACATCATAATTTTCAACAAGGTATTTAAGGGACGCATAATTTCTTTGAGAATGAAAATTCTTTGAGACTTGAGCCCCTACGATAAAATTCTCTGCCCACTCTGGATTACTAATATCCTGAGCCTCTTCATTTACTCGATAATAGACAATATCAGCATCAAGACCATTTTGATGACTAGCATGTCTTACAGCATTGCCACCTTTCTTCGCCGATAAATCTCCGATTTGAATAACCTCAGCCGTTGGAAATTGTTCACTGCTAAATTTTGAGAGGCCCTCGATGAGCTCGAGCATCTCATTTGTTGAGTATAACTTATCTCGACTTTCAAATAGTTTCATCACATTAATATTACGATCTAAAATTGATATTGAATCTTTGATAGAGCCCTTAGAATAAAACCCTACGGCTTGCGATGCTGTGGCCGAAAATGAAAGTGATATACAGATCAAAGTTAAAAAAGCATACATCCTGTAACCTCTAATTTAAAATTTAATAAGAAGTTATATTCTATATGTAAATGGGATAAAAAAAAAGCTAGGAGATTTAACCTAGCTTTTGCATCTGTTATTTATTCAAATCAAGATAGTCGTCGTAAGTAATGTACTTATCAAATCCAATACTTCCATCAATTTTGATAATACGATTAGCTACGGTTTGAACAAACTCGTGGTCATGAGAAGTAAACATTAAGACTCCACCATTAAAACGAATAAGTCCGTCATTCACAGAAGTAATACTTTCAAGGTCTAAATGGGAAGTTGGACCATCAAGAATAATAGCGTTGGCTCCAGATAGCATCATCTTAGATAACATACATCTTACTCGCTCTCCCCCAGAGAGAACATTAGTCTTCTTAAGGGCCTCTTCTCCAGAAAAGAGCATTTTACCAAGAAAACCACGAATAAAACTTTCTTCTTTATTTTGAGAGTACTGTCTTAACCAATCAACAAGATTTAACGACCCACTTTCAAAATACTTAGAGTTATCAGATGGAAAGTATGAAGATGTGATTGTTGATCCCCATTCAAATGTTCCACTATCTGGTTCAATCTCTCCTGAAATGATATCAAATAGTGTCGTCTGAGTAAGATCGTTTTCTGATAAGAAGACAATCTTATCATCTTTATTTACTGCGAAAGAAACATTATCAAGAATCTTTACACCGTCGATAGATTTAGTAATTCCATCAACACGAAGAATTTCTTTTCCTACTTCTCTATTTGGTTTGAAATCAACGTATGGATATTTTCTTGTTGAAACCGGAAGCTCGTGAAGCTGTAGTTTTTCAAGTTGTTTTTGTCTTGAAGTTGCCTGCTTTGACTTTGAAGCATTAGCACTGAAGCGCTGAATAAAGTTTTTAAGCTCCTGCGCTTTCTCTTCAGCTTTCTTATTCTCAGAAGATCTAAGCTTTTGAGCTAGCTCACTTGAACTCTTCCAAAACTCATAGTTTCCAGCATAAGCTGTAAGTTTTCCAAAATCGATATCTGCAATATTTGTACAGACCTTATTTAAAAAGTGTCTATCATGGGAAATAACAATAACGGTATTTTTAAAGTCGAGAAGGAAATTCTCAAGCC
Source organism: uncultured Bacteriovorax sp. (assembly GCA_964593545.1). GTDB lineage: Bacteria > Bdellovibrionota > Bacteriovoracia > Bacteriovoracales > Bacteriovoracaceae > Halobacteriovorax_A. Next base: position 109,947 of record CAZQJK010000003.1, on the reverse strand, counting down.
ATTGAATGGCCTTAATATCAAGATGGTTGGTTGGCTCATCAAGTAAAAGGATATCAGGAGTTCCAAAAAGAGCTGATGCTAAAAGTACCTTTACTTTAACATCGGCCTGTAGGTCCTTCAGGTGCGTTTGAAGTAAGTCTGAACCTATACCAAGACCACTTAAAATAACACCAACTTCAGATTCGGCTTCCCACCCATTCATATCAGCAAAGTCAGCTTCTAACTCTGATGCGCGAATTCCATCCTCATCAGTGAATGGGTCCTTCATATAAATTGCGTCTTTTTCTTGCATTATTTTGTATAGCTTTTCATTACCCATTAGGACGGCGTCCATTACAGTGTAATCATCAAAAGCATAATGATCCTGTCTCAAAACAGAGATTCTCTGTCCCGGAGCTGTGAATACATCACCTGTATTAGCTTCAATATCACCAGCAAGAATCTTTAAAAAAGTAGACTTCCCTGCTCCATTAGCGCCGATAAGCCCATAGCAATTTCCTGGGGTAAATTTAATATTTACATCATCAAATAACTTTCTTCCGCCAAAGGCCAAACTAACATTTTGAACACTAATCATTACTGCAATCCTCTTCTAATTTTTGGGCAAGATAACATAAAAAATCTAATACTTCCAATTTTTTATACACACCGCAAAAAGCCATGAAGCTATTTAGAATCTATTATCTTAATAAATAAAATAAGAGGGGCCAATGAACCAACAACTAATCTACTACCCATGTCTAGCAATGATCTTTTTGACTTGTCTCGTTATGTTTGTGATGTTTAGCAGACGTGTTAAAGCGATAAAACAAAAATCGGTTAGTCTTAAGCATTTCAAGACCTACTCAACTGATGATGTTGTTCCAGAACAAGCTCTTCAAGCGGCGAGAAATTATACTAATCTCTTAGAGACACCAACTCTATTTTATATGGTGTGTATTTTCACATTTCTCTTTCACCGAGTCGATATTTTATCATTGATGCTTGCATGGTGCTTTGTCGCTCTTCGAATTATTCATAGCTACATTCACATAACACATAATAATGTTGTTCATCGAATGAGAACATTTGCCCTAAGCTGGCTGATTATTTTAATCCTTGCAACGAAACTGGCCTTTTAAGAAGGCCATTACTTCTTTTTGAATTTGATAACTATTTTCTTTCCACTTAAATCAAAATCGGGATTAAGTGAGTCTACATTTTCGGGAACAGGAATAGACCTCATAAAGCTTGACGAAAAGCTAGAAAGTACTTGTCCGTCGTCACTTTTTTCTTCTTTTTTAATCTGACCACTTATCATAATCATTTCATCTTTAATATTGATCTTTAAATCATCTTTTGAAACACCTTCAGCTAAAATGTCGACGTACTTAAATTTATCATCTTCTCGTGCTTCGATTTTAACATCATTAGATTCCATAATCGAACCAGTTATACCTTGAATCGAGTTTCCAAAAAATAATTTCCGTAGAGCACCCACATCCCTCTTGTCTCCAGGATTTGCAAATTTTTGTTGGCCGTTTGTTGCGAAAGGATCAAATGGTTTACGATCAGATGCACTTCCATCACTGAATGCATTCAGAGTTAATAAAGAAAAAAGGACAATAGCTAAGAATTTCATAATGCCTCCATCAAATTTATTATAGAATAAAACGAAGTCAATAAATGTCAAGATTTTGAAAAAAATTATTAAAATCTAAAGAGTAACGGTTCACTCTTTACTTCATCGGCCCTGTCTTTTGTGATCACTTTTGCTATCGCTAATTTATCGATGATTGAATCAACCACCTGGGAAGCAAAGATTGTCATTTCTTTATTATAGAAAGATTGAGCATAACGAACGGGACTAGGAAGTAACATCGCAAGAAACGCAGCCTCCTTAACTTCGAGAGCTCCCGCCGACTTTGCAAAGTAAAATCTTGATGCCTTATCTATTCCATAAAGACTTTCTCCATACTGAATAATATTTAAGTAAGTTTCAAGAATCTTATCTTTAGAGAGAAAGTGCTCTAAGGCAACAGCACTTCCAAGTTCAAAAATTTTTCTTAAAAATGAACGTTGTGAATCATACAGAAGATTTTTAGCAAGCTGCTGAGTTATCGTACTTGCTCCCCTAAGCTTTTTTCCATCAAGAGCATCTATTAACGCAATTTCAATCTGATCAGAGTCAAAACCATGATGATCATAGAATGCCCAGTCCTCACTAATAACAATTGCCATATAAGCATCTTTTGGAATCCTATTTAGCTTGATCCAGCTCTTTGGCATCTTCTTAACGACTTCATAACTGACGCCACCTTCTTGATCAAGCTTTGTCTGGACATAACCATTTTCAAGGGCCCTGATCTCAGCAATCCCTAAGCTGTGATAGAGCCATCCTGCTAACAGTGATAGAGAAATAAATGTAAGTATTAATAGTTTCTTCATCATAATAAAATAGTTCAAGACTCCTTATAATAATTGGGCTATAAAGATGTCAAACAGGGAGATGTAAAAATGACAGAGAATCCACTTTACATGGCATTGGATCCAAAGAAAAACAAATACTTAGGATTACCAAAGAATAAGCTATTAAAATATTGTAAAGATAAGAATATTGATGCTGAATATGATGATGATGCTGAAGATCTTTCATTTCTACTTTACCGTTATGAAGAAAATGAAAAGATGACTTTTGAAGAACTTCAAGCAGCAGTTGATTCTGTAGGTCTTGAGTCTACAGATAGACAACATGACAACCTAATGATTCTTGTAACATATGAATTAGCACTTTTAGACCTTATGGACTGTGAGCGTGAAGAGCTTGAAGAGCTTTGTGATGAATATGAAATTGATTTTGAAGGAAAAGAAGACGACCAGTTAATTGTAGATCTGGCCATCGCTCTTTTAACTACAGAAGATTAAAAATTCGGGGTTACTTTAAGTAACCCTTTTTTTTCTACTTCATTGATTTAATTGTTTCTTCCAAGAGATGTTCGTGTTCAACTTCTCTTAATCTTTCTTCAACAACCTCTTCAATATAATGCTCTTGAGATAAGCCAATATAGATCGAGTATATCGAAAATAATAAAATAACCGCAAAGGGAAGACCTGTGCAAATAGCAGCGGTTTGCAATGTTGTTAACCCCCCACCAAGAAGTAACGTTACTGCAAGAACACCTTCCATCACTGCCCAAAATACTCTTTGAGGAATTGGGGAATCTAATTTCCCACCAGATGTAAGATGATCAACAACTAATGAACCAGAGTCTGACGACGTTACAAAGAATACCGTGACAAGAATAATTGCAATGAATGAAAGAAATCCAGAAAGAGGAAATCCATCAAGTAGAACAAATAGCGCCGTGGCTACATTATCTTTAACAGCTGCTGCAATATTGCTATGTTGATGAAGTTCACTAAATATAGCAGTTCCTCCAAAAACACTCATCCAAACAAATGAAAGAAGAGAGGGCACAATAATGACACCAGTAATAAATTCTCTTACCGTGCGTCCTTTTGAGATTCGTGCAATGAACATCCCGACAAATGGAGACCATGAAATCCACCACGCCCAGTAAAACACTGTCCAACCACCTTGCCAATTTGTATCTTTAAAAGTTTCTGTCCATAAACTGAGTTGTGGTAATTTTTGAAAATAAAAACCTATACTTTGAGTAAATCCACCGAGAATGAAAACAGTCGGACCAACAACTAAAAGAAACAACATAAATAAGGCGGCTATTCCCATGTTAATTCCGCTTAAATACTTCACGCCCTTATCAAGTCCAGAGGCAACAGAGAGTGTAGCAAAACCAGTGATCACACATATAAGGACAACTTGCACAGTTACAGAAATTTCGACGCCCCACAACTTATGGAGACCAGCATTGACTTGTTGGACGCCAAATCCAAGTGAAGTGGCTAAGCCAGCTAAGGTTGCTAACACCGAAAGAACATCAATTACATTTCCCCAAAAACCATATATTCGTTCCCCCAATAACGGATAGAAAATACTTCTAATCGTTAAAGGTAATCCTCGATTAAAACTAAAGAATGCGAGCCCAAGGCCTACAAGAGCATAAATGGCCCAAGGATGAAGACCCCAATGAAAGAATGTCACTGCCATCGCAGCCTGGGCTGCCTCAGCAGATCCGGCAGTAAGACCATTAAACATAGGAGAAGGATTGTGAAGATGACTTATAGGCTCTCCAACACTCCAAAACATAAGTCCAATTCCCATTCCTGCACTTAAAAGCATTGCAAACCAAGCCTTGGTCGAAAATTCTGGTTTAGCCTTTATGCCCCCAATTTTTATTTTACCAAAACGGCTAAAGGCAAAGAACATACAAGCAATGACCATAATATTTGAACTTAGAATAAAGAACCAACCACTCTTTACTGAAATAACTTTTAAAATTTCGGCAAAGAACTCTTTAGATTCAGTTTGGAACATTAAGCATAGGGTAATAAAAATCAGTAGAAGCGCGGAAGCAACAAATGTTACTTGTGGATGGATATCAAAACCATAACCTGTCCAATTCCTCTCACCAGGCTCCTGGGCCGGAGAATCATCAAATAGAGATGCTGTCGGTTTAATCTGAAGTCCCTTAAAAGGTTCTCGATCTTGAATAGCCCTTTTTCGTGCTTTCTTCTCAGCACTGGCCAACTTATTTAACAATTTAATTTCTTCTGTTGGATCTTCCATACACTCTCTTTTTTTATAAATTTACGTCACTCCTATATAATCGTAGGGTGTGAGATAACTTTTATAAAAAAAAAAGCTTCTTAGGGAAAAACGAATCAGTCAATTTTAGTTATCAAGTAACTTTCTTGATTCTTCGTTCTTAATTAGCCTAGCAGAACCTGCGTTGATCAATAGTGAATATTGCATACCTGATTGATCTTCAATAACTTCAAGCTTACCGTCTTCCATCTCTTTAACGATTCTAAGCTTTGCTTTATCATTGCTTTCAATAAAATTATTAAATGCTGAAATATAATCAGGAGCTAGCCCCTCACTTGTCAAATCAATATTTGTACCTAATGAAACTGAGACATCATTCTCTAGCTCGACCCCTTCAAGATTAATTAACTGAAGTAAGTTCGTAACGGCCACTTTTTCAAAAGTCTGCTTCTCAATATTTTCAACATTTGTTTTTTGCTCTTCTAATTTAGCATCAATTTTAGTATCAGGAGAAACTTGTAAATTGCTTACTGCCAAGTTATTAGAAGAATCATTAGCTTCAGAATTTAAATTCGAAGAGCTCGAGTTGCTACTCACACTTGAAGAAGTTGGCGAAACAGAAGGTGCTGGTCCTGAGTTACCACTATTTCGACGTGCTCGAGCAGGAGACTGACTTGCTGGACTTCTTCTACTTCCAATATCTGAAGAGAAATTATCATCAACAACAGTTTTCGCCTCATCATCGAGAGTCTCACTTAACTTTGCAAGTTTAGATTCTAACTCTCCTTTTTTCTTTTCAAATTTCTCAAGGACCTTACTCTTTTGTACATCCTTTGCTTTTCCAAAAAGTTTTTCTAATTCTTTACTCGCAATTTCCTTGCGAGAAGTTGAATTACTTGCAACACTATTGGAAATGTCACTATATCCTTGACTTGCAACAAACTCTTTAGCTTCATTAATTTCTTGAACTCTTTGTTCATAGACAGAATTAGCAACTTCTTTACTTACTCCAGATTCAGACGCGATTCGGTCGACCATCTCACTACGAGTTGATTCATTATAAACACTTTCAAGAGCAGCTGCCTTAGCGGCCATTTCTTCAACAGAGTTTGCTCCTAAGATTTGTTTTGCTTGATCTACAGAAGTAACTTTCTCTACACTCTTTTGAGCTTTTTGTGATGGTTGATCTTTACCGGCCAAAATATCATGCGCTTTTGCGGCGATTCCTGTTGCAACGACTGCTTTACCAAGGTTGGCCATCCCAGCAACATTACTTTGATGTTCTTCCTTCTTATGATGACTAGTGCCTGAGTTGCTAGAAGTTTGTCCTTCTGCAACTTTTGATTGTTGGTGCTCTTTCTTTTTTTCTATTTGAACACTATCTCCAGAACGGTTACCTGACTTCCCTGCACTTTCATAGTCTTTTCTTCCAGTTGATTCTGAAACTATGTGATCAGTATTTCCAGAAGGTTTTTGATTTTTTCCATGACTAGAGAGATGTTGATATTCTGAACGAAGTTTTTGTGTCGTTCTCGAACCCCTAATTGCTACGTTTCTCTTTGTATGATCATCACGTTTATCAATAACTTCACGGACGATTCTTTTTTGATCGTATTTCTTATCCATCGCAAGAGCCATTTTTGATCTTCTTGCAACAACTCCAGATCCAGTACTAGCGAGAATTCGATTTGAAGTATTTACTCCAAGTCGTGACATTCTCTTTGACATACGTAGAGGATCACTGATGAAGTCTCCTACTGCTAACGAAGCCTTAACTATTTTATACTCTTCGACATGAGAAATAATTTTCTCTGATAACATCTTTCCTTTCTTAAACATTTCCATCGACTTTGCAGCAACGACACTAGCGACAGATGAAATCTTCTTTACAGAACTTAGCACTTTCCCCTCTGCTTTCATTGTAGCGACAACAGCTGGTGACTTCATGGAAGGAGAAACTTGTTTAATTTTGTTCGCAACTTTAGCTGAAACTCTCGACAATGCTCGAGCGCCGACTTTTGCACCAAGTGAAATCATATTCCCAGCACCTGCTGTAAATACCATAACTCCAAATTCAGAAGTTATCGCACCAATAGCAGCACAAGTAGCATTTATCTTATCATTACAGTCAATACACTCGTAGCTACTAAGAGGAACTTTACAATCTGACATATGTGGTGCACCTGACCACTCTTGGCATAGTACTGAAGACCTAACCCATGAATCGATATTTTTTTTCATTGAATTCATAAGGTCAGAAAAATAAGCAGCAGGATCACTTGTTAACTTACTCACATCTTTATCAGTCTTTTCTGACATTGCATGTAGCTCATCTGATTTACTATCAAACCATTTCGATGGACTTAAAAGATAGCTAGAACCAGTTTTTACAAGGTCCCAAACACTTGTCATTGTTGACCAGAAACTTGAAAGAAATGCCGTTGTAACTTCGGTTAAGCAGTTCCCCTCATTCTTATCAAGACAATCAATTGGAAGGTTACTTTCTGTGACTTTATTTTCTAAACTACTATTAATTTTCTTACTGATGATTTTTGGTAATAAAGTATCTGCCGCAGCATTTATTGAACGGTAACTATTACAAGTCCAAACGTTCTCACATCCTGCTTTATTTTTCTCGATCTCCGCAGGTAAGCACTTTACTTGTGCTGCCGCACCAGCTGCTAAAATTTTCAATCTTTCAATTTCAGATGTTTGAAGTACATCCTCACCAGAGCACGTCATTTCCCCTGTAACACCTTCCTCAACACCAGAAGCTTGTTCCTCTTCAGCATCCTTGACTTCATCATCGATCTCTAAAGCAAGCTTAAGACAGCTTGTATTTAAAACTTCAACGTAGTTATCCGGTAGGACTTCCTCTCCATCGAAACATTTCTCTTCAAGAATCTGAACTCTTTCATTAAAACTTACATCATTTGCGTAAGCTTGAGTTAGCAAACAGATACCTAAGATAAATAATTGTTTTTTAAGAAGTGAAAACATATTTTGTATACCGTTCCTTTTTTACCTATCAGAGTAATTAATCGAATCATTTGTTAAAATACTTTAATACTTCGCAGAGATTTTCGAAGTTAAATTTATTAAATTAAGATGAAGTAAATTTAATTACTTGATACAATTAAGGACATTATGTTTAGAAACTTTAGATCCTCTATTTCAATACAACTAGTTAGCCTAATTCTTGGGTTTTCCCTTAGTACTCAAGCTAAACTAAATACTTATAGTATCTCCAGCAAAACAATTTCTATTGACGCCAAAGAACATTGGCAAGTTATCGAAAATCTCTCCAGTTCACCGCTTGTTCTTCTTGGTCCCAGTGATGGAATAAAAAGAATCGTGATCACGGTAAGTCCGACAACGATCAAAGATTTCAAATTTGATCCATTAAAAATTAAAGAATCTGTTTCTGATTATCAAGACGGAAGGAAGCAATGGCTAAAGAAGGCCAAAGGGGAGCTAATAAAGTTCTTCCCTTATACGCAACAAAAATGGAATGAGATAAAAGAAATACACACTATTGGCTACCAATATAAAGTTCTTGGCACTTCATTTATCGAACGCACTTACTTCTTTAATTGCGGCAACGAAGTTTTTAATATCAACACTCTGCTGACAGATAAGCATTATAAGAAAAACAAGAATGAAGTTGAGGATTTACTAAGATCAATAAAGTGCAACTAAAGATTAGATCGGAAATATAAATCCTATAGAATGATGACTAATTACTGGAGTGATAAGATTCATCATTTTCACTTCAATATTTTTTGAAGCATAGAGAATAAAATTAAATTCCATTCCAACAATCGGAACGAAGTAAAAATTTCCAAGTCGTGAGAAATAAGCACCTTCAGAGAAATCAAAGCCTTCTTCATCAAAATGGTAAAAACCAAGAGTCGATTGAATTTCAACTCTTTCATTGCTAAAGATTTCATATGAATAGGTACCGCCCCAAATTGGCTTACAATAGGAGTTTTCACCTACAAGAATTCCCCACTGTGAATTATCAGAATCTTTCATCCTAAAGGATTTAAGATCTGTAAATATAACTCCCGAACCTTCTGATAGCTCATTACACAAAGGCTTAGAATACTTCCCATCTGGCTTTTGCAAGTGTGGGGTTATGCCTCCTACAATATAGCTAAACTCCCTAGCTTCAGCACCAGTGAGAAATAAGACGAGGAGTATCAAAAGTTTAAGTATTTTAGTCATCCCCTGTATCTTTACAAGATCAAGGCCAAGAACACATTAGTAACTAACTGATATTAGTATCTAAAAAAATCACTGTCTTTACACCTGCCCATCTTGTAGACATATCAAAAGCGCAAAGGATAGAATTTACAAAACAATCAGGGAGAGATCAATGAAACGACTATTTATTGCAGCAATGCTACTTTCAATACCAACATTTGCAGACTGTGCAACATCTTTTAACTCAGGCGTAAATGATTACAACTTTGCAGTTACTTACTACAACACTGGAGTTGAAGAATATAATAATGCAGTAGAAGAGGCATCGAAGCCAACTCCTAATTACGAAATCGTATGTCGAGGTCTTTTGAATTCATACGCAGGTTTTTTTACTGCAAAAAATTCTTATAAAGGATGTCGAGACAACTTTGCCGAAAGTGTTAAATCGTGCTCAGGCGACAACAAGCTCATCGCAATGAAGTATAGCAATATTTGTTTTGAATCAAACCAGACTTCTCTTGGGAATTTAAATATTGTTGAGAACTCATTGAAAGCGACATGCTATAAGAATCAATTATTTCAAGCACAAGAGTTACTAGCTCTTTAAAAACAAAAAAGGGAGCATCAGCTCCCTTCCCTTAGTTAACTTATATAAAAAATCTTTTTATTATATACGATTAACTTTTACAGCACATGGACCTTTTAATCCGTCGCCTACTTCATACTCAACTTTGTCACCGTCAGAGATTTGTCCACCTTCGATACCAGTGATGTGTACGAATAAGTCTTTTCCTCCGTCATCTGGAGTAATAAAACCGAAGCCCTTTTCTTGATTAAAAAATTTAACTTTACCTGTTTCCATAAAAATTTCCTTTAAAACTATAAACGTTATATATTTCCATATATAACAAAAATCATGAACGTATTTTATAGTGAGTTACGGCCAAGGTAAAGTAAATATTTTTAAAAAGTGAAATAAGTTATTAGTGGCCAAAGATAATGATAAAAATTTAAAATATTTTCATGATTGATATCAATACATTAGCGATGGTTGGCGGCGCGCTGGCCATCGGATTTAGCCCTATAATTTCCAAGGCCATGAAGCTTTCGCCTACAACTATTGGTTTTTATAGGTTTTTTATAGGTTTTATTTTTCTTTCAATAATTATTTTAATAAAGAAACCAAAGATAGACTCAAAATCTCTAAAAAAGATGATTATCCCTTGTATGACCGGTGGATTTTTCTTCTCGTGTGATCTTTGGCTCTGGCATCGCTCAATTCTCTATATCGGGGCTGGTATCTCAACTCTGTTAGCTAACACACAAGTACTCTACTTAGTTTTAATTGGGATAATATTTTTTAAAGAGAGGCCTAAGTGGTATTTCTTCATTGCTCTTTTATTGACTGGTGCAGGTGTTGTTATGGCGACATCAAGTTTTGCTTCTCTTGATTTTGATAGTCTTCATATGAAAGGCCTTATATATGGTCTTTTAACAGGTTTAAGCTATAGTTTCGTTACGCTTTCGCTAAAGAAGGCCAACGATCAATATCATCATCCAGGACCATGGCCAATATTTTTACTAACTTTCTTTGCTTCAATATTTTCATTGGTTTTTGTTGTCTTAGAAAATGAAATGCATCTTCCCCAAGGAATAGATATTTTATACGCAGTAATTTATGGTGGGCTTATACATGCTTGTGGCTGGCTTCTTATCTCTAAGGCGATTAAAGTTATCCCTATTGCATTAGCAAGTTTAATACTTCTTCTTCAGCCAATCTTTGCCACGATTCTTGGAGTGATGATATACAACGAACAGATTTCTATTTTACAGGCCCTAGGACTAGCTCTAAGTTTAATTGGGATTTATATCGCGATGAATTCGAGAGAAAAGAAATAGGAGGCTTTAGGGCCTCCTAAGATGAACTATTTCTTTGTATAGATATATATTGGGTACGATCCTGTTTTCTTACAAGAGTAAGGTGTTACAGTGTCTGGGTTAGAAATTTTAAGCTCCTCTCCATCAACTTCATATGTAAACACGCCTTGCTCTTCAACTCCAAAAAGTTGTTTTCTTAAAATAGACTCCCAAGCTTTTGCGTTACAATTAACTGTATCGACAGCAAGATAACCCTCGTACTGATTATCACCGATGAGAGAATATTTTCCAACATTCACTTGAGTGCAGTCGAGTTTAAATGGTGCCCATTTTGCACTTTTTGCAATAGCAGTCATTTTAATATCAACATCAGTAATATCAAAACTCACATCATAGAGCATAAACTTTCCACCAAGCTTTAGATCCTCTCCATTACTGCATTGAATTTTCTTCAATACATAATTCCCTTGAGGCAGAGAGGCATTTGCAATACTAGCGATAAATAAAAGTGTAAAAAGAAATTTCATCATTACTCCTATAAAAGATTTAATTTATATTCAATACTTACTTTATAATCCTTACCTGCTTCTAAAATATTTGAAGCATGTTTTCGATACCGTCGATTAGTGAAATTATCAAAATTTATATTGGCCTTTAAAGACGAAGAAATTAATTTTGATATAAATAAATTATGAACAAATGAACTTGGAGTCTCATCAATTCTCTCAGTTGTTTCTCTATTGATTCGATCCTGTTTTAGGCTAAGAACACTTTGATAGCCATATGTTAGTCCATACTGATCTAAGTTATGTGCGAGATAAAAATTGTAATGGTCAGCTGGCAAATCAGAAATATATAGACCAAGAGACTTATTTAATCCTCTAATCTTGACGTATGAAGCTCTAAGTTCAAATTGATCTCTTAGGTAACCTATTCCCAGCTCATTTCCAGTCAAAGACACTTTATCAGCATTAACAAATTGAGTCGTTCCATTCACTCCGTCAAAAATCGCTCGGTCAATCTTTTCAAGATAAATATAATTATCGATATGACTCCAGTATTTTGAAGCGCTAAGAGAGATGAGATCATCAGTTGCAAAAATATTTCTCTCTAACTTTAGTCCAATTTCAATTGTTTTTGATCTTTCAACTTTAAGGTTTTCATTTGGAATAAAGTAATTATCAGCGATAAAGAAGCCATCTCCAGGATGATGAAGACCATCTGCGAATACGTCTTGAACCTTTGGTGAATTAAAGCCCTCACTATAATTGGAATATAACGATAGACTTTCAAAAGGCTTAATTGTCACGTTAACTTTTTTCAGTAAACCTTGATCTTCTTTACTTTCAAACTTATTAGATTCGAGTAAGTAATCCTGATGTTTGATACCGACTCCAAGAACAACTTCTTTAGAGACTTGAAGCTCACCATCAACATAAATTGAGTTTTGCCTTGAACGACCATTAGGATATGATTCCAGCGCCTCTTGCTTCCTCGTCCCAGACAGAGTATCGGCCAAGAATTCTCCACCAACTGTCAGTCTCATTTTTGAAAGTTCTATTTTTTTATCAACAGAAAATTGCTTTGAATTGATATTTCTCTTCTCAACTTGACCATCACTCTCTCGCTCTTTTTTGAGTTTTTGATCAGTATTACTAATTCTAAGTTGTAGCTGATACTTTTTCAAATCAACTCCAATCAATTGAGTTGATCTTCTTACTGTATTTTTTCCATTTAATTCCATATCATCGACAGGTGGATCAAGAGTTGGATTTATTGGAACATTATCAAACCGTGAGAAGTAATCTCCTTGGATCAGAAAATCAATATTTTGAACTTTATAATTAAATTTTGCCAAGAAGCTATCATCTTCATAAGCAGATCGAGGAAGTGATGATCGATCCCCAAGAATAATATCCTGGGCATTCCTTTTTCCCGCGCTCAAAATAGTACTTGAATCTTTATCCCTAGCATAGGCCTTGACTCCATAATACATTTCCCTATTGCTTCCTTGCTTAGAAGAAATTATCGAAGCACCTTTTGTTTGCTTTCCACTTAAGTAATCAGAAGCATCAACAGTTCGAAGACTAACTCCACCTCCAACGCTTCCACTTTTTGAAAAGTTTGAAGTGTCTTTATCAATAGCGACTGATTTAATATTTTCGGTATCAATGGCCAGCATTGTATTGTGATCTGTCCTAAAATTTTGCTTTACGCCATCGACATACATATAGAGCTTAGAAGACTGAAGTCCCCGAATCTGAACAGACTCACCACTTGAGCGTGGACCTCCAGAAGTCGTGGCATTTGCAGAAAATTTTAAAATATCATCGAGAGATGAGTTATTTGAGTTCTCTAAATATTCTGCTCCAATAAGGTCAAAAGAATTTGAATTTGCCTGGTCCTCATCAGATTGAGAATAACCTTGTCCTTCATAAATATTAATCGTCTCAAGATTGTAAGTACCATCTTGAGCAAAGGAATTACTCCAAAGAGAAATAAAAAAGACGAGCAAAAACTTTTGTTTCATCGCTCAAACTTATCATAATTTATTAGAAATGTGTCACGTAAGTGTAGAAGTAAGTGAAAATTACAAAATTTCGTAGTTTAGAGGAATCGTCATCGGAATTAATCCGTTTGCATGGTTTTCAGGCATGTGAGGGAGGTTTTCAAGGCTTCTAATTGAATCGAGTGCTGAGTTATTGAGAATCTCATAGTCAGAGGCTTCAATCACCTTCAGGTTACTGATTTTATTTGGATAAGTAACTTCAAAGTAGACCTTTACAATCCCTTGTTGCTTTAAACGGCGAGCAACTCTTGGGTATTTCTTATTTTTAGAGATCAAGTCCCTAACAGTTGAAGCATATCTTGCTAAGACATCATTTCTTCCACTACTCTGTTTTACAATCTGTTTTGAAACATTCTTATGCTGCTTAACCTTCGAGTGGGATACTTTGGTGTTTGTCTTCTTTAGCTTACTGATTTTCTTCGTAATTTTTTCAACATTTCGAGGTGTTTCACGACGTAAGTGAATGAAAGTCCTCGTCTTCGCTAGCGAGGATATCTTCTCACCGAATGAGACAGGTGTAACAGATTTACTTTTTTGCGCACTAAATATCATCGCTGCGTGAATGAGCATCGAGATAGACAGGGCCAATGGAGTAACAAAATTATTTTTCACAAGTTTCATTATAGGCCAAAAAAGAGTAAAAGTATTATATGTTTAAAAATTTTATAGGTATTACATTATTCTTAGTCCTCACCTACTTATTTGGGGGAAGTTTTTTAAGTATCTCAGAAAGACGACAACTCCTTCATATCATCATTATCCTCATCATTGTTGCGATCATGATATCTCCATCAATAAGCTCTCTTTCAAGAAAAGAAAAAGAAAAGAGCAATATTGAACCAGAGGTATTAGATATCGAAAGAGATGTCCAAGACTTTCACAATGACTTTACAAAAGTAGGATGCTCATCTGACTATACTGACACTGCTCCTCCGATAGAAATAAAGCCAATTGACTATAGTGGAAACGCTATCGATCATGGAATCAAAGAGATTGAGCACGACATAAGTCACTTAAATAATACGAAAAAATAATTTTCACCCTTGACGTTAATGTTCTTAATACCATCTTAAATAAAGAAAGGAAGTGGCCACTCCCAATTATCTTATTTGGAGGTTTCCTATGAAAAGATTTGAAATTGCACCGTTGCGTGCAGTGAACCCGTTTGCTTTATTTGATGAATTTGAGAAAGGTTTCTGGCCTAAAAATGTTAGAAATTTTGAAGCTGATGAAATGTTTCCAAAGCTTGAGCTCTGGGAAAATAATGGTGTTTTCTTTGCAAGCGTTGATATACCAGGGGTCGACAAGGACTCGATTAGTATCGATATTCAGGATGATGTCATCTCAGTTTCTGGTGAAAGGAAAGAAGAACACAAATCAGAGCGCTATAGTGAAAAGTACTATGGCAGCTTCAAACGAAGTTTTAGAGTGCCAAAAAACTTTAACCTCGAAAAGGTTGAGGCGCATTTTGAAAATGGAGTACTTTCTCTAGCTGTTCCAAGAATAGAGGAAGATGAAAAAGTGGCTAAGAAAATTGAGATTAAATCTGAAAGAAACGGAATATTTCAAAAAACAAACCCCTCTTAATAGAGGGGTCTTGATATTTATTTTGAAATGTATTTAGCAAGATCGATGACTTTATTTGAATAACCCATTTCGTTGTCGTACCATGCGACAACTTTTAAAAATGTATCCGTTAATGCAATACCTGCAGTAGCATCAAAAACAGATGTACATGTCTCACCAAGAAAGTCGTTTGAAACAACGGCTTCATCTGTATAAGCAAGTACGCCTCTAAGACTACCTTCACTTTCTTTTTTCATTACTTTGCATATCTCTTCATATGTCGCAGGCTTTTCAAGATTTACAGTCAAATCAACAACAGAAACATCTGGAGTTGGAACTCTAAAGCTCATTCCGGTTAGCTTTCCATTTAATTCTGGAATAACTTTCCCTACGGCCTTGGCTGCACCTGTTGATGAAGGAATAATATTTTGTCCAGCACCACGTCCACCTCTCCAGTCTTTTGCAGATGGTCCGTCAACAGTTCTTTGTGTTGCCGTTGTTGCGTGTACCGTCGTCATTAAACCGTCTTTAATTCCCCAGTTATCATTTAAAACTTTTGCTATTGGAGCAAGACAGTTTGTTGTACATGAAGCATTTGAAACAATATCTTGTCCCTTATATGACTCATGATTAACACCCATTACAAACATTGGTGTAGCATCTTTTGATGGAGCAGACATAACAACTTTCTTAGCTCCTGCTAATATATGCTTACGAGCATCTTCATCAGTAAGAAAAAGTCCTGTTGCTTCAATTGCAACATCAACATTTAACTCGGCCCAATTAAGTTGAGCAGGATCACGATGATTTGTAACTCTTACTTTCTTACCATTGACGATAAGATGACCATCAGATACTTCTACCGTTCCTTTGAATCTTCCATGTGTTGAATCGTATTTCAACATATACGCCATATAGTCAGTATCTAGTAAATCGTTGATACCTACAATTTCAACATCACCCTTCTCAATCGCAGCTCTAAAAACACAACGACCAATTCTTCCAAAACCATTAATTCCAATTCGTATTGACATACAACTCCATTTTTTTAATTTAGATAATAGCTATACTCTAATCCTAACTTTTATAACAATCAACTATGACAAACTTACTATTGCTTGCAATTGTTTTTGAATTTCCAAAAATTTGCTTAAGCTTGATATGGTAATTAAGATGCCGATTTCCAATAACTCGTAGTAATCCACCAGATTCAAGGCTTCTATAGGCATCATTAAACATCTCTAGAGCAATAAAGTCACCAACAATTGTTTGCTGATGAAACGGAGGATTACACAAAATGAGATCAAATTTCTCGCTATGAAACTCCTCGTCAAAGCAATTTGTCCAAAATACCTCTGCCTCGTCTGCGAAGTAGTTTCTATAGTTAACATTTGTGCTTCGTACCGCCATCGCGGACTCATCTGAGAAAGAGACATTACTTTCTGGATTTACAAGCTTGGCCTTGATCCCGACAAGTCCATTTCCGCAACCGAGGTCGAGAATATTCTTAAAACCAGCTGGAATATGTTCCAGAAAGAACCTTGTGCCTATATCTAACTTAGCTCGACTAAAAACATTCGAGTGATTTACAAATGGCTTTACGAAACCATCAAAATTAAGAGTCAGTGGGTATTTTTCAAGTCTTGTTATATTTGATTTTTCTAATTTCCCAAATACAAGACGCGCCTTCTTTTTCGCCAAGCTCGTCCAAGTTTTACCAAAGTTATTTTCAAGAATCTCAAAGACTGTTTTTGGTAAATGCTTAATCATTGCTGGACATATAACTTCAGTCCCTGGTCTTAAATTAACTGCCAAGAAATTAATAATGTCTTCAAAGTAAGACATATTCTTTGGAACTTTAAAAATGACAAGTTCAATATCTTCAAAGCTAACCACTTCTTCCAAGCAAGACTTCACCGGCTGAATAACTTTCTCTAAACGCTTTGCATTCAATTCAATACCGTGACGGCTGATGAAAGAGTCTGTGACAATAGCTGAAACATTCTCAGTGAGAAGAGAAATCGCTCCAAACCTATCCTCGATAACAAGTACGCGCGAATCTGGCTTATCGCTTAAATATTCTAAAACTAATTCATCTGCGGCATCAAAGGCCTTAAGGTTGGGATCGAGGTCTTTCGGATAGCGCTCAAGCTTCTCTAATTTGGTATTTATATTGTCCATAGTGCTTTATATCACGGCCTCAAAATAGAAGAAAGGTTCTTGTTTTATTATACATAAGCTTAAGTTATAATTAGCTAATTATTTAAATGGATTTATCACGTGAAAGAAGTTGAAGGAAACAATCAGGATTTATTTGACGGTATCTTAATTGATATTGATCAATACAATAATGAGAATAAAGTTCTCTATCCGTATGATATTAAGGAAAAACTTCTCGAGCTTAAAGACATAGATGAAGATAAGTTCCATATTATTTTAAAAAAGCTTCCTAACGAACTTCTTGCTGAAGTTATTTCAGAGATGCCGGCACATATTCAGGAAGACGCTGCTGAATTTCTTGGCTCTTTCAAGCTTGCAAAAGTCGCATCAGAAATGGATACCGATGATGCGGCAGACTTTATTCAAAACATCAGTGAAAACCACGAAACAATTGCTGAAAGCATTCTTGCAAATATTAATAAAGTTGATCGTGACCTCATCGAATCTCTTATCTCATATGATGAAGATGCGGCCGGTTCCTATATGCAGACCGAAGTTTTTGTTGCCAAGTTAAATGATACCATCGGTGCATCAATTGAAAGGCTTGCGAAACTTAAGTCGGAAAGAGAAATCGACAATATTTACCACGTGTTCATTGTCGATCGTAATCAAAAATTTATCTGCTCTATCGGTCTTGAAGAAGTTATTATTATGGACTTCAAGAAAACATTTAAAGATATTGTTGAAGATAAAGAAAAAGAATACACGCAAATTAACTGTAATCACATTGAAGATATTTCTGATGTTGTCGAAAAAGTAAGTAAGTATAACTTAAGTGTTATCCCTGTTTTAAATGAAGAGGGAATACTTATTGGTCGTATCACCTCTGATGATATCTACGATATTATTGAAGAGCAGGCTACAGAACAGATCTACGGTCTGGCCGGGGTTAATGATGAAGCCGAGCAAGATTCAAACCTTATCAATGTTATAAAGACGAGAGCTGTGTGGTTAGGAATTAATCTCCTAACAGCAATTGCGGCGTCAGTTATAATATCTTTCTTCGATTCAACGATTCAGTCACTAGTGTCACTTGCTATCTTAATGCCAATTGTTGCATCAATGGGTGGTAATGCTGGTACTCAAAGTTTGACCGTTACCGTAAGACAGCTTGCAATCGGTGACATTTCTGAAGAAGATGCTAAAGAAACGATTATAAAAGAAGTTATCCTCTCTCTTGCCAATGGTACTTTCTTTGCGATTATTGTCGGGCTACTATCCTACTTCTGGTTTAACATGCCTCTTCTCGGTGTGGTGATTGGGCTTTCAACAATTATTAATTTACTCTTTGCAGGTTTCTTTGGAGCAATCATTCCTATGATTTGTGAAAAATTTGATATCGATCCTGCTGTTGCAAGTACAGTTCTTCTAACGACGATTACTGATATCGTGGGATTCTTTAGTTTCTTAGGTCTAGCAAAATTAATTATGCTATAAGGGGTTTTTTGTGAAAATATTTATCGCAACACTAATCGTGTTAAATACATATGCATTAGATATCAAACCGGGACTCTGGGAACAGACAGTAACCCTTGATGCAAATTCAATAATGAGCCTTCCAAAGGTTCAAGAGCAGATTAAGAATCTACCTAAAGAACAAGTCCAAATGGTACTTTCGATGATGGCTTCACAGATGGGTCCAAGAAAAAGCGAAGAGTGTATTACAAAAGAGATGCTAACCGACCCAGCAAAACTTATCCCAAAGAATAAGGAATGCAAGATAACAATTTTAAAAAATACAAAAGAACTCTTAACCACATCTCTCAAGTGTGATGGTAAAATTTCGGGAACAGCAAAATTAGAAAGAAGTGACACAGAGAATTATTCGGGTAACTTTCTTGGAAAAGATGCGTCAGGCAAAGAAATGAAAGTCGCTTTCACAGGTGCTTTCATCAAATCGAACTGTAAATAACAAGGCCAAATAATCACCGAGCATTTCGCTCGGAGTCTTTTTGCAATCAATTTAGAATCAATATGATATGAAATCTTGGCACGAATATTGCGATAGTAATATTAAGGGATGCCTATTCCTTAAAGGAGGTTGCAAAGAAGTATAGAGTTAGTTTTTAAGGAATAAAAACTTTCACGAATGCACACACACATGCACAAGGAGAGAACAATGATTGATTTTCAAGGAATCCTTATTTCAGGTACACTCTACGTCAGTAGCTTAATTGCCATGATTTGCGTGTTCACAGTTTTAATTCTTCCAACGAAGAAGCTTAATCATGCACAAATGGAGATTAAATTTTCCGATCTTAGCTCTGCTAGTGACTCTCGTATTGTCTACGGAGACACTTCTAACTGGAAGTATTTAAGAGAAAAAGTTTTATCCATTCAAGGAGAAAGATGTCTTTGCTG
Source organism: uncultured Bacteriovorax sp. (assembly GCA_964593545.1). Lineage (GTDB taxonomy): Bacteria > Bdellovibrionota > Bacteriovoracia > Bacteriovoracales > Bacteriovoracaceae > Halobacteriovorax_A. Next base: position 90,481 of record CAZQJK010000003.1, on the reverse strand, counting down.
TGGAACAAAAACAGAATCGATGCATATTGATCATATTAAGCCAAAATCAAGATACCCACATCTCGAGTATATGATCGATAATTTACAAGTGCTTTGCCCAGATTGTAATAAGAGTAAATCATTTACCGATGAGACAGATTATAGGAAGTCTAATCACCTCATTGCTCTACTGAGAGAAATCAATGAAAACAAACTTCTACAAAGAAAGTATGTATATAATTTTCAATTACTACAGGCCCTTGCAAATAAAAGATTTAAGGCCGAGTTGAAAAACAAGGACTATCCCAAGACACTCCCACTCTCTTAAACCATGGGCCTAAGGGCCCTGGTTTTAAAACAATTAGGAAAAGACTAATCTCCATAAATAATCATTTTAAATTTTTACTCTAAATTCTATGATCACAAGAGAAGGAGTAAATATGATAAAAACTAAGAATAGACAACTTCCGGTTAAGGCCGGAAAACTAATAAAAGATAACAATCAAAAGGCGATTTTACTAAATGATTCAGGGAAGGCTTTTTCAACTAATTTAATAATTGTTGAAATTTGGGAATTATGCAACGGAGAAAATTCGACAGAATCAATTATCTCTAATATTCATTCAAAATTTAATACGATGAAAAAGAATGAAATACTAACAATCATTGAAAAGCTTTTAAAAACCGAGTTGATAAAACTATTTTAAAAGCTCATCAGAAACTTCTGAAATCTCAATTTGAAAATCAATATCTTCATATCTTTCAGGATAATCAGTTAATTTAGATTGAATAAGCTCTTTTAACTTTATAATTGGTATCATCCCCTCTTCACTTTTCTTCCAAATAGCATATAGAGATGTCTTGATTGGCTTATCAAGGGAGAAAGTTTTCAGACCTTGATAATCACCTAGTGGGTTATAAGGTAGGAACATGACACAACGACCTCGTTCACATAACTTCTTTATGAAGTCCTGGTGATCACTGAATATTTTTTCTTTGGGCATAATTCCATGATTTCTCAAATGTTCAGAAATAATCTCATTAACATTCTTATCCCAACTTGTTTGGGCAAATGGAATATTTCCTAAAATATCTTTAGGGTCTTTAAATTTATCAAATAGATCCTCTGAACAACAAAAGACAACTTCAAATGATCCTATTTCTTCAAAAGCAAGAGACTTTCCCTTTGGCTTCTTTAAAGAAATTCCCCAATCAATATTTCCATGTTTAAGATTATCAATAAGTGTTTCATGCTCTGGTTGTCTTACAGTATTTACAATTCCATACTGAGTATATAAATCCCAATATTGTGACGAAAATTCAATGGCGAGATCATAGGAAAGAGTCTCTTCAATACCAACAGAAACAGGATAACCACCAACGACATCACCAGAGAAATATTCGAGAACACGACTTCCCTCTTCAAAGATATGCTTCGCCTTATTAAAAAGAAGCTCTCCATCTGCCGTCAAAGTTAAGCCTTTATAATCACGATGAAATAGTTTTCGACCAAACTTTTCTTCAAGTCTTTTAATTTGCTCACTAAGTGTTGCTGAAGTAACACCAATATATTCTGATGCCTTTTTTAAAGACTGCGCTCGTGAAACTTCATAGAAGTAATAGAGATGATTCCAATTTATATCTTTTAAATTCTGCAAAATCTATCCTTGGTTAAGTTAACTATAACATATGATCAACATGATGTTAAACTTACTAACTAACCGTTTTTTCGATATATCTTGAATTTATTAAACTTAATGCTCCCATATATTTTAAATTAAATTTGAGATCATCACCAACCATATAATCTTTAGGATTTTTCCCTAAGTCTAAAACTAGCATATCTGAACTAGCTCCTAAAATCTTAATACTCTGATCTTGTGGAATAATAAAACTCGGGTTCACATCAAGAAGGCCAACATCCAATATGGCACGGTAACTTTCAACTCCCTGATCTTCATTCTTTAACTCATAAGTGTCACCGCTTGGATTCTCACCAAACTCACCAAAAGGAACCATTGGTTTCTTTGTCAGCTCAATGATTTGAGCATGTAATTCAAAGACATCATCGCGCATTTTAGTAAATGTTTTTCCCGTCATGAGATTTTGACCAAAGTATAAGGCCTCTCCGATACGAAAATGATTAATTGACTTAGGGATTGATTTCTTTTTAATCAGTGGGACAACGACTGTAGAACCACCAGAAACGAATGGTATCTTCTTATTAAACTTAGCCTCTAACAAACTCTTATATAAAGATAATTGAATAAGTTTATCTTCACTAGGCATGACACCATTTAAACAATTAAAGTTACTTCCTAGCCCTACGATCTTAATATTTGAGAGTTTAAATATTTTCTCATAAAACTCAACAAGATCATTACCAAGAACCCCTTCTCTAAGATCACCGAGTTCAATCATAATAATTATTTTGTGATCTTTACTTTGTTTTCTAGCTTCTTCGTTGAGAAGCATAATCGTATCAAGTTCTGTATTTAGACTAACATCAGCAAACTCAACAATATTTTTAATATATCTTTTTGCCGGTGGCTTAATATAAACGGTTTGCACATTCGGATTAAGCTTCTTAATTCTTTTTAAATTCGAAATTCGCGAATCATGCAATTCGAGATTTCCAAGTTTAATCACTTCATCAAGAAACTGGTCATTACCGCAAAGTAGCTTTGTAACGATTCCCCATTCAATTGACTCGGCAGAGAATATTTTTTCAAGTTCATTAAAATTTTGTTCTAATCTTTTTCGATATAGTTTAATATGCGCCATTTATTTTACAAACCTCATCTCTAAGTACTTATTTGTGAAACCTTCTCGCACATAAAGATTCTTAGCAGGATTATGTGGTTCAACATGGAGAGCGATATTTCCATGCATTTCTTTCTTAACATGATTTAAGAGCCTTCCCCCGATGCCCTTTCCGCGTTGATTAGCATCAACAGCAATATAGACAAGAATATGCTCAGGAATAAATTTTTTCATCCCAGTATTATTCACAACGACAACACCAGTTATTTGATTATCATCCTTAGAGATGAATATATTTCCACCATTTGAGTTTTGATCAACATAGTCCAGACACTCATGAATATCTTCTCTATCGTCTCGAAACTCTCCTAAATTCTCAAAGAGAAAATCGACAACTTCATCCTTCTCTCTTAAAAGTAATTCCTTAGGCCCATACTTTAAAATTTTCATATTCTTTTCCTTATCTTATTTTCTTTGAAGCAACATTAGTAATTTATCCACGGCCTCTGCTCTCGTGTGCAGACTCTTGACATCGATGTATTCATCATTCGTATGCATTCCACCACCAATAGGTCCTAGTCCATCGATGACGAGATTATTTGGTGAACTAAAGTAGTTACAATCAGAAGCTCCACCGACTTCTATCGCGCGAACACTTCGTCCTTCAAGTTCATAAATAATATCGATATACTCATCAACGATATCTCTCGCTTCTTTAGAAGAACTAAAAGGGGGGCAATCATCGACAACATCATATTTAATTGATGTTCCCATTAACCCATCAGCAAGTTGTTGTTCAATTTTATTGCAAATATTTTCTCTCTCTTCAAAACTTGGAAATCTAACATCTAACTGCCCATATGCAGAGTCGCTAACAACATTATATGTATCTCCGCCCTCAATCTTACCAATGTTAACAGTGACCCCTTTATCTAATTCAGTGAGTTTATTTATTTGGTGTAATTGAGAACTCAATGCACCACATGCATTTATGCCATCTTTGAAATGTCTTCCTGCATGGGCCTTTTTTCCCACGACATGGATGTCATACCAACGATTACCTTTCCTTCCGACAATTATGTCTCCCCGCTCGTTGCTCGGTTCAAAGCCAAGGATAATTGGTGAATCTGAACAAAGAGATTTAAAATGCTCCTGAAAACCAACAGAGCCAATTTCCTCATTTGGAGAACAAACAAAGCGCAGTCCATAAATAAGGGAAGTATTATATTTAAGAAAGGATTTGATTGCTTTAAGAGCAACGCAAATTCCTCCCTTATCATCAATTGTGCCAGGGCCATAAATACGGTCCTCTTCTTTTGAGCTGTAGAGGCTATTTTCATCTGGAGAAAAAACGGTATCGGCATGACAAATCATCGTGATAAAATTCTTTGTATAACCCGGTAATTCTCCAACAAGGAGATCTCCATATTCATCACTATCATGTCTATTGACCTTAAAACCAAGTTCTTCGAGTTCCATTTGAACCAAATTCTGTACTTGATTTATTCCACTAGCATTGAATGTTTTAGAATTTATTTTTAATAATTTGAGAAGAAGCTCTTGAGTCTGATCCATGAGATAGAAGATAGCCAATGAATTGGAAGATCACAAGAATTCAACCTAGGAATTAGGAAAACCCTAACCCCTAAGCCATTAGAATTAAAACTTTGCAATAAGCGTTAGTGTGTAGTTATAGTCAGATTTTCCCTTACCTTCAACTGGCTCATTATCATACTTCCAAAGATAAGCAGACTTCATCGAAAGAATTGTATTAAGATTTACAATGACAGAGGGCTCAATATTTAATTGATAATCTTTTGTATCAGAAAATCCTGAAACATATTCTATCCACATTTTATAACTAAGACGCTCATCAACCTTGTGGTCAGCTTCAGTATACAGACGTCCCTTACTTGTTTTCTTATCAGCTACCGCTGAGTTAGTATTTTCTCTTATTTCATATCGATAACCAAACTCAGTTAGAAAAGAAAATTTATCTGTCTTAAAGAAGTAATGCTTATAACCAAAGTCTGTGTTGTATCTTCTTCTTATATCAATGAATCTATCCGCTTCTATTGACTGCCCTATAAACATTGCATTTGTTTCTCTAAAAGAATAATCATAACGAAGCCCAAATAACCAATTCTCATTACTTCTTACTCCTGATGACTCTCCATAATTATAAGAACCGGTAAACTCTATTGCCTGAGTTTTTGAAAACTCATATGTATTGATTGATTTAGCTGCGTAAGTTTTTAAATCAGTATTCCCACCCGTTAGATTAACGAGGACGCTATCTTCACTTGAAAATTTTGCGTTGGTACTAAGACTTAGGCATAAGATTGCCAAAATTAATGTAATTCTCATATTTATCTCCCCTCAAAAAAATGTATAATATATTATGACTCAAAAAATTCTTGAAGCAAATAGCTTAATTTTTTCAAAAGAAAAACTCTTCAATTTCAGGACCGAAACAATTCGAATTGTTCGTGAGTTTGCTGCTAATATTCCTTTAGGTATTTCCGAAGAAGAAGGAAGAAATTTACTTGAAGACCATTTTAAAAAATTTGGCGTTGAAAAATTTTGGCATCCTACAAAATTTAGAATTGGAAAGAATACAACAAAATCGTTCAAAGATATTTCAGAACCTGGAGTCACTTTAAGTGTAGAAGATATCTTCTTTATCGATATCGGTCCAATCTACGATGGACATGAAGCTGACTACGGTGAGACTTTCTATCGAGGTTTAAAATTTCAAAATTTAAGTAGGGCCTCAATTGATATTTTTTTAAAAACAGCTAAAATCTGGAAAAATGAAAATCTAACAGGTTTTGCACTCTATGAGCGAGCATCAAAACTTGCGGCAGAAAAAGGACTTATCCTTAACCACAAAATGGCCGGTCATCGGATTGGAGACTTTCCCCATCATGTTCATTACCGTGGTCCCCTTAATGAAATCGATTTTCATCCCATTGAGAATGCATGGGTTTTAGAAATTCATTTGATTGATGAAAGCTCTGGTTTTGGAAGTTTCTTTGAAGATATTTTAATTGGAGACTAGGTGCAAAAAATACTTAAAAAATTTCCAGCTTTAATAAATTTGTATCCTCCTTTCTTAGGAGCAGGAATAAAAATAAGCCTACCTCTGGGTGATTTCACAGAGTTCTACGTATCGATGAAACTTACTAAGACAAATCAGAATTATGTTGGCACTCAATTTGGTGGCTCTCTCTATTCAATGTGTGATCCTTTTTTTATGCTCATTGCAATGAATAAACTTGGAAGAGATTATCTTGTCTGGGATAAGAGTGCATCGATTGATTTCATCTCACCTGGTCGAACAAAAGTTCATGCGATATTTAAAATTTCTGACCAAGAAATAGCACAGATAATCAAACGAGTTAGTGAAAATGGAAAAGACGAACCGACTTTTGAAATCATTGTAAAAGATGAAAATGATAGGCCCGTCGCAAGAGTCACAAAGAAGTTATGGATTAAAAAGAAATAGAATCCCTACTCGAGATTGTGAGGGTCAATTCCATAGCTATTAAAAATATGATCGTCTGGAGTCTCTGAATAAAGCTTCAACCCATTTCGGTCATGGTGTTCTTGAATATAACTTCCATAACAACTATCTGATTCAAGTACTTCATGCGTATGCACCCCTTGCTCATCAAAGGCATAACGTTCAGCTCGATAAGCATGTTTTTGAGATATTCTCTGCTTATGGTCATAGGCACTCGAAATGGTCTTTAATTCTTCTTCACTTAGTTCTTTCATCGGATCAGTATCGAGCCCAAGAGAATTATAGATCTTCTTGTAAATTTCATACTCAAGAAGATCTTGCTCATATTCAATAGGAATTAATGGATCAAGAGCATGACTGGCCTCATGAACAAAGAAGTGCGAAACAAGCCCGATCTCATCACTCATATCAACGTAAATAGCTGCGGGTTCTTCTGTAAAGTCAAAGAGAGCTGCCGTCTGGGGCTTTAATCCTCTTTGTCTTCTTTCTGCATATGTTAGGTTCTTTACAACGACTTTTTCTCTTTCAAGAAGTGGAGTTAGTTTTGAAATAACTTCTCTTCCTTTTTCAGTTTGTGATATCAAAGAAAATAGTTCCTCTTGTGTAAAATTAGTCTTATTTAGTTCGAATGTTTTTCCATCAACATCAAGTTTACAAGTAGATACTTTAACTCGATTTACAATATACGGGTCCTTCCAACGAGGATCATGATCAATGTCAATGCCTCCTGGAAACATCGGGCCATATCCGGCTAAACTAGAAAACGATATAAGTATAAGAGATAAGATTTTTGTTAACATTTTCGTAGACTAACATCATTAAGTAGTCAGATAAATATGTCGGTAAAAATTATAGAAATTACGCTATATCTTCAGGAATTAATGAAGGTTCTTCTATTTTGTCTCTAAAGGCATTGATTGTTAATTCGATTTCGTCTTTTTCTTGAGTTACAAACAACACCTTATCATGCTCTTTAAGTACCGTCTGCCCATCGGGAATAATGAAACTTCCACTTCGTTTAATGAAGATTATTCTGGCTCCCCGTGGAAGGCCCAATTCATAAATTTTACGGTTCATCGCATAGTCGGCGTCTTTCACTTGAAATTCAGCAATTCCACTCTTTGTCTGCGCCAGAACTTCCATATCGACAGGAAAATCTGGATCGTGGACGCTTTCAAATAAGAGACTTAGTTTCTTGGCCACAAAATTTATCGTCGAACCTTGCACTAGGGCAGACACAAGGACAGCAAAGAAAACAACATCAAAAATAAAGTTCGCCTCTTTTCCAACATGGGTAGCAACTAAGCTAGCAAAAACTATTGGTGTCGCACCTTTTAGGCCTCCCCACGAGATCAATGTCTTTTCTTTAAAACCAAACTTTGAAAAAGCAAGTGAGATATGGACGGCAATCGGTCTTGCGACAAAAATACAAAATAAGGCAAGCGCCATTCCCGCAGGAGCAATACTAAGTAAGCGCGAAGGAAAGACAAGCATTCCAAGCATAATAAATAGACCGATTTGACATAGCCACGACATCCCATCAAAGAAGAGCACCAGGGATGTTTTATGAGGAATTTTTGAATTACCAACATTCAGTCCAAAGAGATAAACTGCAAGTAGCCCATTTCCGTGAAAAAGAGTAACTGTTGAATAAGTTAGAAATACAAAACCAAGAGCGACAGCAGGATAGAGTCCTTGAAAATCGAGCAAGACTTTTTCATTTAATATTTTAAATAATCGAAAAAATGCAATCCCACCGCAAAAACCTATAATTGGATTGGCCACAAAGAATTGCAGAGTATCAAAGTTTAGAGACATTTTTTGTTGGTAGAAACCTAAGAAAATTGTAACTAAGAGATAGGCCATTGGATCGTTACTTCCTGATTCTAATTCAAGTGCATATCGAACATTTTTTGAGACGTGAAAGTTCTTATCTCTAAATGCAGTAAAAACAGCTGCAGCATCGGTTGAAGAGAGAATCGCACCAATTAAAAGAGACTCGTAAACAGGAACAGAAAATAAGAAATAACAAAACGCTCCAATTGAAACAGTTGTGAAAAATACACCAACTGTCGATAGCACAATCCCCGATTTTAAAACGGGTCTAATATCCTGAGACTTTGTTAGAAGACCACCAGAGAAGATGATCAAGCAAATTGCAAGCAGTGATAATGAGTGAGTGAGTTCATAGTTTTCATAAGCAATACCACCTATCCCCTCACTCCCAGCAGCAATACCAACAAAGAGAAAGAACACAAGTATCGGTAGACCAAAACGTGATGAAGACTTACTAAAGTAAACGCTAACGAGTAATAAAATTGATCCAATTAACAAGGCGTTATTTAGTATGTATTCCATAGTCTTTTTATCGGTTAATACACTGAAAACTTTAGCCTATTCACAGATATTCATTGCACTAAAAATATAAAAATAGTAGAAAATCAAAAAAGGAAGTAATTGTGACTAATAATGATATTTTAAAGAAAATTCGCGTGGCCCTTTCTCTTAAGGATACTGATATTATTGATATTTTAAAGCTCTCTGAGTTTGAGATGACAAAAACTGAATTATCGGCCCTATTTAGAAAAGATGATCACCCAAACTATAAAGAATGTGGTGATCAGGTTTTAAGAAAATTTCTTAATGGGCTAATCACGAAAATGAGAGGACCAAGACCAGAAAAAACGACTACTGGTCCAAGCCCATTTCCTAAAGCTTCGAAATAAATCTGGCCTTATCAAAACGCATCTGAGGGCCGTAAATTCCCTCTGGTGCACGCTGACCAACACCAATAACCATCATTGGATGATCCGTACAAGATAGCTTTAACATCTTACGAACGCGTTTAGCATCAAACCCCTCCATTGGAAGAGTGTCGTATCCCTGAGCTCTAACTGATAGCATGATATTTTCGCAGGCCAGTGCTGTTGATTTCACGGCCCATGTTTTAAGGTCACTTGGCCACACAGGTTCACGAATCATCACTTTTGTAATTCCAACAATATTATAGAGAAGCCATTTAATTGGAGAGAAAATTCCAAATGGTCCCATCATCCCATATGCCGATGGAGCAAGCTTTGTATAATAAGATCTCACAACCGCTGGTACTTCCATGCCTGTTGCTTCCATTTGCTCTATTGTAAGAGCACAGTGCTCTTTCCAAGTACCAGTTTTGGCCACACAAACAATAAGGTGATTTGCAGTCTTAGCCCCATTTTGTGAGAAGCAGTACTTGGCCAGTTCTTTCTTGGCCTCAGGGCTCTTGATCCAAAAGAATTGCCAAGGTTGTAAATTTGAAGAGTTCGGTGCTTTGAGAGCATCATCAAGAGCATTTTCAATGACGGAATCAGCGACGAGTTCATCACTAAAAACACGAACACTGCGACGAGAATCGACAACTTTCTTAAATTCATTATAGTTAACTTCGACATCAGTCTCACGGTATCCCGTATCGACTTTCTTTGTGAAAACAGTTTCTTCAGACATAGTAACTCCTGGTCATAAAATTTTATGACTTCTCGAAATCTTTGTCTAGTTTACTGATTACTTCTGAACTTGGATTTTTTGATCATCGAAGACAACAACTTGCCCTGGAATGATTTTACATCTCTTACGAGTTTCAACATTACCATCGACAGTAACTTCACCTTCACCAATTACAAGTTTCGCATGTCCGCCAGTTTGACAAAGACCTGCTGCTTTTAAAAGATCACATAGTGGGATAAAATCGACATTTTTTAATTTGAATTCTTTCATAGATACTTTTTGAAAAGGAAAAAATGTTCCAACAAATAACTTAATATTTGCCGGAACTTGGTAAACTAGATTCTAGTAACGTCCGCCACCGAATCCACCGCCACGATTTCCACCGCCACGATTTCCACCGCCACCGAATCCACCTGAACGTGGTTCCATTGGTTTTGCTTCGTTTACTCTCATTGTACGACCTTCGAAGTCTTGACCATCAAATTTCTCGATAGCTTCTTGAGCTTCTGAATCAGATGACATTTCAACAAAAGCAAACCCTTTACTTCTTCCAGTATCTCTATCTGTAATTAGTTTTGCTGAATCAACAGTTCCACACTGTGAAAAAGCATCTAATAAAGACTCTTCTGTTGCTGAAAATGGTAGGTTCCCTACGTATAATTTTTTACCCATTACGATATCTCCTCTCGTTAAAATGGTTTAAGCACCACGCTCTTGAGAAGTTAGACAGAATATCTGGGAAAAATCTCGGAACAGTTGCATTGATCAAACCCATAAGTAACACACAAGGCTAGTCACTGCAACACAAAGAATTCAAAAAATGAAAGAATGTAACTTCATCGGTAAAAAATACTCACCAAAAGTTAGATTATTCAAAATCTGACACGAAATGGACACCTTTTTGTAAGAATTTTAGCTCTTTATGAACGTATCTTACAATCTTATTAACCCTCGTTCCAAGCACTTTCTTGATCTTATTTGGCAAGAAAAACTGAGTTCCAAGGTAGAAGTAAATCGCAATTTTTTCTCCAATTCTAATCTCACTTCTTTTACCAACGAGGAGTGAAGGCCTTAGAAAGTATATTGATTCGACACCACATTTAGAAACGGCATCTTCCATTTGTCCTTTAACCTGGTTGTAGAATATTTTTGAATTCGCATTTGCCCCAAGAGATGAATTAACGATTAAAGATTTAGCGTTTGACCTCTTCGCAAGTTTACTAAAGGCGAGAACATAATCGTAATCAACTAAACGAAATGCGTTCTTACTCCCAGCAGTTTTTATCGTTGTACCAAGAGTGCAGATGAAAACATCACCAGTAATTTTTAAATTCTCTATTGTTTCACATGAAAAATTTAGAAGAACAAATTGTTCAAATTTGGGGTTTTGCAAATTAAGCAATCGACGTGTAATTATTTTGATACATGTAACACGTTGATCATTTGCAAATTCATTAATTAAGTGAGAGCCAACAAGTCCACTAGCTCCAATAATAACAATTTCCATTAAAAATCTCCTGTACTATTATTATAATGGAAAATTTGACGAAATTGACCAAAAAAAGAAATAATAAAGAAAACTTAAGGGACTGCTTTAATGAAAATAGCTTTATTATTGGTATTATTAGGATCAAGTATACTGGCTTCAGATAAAACAATCTGTGGTTCTTCTGATAATCGAGTACCATCTTATAATCCAAAAATAGCGCGGGCTTCCGAATTGAAGAACCTTGCCGGCTGCACGGCAACGATGATTGGACGCTCATGCGCTGTTTCGGCTGGACATTGTGTCGACTCACTTGAAAAATTGTCTTTTAATACTCCTCAGTCACAATCAGGAAAACCTCAAGCCTCAAGACCTGAAGATATCTATCTTCGAACAAAGGACTTTCTTCGCTATGAAAGTAATGGAGAGGGAAAAGACTGGGCCGTCATTAGAATTTTACCTAATGAAGTCACTGGCCGGTATGCTGGGGACGTACAAGGTTTTTACTCTGTTGAATTAAAAGATAAACCATCAAAGGGTGATCGAATATCAATTACTGGTTACGGAGTCGATGGTGCGGACATGGAAAATAATCTCTCCCAACAAATTCATCAAGGGGAAGTTTTAAAAACTAAAACATGGGGTTACAAAGCAGTCCTCGAACACAATGTGGATACAATGGGTGGTAACTCTGGTTCTTCAATTATTTCTCTTAAAACAGATAAAGTAATTGGCATCCATACCCATGGTGGATGTAATGAAAAAGGTGGGGCGAATAAAGGCACACTAATTTCAAAGAGTAAGACGTTTAAAAAAGTAATCGAAGAGTGTCTTCAATGGGAAAAAACTCTTGAATGAAACTAGTGATGCTCGAGCTATTTTAAAATCTGTTTTTGGACATGATGATTTTCGTGGCAATCAAGAAGAAATTATAAATACAGTAATCAAAGGAAGAAGTGCACTTGTGCTTATGCCTACAGGGGGAGGAAAATCCCTTTGCTATCAAATCCCTGCCCTTTCTCGATTTGGAACGGCCATTGTCGTCTCTCCTCTTATTGCACTAATGAAGGATCAAGTTGATGCTCTTGTAAAAAAAGGTGTTGAAGCTGCGTTTTTAAATTCATCAATCACTCATAGTGAACAACGTGAAATTGAACAATCACTACTGGCCGGAAATATAAAACTTCTCTACGTTTCACCTGAGAGAATTAAGTCAGACTTTCTAATTAGCATTTTAAAGAAAATCGAAATCTCTTTATTTGCAATTGATGAAGCTCACTGCGTTTCTCAGTGGGGTCATGATTTTAGACCAGAGTATATGGAGCTTGGCTCACTATCAAAGAATTTTCCAAGTGTTCCTCTGATCGCACTAACAGCAACAGCAGGTCTTGCAACAAGAGATGAAATCAAAAGATCTCTAGGTCTCTATGAAGCTGAAACCTATATCAGTTCTTTTGATCGACCAAATATTAAGTATACCATTCAAAAGAAAGGAACCAAGGAAGCTAACTTCATCAGACTTGTAGATTTCATCGAATCTGAACATCAGGGAGACACTGGAATAATTTATTGTCTCTCAAGAAAGAGTACTGAAGAGGTAGCGGCAAAGCTTGTAAAAAAAGGTTACAATGCCATTGCCTACCACGCGGGAATGACACAAAAATATCGCGACCGTGCTCAAGAGATTTTTATTGAACAAAAAGGCATTATCATTGTGGCCACAGTAGCTTTTGGAATGGGTATTGATAAGCCAGATGTGCGCTTTGTTGCCCATATGGACCTTCCCAAATGCCTTGAATCTTACTATCAAGAAACTGGTCGAGCTGGACGAGACGGGCTTCCATCACATGCATGGATGCTCTACGGAATGCAGGACTTAGTACTTCTAAAGAGAATAACGAATAAAGGTGTTCGTTCAGCGCCAAGAAAGAGAGTTAATGACGAAAAACTTGATGCGATTCTTGGCTTTTGTGAAACCACAAGCTGTAAGCGTGAAGTTCTTTTAAACTACTTTGAAGATTTCTATCAGGGCCCATGTCACAACTGTGATAGTTGTCTTGCTCCGACGGCAAAAACTATTGACGCCACAGAACTTGCAAAACTTGCACTACACTGTGTTTATGAGACCGAGCAAAAGTACAATATGCACTACGTGGTCGAAGTACTCCTTGGAATTATCACTCCAGTTATCCAAAAAAATGGTCATCATCATATCACTAGTTTTAATGCTGGTTCATCCTATGATGCCTCTTTATGGTATTCCATATTTCGCCAGTTAATTGCAATTGGTCATCTTAAGATGATTATGGATGGGCGCTCAGAACTGAGACTAACGGCGACGGCCATTGATGTGTTAGAAGATAAGAAAAAAGTCATCCTTAGGGCCGATTACAATAAGTCCCAAGCTGCTTCCAAAGAGAAACCAGAACCTCGAACAAAGAAGAAGGCAACAAAGAAAACCCGTAAGAAAGTGGCCAGTACACCGATAGCTCTGCCCGTAGATAATTCGGACCTTTCTCTTTATAACTACCTGAAAGAGTTTAGAACACAAATTGCGAAGAAAAAAAGAACCCAAAGTTTTAAAGTTTTTCCTGATAAAACTCTCTTTGAAATGGCCAGAAAAAGACCAAAGAATCTTACTGAACTCGAAGAGCTCTACGGTGTTGGTCCTAAGAAATTAAAGACCTATGGGAAAATTTTCTTAGATAAATTAAGTGAGCTCGATCAATAGCTCGTTATATTTTTTCGCGACTTCACTGTCGACATTTGAATAGTGCTTAATGATTTTTCTGAGATGGGCGAGATGATCTTTACCAGAATTTAAATAGGCTAATTTTCCAATTTCACAAATTTGGGCAGTAGAGTTTTTACTTACGTATAAGAGTTCATAAGACCATTTCCCATCGATCAAAACACTCTCCTTAATAAGTCCATAACCATTCTCGCGAAGGAATTTTCGAACTTTATAAGTTTGATTATGAGGACTGATAAGAAAATCAATACCCTTAAGATCGTTTCGAGTTTCAAGACCAATAAGAATTTTAATGAGCTCTTCACCACCGACTCCACAAATACAAATCAACGAGTCTTCTTGCAGATTTTCAATTAAGGCGCCATCGAGGCAAAGGGCAGAGATTCGATCAGTTTCATATTTCTTTAAATTTTTGATGATTGACTCGACACAATCAACAAGATGGAGGGAGGCACACTTTCTTTGCTCATAGAGGTGAAGACCTAGCTTTCCATGATCACAGCATAGATCCCAGATACTAAGATAAGATTTGTCGACGAATGAAGAAATCTCCTTCAATCGTAGACTAAGCTTTGATGACATACTCTCTACCCGAATAGTTCTTTTGATAAATCAAATCTCTTCCACTTCGCAAGAACATTTCGTAGAAGATTTTTATTCTCTGGCTTATACCAAAAGAAGAAGTTTCTCTGCATTGTTTTATCATTTAAAGAAACGGCCGTATCAACTTTAGCAAGTGTATAGGGATGGTAACCAGAGTAATAAATTTCTGTCGCCAATGTCATCGGAGTTGGTGTGAAGTCTTGAATTTGCTCAAGCTTATAACCTAGTTCCTTAGTTTTAATCGCAAGTTTTGCCATATCTTCAGGCTTACAGCCTGGGTGAGAAGAAATAAAGTATGGAATAATTTCTTGTTTTAAACCCTTCTTAAAACTTACCTCTTCAAAACGCTCTTTGAATTTTTTGAAATATTCAAAGCTTGGTTTTCTCATAAATTTAAGAACATGATCTTCTGTATGCTCAGGGGCAACTTTAAGTCTTCCCGATACATGATGAGAGATAAGGTCTTCAACATACTTTTCATCCTCTTGAGGATGCTTAGACTTAGGGTTGAACATGAGGTCATATCGAAGACCTGATGATACATAAGAATGCTTAACATCTTTATGTTCACGAACCATTTTATAGAGGTCAATCATTTGCTTTGGATTGGTATCAAGGTTTCGACAAACTCGAGGAAAGATACATGACGGAGCCGCACATCGGTCACAGATATCCTGATCAATCCCTTTCATCTGATACATATTTGCTGATGGTCCACCAATGTCTGAAATAGTTCCCTTGAAGTCATCCATTTTTGCGATAGCATCAAGTTCTTTCGCAACAGACGCCTTTGAGCGCGATGCAATCATCTTTCCCTGGTGAGCAGAGATGGTGCAAAAGCTACAGCCACCAAAACAGCCACGGTGAGTATTAAGAGAGAATTTAATCATCTCATAAGCAGTGATTGGTCCCCTGCTCTTATACTTTGGGTGTGGAAGTCTTGTATATGGTAAATCAAAAGAAGCATCAATTTCAGTTTCTGTCATCGTTTGAAAAGGTGGATTAATAACTAGCTTTTCGCTTCCAACATTTTGTACTAAACGATTTGCATATTGCTTATTAGATTCAAATTCAATATATCTAAAATTCTTTGCATAGGCCTTCTTATCCTTTAAGCAAAGCTCATGACTCGAAAGCTCTAAATCTTTCCACCCTTTTTCAGTTGATAGCTTTTCTTTAATAGGTGCGAGATATCCAGTTTGTGGAATATCCTTTAATTGATCAATCGTCTTACCAGCTAACATTTCCGTCGTTATTGTTCTCAGAGGTTGTTCACCCATTCCATAGATAAGAAGGTCTGCACCTGACTGAGTAAGAATATTTGGTAGTAATTTATCCTGCCAAAAATCATAGTGAGTAACTCTTCTTAATGAAGCTTCGATACCGCCTATAATAACCGGACAATCAGGATAGAGGTCCTTTAGAATTTTAGTGTAAACAGTTGTCGCATAATCAGGTCTAAAATTAATATCTCCACCTGGAGTGTATGCATCTTTAGAACGAACACGCTTACCAGCAGTGTACTTGTTAACCATCGAATCCATATTACCAGAAGTCACACCGAAGAATAATTTTGGTCTTCCAAATTTTTTAAAATCTCGTAGGTCATCCTGCCAATTTGGCTGAGCAATGATGGCGACTTTTAATCCATAACTTTCAAGAATTCTTCCGATGACGGCATTTCCAAAGGCCGGATGATCAACGTATGCGTCACCTGTAACGATAACAACATCAAGGTCACTCCATCCTCTCTTTTTTACTTCCTTCATTGTCGTTGGAAGCCAAGCGGTAATTGGTAATTGCGTATTTTCTTTCATAGGGGGGATTTGTACAAGTTTTCAAGGTTTTAAGCAATCAAAACCTCGAAAACATGTAAAAAAGGAATTATATTTTACTGATCACATTTAAGGTCTAAATACTCCACTAACGTAATATCACGAGCTTTCTTAACTTCTTCAACAACTGAACCTTTTCCTATTTTTAAGAAGCTTGAAATTTTTCCAATAACAGATTCATCTTTCTTTTCAACGAGCTCCGTATCGATTACGGTTTGCATACTTTCTGTAAATGCAACTTTCTTTTGATTTCCCGAAATAATCGAACCTAGCTTTATTTGAGAACGAAGACCTTTATAAATTTCTTTGTACCCCTCAACACATTTAGTATTCGATGGAGACTCAACGATCAGACATGCAAGACGGTGAACACCTACCTCTGTCGACGTTCCAGTAACAAAGGCCGAGTATTCCCAACGATCAAGTCTCTCGGAATTAAAGCCTTCTGTAAAATCACGTAATTGAAGATAGTTATCTCGATAAACAGAAATACAATCTTGGTTTGAAAGTAATTCGCCGGCAAAAGAACTGATTGAAAGTAATGCCAAACCTGAAATTAAAAGCTTCTTCATTTATTCTCCTCAATTAAATAATTGAGAAGAGAATATCGTTAAATTGCTCGTGATAGGTAGAAAATGAAGTTTATTCAAATAGTGTATAAACTCTAGACACTATTCTCTTTGATAGATTTCATCATACTTTTTTTCTAATTCTTTAATAAACCCACTCTTTTGATATTCGACCAATTTTATGTCGATAAGCTTCATGATTTCAGGTGAAGCGTGCTTTGATCTTTTCGAAAGAGCAATATACATCCCAGTTCTAATGATTGGCATTTTATGAACTTCAATTTGATTGTCCACGCCCATTGCCTTAGCAACTGAAATTCCGGCACTGTAGCCAGCAACAAGATAGTCTGCACGCCCTCGAAGGAGAAATCGCAGACATTGTTCTGTCTTAGATAATCGTTGCACTTTAAGTAACTTCTTTGAAGCTTTATCAAAATCATCACCAAAACTATCGTTTATAATTGCAGTCCCCTGATACTTAGAAAGATCAACAAGCTCTTTATAATCCACCTTAGAACCTTTCTTTAAGAAGAGCACAGTTCTATCTTCCATAAAAGGCTGATCAGAGAAGTGATAAACAATCTTTCTCTCCTCAGTTTTATATGGAGGTAGAAGCATATCAATCCTTCCTTGGTTTACTTCTTCCAAGGCCCTTCCCCAAGTTGCTACATGTTGAAATTCGAGTTTGATATCAGAGTCTTTAAATATATTTTGAAGAAGCTCGACTGCAACTCCCTTTAATTTATCTTCTTTTTCTGAGTACCAGATCACCGGAGGGTAATCAGGGTGTCCGGTCACACGCAATACTTTTGGATCTGCAAAAATATTTGAAGAAAGAATAATAAGAAAAATGAATGGAAGTAAATAATTTCTCACTAAAGGCACCTACTAACAGTAAAACTATTTATAGTCTAGCTGCTAAATAACAATAAAAGATGAAAAACAAATATTGTTTTATCTTAAAGATCAATAAGTTGAAAAGGCTAAATTTCAAGCATTTTTATGGCAATACCAATTAAGACAAGTGATCCAGAAACTGTCGCGATGGATGCATATTTTGAAGATACTTTCTTCGCCAGATAAAGGCCGAGTAGTGTCGACAAGAAAGCCGAGATCCCAATGGATAAGATATATGGGCCAATTGAATCTTTTGTGACGCCGAGACCTACTCCAACTCCAAGAGCGTCAAGACTTGTGGCAAAGGAGACCACTAAAATTTTAAAGAAACTATGAAAGTTCTTTTTTTCTTCCTCTCGGTGATCTGAATCCTTCGTCCTAAATTCAACAATTCCTTCATAGAGCATATGAAGTGCGACTGCCATTAAGAGAGAAAATGCAATCCAATGATCGATATCGGCAAATCTTGAAATCACCTTTGATCCGGCCATTGCTCCAACTAGAGAAGAGAGGGCCTCTGCTCCGCCTGAAGCACACGCAAATTTTAGCGCGTCTTTAAAAGTAAATGGACGAAAGCCCATGGCCAGTGCTGCTGAAAATGAATCAGCACTAAGAATAATACCGATTAAAATAATTCCTAACATCTATGCAAAACCAACTCTAAATTTACGGTTTTTAATTTTACCATTTTGAAGTTTAGAAACGACAAGTTCGGCATGCTCTTTCTTTATGGCAATGAAACTTACAATATTTGAGATACTAATATCTCCAACAATATCAGCTCCAAGCTTTGTCTCGCCAACAATGGCCCCAAGAATATCACCAGGTCTTAACTTATCTTTCTTTCCCCCTGCTATATAAATCGTCTGCATTTTTGGACGAACAAGGTATTCAACATGATCAAAGTCTTCGAGCTTTATCACCTTGAAGCTCTTCTTCTTAGAGTCTTCAATTCTTTCTAATTTTTGAACTTCATATGAAACACTAAAAGTTACTGCGACACCTTGATTTCCGGCACGCCCAGTTCGCCCGATTCGGTGGGTATAGACCTCCGGATCATCAGTAATATCGTAGTTAACAACTAAAGGAAGTTCTTTAATATCAATACCTCTGGCCGCGACATCTGTCGCGACAAGGATAGAAAGACTATTGTTTGAAAACATCGCAAGTGTTGCAGTTCTCTCATTCTGTTCTAAATCACCATGGATACTTAAAGAAGCAATTCCTTTATCTTGTAAGAAGCTTGAGACATCATCAGAGGTCTTCTTCGTCTTACAAAAAATAATAGCGCGCTCAGGCTGAATATCACCCAAGACTTTTAGGAGAGCTTTATTCTTTTCTTTATGCGACTCAAGCTCATAAACAATTTCTTCAATTGATGCTTCTTCATGCTCAATATCGACCTTAACCTCTACTGGCTCATTTAAAATATCGCGGCTCAGATCGACAATTTCCTCTGGAAATGTAGCCGAGAAAAGCATTGCCTGGTGATCAATTTCATCGAGGTAGAAATTTATCTTTGTGATATCATCAATGAATCCCATATCGAGCATACGATCGGCCTCATCAAGAACAAAACTATTTACCTGTGAAATATTAAGAGTCTTTTTTCTTAGAAGTCTCAATACTCTCCCAGGAGTACCAACGATAATGTGGGCTCCGTGAGAAAGTGATTTCTCTTGGTGATACTCAGAAGTTCCACCAGAAATTGTAAGAACTTTGAGATTCTTCGTCATACGAGCGAGACGTCGTAATTCTTCGGCAACCTGACTTGCAAGCTCTCTCGTTGGGCAAAGAATTAAGGCCTGAACTCCAAAATTTGGAACATGAATTTTATTTAAAATCCCAAGCCCAAATGCGGCAGTCTTTCCACTACCAGTTTTGGCCATCGCGATAATATCTTTTCCATCCAAAATAACAGGTAGAGAGAGCGCCTGAATTGGCGTCATTTCATGATATTTTAGCTCCTTAAGATTCTTTAGGAGCTCTTTATTTAGTGCTAATTTATTAAATTTATTGTCCATGCCCCTATATAGCACTAAATCAATGCATTGTGCGAATTCTTTTGCACTTGCTAAATAAAAAGGTCTTTTTAATGAGTCATTTCATTATTATAATGTCCAAAAAAGAAGAGGGTGATATATGGGAAGAAAATGGGCGAACATCGAAAAGAAAAAAGGTGCCGCAGACAAGTTAAAGAGTCAAATCTATACAAAGATACTTTTCGAAGTAACTAAAGCTGTAAAATCGGGAGGGGAAGATGCTGGTTCAAACTTTCTCTTAAAAGTTGCTTTAGAAAAATGTAAGAAGAATAACGTTCCAAAAGATAATATCGATAAAGCAATCAAGAAAGGTCTTGGTGGTGATAACGATGGTTATCAAGATATCACTTACGAAGGTTACGGACCAAATGGTGTTGGTGTTTTCATCGAAGCCTCGACTAATAATGTCACAAGAACTGTTGCCAATGTTAGAAACTATTTCAAGAAAGCTGGTGGTTCACTTGGAACTACAGGTTCTCTTCAATTTGTTTTTGATAGAAAAGCAGTATTCGAAGTTCCAGTTGGTGATATTGATGAAGATGAGTTTACTCTAGAGATGATTGATGCTGGCGCAGAAGATATTGAAGTTGAAGATGGTTATTTTTGCATTACAGGTCCAATGGAAGTTTTCGGTGCAGTAACAAAGAAGCTCGAAGAGATTGGAATCCAACCAGAAGAAGCTTCACTTGAGCAAGTTCCAACAACGTTTAAAGAAGTTGATGATGAAACTTACCTAACAATTATGAAACTTGTGGATAATCTTGAGTCTGATGAAGACGTTATCAAGGTTTATCATAATATTGAATTCGATGAGAGATTTAACAACCTCTAGTCATTTTCTTTTTGTTGAGCGTTGAGAAGTCTCACATAGAGCTTCTCAACTTTCTCTCTTGCCCATGGAGTTTTTCTTAGAAACTTCAAGCTCGACTGAATACTTGGATCTACGATAAAGCAGTTGATCTTAACAATCTGACCAAGTTCTTCAAAGCCCATCTGATCAACAAGCTCTTCCACAATTGCCTTTAAACTTTTACCATGTAATGGATTATTTTTTTGTTCTGTCATAAATTCCTATAAGAAAGTTGTTCCAAGTCCTATCAGCGCACCAAATACTCCACCCCAAACAACTAGCCATCCTAAATGCTCACGAATCATTTCTTGGATTATTTCTTTAACCATAACTGGAGTTAGTTCACTAAGTCGTCCATCAACCATCTCCTCAACACTCTTTGAGATTCCACTACTCTCCTCACCTTTTTGAGTTAGGTTAGAAATGAAGTTTTCATCACGAAGCATATCTCCAATAATTTCCTTAAATTTCTCTTCAAACTGAGGTCTTAAAGGTTCGAGAGCTGCTTCTCCACCAAACATTGCAAGCATTCCACCAAACTGAGAGTTCATAATAGCACTCTTTAACTTTGAGAACACTTGGTCAAAGTCAATTGCGTTCATCACTGTTTCTTCTTCAATTTTAATAAGGCTCTGCGAATTACTCTGCATGAATTTTTCAAAATTTTCTTTAGTAAAGAACTGATTCATCATAAGATTTCTAATTCCTTGCTTAAACTCAGTGAATCTCTCAGTCACAATTCCAGAGCCATAGAGTCCAGGAACTTTTTCAAATAACATATGTATTGCAAGCCAGTTTGTAATGGCCCCAGAAAAAGCGTAAAGACCCATTGTTCTTATATTTTGCCCATATATCGGTGATAAGTAACCTACTCCAATCAAAGCAATTGAAAGTATATTTGTAACCAAACTCTTATTCATTCCATTTTCCTTTTCTTCGTAATCGCTGCGACAGTTATTTTAAATTCATCGAGATCTTCACTCGTTGCAAAGCTTGGATCCTCCTGCATTTTTTTTTCAAATCGTTCTAATAGCGCAACTGCTGGGGAATTGATCTTAAATGATGCTCCCTCAGAAATTGACTCAACCTTTCTCCACTGAAGCTCATCTAAGATATTAAAGAATGTTTCCTTAACTGGAGCTCTCTCTAATTCTTGCTCAATGACGATGAGCAGATCCCACCAGTCATTTCTCTTATACCTTCTAATTATTTCCATAAGAATTTATAGCATTAATTTCTATCTTTTGAAATATTTCGTGAGATCAATATTGAAGTGACGTAAACAACCAAGAATAAGAAGAACGGCTGCACCTTCATCCAGATTTCCGATAAATGGAATATTATCAGGAATTAACTCAATAATTCCTGCTGTGGGATTAAGGATGTAAATGAGTCCTAGGATACCACCAAGAACGGCTACAATTGTTTTGATTCTCTCTTTATTCATGAGTGAGCGCCTCTATTTATTTTTTATAGCGTTTCAATCCAATCTTTTACACTTTGAAGATCTTCTTCAGTGATTATAGCATTATTTCCAGGTGGCATTGCCATATTTTCACTTTCTCCACTCATTCGTAGGTAAAACTCACTACTTAGGGGAGAGCCAGCTTTCACTAATCCTGAACTGATCAGGCTTTTTGCAACATCTTTCGAGTCACCGATAAAGTTACTGTGGCATGAAATACAATGGCGTCCAAGTACTGTTTTTTGTACTTTCCTAAATTTTTGAATCGATTTTTCTGACAATGTAACTTCTGTTACAGTACCAGTTATATCACTTCCAGCTTCACCTCGAGCAAGAACCATTACTGTTTTATTCTTATCATCCACAAAGTAAATCTCTCCCTCAGTTCCAACTTCAAGTCCAACCGGTGCACCCTTCGCTCGAACTCCTTCAACAAGATCCCACCCGAAAACGAGCTCTTCAAAAGAGTCCAACGAGTTCGAACCTTCAATATCGACAGCAATCACTCGTTGACCAGTTGGCTTATACCCATGTAAAGAAACTAGTGCCTTTCCTCGAAGCTCTGGAAACATGTCTCCATCATAAATCCTGGCATCAAGTGGAGCAGAATGTGGAGGCAAGAGTCCCATTGGCTCGAGGTAGTTTGAGCAATCGATTTTAGGAACCCTTCGATTAAAGAAAGTTCGACGATAATTTTCGTTAAGCTTTCCTCTTTCATAACAGTATGGCCATCCATAGTGACCATCTTTAACAATCAAATTGATTTCTTCATTCGGTCCATCTTCGTCACTAAAGTCCATACCATTATTAAATTGAATAATATCACCAAAATTATTTTCAATAAGACCCATTGAATTTCGAAGGCCATAAGCAAGATTTCCAATAAACATAGCTTTGCCATCTTTAAGAGAATATTCTCTGAGAACGGCTTCGTCCTTAGACTCAAGACATGGATAAGTAGGTCTTCCCTTATCATCTAAGCATTGATCAGAAGGTGCACCAACATTGACGATAATATGATTCGCTTTTGTAATTATAAACTCAGTAAGGGGATGTTTTCCCTCAATTGGAAGATTTGAAATAATGACTTCTTTTGTCTCGTTAGGGGCATCGATAGAAAATCTAAAAATCTGATGGGCCTCACCAACATAAATTAGGCCATCATGACCAACTCTTAGGCCATGAGGAAGGTTAAGCCCGGTGAAAAGCTTTGTTAGTTGCCCTTCATCTTTGGGTTTAGAGAGATCTAGTAACCATAAGATACCGCGATTTCTATTCCAATTCACCATGTCCGTGATTAAAAATAATGCCTTACTTACTTGTACTATCTTTCGAGGCTTTAAGAGCCCCTCTCCCTTATCAACTACAAGTCCAATACAATTATCCTCTCTTGCTCCGATAGAAACGCTGCTAAAGCCATGACATTTTTTATCATGATTTAGGAAATAGTCAGATGACCATGAGAAGTTTGCAAGTAAGCATAGCAGTAGGAAGAGTTGTTTCATGCTATAGAATATATATTTGCTCAAGATTAATCTCAATAAAGTTGAAATATCTTCAACTTTATTGCCAATATGTCGAAAAACTAGACAGATTTGAATGACAAAGGAATATCTAAGTGACGATTATCGAACTTCTCGACAAGTATCCATGGCCTGACAATATTGGAAGAAAAGAACAAGTGATCGAACACCTTATTTGCATCCCTGTTCAAAGTAACCTACTTACTCTTTGGTCATGGCTTGCAGACACTTCGAGAGTAAATCGATATCTCGGGATGGCCGAGAGAAATGAATTTGAAGAAAATGGAAGCCTTGTCGTTGAAACGAAAAGTCTTGGAATACCACAAAAGTGGATTGAGCACCCATGGCGCTGGGTTCGAGGCGAAAGTATCGTCCTCGACCGAGATTATATTGTTGGTTTTGCAAAGAAAAACCATAGTATCTTCTATTTTGAAAATGGTAATATTTATATCTACATGGGTTTCATTCCAAGTGGCTTCTTTTCGAGTCTAATCTTTAAATTTGGTCTCAAAAAAATTATGGCCAAGATTGCTCATATCGTTTTAATGATGGATCAGGATGCAAAGAAAGGGTTGGAACTACCACATTTCTTTGAGCAAAATGATTTCAAAATATCAATGTATCAAAAACAAATTCTTCATCAGCGCTTGAAGAATGCGATTAGCCTAGGCCTTGATACTCAAATTGCCTCGAGACTTGAAAAGTTAATCATAGAAAGTGATGAGCTTGATCTCTTCAGACTGAAAGCAAAAGAGATTGCCTACAAGTGGCAACTCAACGAAAAAGAAATTATAAAAAGTTTCTTACTCGCCTCTCACTGTAAAGTATTTGATATTAGCTGGGATATCATTTGTCCATCTTGTCACGGACCACGCACGGAAAGTGCACGCCTCATTGACCTCTTAAAGTTTGATGATTGTAGTGCATGCAAAATAAGCTTTGAAACAAACTTTGAAAGGGCGATTGAAGTCATTTTTAAAATTAATCCCGATATCAGAGAAATCAAAGAGTTAAAATTCTGTGCCGCCGAACCTGCGAAAAAGAAGAAAATATACGCGCAATGGGATATACCTAAAGACGAGACATTAACTCAGGAAGTGTCGCTTAATGAAGGTTCATATCTCGTCAGGGATACATCATCAGTTTCAGGACTTAGACTAAACATTTCAAAAACTGGTCGACTTAAAGACGCTCATTGGCAAAAAGATAAAGAACAGACATATGACGTTTCAAGTACTTTTAATATTCACATTGAAAACTCGTACTCCGAAAAAAAAATATTTGTCTTGGAAAAAATAGAAGTTGATCCTTTCTTTCTACAACCTTCGGAAGTTTTCTCTCTTGCTGAGTTTCGAAATTTTTTTAAAGATGAGAAAATTGGAAATGGTGTCCAGCTATACCTTGGTGACCAAGTTGTTCTCTTCACAGATATCATTTCGTCAACAAAGCTTTATGAAAAATCAGGAGATAAGTCAGCCTATCTACAAGTAAAATCTCACTTTGATGATGTCTTCCGCATCTTTGGAGAGCAAGAAGGAGTTATCGTTAAAACAATTGGAGATGCTGTCATGGCTTCATTTCCTAGTCCATCACATGCACTAAGAGCAACAAAAGATCTTCATCAATTCTTCGATCTAAAGCATACGCACTACGATTTTGACTTAAGAGTTTCCGCTCATATCGGTAAGGCGATTGGTGTAAATCAAAATACAGGCGTTGATTACTTTGGAAATACTGTCAATGTTTCAGCAAAACTACAAGCACTTGCTAACGAGCAACAGCTAGCTGTCAGTGAAGTATTTTTTAATTATTTACGCGATGAAGATTTACAAGATTTTGATATCGAAAAAACTTCGTTGAAGATAGCGGGAAAAGCCGAACCGACAAGAGCGGTTCGACTAACATTAAAATTATCTAATTAGTGACCACCAAGAATTTTATCAATCTCTTCCGGGTTATCATGGATACCGAATCTGTCAATAATCGTTCGACTCGCTTGATTAAGTCCTTTGATTTCAACTTGTGCCCCCTCCTTACGAAGTTTGATAACTGCCTTATCAAGGGCCGCGACTGCTGAGATATCCCAAAAATGAGCCATCTCCAAGTCAATCATGATATTCTTTGTAATGTTGGTGTAATCAAACATATTTACAAAACGATCTGAAGAATTAAAAAAGACTTGTCCATGAATGATATATTTTGTTGTTTCAGTTGCATCGTCTTTCTCAGTCACAACATACATAAAGTGACTTATTTTATTAGCAAAGAATAATGAAGCAAGTAATACTCCAGCAAAGACACCGTAAGCAAGATTATGTGTCCAAACAACAACAATAACAGTTGTCAGCATGACGATATTTGTTGAAACAGGATATACTTTTAAATTCTTAAATGAAGACCAATTAAATGTTCCAATGGAAACCATGATCATTACAGCAACTAATGCCGCCATTGGAATCATTGAGATCCAACCACTTAAGAAAACGACCATGATAAGTAGCATGACACCAGCAAACATTGTCGACAGTCTTCCTCGACCACCAGACTTAACGTTAATAACAGATTGGCCTATCATCGCACAACCGGCCATCCCACCAAGGAAGCCTGTAATAATATTAGCAATTCCTTGCCCCTTACATTCTCTATTTCCATCTGATGTTGTTTCAGTTAGGTCATCGACAATTGTTGCCGTCATCAGAGTTTCAAGTAAACCAACAACTGTTAAACCTGCCGCATATGGAAAAATGATCATTAATGTATCAAGAGTGAATGGAATTTTTGGAATTAGAAAAATTGGTAACGCGTCAGGAAGTTTTCCCATATCTCCAACAGTTCTAATGTCTAAACCAAGGTAATTTGATAGACCAGTCAAGACAAGAATACAAACTAAAGGAGAAGGAATTATTTTTCCAATTTTTGGAACTAGTGGAAAGAGATAAATTATTCCAAGGCCGAATGCGGTCATCGCATAAACATGCCAACTAACATTGGTTAACTCTGGAAGCTGTGCCATAAAAATTAATATAGCAAGAGCATTAACAAAACCAGTGACAACTGATTTTGAAACAAAGCTCATGAGACTTCCAAGTTTCAAATAGCCTGCGATTATCTGCAAAACACCTGTCAATATCGTTGTTGCAAAAAGATACTCAAGGCCATAGTTTTTTACCAATGTAACCATTAATAGGGCCATCGCACCGGTTGCCGCGGAGATCATCCCTGGACGCCCACCGACAATGGCAATTGTGACTGCAATTGAGAATGATGCATAAAGTCCGACCTTAGGATCAACGCCTGCAATAATCGAAAACGCAATAGCTTCAGGAATTAGCGCCAGAGCAACAACGAGTCCAGATAGAATATCGCCACGAATATTACCTAACCAATCTTTTTTCTTTGATAAAAAAATCATAAATCTCCTGAATTTAATTGAACTATCAATTTATGTGATAAGTCAGATGTTGTCCACTTTAACTAGCTCCTTTCAGTGGACTAAATAAAAGAAATTAAGCTATGATATTTTAATGAGTGACCTAAAATACAAACATGATAATCCCATTCTCTTAGGCGTGAAACATTCCATCCAAAAGGATATTTATTTTTTCTTTCTTGAGGCCAGTTGGATAAAACTATTCGCACTTGTTCTTACTCTTTATATTTTCTCTAATTTGGTTTTTGCTAAAATTTACACCATTATACCAAGAGCAATAAACAACCTTGAAGTTGTCGATTTCCAAACGGCGTTCTTCTTCAGTGTCCAAACAATGTCGACAATTGGCTACGGTCAATTATCTCCAACAGGAAACTTATCTAATTTATTAGTTACATTTGAAGCTGCTTTTGGACTTATTGGTGTTGCCTTAGTAACTGGTTTAATGTTCGCAAAAATCTCAAAACCTTATGCTAAAATTAGATTTAGCAAGAATTTAATTTATTCTAAATTTGATGGTCAGTACTGTTTAAGTTTTCGTATTGGTAATATTAGAGGAAATGATATTCTCGAAGCAAAAACTAATGTAGCGGCTCTTTTTGATGAAATAACAAGTGAGGGACATTCTGTTCGAAGAATTCATGACTTAAATCTTAAGCGAACTCATACTCCATTTTTTAAGTTAACATGGTCAATTTTTCATCCAATAGATGAATCCTCCCCCTTTATAAATTTTGATGAAGCCTTAAAGAAACTAAGGGCCATCGTCATTACCATTACTGGGCATGATGGTACTTTTTCGACAACAGTGTACAGTAGAATGGCCTATACAAAATCAGATATTGTAAAAGATCATTACTTTAAAGATGTGATGCAAGACCTACCTGACGGTAGGCTACAGATAAACTATGAGGACTTTGATTCTCTACAAACCTAGCGCCTTTCCCTCTCCTCGCGGATCAGAGACCCCAATAAGATGACCATTTTCATTTACGATCGCTTGGATCCGACATCCAAGATTTCTCTCTTCAACTTTGTGTCCCATCTTTTCAAGACTTTCTCTTGTTTTTGAATCTAGTGCTCCCTCATCAAATCTTATATAATGAGGCTTCCATTGATGATGATAACGGGCCGTTGCAACAGCATCATATAAAGGTTGGTCATATTCAAAGTAGTTTAAAATTGTCTGCATTACACAAGTCAAGATCCTCGTACCGCTCGGTGTACCAACGGCCATGACTGGCTTATCATTATCAAAAACAATCGTAGGAGACATCGAACTAAGTGGTCTCTTACCTGGTTCAACAAGATTTTTTTCTCCGCCCACAGCTCCAAAAATATTTTGTGCACCAACTTTGTTTGCAAAATCATCCATCTCATTATTTAGTACGATTCCTGTTCCCTCGGCAACGAGACCTGAACCAAAATAACCATTGATTGTTTGAGTTGAAACAACAACATTCCCCTCGTTATCCATAATAGAAAAATGTGTCGTATGATCTGGTTCAAATGAGGGAGCATCACCTGCACTTATCTCATTTTCAGCGAAGGCCGTGCTCTCATTAATTTTTTCAGACAATTTCTTTGCATATTCCTTATTTGTTAATCCACCAATTGGGACCTTCACAAAATCGCTATCCCCCAGATATTTTGCACGATCAGCAAAAGCAAGTTCCATTGCTGAAGAAACAAGGTGAATGGATTTTGGATGATAAAGACCAAGGGATTTGAGATCATAATTCTCCAAAATATTTAAAATTTCGATAATGTGTATTCCACCAGAACTTGGAGGCGACATTGATAATATTTTCTTACCTCTAAAAGTTCCCTCTACCGGTTTTCTCGTTTTCACTTGGTATTTTTTGAAGTCAATATCAGTTAATAAGCCATGATACTTTTTTGAAGTCGAAATTATTTTCTTCGCTGTTGAGCCTAGATAGAACTCTTTTTTTCCCTTCTCACTTATTTTCTTAAGTGTTTTTGCCAGGTCAGATTGAACAAGCAAATCACCACTCTTTAATAAGGTACCTTTTGGGCAAAATATTTTCCTCGAGCTTTCAAACTTACAAAGTACATCTTTTCTTTCTCTAAGTGCCTTTTCCAGCTCCGGATAGACAACCATTCCATTTCTTGCAAGTTCAATAGCATCTTGCATCACTTCAGTTAGTGGAAGTTTTCCATATTTTGAATGAATATCGAGAACACCTGCAACTAGGCCAGGAGTACCAACAGAGAATATCCCATCGATTGACTTATTCTTAATAACATTTCCACTCTTATCGACAAACATTCTGGAGTGACCGAGAAATGGTGCTCTCTCTCTAAAGTCAAAAGCAAATGTTTTACCACTTTTAGCATCATGGTAAAGAAGAAAACCTCCTCCGCCTATCCCTGTTGACTGGGGCCTTTCGACAGAAATCACAAAAGAAACTGCGGCCATAACATCAATAATATTTCCGCCAAGCTTATATATTCTCTCTCCTGCAATGGTTGAAAATTTTCCCTGTGTTGAGATCATCGCTTTCGTTGAGCTAGCTAAATGATTCGCTTTCTTAAATCCTGAAACTGTTTCCAAAAGAATTGGCTTATTATAAGAAGAACAACCACAAAGAATAAATACTATTACTAAACTAAAAAATCTACTCATTTACATCACCTATTAACTTCTCAAGAATTGATACTTCATTTAAAAAATCGATACGAGACTCTTCTTCAATCCTCATAATTTCTTTATTATCTTTTTTAAAGATAATAGTCGGCAATGAATTTATTGAAAGAAGATTTTCCTTTTTTTCTCTTTTATATTTTTCCTTATCTTCATATTCATAAGCTAAAAATGAAATTGTTTCATCATTAAGAGTAGTTAACCAGGCCAAGAGATCAGTTACTTCTCTTTCACAGTCAGGACACCAAGAGGCATTATGTAGTGAGATTTCAAGATTCTTAAAACTTTTTGAATCTTTGAATTTCTTATAACTTGCTTCTTTACTCTTTACCAGAGCATTCCAGTCTTCTTTTAGTTTAAAATATGATATCATCTCGTCATTATATTACTCAATTTAGTAAGTTACAATTAAACTTCTTTAGAAAGTAAGTCGATATTGTAGCATATGAAAAAAGCACCAATACCTCAAAATGAAAGCGAGCGCTTACAAGAACTTGAAGCCTATAAAATTTTGGATACTGGTTCAGAAGATAACTTCGATGAGATCACAAAACTTGCAATGCACCTATGTGGATCAAAAATTGCTTTAATAAGTCTTATTGATAAAGACAGACAGTGGTTTAAATCCAAGCAAGGACTAGATGCAAGCGAAACACCACGAGATATTTCCTACTGTGGTCATGCCATTATGGATGACGAAGTATTCATTATAAATGATGCAAAAGAAGATGAACGTTTTTGCGACAATCCCCTTTTAACAGGAGAACCTCACGTTAGGTTTTACGCTGGTGCTCCACTAATAAGCCCAAGAGGACTCAGAATCGGCACCCTATGTGTCATTGACGATAAGCCAAAAATATTGAACGAAAACCAAATTGATTCACTTCGTTTATTATCAAAATCTGTAATCAATCTTCTTGAACTTAGAACTCAAAATACCAAATTAAATGAAGTTATCGAACTGTCTAATGAAATCCAAGCAATAAGCCAAACGGGGTCCTGGTCATACAATTTAATTAAAGATGAAGTTACATGGTCTAGTGAAGTCTATAGTATTTATGAGATAGATAAAGGAACTCCAATTACTTTGGAGATTGCAAAATCTTGTTACGAAGGTCATGAACTGCAAAGAGTTGAAAAAGCAATGAATGATGCTATTAATAACAAGAGGAGCTATGACGATATATTTGAATTTAAAAGTGTAAAAGGTAATAATAAGTGGGTTCGCTCTATTGGAAAATGTAGTTATGATAGTCAAGGGAATCCAATTAAAATTTTTGGAACTTTTCAAGATGTCACAAGCCTAAAAAGCAAAGAGCTAGCTATTATCGATGCAAAGAATTATCTTGAGATAGCACTCGACAGCTCAAAACTAGGTGTATGGGACTGGTACCTCGACACAAACAAAGTCTATTTTGATAAGCACTGGGCCAAAATGCTCGGGATCAATCACGATAATCTAATAATGGAATACGATTCTTGGGAATCAAGAGTTCATCCTGAAGATCTTCCACATACTCTTAAATACATAACTGATTATATCGAGGGAAAAACTTCAGACTATACAAATATTCATCGTATGAAGCATGAAAATGGAGAATGGGTTTATATTCTTGTACATGGAAAATTTTCACGATGGGATTTTCAAGGAAAGCCATTAAGGTTCACTGGCACACATCAAGATATCACACATGTAAAAAAGAGAGAAATAATTGAATCATTAATCTCTGAAATTAGAAAAAAATATATTGAAAACAAAGATGATACACAAGCATTTTTCTCATTTGTCTTAAATAGTCTACTGGAGCTTACCGAATCAGAAAACGGATTCATCAGTGAAGTCATCACCATTGATAATGAAAAAAGATTAAAAACTTTTGCGATAGTTAATAAACAATGGGATGATGAAACGACAAATAATTATAAACTTAAAACAGAAAGTGGACTCGACAGCCCTACCCTTACCTCTTACTACGAAGACGTTCTTAAAACGAATAAACCAATCTCAAAAGATACATTAAAAGATCAACCTCATATCTATAACTATGTTGGCATTCCCTTGATTGTTAACAATGTACAGATTGCAATGATAGGGCTCTCAAATAAGAAGAATGGATATCCTGAAGACTTTTTTAAAAGTATCGAATCATTAACAGAAGCAATTGCTGAAGTCATCGCCTTTTTTATGCTTGAAAGGATGACGAGAGAACATGAAATTGAAAGAAAGGTTATACTCGAAAGCACAGGAGTTGCATTATGGGTATATTATCCTGAGTCAAAGACACTATACTGGGACAACAGTATGTACCAACTCTATGAAATTAATGAGGCCGATTTCTCAGGAGCTTATGATGCATGGTCGGAGTCTCTCTATGAAGACGATAAAGAAAATGCTGAAATAGATTTGCAACTAGCTCTTGATGGCAAGAAGCAATTTGATACAATCTTTAGAATTAAAACAAGAAGTAATACCATAAAATATATTAGGGCCAGAGCAGAAGTTCTTCGAAGTAAAGATGGCACACCGATTAAATTAATGGGAGTTAATTGGGATTACACTTCCGAAAAACTTAAGACAATTCATCTCCAAGAAGCAAAGGAGAGGGCTGAAATTTATAGTAAGGCAAAGTCTGACTTTCTTGCAAATATGTCACATGAAATTAGAACACCATTAAATGGAGTACTAGGCATGATTAACCTCTTAAGCGAAACAAAACTGAGCTCGAAACAAAGGGAACTTGTACAAATAAGTCAAAATAGTGGTTTAGGGCTTCTCGAAATAATTAATGATATTCTCGATCTCTCAAAAATTGAGTCAGGACAGCTAGAAATTGAAGAAGACATATTTCCCCTAAAAAACTTTCTCTCAGATATTTTAAACTTGAATCGATTCAAGGCAAAAGAGAAGAATATAGATCTAATCACATCAGGAATAGATGCCAATGGAATCTATATAAATACTGACCAAACAAGACTTAAACAAATCATCAACAATCTCATCTCTAATGCTATCAAATTCACAAATGCAGGCTCAGTTGAAATAAATATTCAATTAAATGAAAATCTCATTATCAAGGTCATCGACACAGGAATTGGTATTGACCAGGACATCATCAAATATCTATTCACCCCATTTAAACAGGCCGATGCTTCAATCACGAGAAATTTTGGAGGAACTGGTCTAGGATTATCGATCTGTAAAGAGCTAACAAGTCTTCTTCGTGGAAAAATCAGTGTCTCAAGTATTTTGAATAAAGGTTCAACATTTATCGTCTCCATTCCAACAACTATCGTAGAAGGTTTTGAGGGAAATTATACTGAAGAGGGAAATAGTCATGAAGAGAAGTCTCTTTCGATCACATTCCCTCATCATATTCTTATCGTGGAAGACAACCCGGTAAATCAAAAGCTTGCCTCAATGACATTAAGTAAGTTTGGCTATACTTGTACTATTGCCGGTAATGGTCGCATTGCTTTGGATTTAATTAATGAAGATAATAAGTACGACTTTATTCTGATGGATCTTCAGATGCCCGAAATGGATGGAATTAGTGCAACTAAAGAAATTAGAAAGATAAAAGGTTACTCTCCTACAATTGTTGCGATGACCGCTAATGTTTTTAAGGAAGATCAGCAACGATGTAAAGAAGCTGGAATGGATGCTTTTTTAAGTAAGCCCTTTAAAAAGCAATCTCTCATTGACTTGCTGACAAAGAAATGATTTCCAAGACTCTATATAAAAAGTGTACTCAAGAATAATCCTGAGTACATATTCATTTTATTTTCTAGAAGTTATTGCTTTTAAAACCATGAAAGTCTCAACAGAGAGAAGATCACGACTCTCATTCCAAAGATTCTTGGAATCTTCAACAGTTGAACGAGAGTCTAGAGAAGCTTGAACCTCAGTGAAGATTAAATTTACTTCTTCAATCTCACTATTATAAATATTCAATTCCTCTGAGCTAACACCAAGTTGTGCTGCCATCCCTTCGTCCACAGGGACAAAATTAATAGTGTCTGTGCCATCTTCAAGAAGAACAACTCCGACCATCGCACCAAGCGCTAAAAATACAACACAACCCCCACCGTCACAACTTCCCTGAGATGTTGAAACGAGAAGACCAGCAGCGAATGAACCTAGGCCAGCTAATGCCAAACCAGATGCTACTGGAGCGCCAAGAATTGCAGCAACACCTGCAACAGCGGCCCGACTATTTTGAACAGGCGCTAGAGATATAAGACAAGATAATACTAATAATTTAAGTGATTTCATAATTTCCCCCGATGAATTAATGTGGGCTACTTATACATCACTCAAAAATATAAACAACTCATCTCGTTGACAGTAATATCAAAATTATGTCAAATACGCTTAAACAGTCTCATAAGCATTGAATTTCCGATACCCCATGCGGCATTTAAGATAAGACCAAAAATAACGAAGACAGGGTTAAATCCGATTCCCTTCAATGGAAATACAACTAGAAACGCAACGGCAGTCGGACCAATCGCACCGTAAATAGCGGCCTTAATCCAGTGAGCTTTTCCTTCTAATTTCTCAACTAATTTCCAAATTAAAATTCCCCATAACCCACCAAAGAATGCCAGAGATATAACAGCTGGAACACCAAAAGGTTCAGTTGGACTCATATTAAAAGGAGCTCGTGGAATTACATTTAAGAGATAGAAAATAGCAAAGACACCTTGATGAAAAATCAAAGTGGAGAGAAATCCCGCTAAGAATGATTTAGATATAACCTTCATAAAGTCTCCTTACCTATTCCATTGATGGAAAAATGTTAAAAATTTAAATACATACTCTTTCGTTTGTTTCTTCTTCCAGTTACCTGCAAGATACTTATTGGCTTCACCCATCGTAGGATACATGTGAATTGTTCCTAAAATTTTATTAAGACCAAAGCCATGTTTCATTGCACATATAAATTCAAGTAACAAATCTGAAGCGTGATTTCCAACAATAGTTGCTCCAAGAATTTTATCACTCCCAGGAACCGTTAAAACTCTCACAAGGCCAAAGGCCTCACTATCAGCGATGGCTCGATCTAAATCATCAATACCATATGTGGTTAGGTCATATTCAATTCCTAAAAGCTTTGCACGAGTTTCATTTAATCCCACACTCGCAATTTCAGGATCAGTATATGTTGCCCATGGGATAACAGAATAATCAACTTTAAACTTTTTAAGCTTTCCAAACAGACCATTAACGGCACAGTACCAAGCTTGATGAGAAGCTGTATGTGTTAATTGAAAAGGACCAGTAACATCACCGCAAACATAGATATTTGGGAAGTTTGTTTGTAGAAAGTCATTGGCTTCAATTGTCCCATTCTTTCTAAGTTGTACACCAAGGTTTTCAAGACCAAAATTAGAAACATTCGCCTTTCGTCCAACAGCAATAAGTATTTCATCAAACTCGATTTGAACCTCTTTCCCATTTGATGTCGTAATAAGTATTTTCTTGTCACTTTCGATAATAAATTCTTTTGCCTGATGTGACGTTAATACTCTAACCCCTTCAGCTTCCAATCTCTTCTTTAACAATTCGCTTACTGCCTCATCTTCACTTAACATGATTCGATCTTGCATCTCAACTTGAATCACTTCAGATCCTAATCGCGCAAAACTTTGTGCCATTTCACAACCAATTGGACCACCACCTAAAATAATAAATTTCTTTGGCAGATAATCAAGTTGCCATAGATTTTCTGAAGTTAAATATTTAACCTTCTCGATACCGGGTAAGGGTGGAACAAATGGACTTGCTCCTGTTGCAATAGTAATATTTCTCGTTGTATAAATTTTACCATCGACTTCAATTTCCCATGGAGATACAATTCTTGCATTACCAGTTAGGCAATCAACTCCTAAATCCGTATATCTCTCGATTGAATCATGGGGTTCGATCTCCTCTATTACTCGATGTACCCTGTCCATGATATCTTTAAAATTGAACTTATAATCAACAGATTCGATTCCATATTTTTTGGAATTTTTCATTTGATGAACAATTTTAGCTGACTTTAAAATTGCTTTTGATGGCACACAGCCGGTATTTAAACAGTCACCGCCCATTTTATGTTTCTCAACGAGGGCAACTTTTGCTTTCACTGCACTACTTATATATGCTGTCACGAGTCCTGCACTTCCTCCTCCGATGACAATCATATTGTAATCGAAACTCTGAGGTTTTTTATACTCTTTATAAACACGGCGTGATTTAAAATAGTTTAATATCGCCTTTGTAATTAATGGAAAAAGTCCAAGAAGAGCAAAAGAACCAAATAACTTAAATGTAAAAATCTCTGACAAAGAAGAGATATTTCCAAGTTGTAAACCAGCATTAACATAGACTAAAGTTCCTGCGATCATCCCAACCTGACTAACGATATAGAAGGTTAACGTTTTTATTCGAGTGATTCCCATAACGAGGTTAATAACAAAGAATGGAAAAATTGGAATCAGTCGTAAACTAAGTAGATACAATGACCCATCTTTCTCAATTCCCTGATTAATAGTTTCAATCTGTTTGGAAAATTTTCTTTCAACAAAATCTTTAAAGAGAAAGCGAGAACTTAAAAATGCAATTGTTGCACCAATCGTACTTGCAAAACTCACTAATATAAAACCAGTGAATAGACCAAAAAGAGCACCGGCCAAAAGCGTAAGAACTGTCGCTCCTGGTAGAGACAAGGCCGTCGCGATGACATATGCTACAAAAAATAAGGAAAGTGTCTGAACCTGATGACTAAGATAGTAGCTTTGAATCTCTGCTCGATTTGATTTAATATATTCAAGAGTCAGTAATTCCCCTAAGTTATACTGTTTAAAGAGATAAATAGATAGTGCAAAAACGAAGATTAGAAGTATTTTCGGACCAAATTTCTTCATGGTATTTTCCTTGTTAACTTTGTAGTTAAATAGTTTCATAATAAATACACAAAAGTGTTAAATTATTGCCATCTTTTTGTAATAAAATATAATTTTGGTACACTAAGTATATATTAAAGAGGTGTTAAATGGAAAATACGACAAAAGCAGTACAAGACTATTATGGTAAGCAACTACAAAATTCAAGCGACCTTAAAACAAATGCCTGCTGCACAGCAGTTGCATACCCAGACAAAATAAAGAA
Organism: uncultured Bacteriovorax sp.; assembly: GCA_964593545.1. Classification (GTDB taxonomy): domain Bacteria; phylum Bdellovibrionota; class Bacteriovoracia; order Bacteriovoracales; family Bacteriovoracaceae; genus Halobacteriovorax_A. Next base: position 53,454 of record CAZQJK010000003.1, on the reverse strand, counting down.
GATACTCTCAAAAATACACGATGAAGTGATGACTAAATATTATGGATGCGGTCTAACTATTCCATCGCAACTAGAAGGTCTAAAAATGCTCGACCTTGGTTCAGGAAGTGGACGCGACTGCTACCTTGCAAGTAAATTAGTTGGAGAGCACGGTCATGTGATAGGCGTTGATATGACAGACGAACAACTTGAAGTTGCCAATAGACATATTGACTATCACACAGAACAATTTGGATATAAGAAGAGTAATGTTGAATTCAAGAAGGGACACATTGAACACCTCGATGAATTAAATATTGAGAACAACTCGCTTGATCTTATCATCTCTAATTGTGTTATTAATCTCTCAACAAATAAGCAAAAAGTATTAAATGATTGCTTCTCAAAACTTAAACAGGGCGGAGAGATGTACTTTTCGGATGTTTATGTAAATAAGAGAATCCCAACAGAGCTAGCAAGTGATCCAGTCATCTATGGAGAATGTCTTGGTGGAGCTCTCTACTGGAATGATTTTTTAACTTTTGCAAAGCGTGCTGGTTTTAGTGATCCACGTGTTGTTGAAGTCGCACCAATTACAATTGAAAACAAAGAACTTGAAGAAAAGCTAGAAGGTTTTGAGTTTTACTCCGTCACTTATAGGCTCTTTAAAATTGCCCAACTCGAAGGAGACTGTGAAGATTATGGACAGGCCGTAATTTACAAAGGAACAGTCGAAGACCTTCCAAATAATTTCCAATTAGATAATGGACACCTCTTTGCTAAAGGAAAAGTTGAGGCCGTTTGTGGAAATACTTATCTGATGCTCCACGAGTCACGCTACAAAAATCATTTCGAATTTATTGGTGATTTTTCTACACATTACGGAATATTTGAAGGATGCGGGAGCATGAATCCCTTTGCTGGGATTTCGACGAAATCAACTGAGTTCGGTGCCGGGAGCTGTTGCTAGTGAATGATCAAAAATTTCAAGATATGTTTAAAACAGCGAAGGGTGAAACAAGAGCAAGTGTCACCCTTAAGAAATTAAACACACTTTGGTTTAACACAGGGACATTATGCAATTTGGAATGCAAGAATTGCTATATTGAATCATCCCCAAAGAATGACAGACTCAGTTATTTAACAGTAAATGATGTCGCCCCTTTTCTAGAAGAGCTTGAAGATTGCAAGAGCATTGGCTTTACAGGTGGAGAACCATTTTTAAATCCATCGATAATTTCGCTAATTGAATGTGTACTTCAAAAAGACTTGGAACTTTTGATTCTGACCAATGCAAATCGAGTAATAAAGAAACATCGTCAGGAGTTAATTCGACTTAAGTCTCTTTACGGTCATAAACTAAAGATTCGTGTCTCTCTCGATCACTTTTCTAAAGAATTGCATGACAAGGAGAGAGGACAAGGGGCATTTGATAAAACAATTGAAGAATTAAAATGGCTCGACGAAAATAATTTTGATCTCTCGATTGCAAGTCGCTCTCTTGCAAATGAATCACAAGACGAATCTCTTTCTGGACATCAGCACCTATTAAGTTCATGTGGAATTAATATTAATTTAGAAGAGAAGTTAGTAATTTTCCCAGAAATGGATGCAGGAAGAGATGTTCCTGAAATCACAACAGCATGTTGGGGCATTCTAAGTAAAAGCCCAGATGATCAAATGTGTGCATCAGAGCGAATGATAGTAAAAAGGAAGGGAGAAGATTATCCAGTTGTGATGCCATGTACCCTACTTGCATATGATGATCAATTTGTGCTTGGCAAAGATCTTAAAAGTGCAAAGAAGGAAGTTTTTCTAAATCACCGCTTTTGTGCAGAATTCTGTGTTCTAGGTGGAGCAAGTTGCTCGAAGACGAAGTAATTATCCTCGAGCACCACCGACATAGTCCTTTAACACTTCATTTGATGAATTTTCAAAAAGATCATGACTTGTACCACACTCTAATAAGAAGCCATGCTGATTATTTAAATCATACCAAAAAGCACATAAGTGATCACAAACTCTCCTTGCTTGTGCAAGATTGTGAGTAACAATTAAAATTGTGAATCGAGATTTCAAATTTAGCAATAGCTTTTCGATAACCTCACTCGATATTGGATCTAAGCTTGAGCAAGGCTCATCGAGTAAGAGAACTTCTGGCTCAAGAGCGATACTTCTCGCAATACAAAGTCGTTGTTTCTGACCACCTGAAAGTTTAAATGCAGAATCCTTTAACTTATCTTTAACTTCCACCCACAGGCCAACATCAACGAGCGCTCTCTCAACCCTTTTGGAAATATCATCAAAACCATGTTCTTTCAAAGGAAGAGCAATATTCTCATAGATACTTAGAGGAAGTGGTGTAGGAACCTGGAAAATAAGACCAATTTTCTTTCTTAGATTTATTAAGTTTACTCTTGAATCATAAACATTTTGTCCATGAAAAAAAATATCCCCCGTAACCTCCACTCCATCGACATGATCTGCTAAACGATTTATACATTGAATAAAACTACTTTTCCCACAGCCACTAGGACCGATAATTCCAGTAATACAGTTCTTATTAACTTCAATTGAAATATCTTTAAATGCGCATTTTTTTCCATAATAAAGAGACAAATTATTAATACTGATAATTGTATCTGATATACAACAAGGATTGCTGCCAAGTTCTGTTTTCCACGGATAAACTTTTTTATCATTCATATAACTGGCCTTCTTTTGAAATAATTTTTGCAATAATATTAAACACAGAATTTATAATGAGTATCAATCCGATAAGAACCATTGAAGATTTATAAGCATTTTGATCCCCACCAGGAACATTCATTGCCAAATCATAGATGTGAACAGATAAAGCTCGGCCTGAATCAAGAAGAGATTCTGGAAAACGATCAACATAACCAGAAGTAAAGATAAGAGCTGCTGTTTCAGCTAGGGCTCTCCCTACGCTGAGAACAAGACCAGATAATATACTAGGAATGGCCAATGGAAGTACAATTGACTTAAATGTTGTATAAAGGCTAAATCCTAGAGAATGAGTTGTGTGGATAACTTCATCAGGAATAGAACTTACTCCTTCTTCAACACTTGTAATAAATAAAGGCAGGCACATACATGATAAGGTAAGAGCACCAGACAAAATAGAAAAACCTAGTCCAAAAAATGTACAAAAGATGGCATTACCAAAGAGTCCAAAAACAATTGAAGGTACCCCAGAAAGTACTTGAATCATTCTCTTTATAAATTTTTTAAAGACCAGTGTACTTGGATAATGTCGAGAAAGGTAAATAGCACATAGAGTACCAATTGGTACTGTTACTAAAGTTGAAATTCCCGTTATTAATAAAGTCGATATAATTATTGGATAGATACCACCTCTTCGACCTGCTGACATTGGCACTTGATAAAGAAATGTTAAATTAAAACTCTCTAAAGAGTTCAAAATGATATCACCTAAAATAGATATAAGTACTAATGAGATAACTAGCCCAGAAAGCCAACAGAAGATTTTAGTTAACTTATTCATTTCTTTCAACCTCTGCGAAGCTTGATAACATATATAGAAATAATGTTAACAAAAACAAAACTAGGCCGGATAAGAAAAGAGCTGAACGATGCTCTCCTGTTGCATACGACATTTCCAAAGCAATATTCGCAGTTAAACTTCTTACAGGATCAAAGAGATGACCAGGAACTTGAACGATATTGCCACAAACCATCAAGACGGCCATTGTTTCTCCAAGAGCCCTACCAATTGCGAGAAGCGAAGAAGAAAAAATTTGTCCTTTCAAACTAGGAAGTAAAATTTTCCAGATATAAGTAGCTCGTGATATTCCAAGGGATTCACTCACACGATAAAAATGTTTTGGAGACATCTCCACCGATGCCATAATATTTAAACTTATTATTGGAAAGATCATCAGACTTAAGATGAGAATACCAGACAATAAACTTTGTCCAGGTGGATGAAAATCATTGATAAAAGGAACAAGCTTCATAAGCCCCCAAAAACCAAAAATAACAGAAGGAATACCCGTATATATCTCAATGATTCGTCTAAAAATAATTTTAAAAAGTCCCTTTAGGAAGAACCTCTCAAGTATAGCAGTTAGAAGCCCAAGAGGCAGTGCCAAAAAAATTGATCCAAATGTGAGAAGGACTGAAGCAATTAGAATTGGTATCAGATTAAATTGTCCCTCAAGAGGAAACCAGGACTTTTGAAAAAAGAGAGAGAGTTCTTGTCCAGTGATTACGAGAAAGCTTTCTTTAAGAAGAAAAAGAAATATAAGAATAACACAGAGAGAGCAGATAAATCCAGAAGCCCCTAAAAGTATTTTTATATAGAGATCTCTCCTATTTAAAAAGTATTGGTACAAAATAGTGATCTCTAATTAATTCATTAACTTTTTCGGATTGAGCATAATCAATAAAGAGTTTGATTTGTCCGACTGGTTTCATTTTTGTAACTAAATTCAACTCCCGTGATAATGGATAACTACCATTTGCAACATTTTGAACTGTTGCTTTTATTCCTTTCATTGGTAGTAACTTAATTGGAACACCAACAGATTGATTATATTCAGCTGTTCCTACAGAAACATAGCCAACAGCATACTTATTTTTACTTATTGTCTTAATACCCTGCTCATTATCTCCAATAATGATATCGGCCTTAATGTCAGAATTCTTTAACTCAAAGAACTTGAGAAATAATTCTAATGTCGAACGGCCTTCGGCTTTATTCACAATAACAATCGGTTGATCATGACCACCAAGTTCTTTCCAATTTTTTATCTTTCCTAAAAATATATTTCTAATATTTTCAAAAGAGATTGCTTTAACAGAATTATTTTCATTTACAATTAAAGCTATTCCATCTTTTGCGATCGTAAACTTTTGTAAATCTTCTTCAGTCGGCTTTAACTCTCGAGAGACCATTCCGATCTGTGAAAGTTCCTTCCGTGCATCAGTAATTCCGCGAGATGAACCACCTGTCTGAATATCAATCCTAATATCAGCGTTACTAGACTCGTATTGCTTTGCTATATCCGAAAGCATTGGTGCGATAGTGGATGAACCAGTAATAATAATTTTGTCACTTGAAAAAGATTGGATGCTAAATAATAGCATTACAATAATTCGATAATGTTTCATCACAACTCTCCTGTCGATATATAAAATATTCCCGTAGTGTTTCATCTTTGTCAAAAGAGATAGTTGACAAAATTGCTCAAACACGTCAAGAGTGACAAAATAATTGATATTTTTTAGAATAAAGAAAAGGAATGACAATGACCAAAATAATACGAACACTCTTACTGCTGTTAATTTTAAACTCGTGTGCAAACGTTGAGCAAATAGACAGAGGACGACTCTCTAGTCGTATTATGCAGGCAACACCTTCTCCAGAAGAGAGTGTATTTATCGAAGAAGTAAATAGTTATCGAGAAGGAGCTGTTGGTGGTTCGAGTTCTGTAGGTGGTGGTTGTGGCTGTAACTAATAAAAAGGTATTCCTTGCTATAATTGCGACATTTGCACAATCTTCTTATGCAGAGAAATTATTACCAGGAAAGTGGAAAACAAAATTTCTCTTCAATTTCTTTGATCAAGATTCTAATAGTGGAGATCAAGTCTATGACGGAACGAAGGACGAAGGCCTCACAGTTATCGAGCCAATGTTATTTATTTCACATCAAATCGATTCGACAACGAATATTTCGGGTCACGTCGTTTTAGATGCATGGAGTGCAGAGTCGGATACAAAGCTTGATGGAAATACTGGCGAATCAGGAAAAGGCATTGAGAATCAATCAAGAGTATCTGCAAATTTCTCATATTCTAAAGAGCTCAAAAAAATTAGAATTACACCAAGAATAGGTTTTAGTAGCGAATACGATTACAAAAGCTTCAATGGTGGTTTTGCCTATGAGCAATCTTTTGCTAAGGATAATTTTGTGCTTGGAGCATCAATCGATTACTTCCATGACTCAGCTAAACTCTTTGATTATGCACAAGAAAGAACCACAGATTTCAAGGACAAGAGAGTCTACTCATATAATATCTCAGCGAGCCAAATCTTAACTTATACTGACGTTATAAACTTCAATTTAAATTATATAAAACAAACTGGAGCACTTGAAAGTATTAGAAATTCCACTGCTTTAAATAATGGACGTTTTGCAGAAAACTTACCGGATTTAAGAGATCGTTATTCTTTCTCGACTCAATTCATTCATGGTTTTGATGATGAAAATTCTGTCTCTATAAAATATCGCTACTATAAAGACAATTGGGAGATGGAAGCAAATACTATCGAGACTTCTTATCGAAAGAGTATTTTTGAGGATGATGGCTTCCTCGAGTTCAACTATCGATTTCATCACCAAGATGAAGTAGAATATTTCAAAAAATCTCTAACAACGCAACAAATGTATGTAACCAGTGACTCAGATCAAGCAGCTTTTGATGCAAATCGTTTTGGGATTCTTTATTCTTTTAATAAAGGCGTTACAGATTTAAAATTTTTCAAAACATCTAAGTTTGAATATACGATTGCGGCGTATCACTACTATAGATCTAACAATTTAAAATACAACGTCCTTCAGGCAAGTTTAGGTATTGAGTTCTAATGAAAGTAAGAGAAGAAGTTTTCATGAAATCAACTTTCACACTTAAGTCATATGATGAAGTGAGTGATAAGTTAATAGATGAAGCCTTCTCTCTCATTGGAGAATTTGAGCGAAAATACACTGTATTTCATTCGTCTTACTTTAATCAGATAAATGAGAGTGCAGGTATTGAAAGTATCGAGATTGATGAAGAAACCATTGAACTATTAAATCTTTCAAAAAAATACTTCATATTATCTGAAGGCGTGTTTAATATTGCATTCTTAAACCCGAAATATAACTTTAATGATATACAAATTGATCCCAGAGCAAAGAAAATCTATCTCCCCTATTCCGATATGAGAATATCACTTGGAGGAGTTGGAAAGGGCTATATTGTCGATAAAGTATTTAACTTTCTTCATCAATCTGGGGTAAGAAATTTTTCGATCAACGGTGGAGGCGACCTTAGAGTATCAAGCTCGCCTAACGCCCCAAGACCTTGGAGAATAGGTATCTCGAATCCTTTTAATCCTAAAAATACTGTTGGACATATTGCACTCACAAATCACGCTTTTGCAACAAGTGGCACATATATTAAAGGAAATCATATTCATACAAGTGAACAAAATGATAATCCTATTTCGGTATCCATACTCGGGGAAACAACTGTTGAAGCTGATATTCTTGCAACGATAGGGCTAACAAAGAATGTTGATACAGCGAAGAGGTTCTACGACTCTAATGATATATGGGCAACAATCATAGACTATCAGGGTAAGGTTACTCTATCCAAAAAAGCACTACTCTCACACTACCAATAGGAATTTATGAATTATTTAATAACTCTGCTTTCAACAATTTTAATCTCTACTAATATCTACGCTCTTGATGTTAAATTTCATTCTATTCAAGCAAACCTCTATGAACCAAAAGAGGAAGTAATTAAAATAGATGAACATAGTCAGAAGATACTAATTAATTTTTGGGCAACTTGGTGTACAAGCTGTATCGAAGAATTACCTTTGCTCGAAAAGTTAAAAAAAGACCCAAAGGCATCACAATACCAATTCTATGGAATTAGTTCAGGTGATACTGATAAAAAGATCGCTAAATTTATTAGGAGAAATGGATATCCATATCAAGTAATACCAGATAGGGATAAAACTATCTCTAAAAATTGGAATGTAAAGAGTCTACCAATTACTATTATTATCGAAAAAGGAAAGATTATTTTCTCTGGAATCCGACCACCAGATTCTCTTCTATAAAATCTAATTCGGAGAAGAGTAATGATCGATGTCTTTGAAAAATTTTATTATACTCTCCATTTTTTCGGATTAATCTAAGACCTTCATCAAGCTTTTCTGCGTAGAATTTAGCTCTCGGCTCTTTTCTAGAAAATGCGACAAATATTGAGGAAGTATGATTATGAAATCCTTTAAAGAACTTTGACTCTGTCATTTTTGCACTGTTTACCGTATAGTCTTTAACTAAATCAAATAAAATAGCACCTTCGATTCTCTTCCTCGCAACCATTTGTAAGAGTTGTTCCTGTGTATTTACACGAACAATATTAAAACGAGACTTTTCCTTCTCAAACTTATCTCCATACTCATAACCTCTAATCACTCCCATTTTAAATCCAATTGGAAGCTCCTTGAGCGACTTATACTCATGAGGAGAACCATAATAAATAGAGGCATGGGCCTTGAATAAAGACTCTTTACCGAAGATAAATTTTTCAACTGTTGACTCTTGCCTAGTCACATTAAATCCACCGACAATTTCACCTGTCGTAACAAGGTTTAGAACCCGAGAGTAAGGATAGGCCCTAATCTCTGGAGAAAGACCAACATGCTTATATGCTGAAAGTACTAACTCCTTACTGATTCCCTCTCCACTCGCATCAGCGTAAGGTGGCCAGGAATTTTCGACACCCAACTTAAAATTGGCGAAAGTTAGTGTCATTACTGATAAAGTGAATAGAATTTTTAACATAAGATAAATGATATCACTGGCAAATCGAGATAAGAACTAAAAGAATTCCCTCTAAAGAAAAACTTAGTTTTCCTTTAGAGATAATGTCTAATAATCTGTTTTATAAGAATATTAGCTAACGAACAATAACCATCCAACAATGGAAGAACACACAATTATAGCCAAAATATAGAGATTATAACTCGTGCTCTGCTCGTCGTTCTTGCTAATTATAAATTTAGTTTTACGAGGTTTATTTCTCTTACCCTTTCCCATTTTTCTTCTCTTCTTTTCTTTTCTTCTTCTCTTTTATACCAATTTTCTTCTTGTCTTTATTTTGTAGTTTATCTTTACTACCCTTGTCTTGTCCCTTGGCCATCTCGTCATCCTTAAAAAAAGTTTTAACTAGTTACTTATAAAAGATAAGTACCAAAAAACTATAGTTGATTATATCACACAATAAATGAAAGATGCTAGAAGTTTGACAATACTCCAAAGTGATATAAATTCTGCTCAAAGCGCCTTCTATCAAAACCTTGACTCGTATTTTGCTTCACAAATTCATAGCCAAGACTAAACTTTGTAAAGTGTCCCCACTTTCGTTCGAGGAATAATTTCAAGTTACTTAGGTCAGCTCTTTTTAAAGAGATCGTTTTTTGAGAGTTCCATTTTTCATAACCTAGAGAAATATTCATATCAAAATATTCAAAAATATTTTTCCTCTTTAGGATAATTTGATTCTGCCATGCTTCGTTATTATTATCAGTGTTCTTGTCATACCTATTGGAAAATGAAAAATTATAGAACAGATCATATCTTTGACCCATAAGTTGTGTGATACTTACATGGTATCTTTTATAAGTTCCGCTGGTCGTACCATCATGTCCATTGAACCAAATACTTTCATATGTGAGCTTCACTATATTTTTTCGGGTTGGTCTAAAAGTTATCGACGGTAGTATTGCGAGATCTTCATTGTAGAAATCAAATTGGTTTTTATTTCTTATATCCTTATAGAAAGTCCTTACATTTGTCTCTAAACCGATGCTCGCCTTATTTTTAAATAGGGTGATAAAGTAATCAAAATCAACTCCTCCTCCAATATGAGATAAGTCCTCCCTCTTCACTGCGGCATTCTTTCTGCGATTGTGATAAGTCAATTGACCAAAAATTTTTGGCCGCATGGAATATTTTTGATTGGAAATTGTTTGATGAGCTAATCGTCCATAGAGATCCCATGTCATTGAATCTGTATAAGTAATATTTCTTCTCTCTCCATAATAGTTCTCGTGAACATTTGTATCGTAGTAGTAATTAGCAAATCCATCAAAGTCCGTTCTTGTTAAATCTTTGAATTTTGCTATCCCCTTGTCGATTCCTTCATTAAGCTTATTTTGAAGTTCTAAAAGAAGAGTTGCTCCTTTTTTTAGGGATGAGATAATAAAGCCATCGGTAGGGTGTAAGACTAATCCCTCTGGAGGTAGATATTGTCCCGTTTTCTCATCGACACTACCAAAGTACGAGGGCATTTCATATTGCTGAGTTTCCTCATTGTAGCGTGCACTCGAAGGAGGAGAGATATAGATACCAGTATCGATATCAAGAGCCCCTCCATTAACTCCTTGTTCTTTCTTATTACTTGAAGGAACAAGCTCCTTTTCAATCTGATCGACAAGTTCTCTCGTGACAATAATACGCTTGGTTGTTTCTTTATCAAAATCTAAATTTTGATTCTTTTCAAGTAACTGAAACTGCCTCGAATCAATTCGAACTGGAGTTGTAGGTATTTCCTTACCAGGAAAACTCCCCGCGTATTCACCTCTCTTAATTATTTGAATATCATTATTTCGAAAATCTTCAGAGATTGTTGAGCTATCAACCTCTAATAACCCCTCTCTTCGTAGCGAGTCACGTATCTCAGTATCTGATTTCTTATATTCATGAACTTCACCTTCAAAAGTTAGTACAGAGGAAACAAGATTACTCTCATTGTGTGTCAGTAAGAATCTGGTTCCTCTTACACCAATTGATGCTGTCCTTGTTTTGAGAAACATTGAATACTCTCCGCTACGTTTCGATTTTTCAACGTCGGCCCTAATTTTACCTCTTACAAGATTTAAAATATGTGCACCATGGGAATCGAGCTTCGAAATTGTAACCTTAGAATTTGCTCCTACGACAATCGAACTGCCTGTATTAAAGACAATTTTAGCAAAACTTCTCACTCCTGTTTCAACTTCCTGATTCTCCAAGATGAGCATTCCCTTAGAGGCGTTAATATTGTCAACCGTTACGCTTCCTTTGAGTAGCTTTATGCTACCGGTCACTTCTAATGCAAAAGTATTAAGGCTTAAAAAAAACAGTATGGTAAAATAGATGGTTTTCATTTAATGATGTTATCGCCTAGGAGAGCTAATTAAAAGTTAGAACTTTTCATTTCTCATCTTTTTTATTTTCGATCGTATTGTTTTACTATCAAGCCGCTTTTTCACTGAAGACTTGGATGGTTTTGTTGCCCTTCTCGTCTTTGGTGGGAGCCTGACTTCATTTAGAAGTTTGTGCAATTTTTCCACACAATCATCAATATTTCTCGCCTGGCTACGATATTTCTGTGAAGAAATGATAACAACCCCACTGACAAAATAACGTTTATAACTCTCGAATAATCTTTGCTTCACTGATTCTGAACAGGAATTACTAAGAGCAATCTCCCAACTAAGCGTCGCCTTGGTGTTCACTTTATTTACATTTTGTCCTCCCGCTCCTGAAGAGCGAGAAAATGTAAAAGAAAATTCAGAAAAAGGAATTGTTATCAAGTTATACCTATCAATACAGAGAACGTTAGATATAATTTTACAGTAACGTATTATCAAAAACAAGCTCTTGATAAAATTTGAATGATGCCACCCATACAGTCTCTAATAGAGATTAAAGACTGTATAAGTAACTAGTTTCGATATTGATTAGAATTCAAAATTCAGTAGTCCAACGTAGGCACTCACACCACTATAGCTCTCACCATCTGATCCAATGGAAGTGGCTCCAAGACCTATAAACGGCGTCCATACTCCAACCTTAAAGTCGACGCGAGCACCGATATCTGTCTGATATCCATCTTCCGTTGAACAAGACGTGGCATCACATCCTTTAAGGTCACCACGCGAATGATTCAAGTAACCACCAAAACCAACAGCATCATTTACAAAGTATGTGTAATTAAATCCTAAGCCTACTCCTGTATAATCTAAGCTCACAGGAGTGCTGCTTAATTTAATTGTTGTTCCAGCATAAGATAATTCTTCAAGTTCATAACTTTGAAATAGAAGTGAAAAGCGTAGACGGTGACTTTCAAAATAGCGAGCAAACCCAACTTCAATGGCCGCGCCTGTAAACTTCCCATCAACTCCATTAATATCAATTGTCGAAGCGAAGCCATTAGCACCGATAACAAATTTAAATTCTCTATCTGAACTAGTCGAAGCCACTTCCTGAGCTGCAGGTACAGCGTCATCTTTTTCTGTTGATTTTGTTTGTGCAAATACATTTGCACTAAATAGCGCAAGAATAACTAAATACTTCATTTCCCCTCCAGTGAACTTTTAGTTCTTCTCGTCAGAAAATGAAGCATCATTAGTTAAGATTTATTAACAGTTGTTTAGAGTTTTTTCAAGATCACTGATAATCAACTCATCTTCAGGAGAAAATTCAGGAAAATAACGATTAATGATTTCACCGTTTGCAGAAACAAGAAATTTTTCAAAATTCCATTTGATATCCTGTGCTCTTCCAGTGATCAGTCCATTCTCATTTAAACGGGCCTCAAGTGTGCCACCTTCTTTTCTAACAGATTCTTTTACCGCTTCAGTTAGAAATTTATAGAGTGGATGTTGTCCATCACCTTTAACAACGATTTTCTTATTAACAGGAAAAGTTACATTATACTGAAGGCTGCAAAACTCTTGAATTTCAGCATCAGTCCCTGGCTCTTGTGCGAGAAATTCGTTTGCAGGAAATGCAAGTATCTCTAGTCCTTTATCATGGTACTTCGTGTACAAACTTTGAAGTCCTTCATATTGAGGTGTTAAACCACATTTTGAAGCAACATTAACAATCAAATATGCTTTCGCAGTAAAATCTTTAATTGTTTTGACCTGTCCATTCTTATCTTCAAATTCAATCTTTAAAACTGCATCACTCATAAAAACTCCTATTGTGGCGGTAAACCAAAGCTGATTAACCCTAAACTTCCATTTCTAAAATCGGCCAATATTAATCGATACACTCTTTCATAATCATACTCACCCTTATGTCTTAAGCATCCTCGACTTTGAGCGATAAGATTGAGAACATCCAAGAAATAGTTACTATCAAATTCTATATTATAATAGCTTCTAAGTTTGTCAGGATCTTCTTTTAACATATATTCAAGAATATAGATGACGGGTCTTTCAAGATCAACAACGGTGTCAGGGATCGCATGAAGGGCCGATAGCCAGATTCCATGCTCTTCCTTAACAATTCGGTGAGGCATAACCCCCGGGTTATCTAATATCTCTAAATCTTCATTTACATTAACCCATAGCTGATTCTGTGTTTGCCCTGGTTTATTCGCAACTTTAGAAGCATCGCGATTGGCCAGCTTATTAATAATAGTCGATTTTCCAGTATTAGGAAGACCGATAACCATCATTTTAAATTTCTTCTTAGCTTTAGCTTCAGGGTTAGATTGATCTCTTTTTTCTAAAACAATTTTCTTAGAAAGTTCAACAACTCGAGTAAGAGATTTCTTATCTAAACCATTTATAAAAATGAAAGGCTTCCCTTCTTTCTCAAACCATTTCTCCCACAATTTAACGCTATCAGGGTTCGCAAGATTCGTTTTATTCATGACGATTAGTCGATTCTTATTACCTACGAGATAATCAACATCACGATTACCTGTAACAAGTGGTGAACGAGCATCCCGAACTTCAAGAACGATATCAACCATCTTGAGGGTTGCCTTGATTTTATCGAGGGCCTTCTTCATGTGCCCAGGGAACCAATGAATTTTTTTCAGGGCAATGGTATCATCTGTTAATTGATACTCATTCTCATCTTCTTCAGTTTTGGGTCTTGGTTTTGCCTTAGATCTATTACTAGAACGCTTTGCCATCTTTTACCTTTGATATTTTTACTAGTAATTTATAACACAAAGCCCACTATTTAAGAAATTTTCTTTAAACTGCTCCAGTTAAATGGGGATGAAAACCGCTCGATGAAGCCTGCCTATTAACAAGATGGTGGAAGTTTTTCGGCCGTTAAACAATTTCCTCATTTCATATTTAAAAAGGCGATGAATTACAAAGGGATTTAGTAGATTCTCAGCTCTTTTGTCCCCATTTAACTGGAGCAGTTCTAATATTCTTAGGAACAAAAGTAGACAATACGCATCATCTTAGATATATAGCAGTCTATGGAATTTGTAGAATACGATCAGATCTGGACAAAGATCTTTGCTAAAGAAGAGCAAAATCTAAGAAAATTATTAAAGAAGAACCTCGTTGAGTGCCACCATGTAGGTTCAACAGCGATTCCCGCAATCAAGGCGATGCCGTGCCTTGATATACTATGTATTGTGCACACTCTCGATGGGATACATATATTTCAAAACGAATTTAAGAATGCCGGTTTTTCATTACAAAAGTCTGATGATGATAAGAAGATTTTATTTTATCGATATGGCCAAGACGGTTTCACGATCTTGACTAAGATTACGATCTTAGAACAAACTAATGACCTTGCTTATGACATCCTCGATTTCAAAGAGTACCTCAATGCAGAACCTCAAGTTGCTAAAGAATATGAAAAAATGAAGTTGGCACATACTGGTCCGGTAGAAATATATGAGCAATCAAAAAGATTATTTATCCAGACTGTTTTGAAAACAATTAATTCATAAAAGTTTTCATCACTTCGTGACAAGACAGTGGTACTCGTTGTTCAAAAATTTCGACGAGTCCACGATCAGCTAGTTCTGTTGGACTTCCACTAAAATACTTTGTATTAAACTTACGCCCCCTTCCTTCAACCTTTAATGCCATCAGTTCATCACTATCTTCGAAGCGACCGATAATTCGATATCCATCTGTCGTCTTCATGCCTAGTGGATTATTTAGATCCTCGACATTAGATTCAATGATTAACTTACGCCCTGTAGGAGTGGAACTTTCTACTGAAACTGATGTTCCTCTTATTGTAACTTTGGATGCTTTATCTATGGAACTGAAAGAGCTATCAGTTAGTAGTAGTTCAAAGTTTGGTTTTCTAACAATGATTGGAAAGTCTCCTGTCGGCGTATGACCAACCACAATTCTTGAAATACCTTGAGTCCTTAGTTTTTTTATAAATTTTGAATTAGGTGCGGCCGGATTTCCCGCCTGATCTGAATACCTTGAATAAATAACACTTAAAGGATTAGATATTCCTCCTTTCCTTGGTGCGTGATACTTGATTAGTTCTTGTCCTTTTTTCGAATTATTAAACCAATCTGAAATTTCAAGATGGGCCCAATCATTGAGCTGCTCAACCCACTCTTGAGCATCATTGACACGTAATTGTTTATTTGGAATATAGCCATAATTCTCGGCAGTAACAGCGCCGTGAACGAATAAGTTACCATCAATAATCTTGGCAAGTTCACCTAAATTTAAGTAGCGATTGAGAATACCATCTTCGAGGTAGTCGCCAAGAAAAGATGTAAAGACTGCCATGTCATCCACAACTAAACCTGAATTGATTAACTCCAGCTCTTTTCGGCGAAATTCAAAAGCACTTGGTGCGTTCATTCCTTTTAAAAATGCTTTAAATCTAATTAGTGGAGTGTCGTATTTTTTGATGTTTTCTACCGTAGCTTTCACTTTGTGAGTATCTTCAATTTCTTTCTTAAACCAAGGCATGACTATCTCAGGAACGTTCTTATTAATATTTGTATCCATAAGACTCATAATTCTAAGTTTATTAATATCCCTATTTCCAAGGATTATTGTGACATTATCTGGAGATTGTTCTTTCAAAGAAATCAAGTCGTTCATGATGCGAAGTGAGCCTGGCCCTCGGTCCATGACATCGCCAAGAAATACGAAGTGATGTCCATCTCTAATTTGAAGGCTTCCATCAGGATTACGGTATAGAGCTTCAGACTTATCAATGAAGTCATTAAAGCGAGTGATATTCCCTTCGAGATCTCCAAGTACTGAAATTTCTTTTTCTGGGGACTCAACAGAACTTAGCCCCCTAAAATTTGAACACCCAAATAGTGATATAAAAAATGTTATTATTATAACAGAACGCACACCTATTTTATCGGCATATAAGTCGTATTATTTAATCAAGTGAAAGTACCAGTTAACTTAGATCAAGTAATCCAATTACTTCCACCATTTTCTAATATTATAGTAATTTTTAAGGTCTACAATTTCCCCAAAAATTGGAGCAACCACCTCAATACTTTCTTTCTCTGTAAGAGCGGTTATCTCTTCAATAGGAGCAGACCAACTATGAATGGAGAGAACAAACATACCCCAATGAATTGGAAAGAATTTCTTCGCTCTAAGATCTTTAAATGCCTGAACGGCTTGCCGAGGAAGCATATGAACCTCTTCCCACTTCTCATTGTATTGACCATTTTCTAAGAACGCGACATCGAAAGGACCAAACTTGTCACCGATCTCTTTAAAGTGTGTATCAAATCCCGAGTCACCACTAAAGTAGACCGAGTTATTGGCATCTTTAATCACCCATGACGCCCAAAGAGTTTCATTATCATGAACGCCATCACGTCCAGAGAAATGCTGTGCAGGAGTTGCGGTGAAAGTTAGATCATCAAAAGTGATCCCTTCCCACCAGTCTCTTTCAACAATATTTTCTGATTTTACTCCCCAACCAATCAAGTGTGAGCCAACACCAAGAGGAGTTATGAATTTCACATTCTTTTGTGCAAAGAATTTCATCACTTTCATATCAAGATGATCATAGTGATCATGAGATATTAAAATATAATCAATTTTTGGCAAATCTTCTAAACTCAAAACTGGCTCCTGAAACCTTTTAACCATGAAACTAACAGGAGCAGCGCTGGCAGAGAAGACTGGGTCAACGAGAATAATTTTTCCGGACATATTAAGAAGAAATGTTGAATGCCCAAACCAAATTGATTTCAAATTACTTGATGTTGACAAAAATTCAGCTAAATCAGGCTTAACCTCAGGAAGCTTATTTTCTGGTTTTGCATTTTTATTACCTTTCATAAATTCATAGAAAGTTTTAAAATTCATGCTTCTTTTTCTCATGATAGCAAGAACTTCAGGGACTCTATTTTGAAAAATACCTTTTGTCGTATTATATTGACGTGATTGATTAAATTTAGCTCTTTCAACTTCAGATGGCCTTGTACCAAAATTTGGTAAAAACATAAAAACTCCAAATATTACTAAAAGTAAAAAGATTATTATAAATTTAAAAAACATATCCAACTTTTAAACTATATGACATTGACTTAACTTTTGTAGGTAACTTTCCTAGAGCATCAGAAGTTAAAGGGTTTTTTTCTTCAGTCTCGACCTCTGAAAGACTTGCAGAACCACCAATAGAGAATCCACCAGATGCTCCATAAGAAAAATTAAAAATATGCTCGAGGCGGGCCTTGTCTGAGGCTTCTAAGTATATGAGTTGGTTGTATACGAGCTTGTCATTATCCTGAAATCCATCTTTATATGATCTGCCTGTATACCCTAAAGCTATTTTCCAAAATGTAATTTCAGCTGTCCCTGAAATTCGAGTTCCAGAGGCTCCACTCATTCCTTTTTCGTATCCAAGCTCAAGATGGATTGCTTTTGTAACATAACCTAAAGCCAATCCCAAAGCGGCATTACTATCAGTAGATGTTTTCTCTTCATAGCCACTTAATACCAAGAATTCCTTTGTATCAATATCCTGTGAAACACTTTCATAATAAGTTGAAAACCTTAAGTCTCCAAACGGAAGTACTCCACCAACTTTCAGTAGAGTTGACGTAATTTCTTTCTTTTTATCTTCAGAGAAATCTGTTCCAGAAAGTGAAAATGTAAACTTTGACTCAAAATCGTAGCTTTGCCTACCAATACTAATTCCAACAAAACGGCCGATTCCAATACCTAACTCAAGGTGAGAAAATTTAATAGCATTTGAAATAGTTGTATCATCAATTGAAGGTGCGGTAACAGTGATAACTCTTGTTCCGTTATTTTTAAGAAATGTAAATTCTGTTGTTAAAAATCCTCCACCTTTTCCTCCTCGAAAAAAAGATAAAGTATCAATATCAATCTTCGTCGTACTATTCTCATTACCGACTTCAGAGATCACCTGATCTTTCTTTACAGTTTCCTTTCCATAGAAAGCACTATATTGACCATATGGCCTACCATTAATAACAGCAGGATTAATAGACTTCATTTCAGAGAAGAATGAACTACTCGCCATTTGCGAAAAGGCAGAAAGCTCTAGTAAAACGCTCAGGACAATTATCGTTAGATTTTTTTTCACAACAAATTATAACCCCGTCAAAAGAAAACATAAATGAATCTTTTTCTTCCTTACTAAAGCATTATGAGGATTTAGAGAATATTATTGCTTAAGTAATTTAGTCCGCCATTAATAGCTGCGACTTGAGCAAGAATACACTCTTCATCTGTCGCACGTGGACTATCTGGGTAAACTTCAGTCGTTGTATTATATTGAGCATCACTAAAACCAGTACACAGGTGTAATTTCTTAATAGGATAATTAATCACACCTTCTCCAGTTGTCTGCTCGCCAATTATTTTTCCAGATTTATCAGATGGTGCAATATGAGTAACCGTCTTAACTGAATCAATAATTGTATTTTGGAATGCTGGGCATTGATTCTCACTATCTCCAACGACATAGAAACCATCAGGAATTTCCCAAAGCTCTTGCTCGATCCCATCCCTCGATTCAAGCGCAGGTCTAAAGACACTATTATCAGTATCAGTTGTTTCATGAAGATCAAAATGGGCCAAGAACTTTACGTCAAACAAATTTACAGCATTCATCACTAATTGACACTCAAGCGCGGGTGAATTTTTAAAAAATGAACGATTCGGATCAATAGCGTTGTAGTTCCAACGATTAATTGTTTCATAAGCCCACGGGCTAATACAAGGAGCAACGATAAAATTAAATTTTTCAAGAGTCTCATCAGAAACCGTTTCTAAAAAGCGAAGTGCTCCATGAACCCCACTCGTTTCGTAGCCATGAACTCCCCCAGTGATAAGAATATTTGGCTTACTCTTACGCATTTCATTAGAAGATAAAATATATAACTCATATTTTTTTTCATCATATAAAATCGAGCCATAATTATTTAACGAGAATTTATTACTTAATTTTAAAATTTTAATCTCAACATCTTCGGCATACGATCTCTTATATTTTTGCTCTCTTTGCCATTTTTCAATTTCTACTTTTCCCCACATGGAGTTCTCCTAATACTTGATCATTTTTTCTTGTGAATATAGAACAAAATCAATTCCAGTTTGTGCTCTTATCAATTCTTCTGTTAGAGTTTCGATATTTCTCACATCATAAGTAAAAATGAATTCTCTTGAATTTGACAATAAGTCTAAATCTGTAAGTTTAACTTTTCTAATTTTACCTTTATAATTTAGATTATGTGCGGAGTGTGCACCTATAACTTCCCAGTCATTTAATAGAGTTTTGGTAGTAGGGATTGTTCCCTCCAGAATATCATTCATATAGTGTTTTACCTCAACAGCTGAAACGGAAAACTTGACATTGGATTCGACACCACTAATAAGTCGAGAAACATTTGCTGATATATATTGACCTTCAAATTTTAAAAGAGGTAGTCCCGAAGAATCAATATAAATCGACGTAGCAGAAGAACCTGTTGCGATTGGATACGTGTTAGCACCCTTAGACGAATCCCAGACAAGAGTTAATTCAATCTCCCAATTTGCTCCGCTAGGACGCCACGGACTATCGAGAACACCATAAGTCGTATTACCATCAAAATTTATTGTATAAGTAGAAGCTTTTTCCAAATCAACGTCTATTTGGCTATTACAGGAAACAAAAATGGTAGTTAAAGCGATAGCTATAAAGACTTTTGCAAACATGCCTTAGTATACACCTATTCCGTTGAGTATACAGAGATTTTTCGATCTACTAAGACTAAGAATAGTCGTAATTCAAATTCAAGTTGATGATAATCACTCAGCATATGTTCGCAGAGATTATAAAATGCCTTATTATGATCTTTCTCTTTAAAATGCGCTAATTCGTGAACTACAAGCATATGTAAAAGTGGCTCGGGCGCATCTTTTAAAAAGCTTGCAATTCTTATTTCGTGCTTGCTCTTTAATTTCCCACCATGATTTCGACTTACAAAGGTATGTGTCCCAAGAGCATTCTTAACAAGATCCTTTTGCTTCTCATAGAGAACACGACTTACAGGTGGTGTATTTTTTAAATATTCTTGCTTGATCGAATTTACATATTGGTAAAGTTGCTTATCAGAGTTGACTGAGTGTCCAACAGGATACTTATTTAAGAAAAAGTTTTTCAAATTTTCATTATCACTTATAAGAACAGAAACCTTTTCCTTAAGTTCTTCGGGATATCCTGCAAAATACCTCAGAGCATCTTCAATCAAAACTACAGAACCTTTACCAAAGTGTTTTTTTCGATATGATCAAAGATCTTATCTTGGCCCTTAATTTTTATTTGAGAATTTTCTTCATAAATAAAAGTAGTCTCATCAATGAATTCAAATTTTACGTCGTATCGTATCGTTTGAAATTCAGCATCCAAAAACTTATTTGAACAAAGCCCATATGTTGGAGAGCCGAGAACTGCGCTTAGAGAAATCTCTGTGTCATTCTCATTAGCATCTCCGCCGGCATTAACTGCAATACCTCGAGGAACAATAAAACTTTTCATCACCTGACGATTTCCCTTATCCCAAATAAAGTATCCAACCTCTTCATGAAAGGGAGTCTCATCATCACCCTCTTCCCAAGCTTTAGTGTGATAGCGTAGTGCATAGAGAAGCTGCTCATGATTTTCAACATCACCGATAGGTTCAAAAATCATTTCTTGCCTAAATTTTGTATTCTCTTCTCTGCGATCAGGGTCTGGAGCTTTATTCTCTCCGTCGTGGCCTAAGCTTTTCCAAGTACCAATAAAAAATCTCAGGGGTCCATAGTCAATATCATTCATTTAGTCTCCATTCTCTTAAATTAAGAATATTGTAAACCTGCCAAATTATTAAGACAAGAAGTAGCTAAACTCCTAAAAATGCATCGTAAGAAAGTGTTAGAAAACAGCTTTTGCATCAGCTTCAAAAATCTTGCACAATTAAAAAACACACAACACAAATGGAGATTTAATGAGTGCACTACCAGAAGAATTGAAGAACGAACTTCTTGCTGAAATTAAAAACCTTGAGGCTCAACTTACAGGTAATATGATGGAAGACATGGATGTTAGGGGTAAAATTCATAATATAAAAATGAAAATTGATGGGGTAAGACCTCCAGAAAGTATAATTGAATGTGTAGGATGTGGCTCGTAGGGAGCCATTTTTTTTCTTATAACTGACAGTAGCGAACAACTAATTACTGAAACTCTTCACACAGGTAATTAGCTCCACCATCAAAAAAAACCATCTCTAAATAAATTAATGATAAATTATAAAGATATAAAAATATATTTTATTGCATTTATTAATTTGCAAGGCCAAATCAATATAAAAGGAAATTGTCTTGGGTATAAATAAGATTCTGACACTGATTCTATTAGCATCATCAACATTTTCTCAAGAGGATAATTTATTTAATAAATCGATTGAAGAACTTTTGAAAGTTGATGTCGTTTCATTAAAAGAAGAAACATTGGTAGAGGCTCCAGCGGTACTTTCAATATTAACTCAACAAGATTTTAAAAACCTTGGAGCAAAATCACTAAAGGATATTCTTTCCTTTATTCCTGGTGTTTATAACTTGAGTTCAAGTGATTTTAGAGACTCAGCAGCTGCTTCAATCCGGGCTCAACATTCATCATCAATCGATAAACATATTCTAATTCTCATTGATAATAGACCGCTCAGAGAGTCCTACTCTTCAGGACTAAACAATGATATTTTTAACGGCTTCCCTATTGAGGCCATCGATAGAGTTGAAGTTATCAGAGGACCCTCATCTGTTCTCTACGGATCAAATGCTTTTGAAGGTGTAATTAATATAAAATTGAAAGAAGAAAATACCCATAGCCGAATATCAGTGGCTAAAGGAGAACTCGGCCAAAACATTCTTGAGGCCCATACTTCCCGTGCTTATGAAGATTCTAATATCAATATCTCTACAAGATTTAGTAATATAACGGGATGGAAAGATGAGGTTTATGATGATTCTCTGAAGGTAGGAACATACGATCAATATTCGCAGAATAAAAACTTCTTATTAAATGGAAATTACAAAAATACAGAGCTAACCTTTATGGCCACCAACTCCAAAGATAGAACCCTAGGTGGCGATAACTCTTTTGATGCTCTACTTATTGACCATAGTAGACTCTTTGCAAATATTGGTCACAAGTTCACTCTAAATGAAGATAGCTCTATCGAAGTCTATTCGACGCTAAATACAATCGATACAAATCACGAGGGAGAAAGACATTCCAAGGCAAATGATATTCTTGGCGAGTTTATTTACAAGCATAGTATAAGCGAAAATATTTTCTTCGTTCTTGGTAGCTCAATATCCTATGTGACAGGAAATAATAAAAGTACAAATGCACAAACAAGAAATTTTCATGATGTCGCAAATAACTATTACACACAAATTGACTGGAAAATTCTTAATGTCTTAAAAATTCAATCAGGAGTACAACTTCATAAAACCAAACAGCAAACTAGTGATATCTCACCTCGAGTAGGTCTCGTCTATTCGCTGAATAACAACTTCTCAATAAAAGCCTTATACGGACAAGCATATCGTGCACCAAGTGGTTTTGAGAGATCAATTTCATTGAGAATCGGTTCAGGTGGTCTTGATGGTAACCCTAATTTAAAATCTGAAAAAATCGAGACAAGCTCCCTGAGTATAAGTTATCAAGATCAATATAGTTTTGGTGCATTAACTTTTTATTCGAGTAAGCAAAAGAATTCTATACGGGTTTATTTTGATCCAGACCTAACAAATGAAGATGATTTTAAAAACTCTGGAAAATCTGAGTATGAAGGTTTTGAACTTGAATTTCAGAGAAGGTTTGATGATTTAACTTTTTATTTTAATAGTACATACCAGGAAAACAGAGATTATAACAACACCCCAAACACACAAAAAACACCAAATTTCATGTTCAAGATAGGTGGAACCTATAAATTAAATTCAAATATTAGTATTGGACTCTATGATCAATACTTTTCAAAAATCAAGTCCAATGAAACAAGTAATGAGCTGAATAAACCAAGTAAGGACTTTCATGATCTACGTTTAAATATTTCTTATTCAAAAGAACTTACAAATCACTTTTTTTCGAGCTTTTACACTTTATTGCAAATTAATAACACTCTGGAAAAAGATTCAATTTATCAACCTGATGTTTCAACTTCTAAAATAAATACAATCCCTCATAAAATGGGTCGAAATATCATGATAAAATCTATTCTTAGTTTCTAATAATTAAGAATAGATTCATTCTATGAAATCCTCTTTCCTTCCAAAGCTTCAGCTATATTTTCAGAATGACTTCTAATTTTTCTTAAGGCTACGATCATATCTGAATACGTAAGCGCCGAAAGAGCAGGATAAGCACCTTTAGATACTCTTTCAAGATGATGATCTCTAATAGTATTTGCTTCGACTCTTAATTCCTCTGACTTGGTCTTTAGCTCTTGAAAATTTACTTTACGCTCTTCCACAAAATGCAATGTCACATTTTTATAATACTCTTGAACAGAATCAAAGAAATTGAAGAAGTCTTCTCCAGCACCTGTTGCAAACAATTCCTGAAGATTGGCCCTCTTTGTATAATTTGCAAGGTTGGCGATATAATCAGCGACAGACTCGAGTTCATCAACAACTTTGATGATCGCTTGTGCCTCATGACTTTGTTTAGCTGATAATGCAACCTCTTGAACTTTAATTAAAAAGACTGTCACCTCTTTTTGAATATTGTCTGTAATTTGTTCGTAATCATTAATTTTAGATAATGCAGTTTCAATTTGTTTCTTTTCAATTTTATCATTGAGAAGTCTTTTAGTTAGACGATACATACGATCAACAATATCTTTCATTTTATCAGTCTCTGCTTTTGCTTGAGCAATAGCCGCCGCAGGAATCATATCTTGAGGCTCCCCAAGCATAATAAGCTGATGACTCTTAGGCCCTCCAAGATCAGGTGTCATTCGTGTTACGAGATCAGAAAGCTTATGTAAGAATGGTAGAAATATCAGTGTCGCAGCAACATTAAAGATAGTATGCCCTGTTGCAATATGAACTGCGATATTCGAAAACTCACCATCGCTATTAACAAAATTAGCATCTCCTGGAACAATCCAGTCAATGAAGTGAATATAATATGGGAAGATACAAAATATAACGGTAACACCAATCATATTGAAAATGGCATGGGCCCGTGCCGCCCTTCTCGCATTCACATTCCCACCAACGGCAGCTAATAAGGCAGTTATAGTTGTTCCAATATTTTCCCCAAGAACAAGTGCTGCGGCCGTATGAAAGTGAATCACTCCCGTACTTGCAAGAGCGATCGTAATACCAAGCATCGCTGATGAGGACTGTACAATCATCGTAAGTATGCAGCCAACAATTATACTCGCAAAGTATGATCCATAATTTAATCCAGAAAAGTAGCTAATAGCATCGAGAAATTGCGGCATTTCTCTAAGAGGCTTGAATGAATCACTCATGATTTTAAGACCAAAGAAAATCATCCCAATTCCAAACATCACTCGACCAAATTGACGCCATTTATTTGACTTACTAAAAAGTAGAGGAAAAATCCCAAGACCAATAAAGAGAAGTCCATACTTCCCTACCTTTATCGAAATAATCCATCCCGTAACAGTCGTCCCAATATTTGCTCCAAAAATCACACCAATCGCTTGATTAAGTTGCATCAGTCCAGCATTAACAAAACCAACAACCATCACAGTAGTCACAGAAGAACTCTGAACGAGCATTGTAACAACGATACCAACAGTCACAGCAAAAATTCGATGTTTTGTTAATTTATTAATAACATCCTTTATAACGTCCCCTGCAATTTGCTGAAGAGCTTCTGACATGGACTTCATTCCATAGAAAAAGATTCCAAGTCCACCGAGAACAGAATAGATTAGTTTAAAAACTTCCACGAATTTTTCCTTTATTATTTGATATTTAGCCTATCGGCATCAGATATTTTTGTTTAAACTTTTATAAACCGACTAATCTAATCAGTCATCTTTTTCAAAAGTTCGTCATGAGTTAGCCGATAAGTCTGGCTTGAAGACAAAGTATGTAATCATATTTCTTTATTTCTTTTTAGCTGTTTCATGCTCAAGCATGAAAGACAGATTGCCGTCCTCTACTGAGGCCACAACAAATTGTTCCTTAATAGTAAGAGAGTTTAATAAAGACTTTCTTGAAATCGATAAAAAGTCATTTCTTAATTACTACAACGAACTTAATAATACCTTAAGTGGTAATCTCGCGACCGTCTTTAGGAGCGAATGGAAAACGAAAGAAAGTTTCGATTCCGGGGGAACATATCTCGATCAGCTAATTCAAAATTTTGGTGGTAATGAAAAACATGATTTAAGAACAAAAAGTGGTAAAGAAAAAATTGACCATTTCGTAAGCCTTCTAAAAGAAAAAAAACATCTCGGTTTTATTGGTATGAGGGACCCTCCTGCTCCAAAAGGTAGTTTTGATCGAACTTTTACTTATTACACTAAAGTCATTACAGATGGAACGGGAGCAAAACACCAAGTGCGACTTCGTTCATATATAAGAACATTAATTCCATCGCAAATGCCTCCAGGAGAACCAATCAGAGGATTTATCCCTGGGAGTGAAATAAGTATTATAAAGCTTGCGAATGGCCTGTTTGACCTCACAACTAAAGACTCAGTCATTAAGTTAAATCAACGTCAGCTCAAAAAATATCTTGGCGGTACACTCAGTTTCTATGCCTATCCACACAGTAAGAAGTTCAAGCTGGAAGTGAAGACGAGACCACATGACGAGGTAATGACTTCAGACTATGCAAAACTTCTTGGAAAGAACTACGTACAAAAATTAAGCGTTAATGTCGCTCCTGAAGATATCGCATTGCTATTTTCAAGCAAGGCTGACAACGAAACGATGGGCATAAAACTTGCGAAACTCAAAGAGAGTGTTTTAAAAGATGAAAAGAATTCGCTTGAGAGAACTGACATTATCTTTAAAATTCTTAACGAAGCAAACTCAAGCGATTCTGACTTCCTCATCTCTCGAGGAGCAACAGAGTATCGCCGCTACGCTTTTGAAGTCGAAATCCCCGATCAAATAGAAGGTCGTGCCGTAAAAGTACAAACGACATTTGATTATGAAATGGGAGTTCGATCAACTTATGACAAGAATGGTCATTTCCTAACTCCCCTGCAGGCAATGAAGTATGTTGCGAAGAAGGCTCCCAAGTCACAAGAAGAAGAACTTCATATTGAGTTGAAAGTTCCAAAAACTCTTGTCGAGGCCGCAGCACAAGGAAATGTATCAAATGAGCTGTTAAAACTCATGAATATCTTTAATAGTTACAACACAACAAATAAAGGTAAATTTAATCATATTAGTAAAGAGCGTGAGATTAGCGAGTAAAAACCGCTAAGAACTGAGCATAACTCTTTCCATTTTTAATTTTCTGACTAATTGTCGACACTTCAACACTTAACCCTACACTCTTAGACCATGATTGAATTTCTTCATTTGAAAATCCAAAATGCTTCACACCCATTTCAACAGGTCTTGGATGAAAAGACCCATCTTCAGTCTCAAGGTCTACAATAGCAATCTGTCCTCCAATATTAAGCATTGAAGAAAGCCTCATTAGCATTTTTTCCGGATGATCAAGATGATGAAAAACCATTGAACTAATAATGAGATCAAAAGTCATCGCAAGATCTTCCTTCTCAAGATCAATATTTATCGATTTAATATTGTCGAAATTTGCAACCTTACTTTCGAAAACGGCGAGCATTCCTTCAGAAGTATCAATACCTGTAATGCTCTTAGCCTGATCGATAAATTCAAGTGAAAATAAACCAGTTCCACAACCAACATCAAGCAGGTCAACTTTGTTTTTCAAAATTAATCTTTCACGAGTCTTAATAGCAAGATCTCCCATGAGTTTAATTTTCTCTTCGGAATCCCAAGTATTTGCGGCGTGATTAAAATGTGACATACTATATCCTCTTATAATTTTCTATTATTGTATTTCGCAACCATTCATGCTCAGCAGAATTATCTAAACTCCGATGCCAAATCATTTGATGTGTAAAACTAGGAATATCAAATGGAATATTAATAAGCTTTATTGGGAAGTATTGTCGTACCTTTTCAGCAAAAAAATCAGGCACAAGTGCGAGACAATCTTTTTCACAAACAAGATATGGGATTGAATTTAGATACGAAGTTGTGATTACTATATTTCGCTTCTTTCCCATTGTCTTTAGCATTGTATCAATGGGGCTTCCCGGTTTCTCCGTTGGTGTGTAAACAATGTGCTCAGCTTTTAAGTATTGCTCGAGTGATAAATTTTTAACAAATCTTCTCGAATTTTTCTTCGCTATTAATGAAAAACCTCTCTTTGAGAGAGTATGTATACTGAAGTTCTTCATAGTATCGAGGTTTGCAGCAAAACTCAAATCAACTTCTCCCAGGTTCATTTTTTCTAAGAATGTTTCATAAACAATACCTTTAAAATCAATTTTTACCGAAGGAGCTATTACCTGAAATTCACTTACAAGAGAAGGAAGCCATACACTTGCGTCATATGCTGTTCCAGAAAGAACAAATCTTTTTTTAGACGAGAGAGGGTTCCATTCATTATTTGAAAAGAGCCCTTGCTCTAATAACAGGAGCTGCTCACAAATAAAGGGACCAAGATCACTGGCCTTATTTGTAGGAATCATTACGCGCCCACTACGAACGAAGAGTTCATCATCAAAAGTTTCTCTTAGTCGATTAAGAGCATGGCTTATTGTCGGTTGCGACAGACCAAGATCAATGGCAACCTTAGAAATATTTCTTTTTTCAAAAATCGCTTTAAAAACGACTAATAAATTCAAATCGATATTAGATATATTCATATTATTAATAATAGTAATAGAAATTATTCATTTTTGTAATAACTAAAATGAAGTTATTCTACTTTTATTACCTGAGGAGTTTTAAATGAAAGTCTTAATTATTAATGGCCATCCTGATAAAATGAGTTTTACTTCGAGCATTGCCAGTGCTTTGCAAAGAAAATATCAAGGTAAACTGATACACCTTGCTGACCTCAAATTTAATCCGGTGTTCACAGGATTTGATAAAACGATACCTCTTGAAGACGATCTTATTCAAGCACAAAAAGATATTACCGAAGCAAAACATATCATCATCACGACACCAATTTGGTGGTCAACATACCCAGCACTTTTAAAAGGCTTCCTTGATCGAGTTCTGCTTCCTGATTTTGCCTTTAGCTACAAACCAGGAGCAACATTCCAAGACAAGCTACTAAAAGGACGGACTGCGGAGCTTTACCTCTTAAGTGATGCCCCTGCTTGGTATCGAAAATACTTACTACGTGATCCAGCGGCCACTTCATTAAAAAGAGATGTTCTTGGTTTTTGTGGAATCAAAGTTAAAAAAATTCATCGAATTGGGAATGTTCGAAATATTAATGCTGAGGAAAGAATAAAATTCATCGAAAAAATATCATGGCCCCGCTCGCATTCAAACGAGGCCAGTGATATTAAAGAATTTCGTTAACGATTGAGTTAAGAGTTGCTGATGGTCTCATCACCTTTTCAACAAGTGATGTACTAGTGTGAAAGTATCCACCTAAATCAACAGCAACACCTTGAGCTTCATTAAGTTCTGCAAGAATTTTAGCTTCGTTAGCAGTTAGGGCCTCCGCAGTTGCTGAGAAGAAAGATTTTAGATCTTTATCAGCATCTTGCTTTGAAAGTTCTTGTGCCCAGTAAAGTCCTAAATAGAAGTGAGACCCTCTATTATCAAGTTCTTTAACTTTTCTTGAAGGAGACTTATCTTCATCTAAGAATCTTTCCGTTGCTTTATCAAGAGTATCCGCAAGAACCTGCGCTTTCCTATTTCCTGTTGTATTTGCCATATGCTCTAAAGAAACACCTAGAGCTAAAAACTCTCCTAGAGAATCCCATCTTAAATGGTTTTCTGTGACAACTTGTTCAACGTGCTTTGGAGCTGAACCACCAGCACCTGTTTCAAAAAGTCCTCCACCGTTTAAAAGTGGGACAATTGAAAGCATTTTTGCACTTGTTCCAAGTTCAAGAATTGGAAAAAGGTCTGTTAGATAATCTCTAAGAACATTTCCTGTCGCAGAAATTGTATCCTGTCCTTTTCTAATACGATCAACTGAAAACTTAAGAGCTTCAAATGGAGCAAGAATTGAGATTTCAAGTCCTGCTGTATCGTGAGTTGCTAAGTACTTCTTTGTTTTTGCAATAACTTGAGCATCATGTGCTCTTTTCTCGTCAAGCCAGAAAACTACTGGAGTATTTGATAAACGAGCTCTATTAACAGCAAGCTTAACCCAGTCTTGAATTGCAATATCTCTAACACGAGACATTCTCCAGATATCACCTTCTTCAACTTTATGTTCAATTAGAACTGATCCTGCAGCATCTTTAACAACAACCTTTCCACCATTTGAAAGGATGAAAGTTGTTGGATGTGATCCGTACTCTTCAGCTTTCTGTGCCATTAGACCAACGTTAGAAACTGATCCCATTGTCGTCACATCATACTTACCATGTGCCTTACAATCATCGATTGTAGCTTGGTAGAAAGTAGCATAACAACGATCTGGAATAACAGCTTTTGCTTCTTGAAGTTTTCCTTCAGTATTCCACATCTTTCCACCATCACGAATAACGACAGGCATCGAAGCATCGATAATAACGTTATTTGGAACGTGAAGGTTTGTAATTCCCTTATCTGAATCAACCATCGCAAGCGCTGGCCTTACACTATAAACAGCTTTTAAATCTGCTTCAATTTCAGCCTTCTTATCAGCTGGAAGAGAAGTGATCTTTTCATAAACATCACCGATTCCATTACTTGATTTAACACCGAGTTCTTTGAAAGTTGCACCATGTTTTTCAAAAACGTCTTTGTAATAAACTTCAACAGCATGACCAAAGATAACAGGATCAGAAACTTTCATCATTGTAGCTTTCATATGGAGCGAAAAGAGAACTCCTTGCTTTTTTGCATCTTGAATTTGTTCTTCAATAAATGTTCTCAGAGCGTTCTTACTCATGAAAGTTCCATCAACAATTTCACCAGCAAGAGTTGAAATACCATCTTTTAAAACTGTCGTCTTCCCATCATTACCAATAAGTTCGATCGAAAGTTTTGTCGGCTCACTCGTAACAATTGATTTCTCATTTCCAAAGAAGTCACCAGCTTCCATGTGTGATACATGTGCCTTATTGTCTGCTGTCCACTCACCCATTCGGTGTGGATTTTTCTGAGCATATTTTTTTACTGAACGAGCACTTCTTCGATCTGAATTACCTTCTCTAAGAACTGGGTTAACAGCAGAGCCCATAACTTTTGAGTACTTTTCTTTGATCGATTTTTCTTCATCGTTAGTTGGGTTTTCTGGATAATTTGGAAGTGTATATCCTTGAGCTTGAAGTTCTTTTAGAGCTCCTAAAAGCTGAGGAAGTGACGCCGAAATATTTGGAAGCTTAATAATATTTGCAGATGGCTCTGTTACCATTGTTCCAAGAAGTGCAAGGTCATCACTGATTCTCTGGTCTTCTTTTAAATACTCTGGAAACGAAGAAATAATTCTTGCCGCAAGAGAGATGTCTTTTGTTTCAACTTCAATACCCGCTGGTTTAGTGAAGGCCTTAACAAGTGGTAGTAGTGAATAAGTTGCAAGTGCCGGAGCTTCGTCCGTTTTTGTCCAAATAATTTTTGCCACGATACGTCATCCTTTTATGAAAATTTATGCTTCAATTTAGCATTAAAGGAGAGAGCTGTCCATAACTGCTCCAGAAAAATGGGGACCAATTTTGTCAAATACTGCTTATCTACTGAGAAGATGATGATAGTTATTTCGGCCGCCGAATAATTCACCAGTGCCTTATATGAAATGCAAAGGGATTTGCTAAACTCCTGTATTTTCTATCCCCATTTTTCTGGAGCAGTTAATAAAAGGGTTGGAAGAAGCTACTGACGGGCATACAATGCATTTATGAAAATAAAACTATCCATTCTCGATCTCGTCTTTGTTAATGAAGGACAATCAACTAAAGACGCATTCGACAATAGTGTAAAGGCAGCGCAAGCCGCTGAAGAACTCGGCTATAATCGCATCTGGGTTGCCGAACATCATAATATGCAGGCGATTGCAAGTGCGGCGACTTCTGTTTGCATTGGCCACATTGCAAGTCATACTAAGAACATTCGTGTCGGCGCCGGTGGAATTATGCTGCCAAATCACTCACCGCTCACAATTGCTGAACAGTTTGGAACACTTGAGACTTTATATCCAGGACGCATTGATTTGGGTCTTGGCCGAGCTCCAGGAACTGATCAACAAACCATGCGCGCGCTACGAACAGATGCCAATAGTGCTAATGATTTTCCAAAAGATGTCCTTGAACTACAAAGTTATTTTTCTAAAGAGTACGCACAAAACTCAATACAGGCTTCTCCGGGAGCTGGTCTTGAGATCCCTCTATGGATTTTAGGTTCAAGTACTTTTGGTGCTCAGCTTGCAGCTTACTACGGACTTCCCTATGCGTTCGCTTCTCACTTTGCACCCGACTCCCTCCATCACGCGCTAAGTTTATATCGTGAAGAATTTAGACCATCAAAACAAATTGAAAAACCGTATGCCATGGTTGGCGTAAATATAATTTTGGCCGATACGCAAGAAGAAGCTGAATATCTTTCAACTAGTCAGAAACAATCTTTTGCAAATTTAAGAAGAGGAGCGAAGATGAAGTTTCAAGCTCCAATTGATGATATTGATTCTTACTGGAGCCACGATGAAAAACTTATGGCCGAACATATGCTTAAGTATAGTTTTGTGGGAACACCTGAAAAAGTTTGGCCAGAACTTCAAGGTTTTATCAAAAAAACTCAGGCCGATGAACTCATGGTCGTGACTTCGATCTATGATATCGAAAAAAGAATTCACTCGCTGAAACTTCTAGTCGAGATGATAAATTTCCATGATATTCTTTAGAACACGGTCAAAATCAAGATTTAGATCTTTCAGTTGACCTGTATGAACATCAAATACCCAGCCATATACTTTTAATCCACGCTCGCGGTTTGCTTTTTGAACTGCAGCAGTCTTAATTGCATTCACACATTGCTCTTGAACATTGAGTTCAACCAGTCGCTCATATCGTGCTTCTTCGTTTTCAATTGCATTCAACTCTCGGCGATGGATACGATAAACGTCACGAATATTTCTAAGCCACGGATTTAAAATTCCTAAATCCTTACTCTCCATCGCGGCCTTAATACCACCACAACCATAGTGCCCGCATACAATAATATGATCAACTTTAAGATAATTAACGGCGTAATCAATAACACTCATCGCATTGAGGTCGATACTGATAACCATATTGGCAATATTTCGATGAACGAAAATTTCGCCTGGTCCAACTCCCATTAATTCTTCAGCTGTCACACGACTATCCGAGCAACCAATATATAAAATATTAGGGTTTTGTCCTTCGCCTAGTTTCTTGAAGAAATCGACATCTTCACCAAGCTTCTCTTCTACCCATGACTTATTACGTTCTAAAATATCTTTAACATCCATATTCTTAAGTTATCTTAGGTTGATAGTTACAGACTAGACCACTCGCAGCAATCGGTATAAAATATTTGAAATTCTAAACAGAAGTGGACTCTTTCATGAAAAAATATATTGTTCTCATTTTCTTTTTCTACTCTTTGTCTAACTTTGCAAGCGAGTATCGACTACAACTGAACTACGCTAGTTACAGCACAAGAAATGGTCTTAGTTTTGGAATTGGTGTGGATAAGAAAATCGGAGAAAATTATTATCTCGGTATATTCACTGATCAAGAAACCGGACGTCCCTTTTGGAGATACGGATTGAAATTTACGTATTTCTTTAAGCATGATCTCTCTAAAGACTCGTGGTTTAGTCAGACAAGTATCTTGCGAGCAAAGGAGTATGGAGACTTTGAAACAAGTGGCTACTCGAGTGATTCTTCCAATGATGTGAGGATATCAAACCAAGTTATTCCTGTTTTTGGTTATCGTTGGATCTGGTCAAGTGGATTTATGCTGTCTATCGGTAGTGGTCTTGCTTACAACTTTAAAGGTCAATACTCGATACGAACTCCAATCGTGATGGGCCTTGCATTTTAGTTACCACTCGTTAACTTGGTACTTTTTAAGAATTTCCTTAAATACACCATTTAACTTTATCTTCTTTATGCCACGATCAAAATCTTCAGCGATAGTTTTTGATAATTTTGATTTCGTTAAACCAATATATAATTTCTGTTCTTTAACACAACCGAGATTGACGATTTTCTTTTCTAAGTCTGGCCGCTTGTTTTTTAAAAAATACTCTAGAGCAACT
Organism: uncultured Bacteriovorax sp.; assembly: GCA_964593545.1. Lineage (GTDB taxonomy): Bacteria > Bdellovibrionota > Bacteriovoracia > Bacteriovoracales > Bacteriovoracaceae > Halobacteriovorax_A. The sequence continues at coordinate 19,941 of CAZQJK010000003.1, read as the reverse complement.
GGCTCATACCAAAATGAATCGTATCTCTTTTCTTCGATTAATTGCACCACTCGAGGCATATAGAATTCATCAATAGAAAAATTTGTAATAAACTTCTTATACTCCTTATTTCCATAGCGCGAAATAAGTTCATTCTCAAAAGACCACCCCTTAAAAGCAATTGAGTTGTGCCCTTTTAGAGAATCAATATTTTGAACTTTCCAATCCGCAGTGGCCAATCCAAAAAAACAATCACGCTGAATTCCAATTTCTTCTTTAGGGATGATGAGATTGATCATTTCTAGTTTAGTTCCTGAGATGACCCCATTTATTTTTCCCTCTTCGGAATCTGATAATCCCCTCGCCCATGGCAGCGAGACTGTCTTCACATAGTAGCCTTGAATTTTTAGGGCAGCCTTTGTGATATCAACAGCAAAACCTTTATTTGCATTGTCTGGACACATGAAAGGACATGCTTCAGTAATGCCAAGAGTAATCATCCTCTCTTTAGCAAAAAGGTGAGAATTGAATATAAATAAAAAAATCATAAGGACACTAATTTTCATGGCCTTATTCTAGCACGAAGTTTAGCTCATTAACCAATCTTTACACTGTAAAGATCAAGGAGTATAATGCACCTATGCCAAACACTAATTATCATCATGGGGATCTCAAGCAGGCCTTAATTATTGCAGCAGAAGAAATCCTCGATGAGCAAGGCTACGAGGGATTAACGCTTAGAAAGTGTGCTGCGAGAGCAGGTGTTTCGGCGACTGCCCCATCACATCATTTTAAGAATGCCTCAAATTTCTTGGCCGCAGTGGCCGCACAAGGATTTGAAAGACTCTCCAGTGAGATCGCAAATTCTGTTGGCAAAACAAAAGCTAAGGACCCAAAACTTGCGATGCTTATTGGCAAGGGTTATCTAAGCTTTGCAAAGAAATATCCTGCGCGCTATCAGCTTATGTTTGGTTCAAAAGTTGATAGTCGAAATCCTGATTTTCACCAGGCCCTTAAGCAATGCTTTAATGGACTTGAAGATATGATTAGAGAAGTATTCCCAAAAGACAGCGAGAGAAAAATTGAAGCAACGGCCCTTAGAATGTGGAGCTTAATTCACGGATTCTCTCTGTTACTTCTTGATCAACGATTTAGTTTGTTCTTAGAAAATGGATCATTCGATAACGAAGAAGCATTAGAAAATGGTTTTTTAAAGACACTTGATTTTAATAAAGCGAGATAAATTGATGAGCACTAAACCTTGGCTAAAGAATTACCCTACTGGGGTTCAACATGAAATTGATATTAATCTGTATGATTCGTTAAATGATATGTTAGATGACACCATTAAAAAATACGGTGATAAAATTGCTTATTCAAATATGGGTTTTGAAATGTCCTTTAACGACATCGACCGTGAATCAAAGAAATTTGCCTCTTACTTGCAAAATCATCTTAAAATAACTCCAGGCTCTAAAGTCGTTATTCAAATGCCAAACCTCTTGCAATATCCTATCGCACTTTATGGTATTTTAAGAGCTGGCCTTGTCGCCGTAAATTTAAATCCTCTCTATACTTTAACAGAAATGAAGAAGTCTCTTGTCGATTCTGAAGCTGTTGCGATTATAGTGTTTGAAAATATCGCAGATAAACTTTGCGACGTTCTCCCTGAGACAAAGATTAAACACATCGTCAGAACAGAAGTTGGAGATTGCTTTCCATTTGTTAAGCGAACACTTACAAACTCAGTCATTCGATATGTAAAAAAAATGATTCCTGATCACGATCTTCAAGGTACAGCGAAGAAAAATCAAGCGAGCTTACACTCATTCAATGAGGCAATACAAAAAGGTTCGAAATATCTCTTTCAAAAAGTACACGTTGATCGAAGCGATGTGGCACTTCTGCAATACACAGGAGGGACAACGGGTGTGATGAAAGCGGCAGTGTTAACACATCAAAATATGCTTGCGAATCAGGAACAAATGTCCCAGTGGATGAGTCCAGCACTCGAAGAGGGAAATGAAATTTCGATTGCCGCACTTCCTTGCTATCATGTTTTTTGTCTGACAGTTAATTGTTTTGGTTTCTTTCAAAGAGGCATGCACAACGTCTTAATAACAAATCCGCGAGACATCAAAGGATTTTTAAAAACAATTGGAGAAACGAAACCGACTGTCATGACTGCCGTCAGTACTCTCCTTGGAGGTATGCTTGCTCACGAAGACTTCAACACTATCAACTGGTCCACTCTTAAGTTTACAATAGCTGGAGGGATGGCACTAAAAAGAAGTGTTGCAAATGAGTGGTCCGATAGAACAAGAACCAAAGTTATTGAAGGATATGGATTAACAGAAGCTTCTCCAGTTGTTTCATGCAATCCCGTTGATGGAACAGATCGACTAGGAAGTATTGGTCTTCCTCTTCCTTCAACTGAAATTAAAGTTATCGATGAAGACGGAAATGACCTAGGGCTTGATACTCCAGGCGAGCTTTGTATTCGAGGCCTGCAAGTGATGAAAGAATATTATAAATCCCCAGAGGAAACAGCTAAGGTCTTAACACCTGATGGCTGGCTAAAGACTGGTGATATCGCAGTCATTGACCAGGATGGCTTTCTCGCAATTGTTGATCGCTTAAAAGATATGATTGTAGTCTCTGGCTTTAATGTCTATCCAAATGAAATTGAAGAAGCCGCCATGATGAACCCCAAAGTATCAGAAGCAGGCGTTATCGGCGTCCCAGACGACCACTCAGGAGAGGCGATAAAAATCTTTATTGTAAGAAAAGACAACACCCTCAGTGAAAATGAGATTCGTGATTTTTTAAAGAAGAGTCTCACAGGTTATAAGAAACCAAAGTATATTGAATTTAGAAATGAACTTCCAAAAAATACTGTTGGTAAAGTTTTACGAAGAGAGCTTAAATGAACTGACAATAAAGACGGCAAAGACGGCAAAGACACGCGAAACTGTTGCTCTGACAAGGATCAGGAAATTATCATATTTACAACTGACCTCTCGCCATCTAAACTAATCACTATGAACGAAGACAATCAAACTTGCCCAAAATGTAATTCACCGTACGGTTATACTGACGGTTCCCTATGGATCTGCCCTGAGTGCTTTCACGAATGGAGCCTTGATGCTGCAACAGACGCTGGAGAAGCCCCAAAGTTTCTTGATGCGAATGGAGTGCAACTTGAAAATGGTGACTCAGTTACTGTTATCAAGGACCTTAAAGCAGGAAAGAGTACAATCAAGTCAGGAACAAAAGTTAAAAATATTAGACTTCTTGACGATCCAGTTAATGACCACGATATCTCTTGTAAGATTGATGGACATGGATCGATGTACCTTAAATGTTCTGTCGTTAAGAAGGCATAGTTGGAGTTAACATACCCCCATCCAAAAGATGGGAGCGATATTAAGACTTCACACTTTCTACGCAAACGTGGATCTTGTTGTAAAACAAGTTGTCTTCATTGTCCTTATGGTTTTACTCTTAAAAAAGAAGGTCTTCAGTTTGAAGCCATCGATGAGAGTAACTTCCCTGAAGCGATGCAGATTTTTCAAAAACATATTCCAGATGAGCCGGAAGTTGCATCAAGCATCCTGGCATCAGCATTTGGAAAACCAAAGAAAGTTGAAACACTATCAACTTTAAATATGGGTAAATTTCAGCTTGTAAAAATTAAGGGGGAGACTTGCGCCCTGATAAAAGTATTTAATTTTCAAGTGACTGAACTCTATCACTGTGAGCACTTTGAAGATCAAGGGCTCACTCAGGATATCATTAGCGGCTCTCTACTCTAGTGGCTTTATTTTTATAGCGACTGGACCTTTAGGGCCATGGCCAACTTCATACTCAACTGGATCTCCATCAGATATATCTTCTGTCGATAAAGCACTAGCATGAAAGAAGAAATCTTCGACGTCATCGATATCTGGTTTAATAAATCCAAATCCTTTTACTGAGTCAAAAAATTTTACTGTCCCAGTGAAAACTTCAACTAGTTTTTCTTCAATTTTTTCTTCTTCACCCCAAACAAGTTCATGGAAGGCCACAAACTTTTCGCCCTTATGAATCTTTTCGAGTCTTGCGATTAAAGATGCTTCAGTGGCCTCATCGACAACGAAGTCTTTACGCTTTCTGTTCTTAGTCTTTGTCATGTCATATCTGACGAGTTCTACATTTACTTTTTTCATGGGCGCATAATAAACTATTAGAAATGAAGAACCAATCCTTATTTAAGAGTAGGACAATAAATACAGAGCACAAGCCTTATACAAATCAGCAACTTACATTAGTCTTATTTTTCAGAGGGAGAATCTGTGGTCGTTGTCGCCTTGACGGCACCAAAATTCCAGCGAAGACCAAAGCGAAGTTCACTATGCGATTTTTCAAGATTTACTTTAACGGCTTCTTCATAAGTTATTTCCTTCTTTTTATTGAGAGAGTAACCTGCGTAGAGGTGAGCATTTCGTGTGACCGGGATTTCAAGATCAAGACCATAGGTTAAAATACTATAAGTATCTTTCATACTATCGCCATTGATTGTAAAAATAGTATTGTAAGTTTTAAATCCAATAAATGGCTGAAGAATCCAAAGCTTTAAGCCTAAGGTTGTCACAAATCCTTTTTCAGCAAGAGAGGTTTTATAAGCGCCATAATTCTTATCAGCATAAGAGTTATGATAGTAGTACATTTTTGTAACAAAGAAGTTTGACTCCTCAGCAAGCCCGAAGTGATAACCACTCCCATTGCTATTATAATCAGGCACACGAATCCCTTGCACACCTCCATTATCAAATGTGCGTGCAATTTCTTTATGGGCTTCTTTTTGTCCCCCAAGAAGTACTCCGTACTTCATACTACAAGAAGATATTAGGGTAATAATAATAAAGAGTAGTAATTTCAAATCTTAATATTCCAAATTAAAAGATACGAAATTATAGATTAAGTGCCTTAACTTTAGGAGATGTCTTTTTGTGCCGATGTAAAGAAATCTTAACCAGGAAAAACAATATTTATTTTGGCGATCCCCCAAAGCTCACGAAATTCCATCGCAGACCAATTTTTAAATCACTATGGGCCCTGGTTTGGGTAACTACTGCTGCACCGATTGTTCCGATGGAAACCTTCTCGTTTGCGCCATAACCTAAGTAAAGAAACCAGTCGTTACTTAGCGGAACTTCCATATCAATGCCATAGTACAAAGCACTATAGTTATCTTTAGTCGATGCACCATCAATGACGTATTCGCTTTCGTAACTTTTAAATCCTAAGAATGGCTGAAACCACCAAAGCTTTAAACCAATAGTTGCGGCGATGCCACTTTCAGACAATGATGTTTTATAGGTTGTTGCTCCAGAGACGTAGTCCTTATCTCCATATGAGTTAGAAAAAAAGTATATCTTACTAAGAAGGTAATCACTCTCTTCAGAAATACCGAAATGAAAACCTGTTGAAGAATTATTATATTTGGGAAGTGATACTTTTCCTGCGCTACTAAAAACAAATGCACTAGCAGTCTCTTGATAATTTTCTTTCTGCGCACCAACAATAAGGCCATACTTATTCGCGCATGAACTTAACAATAATAAAAAACAAAGAACTAATAAACTTCTCATAAATTTCCTCTCGATTAATATTCAATTATAAATAATTAATGAGAGGAAAAAAATATGAGCAGAAATGCCGATGTAAAGATTTCTTAATTTATAAAGAGGAAATTTAAAATCCTACGAGTGAGTTTTTTCTTATAGATTCCAAAGTGCCCACCACCATTGATTCGATAGTGCTCAACAGGAGCAAGACAGTCCGTATAAGAGAAATGATCTGTTTCCCTACCAATCTTAAAATTTGAAAAATTTATCCGTGAGTTAGAATTGATAAGACTTCCGTGACATCCATTTTGCATCGCCCACAAATCGAGATGTTCGAGGGCTCCGATGTGTCCACTAGTGCCATTATATGGAATTGTCTCATCATCTGTGCCGTGAATATGGAGCACTGGTATTGCTCGAGCGTGCTCACAGTTAAGTCCTGTATTAATATCTCCAGTTCCTGATAGTGTTACAAGGCCTGATACTTTTATCTTACTACTACACGCAAGTTTCGAAGCGAGAAAAGCACCGTTAGAATATCCAACAAGAAAAATCTTATCAGGATCAATTCTTCCAATCATTGATGAATTCTTTATTTCTTCAATAATTGAATTTATATATTCAACTTCATCTGTATTTGTTTTTTCAAAATCACAGCAAAAATTTGAAGCATTCCAAAATGCTTTCCCTTCACTATTTATCAATCCATTTGGAGCAGTAAAGACGTAGCCATATTTATTTTTAAAATGATTTAATCTCACATAGAAATTTTGTAACGCTGATGAACCACCATAGCCATGTAGAGAAATGATCAGCGGCCATTTCTCTTGCTTCTTAAAATTATTTGGTAAATAAACCTTAAGGTCTTTTCGTCCTACGATATCAGTTTTCAATGTCACAATTTTCGCCATTGTAAATGAGCTGGTAAGAAATGAAAGTATCAATATAATTTTTGTCATAGTGCCTTATACCCTATCTCGACAAAAGAGTAAGACCTATTATATTTTGTTCACGATTTGTCTATTTACAGCTTAGCTCGCTGTACTGCTTTCGAACTTGCTCACTAATTGTCAGATGATATTTTTCTTTGGTAGAAATCCAAGACTTGAGATACTTACAGGCATAATTCTTTTGTACAGGTAACCACTCCAAAGGCGATTTCGCACCTTTTTGGCGATTATACTTAAGATTTGTAATAACAAGATTATCAGGATCATTTGCAAATCTCACGCGTTTTTCCTCTGGCCAGTTAGCCGCACCAGTATCAAATGCATTCTTCAGTGGAACAACATGATCGATATCGACATCAGATGCCCTTGTGTGGGTCTCATTAAAGTAGAAGTCATTCCACTTTCCAGATAGAACAATGCAGCCCTTCTTATTAAGTCCAACTCTTTCTAATGAACGAGAAATAAGAATTTCAGCTCGAGTATTTTGACAATCAGAATCAACATCACTCCAGGTGCTACCAAATAATTTGCGCGAATATAACGTTGGAAGAATCGTTGTATTCACTGAATTCGCAGCTTCTTTTTCACTCTCCCACTCCTGCCCCTGAAATTGGCTTTGTCCATGACAGTGAAATACTTTGCGCTTTCGATCATTGTGACAATTAACAAATTTCCCAGATTTCTTTAGCCCGCCAGGATGACTAAATGACTTAAGAGAAATGCATAAGAGTAAAAACAAGAAAAGTTTCATTTGATAAGTTTAACATCAAAAACGAACTATCCCAAAATAAATCCAAGAGAACTTAAAAGTAAGCCGGCCATCATAAAGTTAAAAATCTTAAGACGTCTGTGATTATCGAGGGCGCGTCGAATTTGCTGACCTAGTACAACCCAAACACTAACAGAGGGCAGATTAACGAGTCCAAAAATGATTGCGACTTTAAAGACATCAGCAAAGGTATTAGATGGAGCAAATAAACTTATCGCAGCAAGTGCCATCGTAATGGCCTTTGGATTAACCCACTGAAAGAGCGCGGCTTGTAAGAACGTAAATGGCCTTGTCTTCGTCTTGTCACCTGCGGATGCGGGAGACGAAGTAGCGATTTTATAAGATAGGTAAATCAGGTACGCAACACAAATATACTTCAAGACCTTATGGACAATTGGATAGTGAGAAAATACCTGAGTCAGTCCAAGACCCACCACCGAAACCATTAGTACAAAACCTAAACACACACCAAGCATATGTGGAATTGTTTTTCTAAACCCAAAGTTAGTTCCCGAACTCATTAACATAATATTATTTGGTCCAGGTGTGATCGATGAAACAAGGGCGAATGATGTAAGTGCGAGTAGTGATTCGTTTATCATAGAGCTAATAATAGCAGATATCAGATTTTTTTATCTTGCTATTAAGCCCCTACAAAAGCTAGAATTTGCAACATATGACTAAAATAGATGAATTTGACGAAAGAATATTGCAAGAATTACAGAATGACGGGCGTATTAGTAATACCGAGCTTGCATCAAGAATTGGACTTTCTCCTTCCGCCTGCTTGCGACGAGTTCAAGAACTTGAAAGATCTGGGATCATCATGGGCTATAAGGCCGTTGTAAACAAGTCCCTACTTGGTATTGGCTTTACCGCCTATATTACCGTGGGCCTCTCTGTTCACACAAAGAAGTCTCAACGCGATTTTGAAAAGGCCATCGTTCAATCTCCTGAAGTTCGAGAATGTCACAATGTAACAGGGTCATTTGAATATCTCTTAAGAGTTGAAACCCAAGATCTGGCTTCTTATAAGTTCTTCCACACTGATGTGCTTGGAACCCTTCCTCAGGTGAGTTCGATTTCTACTTTTGTCGTAATGGAGTCACCAAAGACGAATTAACTGCTCCAGTTAAATGGGGACAGAAATTACGATAAGTTAACTACTCACTTAATAAAAATTCCGTATTAGACGCTCGAATGACAGTGATTTTTGGGCCGCCAGAAATTTTAGCAGTAAACTTCAATAGATCACTCGGGAAAACTCATAATTTATCCCCATTTAAGTGGAGCAGTTTATAATGGCCTATTCCAAACAAAGAAACTAAGATAGCTTATGATAAATAATAAACCAAAATTTCAAAGTCAAGAAAGCCTAGTTCTACGTTTCATGCGTGAGAAGAGAAAATTGTCTCTTCTTATCGCTGGCCAAAAAAGTGGTCTAAAGCCAAAGAATATCGATTATATGGAAAAAGATATTATTAAAGTAAGCGAAGAAGAGATTAAGAAACTCATCACTTCGTATGGTTTTACTTCTGAGATATTTTCAAAAATGGTTGAGATTAAACCTTTGACGAAGCATTCGACGAATCAATTCTTCCTCATCAATAAGATATTCTAGTATGACTGAATTAGAACAAAGATTAAGTGATCTCGAAATTAAATTTTCATATCAAGATGATATGCTATCAGAACTTAGTATGGTCATCGCTGACCAGCAAAAGACCATTGATCAAATGAGATCGATGCTTGAATCATTGTCTGAGCAAAATACAGAAGCGGCTCAAGGTCGCAGCCTGGCCGACGACAAGCCACCACACTACTAGAAATTATTCGACTGAAAATTCTCTAACGTCTGTTGGAAGAATTTTTGCAGCTTCATCATTTGTACATTCAGCGCCCTTATGGTTCTTATGTCCAAATTCAAAGCCATTACTGATAAAAATTGCATCTTCATCCCACTCTTCAATTCTTCCAGTCCACTGCTTACCACTAGTTAAATCAATAGTGACCCATGTGCCGATTAAATCTTCATTCATATTTCTCTCCAAATTTTTATGAAATTATATCATAGAAAATTGAGTTGAAAAAGAATGCTACGCCAGAAAATCGACGTAGAAAGTAACATCTCCAACAAGTTTCACATGATGAAGAACCTGTGGCTCGACAACCCCCTGTAGTTCAGGTGTTAATTCAAGTATTTCTTCAGTTGATGGAATAATGTAGAGAAGCTTCCCCGTGAGCACAACAATACGTCCCCAAGTATTTTCTTTTGTCTGATGCTCTTTCAACAATGCCGCTGGCACAGTATCCTGATCAAATACTTTCGTTCTCTTGTAAAATACCACACTAATGGGAAGATCTTTCATTATACGCCTACTTTCCTAAGACATCAGTTCTTGTTGACTCAGCAATTGCCGCTGCCTCAGAAATTAACTCTGCTGGAACTCCAAGCTCTACTAGTGTTGCCCCAAGATTTTCAACAACAGCATCAAAGTGAGTTGCATTAAGACCCTTCGCAACGAGTGCTTCATGTGCCTTTCTCATACTTTCACCATCATAATTATTTGGACCACCAAAAGCATAGGTCAAAAACAAAACTTGTTTTCTTCTTTGAGCATTCATATCAATATCAGCAAAGAACTCATTAATTCTTGAGTCAGCAAGTACTTTCTTATAGAAAATATCCACTGCTGCATTAACTGCGTCACGACCACCAATTTTTTCGAATAAACTAGACATCTACCCCTCCGTCTTTAATATATATTTAAAATACATATTAAAGATGATAGACTTAAATGGTATTCATGTAAAGAGGTAAAGAAATGAGATTATCAAATTTCACAGACTACAGCTTAAGAGTACTTATATTTCTTGCGATTAAAGGAGACTCGCTCTCGACTGTTGCAGAAATTGCTGATAAATATCAAATATCACGAAACCACTTAGTCAAAGTTGTTCATAATCTATCAAGTATGGGAATCATTCAATCTTTTAAGGGCAAGGGCGGCGGAATCTGTCTCCAAGTCTCACCAGAGAAAATCAAGATTGGAGAATTAGTTAAAGACCTTGAAAGTGAATCACACTTAGTCGAATGTTTTGGAGATGCTGGAAAATGTGTCATCAATCCAGCATGTATTTTAAAAAAGGCACTCATCTCAGCACAGAGAAGTTTCTATCAAACACTCAATGAATATACTCTCGCAGATATTACTGCGAATAATTCGAAAATTTCTCAAGCTCTCAATCTCTAGCCGAAGTCAAACTATCGTGATCTAAAAATACAGAGATTGCCTTCATCAATAATGAGAGGAGCTGGCCACTGATTCTCGTTAGCGATCTCAGTCAGCCATGTGTTGGCATTGCCCTTAGTGACAACGGTGATTTTCTTCTTCTTAGTCATCTCGACAATCTGCTTTAAAACATAGTGATAAGTTTCTTCTGTAAATGGATCGTAGAGATAGTAAATATCGGCCTCAGGAATATCAAATGAAGCGAGTGAAAGATCTTGGACTTCAAAGCTCAAACTCTCCTGCAACTCCAGTGATTCGCACGCATTGTTTGAGACATCGACACGATGAGGAACATACTCATAGCCAACGAAATTAATATCAGGACGTAGAAGCGAGCATACAAGCCCAACTCGACCATATCCAGAACCTAAATCAATAATCGTACTTCCCTCTTTAGGGCTTGAGTTATGAAGGGCCAAAAGTATAGTTGAGTAACCAGACTGAACACCTACTCCAGCATTTTGATAGAGTCTCTCTGTTGTATGATGATCGATTTTCATATCGCGATCAAGCTGATAGTTGAGTTCAAAAATATCATCGAGATTATCAAAAGTTCGATAAAGACGAGGACCAACATGCCCATCACTTTGCTCTTGTCCTTGTTGATTTTGTTCTTCAGTAAGAAAATATGATTTCATCTCAAGAAGAGATTTTACAAGAAAAGATTTTTGGTCTTCAGTTGAAAGTTCAGTAATTTGAGAGAGTACTTGAGACTCAATGGCCTTCGAGTCCATGATGATTTTCTTAATCTTACCTGCACCACTTTCGATTAAGAAATCTTTTAAATAGAGAACAGAAGTTAATTCATTTGAAAACAATGGAGTCATGAACTCGCGATAGGATGTCACTTCATCAAGACGTTTATCTTCTTGACCCTGGAGCCAGAGTTGCTCTTTTACAAATCCCATCACAGTAATGAGAAGCGCGGATTTAGTGTAGAGATGGGCCAATTCGACCGGAGTAAAATCATCTGTATTATAATTTGGATCTTTTAAAATATTAAGAAGTGAATTCACAAGCTCCCCTGAAAGTTTCTTCATGGTTGCTATGCATGACTTAGTTAAACACTATAACCCCAAGGTGGCCGATAGTAAAATGAGCTATAGATGTTCTGGATAATCGTTGATCAAGAGCCGAGCTTTAGATAAATCAACACCAGACTTCAATAACTTATAAATACCTTGGTAAGCATGCATCTTCGTTGGTTTATAATGCCCTGATTCATTACCAAGTAATACAATCTCTCCATCACGGACTCTAATTTGGCCTGCGCTTAGAACATCATCTCCGGCCAAAAAAGTTGAATGATGAAATCTTCCGGCATCAGGTTCAGCATAATGGTATAAAACGCCGTTCTTATCAATCACATAGATGCCTGGCATTTCGTCGGAAGAATTAAGTGCACGACCTTGGGAGTCGTATAGTTTCCCATCTCGAATCTCAACCTGAAACTTCTTTCGCATTTTATCTGATTTTAAATATTTTGTTTTTCTTGGAATGAATTTTTCATGTCGCGGGTTTGAGAAAGCTCTACTTAGTCTCTCAGAGAGGCCTTTTTCTTCTTCTAGATAACCCGGCTCCATTTCCCTCAAGGTCATATTATCAGGGTCCATCATCAATTCAGCTTCCTCTAAGAGTTCAAGATTTTTTGTATTCGGTCTTGAAGCGCGATACTTTGCAACTCCATAGGGAACGATGGGCAAAAAATCGAGAGAGCTTAAAGCAGCATTAATTGCACAGGCCTTAATATCTGACATAAGTTCAAATTCAGGATTTTGATTTTCTTTTGGACATAGAGAAGGTTTCTCATCTGCCCCAGTTAAGCGCTTAAACTCACTAAGATGTGAAAGATCATTTTCACAGCTTGTAACTGCATCATTTATTCCCTTCGCAGAGAACGTACCATTTAGTGATAAGGCCAAGTACTTTGCCCCAAGCTTTATCTTATTTGAATGTTGCACTGAAAGAGAGGCCAGTGCCTTGTGTGCCTTTTGTGTGCGACTTAAAGCGCCAGTCGTTTGAATTCCCTTGATAAGATGCCCCGATCCAACTGCAATTGTCCCAAGACCCATTGTTGCAACGGTAAGGCCAGAGCCAATAAGAAAGTCATTAACACTTTCATTTGCACTATTTCGATAATTTCTCTGATTGTTAATACATGATTGCTGGTTTTGATAATAGCGACCAAAGATATCACGTTCATTTAGACCAGTGCCAAGAACAGGCGCCTCAGTAAGCTCGTTTAGCTTTTCATGGAAATCACTACAGTCATTTGTTCTATTCTCAATACAATTTGAAAGATTCTCATATTTTGAAATTCGCTCTTTCATTTTTTCTCGAGTTGCCTCAAGTTGCTTAACGATGGCAGCTTCGACATGCTTTGGATCTTCAATCTTATCTTGATCAAAATTCTTTTCAAATTCCTTTCCCTCTAGCCATGGATAGAGAACTTTTATTCCTCCAAGAATTTGATCTCTTTGTTGTTCTTCAACATCAGTCTTTGTTTCAGAATTCTCAACTCGACTTCTAAGATCAATCGCCATTTGCGTATCAGCGATGTCATTGGAAAGATCCATTGATGAACCTTGACATGTCTTAAGCTCAGAACAAAGTTTTTCTAATCGGCCAAGCTTCTTACAATTAAAGTCAGCAAGTATTGATTTGCCTAGTTTCTTATCAATAGCTGCAGATGAGGTTAGAGTGACAATACCATCTTGCAATAATCTCATTTGAGCATAGTAGTAATATGAGATGGCACTATTTTGATCTTTTAAACTTGTTAGGCCTTGGAAACAGCCCTGATTAATTTGATTAAAAGCTGGAACCATTCCTGAAGTATATTCTTGAAAGAAATTATCAAGCTTATCAGCAGAGGTATAATAGGAATCATTTAATTGAACACCAGTACACAACTCTCTCGGATTCTCGTCCACAAGAACACTGAAACTTCCTTGATACTCGCGATCTTTCATATAATCGACAATGACTGGGCTACATGATTTATTGCTCGCTGACACCTGAGTTGAGCATTGCATGTCTATTGCATTTTCTTTAGAAATACCTGAAAGAACTTTACCTACGTGCTCGATCATCGAAACTTGATCGTTTTCAATTGAGTCAAGATCCGCCAAGATCGACATGGAAATAAGAGCGATAATTACGTACTTAATCATTACCTACTTTTCGGACTGAGCAATACTAATACTTAATAATTTTAAGCGAACTTCAACTGAGATCAAAATAAACCTATGAATCAATAGCTTGCAGCTATGCACTTGACAATATTTTGTGATTTTCAGATAATTTCTAGATAATTTAAGTTTAGTCAAAGGTATGTATGAAGAAGCTCACTTGTATTTTATTTCTAGTTTTAACAATTTCAAGCTGTGGGTCTCTTACAAAATATATTGAGCAACAGAAAAAACTAAACCAAGCGGTGCAGAGTAAAGTATACAATATTTCTCTTAGTGATGCGAAAGCTGGCGTTACCGATTATTTCAATGGTTGGCGAAGTGTTGACACGAGTGACAATGCCAAGCGAATTAGAGAAGAACTCGATCAAGGCTTTGTTTATAAGAAGCAATATTTTCAAAAATACGAACCAGGGCTTTTTGATTTATTCTCAGCACTCACTTCAAGCGAAGAAAAGTCGATTCAAAAATATTTCACAAAGAATAATTACCATACGATCGAAGATACAAAGACGAGCTTCAAATTTATTTTCAGTGGGATGCTCTTTCAAGGAACAAAGATTGGAGCTAATCAAGTTAAAATCGAGGCCCTATCATTTAATGCACTTGAAAGAGGGCCATATCAGTTAGATGTTAACTGGATGGCGTTTCTAAGTAAGCATCAAAATCTCTTCTCGATTTCAAAAGGAAAGGTTCTTTTAGAAGACTCCATGAAATATTCAAAGAGAGATGATCTCGCAGAAATTGATCTCTTTAAAAAACTTGATCCGAAAGGATATGAAAAAGTAATCCAGTAGATTTAAACCTGATGGTATCCGGTTCTTCCACTAAAAAATAACTCGAGATTACTAAATGTCGTCGACACAATAGCTTCGAGTGCTTCATTTGTTAAAAATGCCTGATGTGCCGTGATCAAAACATTTGGAAAAGTCATCAAGCGCATAATATCGTCATCTTGAATGACGGAAGCCGAGAGATCGTGAAAGAAGAGTTTATCTTCTTCCTCATACACATCTAGAGCTGCACCAGAAAGTTTTTTTGACTTCAAGGCCGTAATCAATGCTTTAGTATCAATGAGACCACCACGACTAGTATTGACAAGTACCGCGCTATCTTTCATTTGGCCGATACTCTTTTCATCGACAAGATGATGAGTACTTTTATTAAGCGGAATATGTAGAGAAATGATATCTGAGTTCTTCCAAATTTCTTCAAGCTTCACGTAAGTTGCGCCAAGCTCTTGAAGCTCTTTACTCTGCTCGAGGTCAAAGCAAATGACCTGGGCACCAAAGCCAAGCATGATACGGCAAAATGCGCGACCAATTTTTCCTGTCCCAATAACACCAACAGTTTTTCCGTGTATATCAAATCCAATAAGTCCATTAAGACTGAAGTTTCCCTCTCTCACTCGATTATAGGCCTTATGTATTTTTCGATTAAGACCTAAGAGCAGAGCAACCGTATGTTCGGCAACAGCGTACGGTGAATACTCGGGGACGCGTACAACACAAATATCATTTTCCTTACAAGCTGCGAGATCAACATTATTAAATCCAGCACAACGAAGAGCGACGATTTTGATTCCATACTCTTTAAGTCTTGTCGCGATTTCAACAGTAAGTTTATCGTTTACAAAGATACAAATGGCATCAAAGCCTTTCGCTAGAGAGATGTTAAATTCATTAAGTTCGGCATCGGAGAAATGAAGTTCAAAACGATTATCATTTAATTTTTCAAAGTACTCTTGTTCAAAAGTCATGGTAGAAAAAAATAAAACTCTCATCTTCTTAGATCCTAGTGTGTCGTTTCAATAGTTACATTAGAAGTTAAGAGCTTATGTATCGGACATTTACTAGCAATCTGCAATAGCTTACTCTTTACTTCTTCATCGAGAGAATCTGGAAAAGTAATTTCTTTTGTAATTAAGTTTTCCTCTCCCTCTTTTTCAATACTAACTTTGACTTCTAATGTATCGAGAATATAACCTTTTCTTTTTGCATAACTTTGAATTGTCATTATTGTACATGCAGACAACGCCGACTCTAAAAGTTCATGAGGATTTTGTCCCCTATCAGTACCACCGAGTTTATCATCAATATCAGCGAGAATTTCATGACGATCATTTCTTAGTGAACAATAAAAATCTTTAATTAAACTTCCTAAAATCATTTAGATCATCCTTTATAATTATCTTATTCCCAAGCTTCTAAGAGATACGGTACCTAAGAATAAAAGAAGTATTAACCTGAATACTACCCTTACGATACAAAATTAATTTTTCTCTCATCAGTGATTTTAGTGCACGAGAAAAATCTTGATCAGCAAGTTCGTAGTCTGGGTATGTTTTCCAAAGACCTTTTAGCTCTGTGAGAAATTCGGACTCTCTCTTACGAAAACGACCTAACTTACGAAGTTGAAAAAGAAGAAAGCACTCAGCCTCATCAACATTCAGTTGAAGCCCTTCTAAAATAGCCATTAACAAATCAGTCCCAAGGGCCTGTTGATTTTCTTTTCCTTTAGAACTAGCAAGATGCTCAATCCCTTCAAGCAATTGCCCAAATTTAAAAGAAATGGTTTCAATATATGGTTTTGGATCACTTTCTGGAATAATTGCTTTCGTGATGGACTTCTGTAATAAGATTTTTAGCTTATCCATCGCCGTAATATCGACTTTACCTAATATTGTTTCATAAACTTCTGATAACATGACACACCTTTAATTTGTATAATTCTAGTTACAAGTACCACCTTTTCCGCAATTTTGCTCTAACTTCCTTCTTTTACACACCTAAATAATTCCATGCAGTTAGCTATTTTTACAGCCTATCTTGACTCAAACACATTATCCTTATAAGAATATCGGATGATGAAAAAACTATTATTTCTATTGATATGCGTGGCCAATTTTTCAATGGCCGGAATTATTCCTAACTTCCACACAGTCGACAAGGGAAATCTCTATCGAAGTGCTCAGCTTAGCAAAAAGCAATTTATTCGCTATATCAAAAAGTACGACATCAAGACAGTCATCAACCTCCGTGGAGAATCCTCAAAAGATTGGTACAAAGACGAAATGGAGGCCATGCTTGAAACTAGCACAGGCCATTTTGATATTGGCATGAGTGCGAAGAGACTTCCACACCGAAAGGATCTCCTTAAACTTCTCGATCTCTTAGAAAATGCACCAAGACCGATCCTAATTCATTGCCAAGGTGGCGCGGACAGAACAGGAGAAGCAAGTGCTCTTTATAAGCTCGTGGAAGAATTTAAAACAAAGAAAGAAGCACTCAAGATGCTACGATTAAAATACTTTCACTTAAGAAAACGCTATCCTGCAAAGAGATATTTTATCAGTGAAGTTTTTCAAGATCCGCAGTGGGCACGTGATCATTACTTTCCATGTGAAGGAAAGTATAAGTATTACGAGCCAAGCAAGTATAGTGAATGCAATTAAACTGCTCCCCTTAAATGGGGATAATTTCTAGGCCTTCCTTAGTAATCTATTGAGTCCTGTTGCTAAAATTTCTAGCGGCCCAAAAAATACCGTCATTCGAATGTCAGATGTGCCACTTTTACTAAGTGTGTAGCTAACTTATAGTAATTTTTGTCCCCATTTAACTGGAGCAGTTACTAGAGGGTGAGGAAAATTAGTATCTTCAAAGCGATACACCGTCGTACTCGCAAAGGTAGACATTGATCTATAAACCTCATCATCAAATGACATTTTCACTATGACTTGATTTGAAGAAGCCTTATATACAAACTTCACTTCTTTATCAGCAACAAGCTCAACTAACTCAGATGCATCAAACTCAGAATATTCTCTTGCAGGAGAATTTTCGTATATTTTTAAAGAAATAGGTCTTGAAAATTGATTGGCCCAGCCTACTGAATACTTCTTGCTCTTAACGATAAAACTAGAGATTGAATAGCATGATTTATTTGATTTAAAAATTCCTGTAACTTCATGTTCGACAGGATACTGGTTTTCAATTGTCGTTCGACCATTTTTGCTAGATATCTTTAGTGGTACTTCTTTGAAAAAGACCTCATACTGCGAAGAATCGCTGATAACGAATTTTTCATAGCGACACGCGAGTGTTAATTCCATCGAAATATCATAGTCTTTAGTATTATTTAGAACAGTGAATTTAAATGGTTGGGCGGTAATTGTCGCGGCAAGTGACGAAACGCTAAGTGCTAGCAATGATAAAAACTTCATAAGAATCTCCGATGAAGTTTTCTCCCATATTTTCCATTAATTGAGTACTACTTTATAAAAATTATAGCTCTGTATACTTCTTCACTGAGCCTCGGGACTTTTCAACGGGATACTTTTGCGCATTTTTTTGGATTTTTCGAAGGATGGCCTCTTCGAGGTTCACTTCGGACTTGATGGCAATTCTCATGAGATAGATGAAAATGTCGGCGAGCTCTTCTTCAACTTTTAACTTAAGTTTCGGGTCACGGGCCACATCATTAGACTCAGCTTCTTTTAGCCACTGAAAAATTTCAACGAGTTCAGAGGATTCAACAGAAAGGGCCATGGCGAGGTTTTTTATCGAGTGAAATTGATCCCAATCTCTCTCTTCAATAAACTTAACTACTTCCGCGTTTATCTTCTCTACATTGATACTCTTCATCACTACTCCATTAAGAATTCACACTGAATATAACATTATCCTAAACGCACTAACTAGTGTAAATACGAACAATGATAAAAGAAAAAAAATTACACCCAAGAAATGCTCACAATAATAGCTACGACTTTGATGCTCTCATCAAGGCCAATCCAGCGCTTGCGGCTTATGTAAAACTAAATGACTACGATGCACTTGGTATCGATTTCGCTGACGCCAATGCTGTGCTTAATCTTAATCAGGCGCTACTGAGTCACCACTATCAAATACAAAATTGGTCAATCCCTCAAGGCCATCTCTGTCCAGCAATTCCTGGGCGAGCAGACTATATTCACTATATCGCCGATCTTCTTGCTGAGGATAGTGATGGGATCGTTCCAGAGGGGACAAAAGTTAAAGGTCTCGACATTGGGACTGGAACAAGCTGCATTTATCCGATTCTTGCCAATAGCATTTATGGATGGAAATTTGTTGGTAGTGATATTAGTTCGGCAGCGATCAACAATGCAAAAACGATTCTCAATTCGAATTCAGCTCTCAAGAAGAATATTAAAGCACGATTTCAAAAATCAGCGAATCACATCTTTAAGGATCTGATTAAGCCCGATGAGAAGTTTGATTTTACAATGTGTAACCCGCCATTTTTCGCATCTCTTGAAGAAGCTAATTCAGCGACTGAGAGAAAAATTAAAAAGCTCAATACAAATAAAGAAAAGAAAGGTCACGCGCCCATTAGTAAAGCAAATGCGTCAAACTTTGGTGGTATCAAGGCAGAGCTATGGTGCCCAGGTGGTGAGAGCGCATTTATCAAAAAGATGATTCACGAGAGTGCAAGCTTTAAGGGTCAATGTCGTTGGTTTACAACACTCGTCTCAAATAAGGAGCTCCTAAAAGAACTTAACGAACAACTTCAAAAGTTCAAAGTTAAAGAGGCACGCACAATTGTAATGAATCACGGTCAGAAAATCAGTCATATTCTTGCGTGGCGGTTTTAGTTTACACTGCCCGCACTTCATTCTAAAATTAAAGAATGAAGAAGAAATCAATTGCACTCGTAGCTCACGACCATCGAAAACCAGATCTTATCCAGTGGTGTATCGATCACAAGGATAAACTTTCAAAACATAATCTCTTTGCAACAGGAACGACTGGACGTCTGCTCGAAGAAAAGCTCGGTGTAAAAATTGAGCGCTTTCTAAGCGGACCGATTGGTGGCGACTTTCAAATTGGAACAGCAATTGTGGAAGGTAAAATCGATATGCTCATTTTCTTCTGGGATCCCTTAGAATCAATGGCCCACGACCCAGACATCAAGGCCCTCCTAAGAATTGCGACTCTTTATAATATTCCGATGGCGTGTAACCAAACGAGTGCTGATTACTTTATTAGCTCAGAATTGATGGAAGCAGACTACAAGAAGTCGACGAGTCTCCTCGATCACTACCAGAGTGTGCGTAAACTGCTCCAGTTAAATGGGGACAAGATCCTTTAAATAAACCAAATTATAATG
>CAZQJK010000002.1:0-131637 GCA_964593545.1 uncultured Bacteriovorax sp. | reverse complement strand
ACAATCAAAGAAAACTTCAGTACATGGACCACAAGGCCCTGTGTCTCCGGCCGGTCCCCAAAAGTTATCATCACCTAACATCACGATATGATCTTCTGGCACGCCACACTTTTTCCAAGCTTCAACAGATTCAAAATCGGGCTTAATACCAATTGATTCATTTCCACCATAAACAGTGAAGAATAATCTCTCAGGAGGAAATCCTAATTCTTTTACAAGTAGGTTATATGCAAGTTCACATGCTCTTTCTTTATAATAGTCACCGATTGACCAAGAGCCCATCATTTCAAAAATTGTAAGGTGATGTCTATCTCCAACATCATCGATATCTTTTGTTCTAATACACGGTTGAAAGTTTACAAGTCGAGGACTTGGAGGGACTTCTCTTCCAAGAAAGTAATTTTTAAGAGGGGCCATTCCTGAGTTAATAAATAAAAGAGTTGGATCATTTTCCGGAACAATTGATGCCGGTTTAATTTTTAAATGATCATTCTTCTCAAAGTAATCAAGAAATTTTTCTCTAATCTCTGTTGAACTAAGCTTTTTCATCTGGTGGCCTTTCTCTCTCTTATACGCAAAGCGCAAAAATGTTCTATATTTCTAATACTTATATCTCAATTTTGGGTGAATTTTCAATACTTTCAAGTCCTCACAAATAACCTATTTATTCTCACATTTTTTTTGTCAAAATGCCTCAAAAAAGCAGTTATCAAATGGTATTAAATATAGTTAAAATGGGTCTAGCACTCAATTGACTAACAGTATCAAAACAAGAATTGGAGAAATCATGACATCTTTTTACCAATCTCTAGGTATCAACCTAGATAGAACACCTCATAATGTTTATTTTAATCTTTCACGAACGGAGCTTATCGAGCAGGCCGTCACTCGTGGAATTGGGAAATTAACAAAAGATGGTGCACTCGTAGTCAAAACAGGAAAATATACAGGTCGGGCAGCAAACGACAGATATATTGTAAGATCAGCTTCAACAGAAGCGACAGTGTGGTGGGAAAATAATCTTCACCCAATGACTTCAGAAACTTTTTCGAAGCTAAAATCACATGTTTTAAATTTTTTAAATGATTCAAAAGATTTATTTATAACTGAAAGATCAGTTGGTGCCGACAAGGTTCACAATATTGGAGCGAGACTAATCACAACTCATCCAAACCACGCTCTTTTCTCGACTCATCTTTTTAGAGAAAAAACGAGAGAATTCAACGATACAGACTACACAATTTTACACGCACCGGAACTTAAACTTGATCCAAAAGAATTTAATCTCCGTGATGATGTGGCAGTAGTAACGTGTCTTGATACAAACACAACAATTATCTGTGGTACTCTTTATGCCGGCGAGATTAAGAAAAGTATGTTCGCAGCAATGAACTACAGACTTCCTGCTGAAAATATTCTCCCAATGCATTCTGGAGCAAGTCGTCTTGAAAATGGTGAAGTTTCAATATTCTTTGGGCTTTCAGGAACCGGAAAAACAACTCTCTCGACAGATGAAGGAACTTACCTCATTGGAGATGATGAGCACGGCTTAAGTGCTGCTGGTACATTCAATTTCGAGGGTGGATGTTATGCAAAAACTTATAAACTATCACAAGAGACCGAACCAGAAATTTACAAAGCTTCTAATCGTTTTGGTGCACTTCTTGAAAATGTTGTGATGGATGACAATAGTCGTATTGTTGATTTTGACGATATGACTCTTGCTGAAAATGGAAGAGCAAGTTACCCACTAGACTTCATTGAGGAACTTGAAAAATCTTCGCGTGGAGACATTCCTAAGCATGTCTTCTTTCTTTCTGCTGACGCTTTTGGTGTCCTTCCTCCTGTTGCAAAATTAACAAAAGAACAGGCAATGTTTTATTTTGTATTAGGTTATACTGCGAAGCTTGCAGGAACAGAAGTTGGAGTAAAAGAGCCTACGGCAACTTTCTCACCATGTTTTGGAGCTCCATTCATGCTTAGACACCCAAGTGAATACGCAAAACTACTGGGAGAATATATTGATAAGCTTGGATTTAATGTATGGCTTATTAACACGGGATGGACAGGTGGTTCATACGGTGTCGGACAAAGATTCCCTCTAAAGATAACAAGAAAAATTATCAGAGGAATTCAAGCAAATACTGTAACGAATACATCAACAGAAAAAGATCCAATTTTTGGTCTTGAAATTCCATGTGAACTTAATGAAGTTCCTGGTGATATTTTAAACCCTCAAATGTCTTGGGCAAATCAAGCAGACTACGTGGCAAAAGCACAAAATCTAGCACTTTCATTTCATAAGCAAATGAAAACATTTGGTGATTTTTATACAGAAAATATTAAAGGTGCCCCTACTTTTAATAATTAGTTTATGGCCGCAGGAATGCGGCTCTTTTTAGAGACCATTTATGAAATCTATCCTTTTATCACTTCTTTGTATTCAGTCAGTATTTGCACTAGAACTAAGCTTCAATAATCATATTCTTTTCCCTCAAGATTTTTCTATCGACGCAAAAGCATTTGGAGGGCTTTCAGGGGTAAGATTTAATCCAAAAACAAATGAAGTTTTAGCAATAAGTGATGATAGATCAAAGCTAGCACCTGCAAGATTTTATAAATTTACGCCATCAATTACAGACGGAAAATTAAACTTAAGTCCAAAAGAGATGATTCTTCTAAAAAATAATGAAGGCTCAAACTATAAGAAATACTCAATTGATTTTGAAGATATTGAAATACTTGAAAATGGTAACCTACTTATCACAAGCGAAGGAAGCTTAAGAGGAAAGACGATTTATCCGCCAAGAATTATAACTTTTTCTAGTGAGGGTAAATATATAAACGATCTTCTAATCGACGAAAAGTTTACCCCTGTGAGAGACAATGGTTATTTTGTCAGTGGAATAAGGGACAACTTAGCTTTTGAACCAATATCAGTTTCTCCATCAAATAATTTCTTGTTTTTTTCAACTGAAGACTCACTTGTACAAGACGGTGATGTTGCGACATTGAAGGCACCTTCGACAATTAGGATTTCAAAGTATAAATCGACAGGAACAACATTTGTCCCTATGACGGAATATGCTTATTCCCTAGGACCAATTGAAAGTCTTGATTCTGTAATTAAGGCCACAGGAGCGCAGTCAGGAGTTCCGGCAATTCTAGCTCTTGATGATGATACACTTCTAGTCGCAGAGAGAACTTACTATCCTCTTGTCGACAAGACTAAGGTATTACTATTCAAGGTCAGTATCGCTAAATCGACGACTGATGTATCGCCGCTAAAAGCTTTAAAAGGGCAAAAGATTACTCACTTAAAAAAAGAATTAGTTAGTGATTTAGATCTCTTTATCAAGGACCTTAATAAGGATTATCAATTCCTCGATAATATTGAAGGAATGTGCTTTGGCCCAACACTACCAAATGGAAATAGAACATTAATCTTTGTCAGTGATAATAATTTTTCAAAGTACCAGAGAACTCACTTTGTTATTTTTGAGGTCAAGTAATGAGCTACTATTACCTCAAGGCTCTTCATATTATTTTTGTAACAACATGGTTTGCAGGTCTTTTCTATATCGTTAGACTTTTTATCTACCATACGGAAGCGCAACAAAAGCCGGAACTAGAGAGAGAGATTTTATCCAATCAATTTAAGATTATGCAAAAGCGCCTTTGGTATGGAATAACTTGGCCGTCTGCGATTATAACTCTACTTTTTGGCCTTTCTCTTATTCATAATTACTTTCCAATAACAGCTCATCCTTGGTTAATTGCGAAATTGGCATTTGTTTTTGGATTATTTATTTATCAGTTCAGCTGCCATCGTTTATTTAATCAACTTCAAAACAATGTCTTTAACTACTCAAGTACACATCTTAGAGCGTGGAATGAAGTAGCAACAATTTTTCTCGTCGCAATAGTCTTCCTTGTCGTCTTAAAAGATATTGTAAGTATGGGACTTGGACTTCTAGGTCTCGTCATCTTCACTATTGTGTTGATGATAGCAATTAAAACATATAAGAATATAAGAACTAAATCTCTATAAAGTGAACAGGGTGAAATTCCCTGGCCGTCGCGCGACTGTAACTACAAATTGAGTAGAAGCCAGATCCTTTGTAGAATAACTTAAAACCCGCAGGAGGAATTATGGACTTATCTCGAAGAATTGAGAGTTCAACAACAAAAGTATCGAAGGCAATTTTCCCAAACTCAACTAATCACTATGACACTCTCTTTGGTGGAACAGCACTAAAGTGGATGGATGAAGTTTCGTTTATTACAGCGACAAGATTTACCAGACAAAAAGTTGTAACTGTATCAAGTTCAAAAGTAGACTTTAAAAAGCCAATCCCTGGAGGAACGATTGCAGAACTCATTGGAAAGGTAAAAATGATTGGAAAATCAAGTCTTGTTGTTGGAGTCGATATCTACCTCGAAGATATGTATAATGATTCTCGAGAGTTGGCCGTACACGGTGAGTTTACATTTGTTGCCATCGATGACGATAGAAAGCCTATTAGTATTGAGACCAATCTTCCATAACTTATGTTATACTTTGTAACGTATTCTGTAGTTTCCTCACTAATCAAATAGTGAGGATCACATAACAGGAATTGGTCATGACAAAGAAACATTTTTTAATTATCCCATTTTTGATTGTAGGTATTTTTATGTTCAATATTTTTAGAAAAACAGAAGCGAAAGAAACTCAAGACAAAATAGGGACTCACCTCAAGTCGGTTAAAATCGAGAGTGTTGATTGGTCCAAAAAAGATAACACATACTGGAAGCAAGTCATGACTCCCCTTCAGTATCAAGTAACAAGAGAGAAAGGTACAGAGAGAGCATTTACTGGTAAGTATAACGAAGAAAAACGACCAGGGGACTATCACTGCTCTGCTTGTGGTCAAAAACTATTTGAAAGCGTTACTAAATTTGACTCTGGTACAGGCTGGCCTAGTTTCTATGATGCGATTCCAGGAAGTGTAGCTCTCCATGACGATAGTGCTTGGGGAATGACAAGAACTGAAGTTGTCTGCTCGCGATGTGGCTCACACTTAGGACATGTCTTTGATGATGGACCAGCTCCTACAGGAAAAAGATTTTGCATGAATTCCGTCTCTTTAATTCATAGCGATGATTTATAATCAATACTTGCACTGAAGAGATTTGATAACTTAAAACAACTCTTGTGCCAATCAAGATTATGCCATTTAAGCTTTGATGAAAATTCACCGTATTCACAAAGCTTATTTTCTTTAAAACTAGTTATTCCCTCTGTTAGTGAGCAAAAGGAAAATGTCCAATAAACACCGGGATAAATTAACATTGGAGCACAGATCGTTTCTACAATTGGAAATGTCTCATTTAATTTGTCATATATGCTTGAAATACTATATTCATCAAAAAGTGGTGTTTCTGTTTGTGCCATGAATATACCATTCTCATTCAAGTGCTCTCGACATACTTCATAAAATTTCTTTTCATAAAGGCCTACTGCTGGACCAATTGGATCTGTAGAATCAACAATAATAAGATCATACTTCTTTTCGCAGTTATTTATAAACTCAACACCATCAGTATAGTGAATCTTCACTCTTTGATCATTAAGTCCACTTGCAACATGAGGGAAAAACTCTCGTGAGATATCAACAACAGCACTATCAATTTCGACAAGTTCAATAGATTTAATACTTTTATATTTAACTAACTCTCTAATTGCTCCTCCATCACCACCGCCAATAATGAGGACATTTTTAGTTTGTTCTTGAACCAGCATAGGAATATGCGTGATTACTTCATGATAAATAAATTCATCCTTGTCACTAATCATTGCACTGTCATCAAGGACTAGAAGTCGTCCTAAAGAATAGGTATCGTAAATACGAATTCTTTGAAAATCACTCTGACTTTCATGGATAAGTGCCTTATATTTAAAGGATGATCTTACTGTATCGTTTAATGTCGATTCGCTGAACCAATTATTCATTACTCACCTATGGATTTATTATTGCAGACATTAATTATATGTACTATATAAATGTTTGAATAGTCAAACAAGGGGTTCTATGACAACTTCACGAAGAGATTTTTTACTTAGATCATCACTTCTATTTGGTTCAGCGTTTGTACCGAATATATTTTCACCAAGAGCTAGTATATTTTCAAGAGGTGACTATAGTGACTCCTCACCTATCATTAATATTAATTCTTTTAAGGCTACGGATATTATTTCTGGTGACACACCTGATGAAGCACATGAGATATTCTGGAATAAAGATGGCTTTATCAAAAAGAAAGGTGGCTATCCTAATGCTTCACAAAAATATGATGTCGTCATTATTGGAGGAGGCCTTAGTGGAATAAGTAGTGCTCTTCATCTCATTAAAAATGGAATGAAAGTTTTAATACTTGAAGGTCATCCAAGACTTGGAGGAAATGCAAAAGCTGAAATGTATAAGAATACATTAATGTCCCTTGGTTCCGCTTACACAACAATTCCAGAAAAAGATGGACCAATTGATAATCTCTATAAAGACCTTGGTATTGAGAAACTTTTTAAGAAAACTCGCAAGGAAGATGAGCCGATAGCAATTCACGGAAAAATTAAAAATGGCTTCTGGTCGGGAGCGAGTGATCCAAAGAACGCAGATCAATTTATAAATGTTCATAAGAAATTAAATGATATTTATGAAAATGCTTACCCTGAACTTCCACTCATTCCAGGGCTTGATGTTGATAGAACACTTTTAAACTCATACGATAAACAAAAGTTTAACGAGTGGGTAAATAAGGAAATCCCAGGAATACATCCTCACATTGATGAATACTTTCATCAATACTGTTGGTCATCTTTTGGATGTGCATACGACGATATTTCAGCTGCACAGGCACTTAACTTCATTACATCTGACCTCCAAGGAATTCAGGCCCTCCCAGGGGGGAATGCTATTATCGCAAAGGCCATGATTGATAAAATTAAAGATGGAAACTTGACTGTCTTAAACTCGACATTTGTTTGTGATATCATCGATGAGGATAATTCTGTTTATGTTTGCTTTCATCAAGATAATAAAATTTTAAATGCAGTCAGAGCAAATAAAGTAATTGTTACTGCACCAAAAATGGTAGCAAAGCATATTATATCAAACCTCCCAAAAGAAAATTATAAAGCGATGGATGACATGAGATATCATGCATACCTTGTAGCAAATGTTATTTTGAAGAAAAATATAAAACCTAAGTATTATGATCTCTACTCATTGATAGAAAAAATACCAACAAATGAGCATGAGGATAGTAAGAATCGAGTTTTTAGTGATATGACTTTTGCAAACTGGGCAAATCAAGATCAAGCTGAGAATAGTGCACTTACGCTATACTTACCTCTTCCATACGATATGGCCCAGCAATTTCTATTCTCACCAATACTATACTCAAAATATTCAGGACGAATTGACAAGGCAATCAATCCATTCTTAAATGATCTTAACTTAAATGAAAGTGACATTGATGGCATAAGGCTTACGCGATACGGTCATGCTCTACCTGTTGCCTGTTCAAATGGACTCGCATCAGGATTATTTGAAAGAGCACATCAACCTATTAACGATAAAGTCTTCTTTGCTAATCAGGATAACTGGGCAAACCCTTGTTTCGAAACTTGTTATGCCACTGGTCTTGTTGCTGCATATCAAGCAATGGGAAAAGAAATTGAGCTTTAATAATGTATAGTGACTTTTCAAGATATCTCGTAACAGTAGCTAGTATTTTACTAGTTCTTGGTCTCTATCACCAAGTCTATAAAATGTTCAAAACGAAATCAGCATCTGATTTCACTTACTCAATACTAATAGCTTTATTTTTCGCAGAGATCGCATGGCTAAACTATGGACTCCTGCTAAACGAATGGCCAATCATCGTAATGGTAGCTCTTGAGCTTCCTGCAAGTATTTTAGCACTCTACGGAAGATACAAGTTCTCTTCGACAAAGAAATTAAATGAATCTTAACTCCTACACTTTATCTGACTTATACAAACGAATGGAAAAGCTCTATGGAGAACAGTCACATATTAATGAAGCTGTAATATTACATTTGGCGAAATTATTTCCAGAACTATTTTTGATTTCATACGATGATAAAAATGAAGATAATTCGCATCTCATCATCTTGCCCTTTAATAAATCTGGTCTTGAGAAAATCACCGATGATAATACTTATGAAGAAGAGTTACTTCTCTCTGATTTCTCAATCGATTTTAATCAAGCTCCAACGTATTTCTTTGTATACTCAATCTATGGAAAAACAACCCGTCTATCAGCTCAAATGATCAAACAAACTTATTCAGCTGTTTTAAAATATTCAGAGTTCTTCAATAAAAAAGAGTCATTTATCTTCGCTGAAGCTGTCACTCCAGCAGGGAAGCTAATCTCTTCAAGAATGGGCCTCACTAACTATCAAACATATATTTTTGATGGTGAAGAACTTTTCTTATACCGTGCTTTCTTTAATGAATTTATTGAAAGAAATACACGTCCCTTCCTAAGTAATTAGTAAACTACCTTAACATTGTTTCCCATTGCAAATATTTGTTTGACTTATCAAACTAATTAATGATAAATCCAACTATACAATAAATCGGAGGATATATGATTAAGAAATCAATTTTAGCGTTCACATTTTTAACAAGTACAATTTTAGCAAGTGGTGATCTCACTCTACCTGGAGAGAGATGGGTCGCTCAATTTAACGGTTATGTTTGCGCGGCTTTCACAGACTTCACACCACAGCCTCAATCTCACCAAGATATCTCTGTTGAGTTTGAAACTTTAACGACAGATCGCACTCTTGATAACGCACTTATCAAGGCTACATTTGTTGAAGATGGTGAAGTATGTCGCTACAGTGCAATTCTTTTTGCTGATAATGCAGCTTTCACTTCAACACTTGTTGACTCTAAAGCATATTCAACAAATGGAAATTCAGAGTGTTTAAACGGGAAAGCATTATTAGATTCTCAGTTTCAACTAAATGATTATTTATACTATGGTCATCCACACAATCTTTCGTTCATGCTGCCAGAATCTGATCTTTCAGGAATCTGTCCTGCAGGAGCAACTCATATTGGAGCTAACTTTGTTGTGAAAGGTATCATTAAATAACTTAGGGGGGAGATTTTAACTCCCCTTATTTTATCTATGCAAAAAATAAAACTTTTCAACACTATTTTCAAACTTCATAAAATCCTAGGACTATTTCTAGCATTAAACTTCTTGACCCTATCCCTTACGGGAACAGTTCTAATTTGGAAAGACGAGTTAACAACAAGTACCAAATTAATTAATGAACAGCCTCTTAAGAAAGAAGACTTGCTCGATGCTTACTCTCTAATACAAAAAGAATATCCAAATAAGAAGATTTTATCACTAGCTAAAGATGATAATAATTCTGCAATTATCAACATAAGATTAACAGAACCTGGAGTTACAAAATTTTCGGGGGCCACAAAACTCGTCTATAACAAACAAGCTAGGAATATTATAAACTTGGTAGACAATCCTAAGTCAGAAATAAGTCATTCATTTTTCGATACGACGTTAAGACTACACAGAGAAATACTTCTTGGAGGAAAAGGAAAATACCTCATTGGCCTTATTGGCTTACTAATTACCTTTGTTCTACTAAGTGGGGTTTTACTATTAAAAAAATTTAATAAAGATAATGTATATAACATCAGAACATTAGCAGGTCGACTCCATCAGTCTATTGGAACATTTACGTTCTCATGGCTAATACTCGTCACCGTTACAGGGGTATTTCTCTCATTCAACGGTCTTATAATAAATTTATACTTTAAATCTCAAATGAATAGCCAAGTATCGATAGAAAGGAGACTGGTATCATTTGAAAAAACTATTACTTACGCTTTTGAAAATCTTGGACAAAACGAAATAGACTTCATCTCTTTTCCAGACAATGAATTTTCGACACCGACTGATTACACTATTCTACTTGAAGAGAAAGAGATCAAAAGACTTATGTTCATTTCTAAAAACGAGGGGCAGCAGATAAGAACAGTGGAGCTTCCTTGGTTATTAAAGACAATTATTATATCAGAGCCATTACACTACGGTAACTTTGGAGGAATCCCTCTTAAGGTTATATGGACAATATTCTCACTGCTAAGCTCTGTGCTCCCATTCTCCGCGAGCATTATTTTCCTAATAAGAAAGGGACGAATTAAAAACTATAAGATTAAAAAATCAACAATACCTAATCATCTCAAGAAAATTCAAATAATAGTTCCTGCAATTATTATCACACTTATATACACATCAGAGGATAAAACCCAATTTTCTCTGATCATAGTTTTAGCTCTATTTACTCTCTACACAACAACTCTAATGACTAAAAGACTAGGCAAAGCATATGTACAGAAGTGATTCAATACTAGAAAAATCTATTCAATCATTCTTAAATTCTCTAGTTAGAGACTATGCGAATGATAGTAGAATATCAATAAACTCGGAAAATTTAATAATAAAGTTCACCAATGAAGATGAATTGCACATTACGCTGAGCTTTCTTTCAGCGACAGGAAATCATCAATATAAAAACAATTTCATATATATAAAAAAAGGAATCAGTAAAGTCATCCCTGCATCACTCTTAAAAGAGACCATTATTAAAAGTTTATTCAAAAATGTTAAGACTGACGCCATTTTAAGAAATATTAAAGAGAGCGATAAAGAATTAGATAGAATATTTGCAGCGAGAGAAATCGGTACATCTAAAAATATCAGCTATACTACTTCAGAACAAAATCTTCTGCTCGGTCATCCATGCCACCCTTTCCCTAAACTTAAAAAGGGAATGACCCCAAAAGAAAGTCAAAAGTACTCACCAGAATATCAATCAAAATTCAAATTAGATTGGGCAATACTTGAGAACTCTCTACTTACGAAAACATTTGCGACGACCCATCAAAATGCGCTAAAAGAACTTGCTAAATTTGATGGTGTTAGAAATATTCCCGCAGGTCATACACCATTTCCATTACATCCTTGGCAAAAACATAAATTAGAAAACCTACTCAACCTTGAAAGTACAACAGCTGGAATTAATTATTGGTACCCAACCTCTTCAATGCGCTCATTATTTTGTGCTAACGCACCCTATACAATCAAATTTTCACTCTCTGTGCAATTAACCAATTCCGTTCGAGTTCTTACCGAAAATGAATGTATGAGAGGTTTACAAGTTACACAGTTAAAAGAAACTGAATCAGTAAGAAGTCATTTTAATAAATATGAGAACTTTACAATACTTGGTGAACCCTACTACGGCTCATTAAAAGGTATCTCAGAATCTTCATTTGTACTTAGAGAGAACTTCAACACGCAAGAGCAAGAGTGTCACTTACTGGCGACATTCCTTGAAAAGAATATTGAAACAAATAAATCTCTTTTAAATGATCTATCTTCTCTATATGGAGACAATAAAATATATGCAGCAAAAATAACAAGTAACTCATTCTTTAGCAATATTATTGAGCCAATACTAACACTTGCAACAGACCATGGCGTTTTACTTGGAGCTCACTTACAAAATATAATCATCACAATAGAGAACAATCTATTTAAAAAGGTAATTTTCAAAGACTGCCAAGGAACTGGATTCTCAAAACTCGGTGCAAATAAATTTAAGTCTCAGCTCAAAGACTATCAAGAAGACAATGGAAATATTTTAGATTCAGACAATGTTAATAAAATCTTCTGCTATTATCTCATCGTGAATACAGCTTTTAGTTTTATCACAGAGCTGGCCAATGGGAGTTCATACATTGAAGAACTGGTCATCAATGAATTTAAGAACTTTCTCTATAAGACATTAAAAAGGAATGAGATCGCTGACACAAGTATTTTAGAGTATCTACTCTACTCCCCAGAGATTTATCAGAAAGGTAATTTCAGATGCTCGATAGAAAAACATAATGAAAACACCATGAGCGATCCGACTCAAATTTATAGCAAGATATCAAACCCAATCTCTTCTAATGCACGAATCATCATCGAAAACAATCCAGATGAGATTCTATATTCTAAAGAGATTAGTAGACTATCAAGACCTATTTCATTCAAAGTAATGAACTTAGGAACTGATATTGACCTCTTTCACAAATGGCAACACTTAGGTTATGTGAAAGACTTCTGGGAAATGAATTTACCAAAAGAGGAACTGCAAAAATACATCAAAGGTCTAATTGATAGCCCCTATCAGATCCCTCTTCTATGCTTTGCAGGCGAAGAAGTAATTGGCTACTTTGAAGTCTATAATGCTTATAGTGATCGTATTGCCCCCTACTGCACACCAGAGATTGACGATATGGGTTTTCACTTCCTTATTGGTAATCAAAAATTTCTTGGAACGAGATATGTCATTGAATCAATCAATTCAATCTGCGATTTCCTCTTTCAAAAAAACTTAAACACAAAGAAAATTTGGGGAGAGCCCCGAGCAGATAATAAAAAAGTCATCAAGTTTGGTACATCCCTTCCTGGCTGGTCACTGGTAAAAGAATTTAACTTCCCTCACAAACGAGCAGCGCTCCTAAAATGCGACCGTAGCATATTCTTTAAGGAGTATCTAAGTGGAAAATAAATATCAAATGGCCTCAAGAAATATAATAGCAAAGGCACTTGAAGAACTATATTTTGAAGAAATATTTAGTTTTAATAAAATAGGGTCTTCTATGTACTCCCTTCAGCTTAACAATGGAATTTCTTACCATTTCAAAGGAAAGAAAACTATTCTCGATTCGATTTTAGTAGAGGCAAGTACAATAGAGAGATATATCCATCAAGATCAAAACTCAAACTTAAATGCAGCCACCTTCTTTATTGAAACACAGTATTTAACAAAGATGAGTGATGAAACACTTTCTATATTCATTGAGGAGCTGGAGCAGACTCTATTTTCTGATATAATATTACTTGATAGGAGCAGACAATTTACACTCGAACAATTGGCTGAATTTAATTTCTTAGATTTAAACAAAATACTGCAAGGGCATCCAAAACTACTTTTAAATAAAGGACGTATTGGCTGGGGAAAAGATGATATAAGTAAATATTCTCCAGAGTGTGCTGGCGAGTTTCAACTTTTCTATATTGCAGCAAAGAAATCAATACTCACGATTGGAACTGATCCAACCTTATCACAGGAAGAAATATTACTTAATAATTTAACGGATCAGGAAATAGAGTTCATCAAGAAAAAATTATCTCTTGATGAATACAGTATAATTCCACTGCATCCTTGGCAATGGAGCAATAAAGTAGCCATTCAATATGGACAATACATCAATAGTGGCGAAATCATTGTTCTCGGTGAACTAGGGTCAAAATTTGGGGCACAAGCATCAATACGCACTCTTTCCAACCTAACATCACCTCAGAACTTAGATATCAAAACGTCATTAACAATTTTAAACACATCTTCTTTTCGTGGCATCCCAAGTAAAACGATCCCATTCGGTCATCAACTCTCAGATAGAATAAGCGATATTCTAAACTCTGATGATATTTTCAAAAATAATAATACGATATGCCTGAAAGAAATTTCGGGAATAAGTCTCAAACATCCACACTATGAGGATATTGAATTTTCTCCTTATCGTTATCGAGAAATGCTCGGATGTGTTTGGAGAGAATCTGCTGATTCAAAAATATCTTCGAAGCAGCAAGCTATTCCTACCGCAGCACTCTTTCACTCTGTAGATGGGAACTACTTAATTCGCGAATATATCAAGAGAAGTGGTATTGACCAAACAGCATGGCTTAAAAGCTATATCAATAAGGTTATCATTCCACTATACCACCTTCAACTTAAATACGGAATTGGACTTGTGGCCCATGGACAAAACACGATTCTTATTCTGACTAATAGTATTCCGACAGGATTAATAATTAAAGACTTTCATGGAGACCTGCGAATTACTAGCGATAGTTGTCTATGTGAATATGATTTTTCAAAGTACATTGACAAGCTTCCTGATAATTATTTAATTCATGATCTTTTCACTGGTCACTTCATTACTGTTTTTCGATATTTAGTTCAGGCACTAACGTCCTCATTTGATATTACAGACAAAGAGATATTAACTGTCTTAAAAGATGAGCTTACTGAATATACCAACAACAACCCTATTTCTAAAAAATATCTCGATCTCACATCCCATAAATTTGAAAAAGTTCTTGTGAACAAGGTTCGTTTTATTATGGGATACGGGGAAACTCAAGAACGCCTTAAGCCAGTTCTTGGAAAAA
The DNA here is from genome assembly GCA_964593545.1 of uncultured Bacteriovorax sp. Taxonomy (GTDB): domain Bacteria; phylum Bdellovibrionota; class Bacteriovoracia; order Bacteriovoracales; family Bacteriovoracaceae; genus Halobacteriovorax_A. The sequence continues at coordinate 117,302 of CAZQJK010000002.1, read as the reverse complement.
GGCACCTTACTTTAAATCCAGAGGAATTATATGAATAAAATAGTTAATCTCATAGGGATTGGCATAGGACCTTTTAATCTTAGCCTTGCATCACTACTGACAAAGACAAGTACCACTTCACATTTTTTTGACAAGCAAGAAGATTTCTCATGGCATAAAGAACTACATTTCAATGATGCCATCATGCAAACTTCCTACTTAAAAGATCTCGTGACCCCAGTAGATCCTACAAATCCTCACTCTTTTTTAAACTACTTAGTTTCGAAGGGTCTCTTTTATCAGTTTATGAATACTGGTAGAAAAGCAATAACAAGAATGGAGTTTCAAGATTACTGTAAGTGGGTAACAAAAAATCTCTCAGCGAATTTATCTTTCGCCACAAGTGTTGAAAAGATTTCATTTGATGACAATACGTTTAAAGTTCAAACATGCAAGGGTAACTATTTTGCAGAAAATATTTGCATAGGAACTGGTCCCGTCCCTCGAATTCCAAAATTTTCGACAACACATTTAGGCGATAATGTATTTCATGCAAAATCACCAAACCTTGCAAAAGTAGACTTTAAAGATAAGAGAGTTCTCATTATTGGTGGAGGACAAACTGGTCTTGAAATATTTAGAAATGGACTTCAGGAGAATTGGAATAGGGCCCATAAAATCACAATAATTTCTGATCGACAAACTTTTCAACCCCTAGATGAAGCTTCCTTTTCAAATGACTTCTTCACTCCAGACTTTATTAATAGCTTCTTCGAAGTAAAAGGTGAAATCAAAGATCAAATTGTTAATAATCAAAAATTTATGAGTGATGGAAATACTCCGGCTTATCTCGATGATTTTTATAATGAACTTTATCTTGATAAATTCTATCATAAGAAGTTTACGGACTATGAGATTCTCCCAATGAGATGGGTTAACTCTATGAATAAAACATCGATGGGAAGTTTTATTGTCAATGCAGTCAACACCATGCACGACAAGACGGAAGTAGCGGAATATGATGTCGTTATCTTAGCGACAGGATTTGAGACAAAGATTCCAAATTGTTTAGAGTCCTTGATTGATAATATTGAATTTGATAAAAATGGAAGACCTATTCTTGAAAAAGATTACTCTTTCAAAACGAATCTCCCAAGTGCTAATAAAATTTTTGCGATGAATTTTAGTCGCCATTGCCATGGAATTGCTGATCCACAAACAAGTCTTATGGCCTGGCGTTCAGCAACTGTCATTAACTCATTAACCAATAAAACGATTTACCAAGCTAATAATTACAAAAATATTTTCTGTGATTATTCACTAAAAGGGGAAAACAATGATTAAATTTTTAGCCTTACTTCTTGCTTCACTGCCACTTCTAGCTGCGCAACCTAATAAAACAGAAGAGAATATTTCTAAAAAACAAGAAAACAGTAAAGAAGAGGTGCTTGAAAATCCAACTTTAAAGAACTTATCAGGAGCTCTGTCTTCTTTTAGTTTCTATTCGCGTTTTACATACAAGGGTGGTTCTTTAAGTAATCCAACAAGTGCCGAGAGACCAAATATTACAAATTCAGCAAAGAAACCAAGTCTGCAATCTCTTTCTGGTCAACTTGGAATGAAGTATCGAGTCTCAAAGAGTGACAATCTCTCACTACAGGTTGGTACTTATATGACAACTCCGTTTCATTCAAAATTTGAATCGAAAGATTCATCTCTTCAAAAGGAATTTGACGATAATCATCAAAACCTAGAATTTGATAACCCAAAGATTTCATATTTTAAGACTTACCGCTTTGGTTATTTTCAAAATGTTTCTTTTGCAACTTTTGAAAAATACACACAAAAACTATACCGAGACTATGGATACAATTATAATTTCAGCCTTCAGCATGCACTTGCCGTTCCTCTCTCAAAGAGTTTCTACATTGCCGCAACTCTCTCATATCAACAGGCGTTCTTTGATAAGGATACAATTTATATCTCGGCCTATAAGCGAGACATTTCTTTATATTCTTATCAAATTCAAAGAGCATACAAGGCAAGTATCTCGATGGAGTATTATATAAAAGAAAATATCGCTCTTAGAGCGCAAACAGACCTCGGAAACTATGAGCAATTAAGAAACGAGGGCTTTAGTGATGTCGATAGGAAAGACAATCAACAATTATTAGCAATGACTTACTTCTTCAATCGAGATATTTCAATTGCTCCAAGTGCTACATTTATCTATGACGATATCCGTTCTGACAAAACCAATCTTGGCCTTACTGCATATTTTAATCTCTAGAATTGAGCCTTCGGGCTCAAGTCTCCGACTGTAAAACTCTGGTACTTTAGAAAAGACTAGTAAACACCGATTAACTCTTGAAGTAAGAATTTAAAATATTTTTTAATAATCTTAATATAGTTCAAAGCACCGAGGGGATAAAGTTATAAAATTACTATTGATACTTTACTTATCAGTCACTACTTTCTCGATGGATATTGAATCTGCAATTGATAACATTGAGCAAAATGAAGAGAATACCTTTTATAACCCTTACACCGGTAATCGCGAATCAATCTATCGTATCTACGATAGCGTTCAAGCAATAGTTAAAAGCAAATTGAATGGGGAAAAAACTTTTAGCTATACTGAAATCGAAGACACCCTATTAAGCGCAAATTCAAATATTAAGTCTAACGATTTAAAAACTTATATCACAACAAATATAAAAGATAATATCATTGACAAAGATATCAACCTCAGAGAAGAAGCAATTACTTATCTATCAAACCAGGGGATTTCAAAATCACATCTTGAAGTTATTCGTGCAGGAGATGATCCTTTTGCAATCTCGCAATTTTCAGCTGAAGACTTTGAAACTTTTCAATATTACTATATGCACAACCTCTCAATTGAGAGACGAAAACAACTACTAGAAAACGCTCAAAATTTAACTATAGCTCAAAAGAATGTACTACTTGAAGATATCATTTCAGCCTATATCTATGAGGATTTTGACGTTTCACCGCTTACTTCAACTCTCGCAAATATTGGGCACGACGTCTCTGATATCGCATGTAACTACCTCGATGAAACGATAAGGTTCTTAGTTGAAGATGAAGGTTTAGGATCGTTAAGCTCTATTGCCTATGCAAAAGAAGATGGGAATTACGATGAATCAATGATGGATGAATATCGAATGAATGCTCAGCGTATTGCTGATGTCGTCACCGTTTTTTCTGACCTTGGTTTTGCTCCAAACCAAACCTGTAAAGACGGAAGAACACTGAATGAAGTTATCACCGACTCAGGAGACTTCAAAATTGAAGATATTCAGTTGAATTATCCAATTCAAAAAGAAGATACCCCGTGCGTCTCCCTGCCAAAAGAAATTAATATTAAAAATATTTTCAATGGATGTGATATCGCGCATATTATCTGGAGACTTGAAAAAGCAGATTCTAAAAAGAATAAAAATAATGTAAATTATATCTGGGGTGAAGAAGTTGGTGATTGCAATATCATGCTTATGACTAAGAAAGTTGGAGATGACAACTATACACATTTCAGAGTGAAGAATAGATCTGGCGCAGAGAAAGAAATCTTCGCCAAACCATCACAACTTATCTACTTAATCAGCAAGTAAATCGTGAATTTCCTCTAAGCGTAGAAATAGCTCTTCAATTTTTTGATTCACCTCTTCAATTTCCTTGCTAGCAGAGACTATCTTTGCATGATCTCCATCTTGTGAAGCTTTCACAAGTCCATCGTTCAAAACATTAACATAGTTCTCTAAAACTTCTATTTTTGAAGTGACCTCTTCTTCTTCGACCTCTAACTTTTGAGTATTTCCCTTCTTCTTTTTTACCGGGGCTATAATCTCGACAGGCTTTTGAGAAACAACTTTTTCTTCTTCTGAGTCCCAACCAATCTTCTCTAAGAATTCGTCGTAAGTTCCCTCAAATACTTCAGCGTGATCCTCACGAAAGACAACAAGTTTATTAACACATTTTCTTAACAACTCTTCCGAGTGGGTAACGACAAGACAAGCGCCTTCGTAATCTTTTATCGCATCAATTAAAGACTCCACAGACTCCATATCAAGGTGATTTGTAGGCTCATCAAGAAAGAGCAAGTTTGTTCTTCGCGCAAGGATCTTTCCAAGTAGAACTCTTGCTCGCTCTCCCCCTGATAACACTTTTATTTTCTTATCCGCATCATCACCAGAAAATAACATCGTTCCACAGACACTACGGGCCTTGGCGATTGTCATATCTTCATTCTCACTTTGCACTTCTTGATAGATTGTATTCTCTGCGTATAGGCGATCAACATTGGTCTGGCCAAAGTGCCCAAGACTTAAACTTGAATGCTTCCACACTTCACCTGAGCGCGGAGTAAGGAAATCTCCGAGACAATTTAAAAAAGTAGACTTTCCTTTTCCGTTCTTTCCGATGATTCCGATACGATCTGTCGATTCAACAACAAAACTTATATTTTCAAAGAGATTACTTTCATTATAACCAAAAGTAAGTCCATCTATTCTCACGATGACTTTTGCTGGGCACTGTTGATAGTTAAATGCAAAGTCGAGGTTTTTTTCATTTGCAAGAGCATCATAGCGCTCCATCTTTTCAATCATCTTAAGTTTTGATTGCGCCTGAGATGCCCCTCTTGCCTTTGCACGAAATTTATCAACATAATCCATCATATGCTGAATTTTCTTTTCCTGATTTATTCTTGTCTGCTCATAAATTTCTTCTTCTTCAATAATTCGCTCGTAGAATTTATTAGTATCGCCTTTAAATTTACGAACATTCTTGCGAGAAATTCCCATCGTATGAGTAACGACTGAGTTCATAAAGTCTTTATCGTGAGTAATGAGAACAACCTCACCAGCAAATGATTTGAGAAAATCTCTCAACCAGCGAAGTGAAACGATGTCGAGATAGTTGGTTGGCTCATCAAGAAGCAAGCAATCAGGCTCTTGCAAAAGAGTCTTCACCAGATTAATACGAATTTGGTACCCACCTGAAAAGTCTCCAGGACTTCTCTCCATATCTTTTTGCGTGAAACCTAGTCCAAAAAGGAGCTTCTCCGCACGATATGTTTCATATTCAAACTCTTTTGAAAGAGCGGACATGCATTCTGAAATTACTGTATCGTGTGTAAATTCGATATGTTGCTTGAGAGTTCCAAGCTTGTAGGCCTTGGGAATATTCATGTCACCAGCATCAAACGAGAGCTCTCCAAGTAGTATTTTAAAGAGTGTTGATTTTCCTGAGCCATTTCGGCCAACGAGACCCACTCTCTCTCCCTTATTTATTGAAAATGTCACATCGCTAAATAAGACGCGTTCTCCATAACTTTTCGACAATCCGAATACTTGAATCACTTTAAATCCATTTTTTTTATTTAAGTTAGTATTTCATGTGTTTATGACGCAATTAATAGCATATTAAATATTATTTTTCTAAAAAGATTCAATATAAATAGTTACATATTGCGCCATTAAATCTATACTCTCACAAAATTTACATTACAGAGGAAGAACTATGACTGCTTCATTTAGCAAATTAAAAAACATTGCCGTCGTGGCGCACGTTGACCACGGTAAAACTACAATGGTTGATGAGTTACTAAAACAATCAAACACTTTTGATGCAAGAGCAGAAATCGCAGACAGGGTTATGGACTCTGGTGAAATTGAAAAAGAAAGAGGAATCACGATTACAGCTAAAAACTGTTCATTCATATGGAATGATACGAAAATCAACCTACTTGACACTCCAGGCCACGCGGACTTTGGTGGAGAAGTTGAAAGATCACTGATGATGGTTGATGGTATTCTACTTTTAGTTGATGCTTCAGAAGGACCACTACCACAAACAAGATTCGTACTCAGAAAAGCTCTAGATAGAGGTCTTAAAGTTGGTGTTATTATCAACAAGGTTGATAGACCAGACCAAAGAATTGATGAAGTTAAAGGTGAAGTTGAAGATCTTCTTTTGGAACTTGCAACAGAACTCGACCTTGAAGATTTTGATATTGATATCCCTTTCATTTATGCTTCTGCAAAAAATGGTTGGGCATCACTTGAGCAAGACGAAATTAGAACAGATATGGTTCCAGTTCTTGACTTCATGGTAAGTGATTATTTTCCTGAGCCTGTAAGAGATGTCGATGCTAATCTTCAACTATTAGTATCAAATCTTACATACTCAAAATTTCTTGGACAACTTTTTGTTGGACGTATCAGCCAAGGTAAAATTGTAAAGAACCAAAACTTTGCATGTGTAATGAAAGGTGGAAAGGTCAAGAACTTTAAAGTTTCAAATATTCAAATTTATGCAGGACTTTCAACAACAGAAGTAACAGAAGCAGTTGCTGGTGAGATCGTTATCTGTTCAGGTATTGATGAAGTTTTTATTGGTGATACAATCTGTAACACAGATAAAATTGAACCAATGACAAGAATTGAAGTAGAACCACCAACAGTTTCTGTTAACGTTTCTGTTTCAACTTCTCCACTTACTGGTCAAGAGGGTGAATACCTTACATCAAGAAAACTTGAAGAGTTTTTACTAGATGCATGTCGCCTTAACGTTGCTCTACAATACGAGCAAACAGAAGATGCAAAAATATATAAACTAAAAGGACGTGGAGAGCTTCAACTTGCTATCGTTTTTGAAGAACTTAGAAGAAAAGGTTTCGAGCTTATGGTTTCAAGACCAGAAGTTCTTTTCAAAGAAGAAAATGGTGAAAAGTTAGAGCCATATGAAAAAGCAGTTCTTGATGTTCCTGACGATTACACAGGTGCAGTAACTGAAAAACTTTCTCAAAGAAAAGGTCTTATGACTTCAATGCTGCCTGTTGGTGAAAACAGAACAAGAATTGAATTTGAAATTCCTTCTCGTGGTCTTATTGGTTACAGATCGACTTTCCTTACGGATACTCGTGGAGAAGGGATCCTTTCTTCTGAGTTCTTAGGTTACCGTCCATATGCAGGAGACCTACTTGCAAGACAAAATGGTGCGATCATTTCTGACAGACATGGAAAAGTAACAGGATATGCATTATTTAACCTTTTAAATAACGGTGAATTCTTCATTGAACCAGGTGATACAGTATACGAAGGTATGGTTGTTGGTGAAGCGAAGAAAGAAAACGATACAATTGCTAACGTATGTCGTGCAAAACAACTTACAAGTGTTCGTACAGCTGGAAAAGATGAAAACATCATCCTTCCTCCTGTTAGACCAAGAACTCTTGAATGGGCACTAGATTGGATCGATAACGATGAATGGGTAGAGGTAACGCCACAAAATATCCGCATTCGTAAGAAAATCCTCGAATCTAACAAACGTTCTGTAAAACGAAAATAATACATTTTATTCAATAGAATTAGGGCCTTAGGGCCCTTTTCTTTATCCCACTATAATTATTTACTTCCCCTCACCCTTTCCTTTGACTTAAAATAACAGATAATACTAATATAGCTACTTACGAAGCATTTCTTAAGATTTAAAGCAGGGTGATGGTATGCATATTACAATCGTAGATGACGTTAAAGACAACCTAAATAACTACAGAGAACTTCTTGGTTCAGAGTTTGAAATGGAGTTAATTCAAAATCCACTCGAACTCTTAGGATACTTAAACACAAGCAAGACCGATCTTGTTGTTCTTGATTTACACATGCCTAACATCAATGGATTTGAGCTCTATGAAAAGATGAGACAAACTCATCCTCAACTGCCAGCAATATTTTTAACTGGTGACCCATCTGAGGATGCACTCATTAAAGGCCTTGATCTTGGAGCACAAGACTTCATCGTTAAGCCTGTTTCGATAAATGAACTCATTGCGCGTATAAAGAATAAAGTTGAAGCCAAGAAAGCAAAACACAGAAGAAAGAAAGACGTAGGTCTTCTTAAGCTTGATGGATATGAGTTTGCACTCAACCCAGATTTACAATCTGCAGTAGTTGCAAATATAAATATAACACTCACACCAATTGAATATAAAATTATCCATTTGCTTGTTACAAATCCAAACAAAATATTTCCTAGAGAGCATCTTGCAGAAATTATATGGGCAAGTACAAATACTTCTTCTCAAAATATTGATACTCACCTTTCAAATTTAAGAAAGAAGCTAAAACCTTTTTCAAAGTACATTAAAACGATTAAATCTCGTGGAGTACTTTTAAGAGTCTGAAATGAACGACAAAGCGTTAAAGTCATTAACACAGCTTTCAGAGTCTGAACAGAATCAGGCCCTAAGAGCTAGAGATATAATGGATAAGAACTTTGTTACTGTTACCGAGTCGACTTCAATTAAAAGTGCTATTGAAATTCTTTCTGTTAAAAATATACCATCGGTATGTGTTGTTAATAACAGCTACATTATTATCGGCGTGATCTCTGAACACGACTTATTAATTCAATCCGCATCCCAAGATGTTCAAGAGAAAATAAGATTCACAAAAGATGTTATTACAGTTAGTGAGAATGATCCTCTAAAGACTGTTTTATTAAAGATTTTAAAAAATAAACTAAAATCTATTCCAGTTGAATCATCTCGAGGTGAACTTGTTGGTCAAATAAGTCGAATGGGATTACTCAAAATTTTAATTAAGAGATAATATTTTTAATATCATTTAATAAAAACTCTCTAGCTCCATTTAAATGTAAATTCGTTATGCTTGAGGATTCAAAAGTTTCGATGAGATTAAGGAAATCAATTTCCCTAAAATCGTCTTCTTTAATGACGATTGATCCTAATTTCTTATGTGCAGCCATTGCATTATGATACTGCTCATTTTTTTGTGCAATTTTGAGTGGAATAAAAATAGACTTCTTTCCAAGTGCCATTAACTCAGCAACAGTCCCTGCTCCAGAACGAGAGATGATGATCTTTGCAACTTTAAAAATATCTGGCATTTCCTCGCCAATAAAAGCACATGGAATATAGTTTTCATTGCGAAGTTTACTATATTCATCAATAAACGCTTGTCCGACTTGATGGATAATGAAGTACTTTTCTTTCAATACATCGAGGCAATTAAAAACCTGATCATTTAGAAGCTTAGATCCATTTCCTCCACCAGTTATAAAGAGAATGTCCCTTTTTATTTCAGATAATTTGATGCCTTCAAATAAATCGATACTTAAATGATCTGTTTCGTATTCTTCTTTGACTGGGTATCCAGAAAGTACAGTTTTCTTCTTTGGGAAAAATTGAAGTGAATCTTCAAAGCTTACGTAAACTTTATTAGCAAAGAATGAGCAAATTTTATTAGCAAGTCCGACACGAGTTGTTTGTTCATGAATAACGGCCTTCTTCCCGATCAACTTGGCAGCAACAACAACAGGAACAGAGACAAAACCACCCATTGAGACGACAACAAGTTTGTTCGCTCTTAGGCTTAATAGAATAGAAAGACTTTGAAAGAGACCAATAATAACTTTAAAAATATCCTTAAGATTTTGGATATCGATGTAACGTCTTAACTTTCCAGTCTGAATGCTGTGATACTTATCAACAAGTCCTTTTGTTAGCTTCGACTCAATACCATGCTCAGAGCCAATATAATGGATCTCATGACCCTCTTCCCGAAGTTTAGATATAAGAGTGAGCCCTGGAACAACATGGCCACCACTACCACCACCTGTAAAAACGATAACTTTTCTCATATAAATATTATACTTTTAAAAAAGTATCGTGCCAACTAGCGACGTTCCTTGTAAATAAAGATTATGATAACAATTGACCACTACCCGGCCTTAGAAATTCAAAAAATCCACCATATTAACGAGAAGGTTACCCTTTCAGGTATTTCCTCTGGTGCTTACATGGCCGGCCAATTTCATCTCAGTCATTCAAAACTTGTTTCAGGCGTGGCCCTATTTGCGGGTGGTCCCTACTATTGCTCCCAAAGTTCAGTCTACAAGGCGATGAAGCTTTGCATGGAGGAGGAAAACCTCACCATCGATACAGAAGATCTACTCGATGAAGTCAATGACCTAGCTGATAGAAACGATATTGATCCAATTTCAAATCTCGCAAACGACAAAGTTTTAATCATCAATGGTAAGAGAGATAAAACTGTTAGAGAACGTGTTTCACAAAGTGCTGTAAATCTCTACAAGAAGCTTGGTGTTACAAAAATTGATTATGTTAATAAGCTTGATATTGCTCACACTTTTCCAACACTAAAAAATGGAAACGATTGCTCTCAGCCCTCATCATCACCATATATCAGTGCATGCAATATTGATGGTGCGAAGTTGGCGCTTAATAAGTTTTATAATCTTAAACATGGTCGTAGTGAAGCACAGATGGATCGCTTCTTTCAAATAGATCAGTGGGCACTAACACCAAGTTCATTTTATTTTATGGCAAGACATGCCACAGCTTATGTGCCTAAGTCCTGTGAAACTAACAATTGTGATCTTCACGTAAGCTTTCACGGGTGTAAACAGACAAGACTAGATATTGGAGATCTATTTTTTAAAGAGGTTGGCTTAGCTGAGTGGGCAGAAAAGAATAATATTATCGTTCTTTTCCCACAAACTCTCCCAAACTTTATTGGTCTTTCAAATCCTAATGGCTGTTGGGACTGGTGGGGATATTCGGGACCTAACTTTCACAATAAATTAGGCCCACAAATTAAGAGCATTTATAATCTAGTGTTAGAACTGATATCCAACACCAAGTGAGATAGCAGTATTATTAGTGTCGCTGAATTCATTATCCACTGAAACTGATCCATTAAGTTCAGTTCCAGAGATTGAAACATCACTTGCGTCAGCAAATTTAATTCTTGATTGTGAAACTTTAACGATGCCCTTTATTCCATTTTCAAGAAGTGCTTCAACACCTACATTTAAAGAAAGTTTTGTATAATTAGTCTCCATTTCTACAGATGAAATTTCCTCATCTTGACCAGTCGCTTCAAGCTTCCATAATCCTCTTGCAACACCTACCCCAATAAAAGGCTTAACAAGTGTACCATTCGCCTCTGCAATATAAACCAAATTTTGAGATAGCCCAACCTCAGTCATTCTATTTACATCGAATTTTGATTCATCAATATTTTTATCAAGACTATTCACACCAAGATTAAGAGAAGTTTTCGTCGCGATCTTGTCACTCAGAGTAAACTCTTTTCCAAATGCAACTTCGATTGCATTACCATCAAATGACTCTCCTTCGACTTTCATTCTATTTGAATTTAAAGAGATACTTAGATCTATTGTCTTCTCAGCATTTGAAGTGCCCGAAGTCGAAGTTGTTGATGTATTCGACTGCGCAAAAGTCGCTATATTTAACAATACAAGTGCTGGAACTAAGATCTTTTTCATATTCTCTCCTCTTAAATAATTTTTACTAGAATAGAGGATTATGGACAAATTTCAATTTCAAGGGAATGGGTTAAAGGGGTGTATAAAGATTAGACACTTTATCAAAAAAAAGGGAGACCGAAGTCTCCCTATATCTTAAACTATGAATTGAAATTTCTTTCGCCGCCAGAGTTACCACCAGAGCTGTTTCCACCTCGGCTTCCTCCTCCGTCACGACTTCCAGAGAAGCTTCTTCCGCCACCTCTAGATCCACCACTGTCGCGGCTTCCATAAGAAGAACGTCCACCACCACGGCTATCTCTTCCACCGCCACCGAATGAACGACCACCGCCGCCACTACGGCCACCGAATGAACGACCACCACGATCTCCACCACCACGGTTTTCCTTAGTGGGTTCGAAACGTACACGCTTGCTACCAACTTCAATATTTACATCGTTAACAAGTTGTTCACTATGAGTCGCTGGAACATCCATGAAAGAGAACTTCTCTCTCAACTGAACATTTCTAATTTTTCTCTGATCGATTTTTAGGCCGTCAGAAACACCCATTAGAAGATCTTTAAGCGTCAATCCATCATCACGACCAGCATTAACGAAGAATCTTACATTTCCATTTCTGTCTGGAACACCAGCTTGTCCTGGACCTTCCGAAGCTCTTCTCTCTGTATTCGCATCAATGATTGGTTCACGATCTAGTCTTTGCATTGCATCTTGAAATGTATGCTTGAAAAGAACTTTTAGAACTTGTTCTTTATCAAGATCTTCAAACTCATCTTTGAATAAATCAAATGAAGCATCGACTTTATCATCCGTTTGGATTTCAGTGAAGATATCTTCGAATTGATTAATAGTTCTTCTCACCATTGCATCTTTTAGAAGCTCAAGTGTTGGAATCTTTTCTCTAAGAATTTTAGCTTTTGTAAGTCTTTCTAGTGCTCCAAGTTTTCTAATTTCACTTGGTGTTACGATTGAAAGGGCCATACCTTTTTGACCAGCACGTCCTGTTCGACCAATTCTGTGAACATAACTTTCGAGGTCTTGTGGTAAGCCAAAGTTAAATACGTGAGTCAAGTGATCAACGTCAATTCCACGAGCTGCAACATCTGTACAAACTAAAAGCTTAACTCTCTTCTCTTTGAATTTCTTCATCGTAAAGTCACGTTGCTTCTGGTCCATGTCACCGTGAAGTGAATCAGTTGGAAAACCTCTAAAATTTAACTCGTCACAAACACTCTTCGCTTCAAGCTTAGTCTTTGTAAAAATAATTCCGTAGTATTCTTCAACAGAATCAAGAAGACGACAAACGGCCTCTCTCATGTGCATTTCTTTTACTACGTAGCACTTTTGAGTAATATTTTCGTTACTCAAAGTACTCTTTTTAATCTTGATAACTTTTGGGTCATTAAGATAGTTTCTGATAAGATCTAAAATAGCTGGTGGCATTGTTGCTGAGAACATCCAGATATTTCTTTCTGTACCAAGTTCAGAAAGGATCGTCTTTACGTCATCTAGAAATCCCATGTCTAACATTTCATCAGCTTCATCAAGACATGCAAATGTTGCGTCTTCAAGCTTTAAAACTTTTCTGTTAATAAGATCTAGTACACGACCAGGGGTACCAACAATAATTTGAGGGTGAAACTTTCTAATATTTCTCACCTGATTATCGATAGAAACACCACCATAAACAGATTCAACACGAATTCTTTCATGGATAGAAAATTTTCTAATCTCTTCACAGATTTGATTAGCTAATTCTCTTGTAGGAGCTAGGATAATTGCCTGAACTGATTTTGTATCCTTTCTTAATTTATTAAGAAGTGGAAGTGCAAATGCAGCAGTCTTTCCTGTCCCTGTTTGTGCTTGTCCAACGAAATCAGAATCATTTAGGCATAGAAATGGTATTGCCTCTTCCTGGATCTCTGTTGGCTCTGTAAATCCTCTCTCTTCAATTGCACGTAATAACGTGTCTCTCAATGGAAATTCACTGAAATTCAAAATTTGCTCCTTTAACGCATCGGTTTTACTGAGCAATAAATTGTGTCCTTAAAATAGAAAGATTGATATTTGCGAAATAAAGCGCCTAAACAACTTATTTAGACTAACGGAAATAACGACCACAATGTATTGAACAATATTTTCTTATGTCTTAATACTCTGAATCATCCAGCTTTTCAAGTGCTGATGTAATTCTTACCACTTATTAATAATGGGCCTTATGGCCCACTACAAGCTAATCACAAAATTTATTTTTTACTTTATTAAGTCTTCTTTCTTCGGCCATACGACCCGTATATGGAACAAACTTACCGTAAAAAGGATGTTCAAATGAACGATCACCCTCTTTATAGACATACCTATCGATGCCTCTGTAATTACTATCAACGACATAAAGATTATAACCACCTGAAAACTTTTCCATTCCCACTACTAGCCAAGCGTGAGCATCAATACCGTCAATTTGCAATTTCTGATAAACAACTTCACCATTAGAGACTCTCGCATGAAGTTTATCCATACGTTTTTTCATATTGCTTTCAGATACCTCACTCTTACCCCAAAGTCCCACAACCCATTGTTGATTGATTGCTCCATCAACAATTTGCCAATTTTCAAGCACATCTTGAATTTCATTTTGATAGTAAGTAGAAAACTCTCGCAAGTTTCTAAAGCCAGGTATTTCAACGACTTCCCTACCTTTACGAATTTTTTTGATGAGCTCGGTTGGGTCAAATAATGGTGGTTTATTTGGACTAAAAAATGCAAGATAATTTGCATTTCTTGTAAACCTTGAATGCCACCAGCACACTCCAGAATTAAACAGTCCACCTTGGTTCGTGAATGAAAGTCTATTATTGCGAGACGATAGCTTTGATTGCATATTTGCTTCTGCACAATACTGAGTACGTCCGATTGACCCATACGAGTAAAATCCAGATAACATAGTTACAAAACAGATTAATTTCTTCATAATTCCCCCTGACGCATAGCTATAACACAAGCATGCGCATAGCAACAAAATAATTCTTCATTATAAAAGATTCAGGGTGTCTAAAGGGATAGTATTTATTTACTAATCTTCAAAACTAACTTAGTATATTACGATGTTAACTAGACCTAACCTCAAGTTTTTCTTAATTCTATGCTTATTTTTCCAAGTGGGACAAAATAATATACTAGCTGGCCCAATCCCAGATTCAGAAACTATTAATATTTGCGCGGAAGATACAGGCTGGCCTCCATTTAGCATTCCTGAATATACAAAAGGTATTCCAACCGGAAAGCTTACCGGATTTAACCAGGAACTTTTAACTGAGATGCTCACCAAACACGGTATTAATTTTAAATTTATTATTAAGCCGTGGAGTCGATGCCTTTACGAAGGAATTCACGGAAATATTCAAGTTGTCTTAGATGCCGCAGCAAACGAGCAAAGACGTAATGACTATATTCTTACTGAGCCTATTTATAATCTAACGCCTGTTTTCTTTTACAATACAAAAAGCCAAGAATTATTTTCAAAGATGCCATATTCATCTGAGCTGTATTCAAAAGGTGATCTCTGTGGACAATCGGGATATACATACACTAATTTTGGATTAGATAATTCAAAAATAAAAATGTTTTCTAAAGATCTCAAGAGCGTCTTAGACCTCGTTGCAAAAGGTCGTTGTTCTATTGGTGTTGCACGTAAGGAAGTTTTAGAAATTGAGCTCAAGAAATTTAATGATGCAAAACTTATAACGTACAGTACGATTGCTGAAGTCGAAATTGAGCAATTCTACTGGTTACTTAACAAGAACTATCCATTCGCTAAAGAGTTAAAAAATATCTTTGATACAGAATTAAAGTTATCAAAAAGTAACGGGTCATATTCTAGATTGATTAAAACTTTGGACAAGCACTTAAAATAGGCAAAAAAAAAGCTCTTCCGTAAAGAAGAGCTTTTTTTTTCATGGTGCCCAGAAGAGGACTTGAACCTCCACGCCAAAGGCACTAGATCCTAAGTCTAGCGTGTCTACCAATTTCACCATCTGGGCATAGATTAGGTATGCATAAGCGTGAGATATTTTTATAGAATTTTTATAAGTTTGGCAATAGTTTATGCAACATTTTTTTCATATTTTAAGAGTTTTCTTTCAAGTTCATCAATCTTATTAGCAAGAACACCATTTTCTTGTTTATAACGATGCGCTTCTTCTCTTTTTTAGCGAGCTCTTCTTCGGCCTTAGATTTAAGTATATTAATCTTTTGCATATTGCCCTCTAGCTGCTTGAGGCGCTTGTCATTAGTTGCACCACCGCTAGCTCCTCCAGCGCGACCAGCAACCTTCTTAAGCTTCTTCTCAAGCTCGCTCATCTGAGAGGTCATAAATTTCATTTTCTGCTCAAACTTCTTACTCTCTATTTGAGATTCTTTCAGGTGAGATTCGAGCTCTCTTATCTTTTCTTTTGAACTATCAAGCTCTTCGACAATATCATTTGCTTTCTGATTTGATGAAGCATTTTCAAGCACAGATATTTTTTCAAGTAATTGATTCACTTTATATTTTTCATCAGCAAGTAACTTATCTAGGCCTGAGCCATTCATTTCGATTTGGACACGATTCTTCATCTCGTCATCATATTTCTTAGATAGTGATTTAATTCGAGATTCTGCAACGTTGAGCTGATTTTCAAATTGTTTATTCTTAAGCTCTAATTCTTTAATACGACTCTTTGATTCAAACTCATTACTTGTAACCGCGGTAGCCGCTTCTGTTGCATCAGCAAGCTTTTCTTCAAGTAGAGAAATTCGATGATCTCGATTTTTAATAGTATGGGCCTGAGCTCTCTCCATCTGTTCAATCGTAAGTTCTTTATTTTTAACTTCTCGACTTAATAATTCTAGCTGAATTCCAACGGACTTTAGTTTTTGTTCATTTGAAACATCATCACCAGATGTTATCGATTCTTTAAAGTTTTGTTCCGCTTTTTTATTTGCGACATAATCAGACTTCATCGAATCGATGATTCTCTTCATTCTAATAATTTGATCATTCTTTTTATTTATTTGCCCTTTGTAGCGATCATTTTCAAGCTTAAGGAATATTTCATCTGCTGATCTCTCTGATGAGATTTCACTTTCAATACTTTTTGTAGCGGCACTGTCGATGACGGAGTTATTCAGCCCATTTGCTATATTGTCGTCACTTTCTTCTAATGAAAAGCTTTCTCTTACAACTGCTTTAACACGATCGGTGATCACTTGATGATCAAATACTCCTGATTCGGCAATTAAACGTAGCTCATCTTTTACTTTCTTAGCAACCTCAAGCCTTTTAACTTGCCACTTTTGTTTAGATAAATCTTCTCTTGAACCACTAACTAAGAAATTTTCTGGCCCAAGATCTTCTTTCGTACCTTTTATAACTTGTGAGAATTCATCCTCATCGACTCGTCCAGATACGAGGGTATTCTCTTCCGTTAAGTTCTCAGTGACACCACTAATCTTTTGAATGGCTTCTGACTCAGAATCAAAGAAGCTTGTAAACTCGTAAAATTCCATTTCTTCTAATGCACTTGCAATTTTTTCAGGAAAATCATCATTTTTAAAAAGATCATCCTTATGACCAATTATCGATGCTGATAATGCCTCATATACTTTTCCATCATTTATAACAGCACGGATAAAATCAATATCATCTTTACCTAGTTGTGAAACAATAATTGAATCTGGAAAAGCTGAGAGCTTGTCTTCGAAGCTTGTGCCTTCAGGAAATTTCGAGTGTTTTATAAAATCAATTATTTTTTTAACTTTTGAGAGAGCTGAAGTCTTCTTAATCGATTCAATATTATCGACAATTTTATAATCAACGATATTTGTCAGGGTGTTGTAAACTTCACTTTCAAAATTTCCCAATCCAGATTTTTCTTCTTCACAGACGACAACTGATTTTCCAGAAATGTTTTTGAAATGATAGAGGCCTATAACAGCTGTTTTTGATTCTTTGATAAAATATGAATCATAGAAGCAGTCTTCGACAAGACGAGATGTCTTAATAAAACTCTCATTGCTCCATTTCGTAAGCATAAAGTGTATCTGAGTCGCGAAGTAATCCTCTCCAATGATGACTTCAAACTCAATTGGTAAAGACTGAAAGTCATTAAATATCGTATTTATTGCTGTAAGAAAATTTGCACCGATTCTTTCAAAATCAAATGAGAATTCACTAGCGAGGGAAGAAACAAGGTCAAAGTAGTAACCTCGTGAGAATCGATTAGTTATCTTATAGCTTCGAAGCTCTTTCGGTACCTCAACTTGTTCTAAATTAATTGAAGTATTCTCACCTAAGAACCTTCTGATAGCCTTTTGAGCTAAAGGAGAGCTTAAGTGATTTTTCTGTATTGTAAAGAATGGTCCATCATAAACTTCTGAAGTTATAACCACTACACAAGTATTCTCCTCTGCTGGATATGATAAGTTTTCAGTGAAAACATAATCAAAATCATCACGAGCGAGATCATCGGCATACACTTCCACATTAAGTTCATTTAGAACCTTATCTAAGATGTCGGAAACCTCATCACTGACATCAATAAGAATGTGTTTTAGTGTCTCTTCACTCAAATCAACTAACCTTCTCTAATGATATAACTTTATAAAATTTAGTAACTTCTTTATGCTTTAGAATCTCAACAAGTAGGAGGCTAAAATCAATTTCTTTGAGACTTGTTCCTACAAATGAAATTTCTTTTTCAATTGCACTTTTAATTAGAAAGAGATCTCCAAAAGATACGGGACTAACTTCTTCCCCATTTGTATCGCACAATGACTTCAATGACTGCTCGTATATGCTTCCATCATTAATTTGAGATGAAGCTTTCTTTGCATAATCTGTAAATGAATACATTAAAGACTGATCAGAAAATTCACGGATCTTTCCAATTCTTTTCTTCTCTAACTCTTCTAAGTGATATGCACTTATTTTTGCAGCGGCTAGTTCATGATTAATTTTCAACTCTGTATTAAATACATTTTTTAAAAAATCATAATCTAAATAACCTGCTTCAATCGCCATGCAAACTAATAGAGAAGCAATAAAAACTTCTCGAAGTAAAAGATCAGAGTTATTTAAGAAATAAATATTTTCAATTTCTTCACTAAGCTTATAGAAAGCTGAAAAACAAGGGGCTACGATATCAATTGCATCAATAGAAATTTCTTTTGAAAGGATTTTTTTCAAAATTAAATCTAACTCTTCCCTAGCCGCGACACGGTCTAGTTCATGATCTGCATTTTGAATTTTATTAAAAATCATTTGTAGTGTGTCTTGAAATTCAAAATTGCCCTGATCGGACATTTCAAGAGATTCATTCTTATCTAATAATTTTTTTGCAAAACTATAATCTACAAATGTTCCAGCTGGAGACAAGAGTACTTTCTTCCCCGATTTTTTATTCCAAAATAAATCTCCTTTCAGAAATTTATTTTCTTCTAAATTTTGTAAATTTATTTCACAAATTTTCACAAATTATAGTCCTACAGAAAGCTTGGTTTAAGTGCTTTCTGTAGTTCTAATCGGTTATTTTTATTGAAAATTAAATAAAGAACAGTTTTTAAAGACCGAGGGAAACGCTTAAGCTTTTCCCTTTAACTTTGGATCAAGAGCATCTCTTAGTGAGTCTCCAAATAGGTTCAAAGACAGAACAAGAACGAACATTGCCACTGTTGCAGCCGACAACTGCCAATATACCCCACGAGCTAACTCAAGTTTTGAGTCATCAATCATTGTTCCCCATGATGGTGTTCCCTGAACACCCATACCAAGGTAAGAAAGGATAACCTCTGACTTAATTGCCGTTTGAAAACGTAGAGAAAATTGAATAATAACGATATGAAAAACATTTGGAAGGATATGCTTGAGCATTTTTCTCACGTGTCCAGCACCAAGGGCTGAAGCTGCTTGAACATACTCTCTCTCCTTATGTCTCATAACCTCACCTCTGATAAGTCTAAAGAGACCTGGCCAGCTAGTGACACCAAGAGCAATAAATAGTGTTTGCGTACCTTTACCAAGCACCATCATTACAGCAAATAAAAGCATAATATAAGGAATTGATGAAAATGATGTTGTAAACCAAACAAGTACTTCATCTGTCTTACCACCAAAATATCCAGCAGCAAGTCCTAGAATTACACCAATGACTGTTGAAATAATCGCTGTGATTAATCCAATTGCAATTGCCATCTCAACACCCTTAAGAGTTTTAAGTGCAACACTTCTCCCAAAAATATCTGTTCCAAAAAATGCTTTAGAACCTGGAGCAAGATATGAGTCACCAATTGCTTGAGACCAATCAGAGCCAATAATTCCAGTGAAAGTTAGAACTGCTAGTAAGAAGTATACTCCAATGATTGACATTGAAATTACTGCAACCTTATCTCTTCGTAAGCCTTCCCAAGCATGATACCAAAGTGATTTTGATTTTTTTTCCATTATATTTTTTCCTATTTAAGTCTTACTCTTGGGTCTACAACAGTGTAGAGCACGTCTGTTATTAGCTGGAACATAATAAATGCAACCGCAGATAAAATAGTCATCGCCTTAATTACTGGAAAGTCATTATCAAATACGGCCTTCACAGTCATTCCACCAAGTCCTGGAATTGAAAAGAAACTCTCAATTAAAAGAGCACCTAAAATAAGAAATGGAATTTGGATAACAACATAAGTAAGAATTGGAATCATCGAATTTTTCAAAACATGCTTAAGCATTACGACTCTCTCACTAAGACCTTTTGCTCTAGCTGTTCTCACATAGTCTTGATAAATATCATCAAGGATTACAGTTCTAAAATATCTTACGTCTGGTCCAATACTTAGAACAACCATAATGATAATTGGTAAGATTACATATGGAAGAAACTCTGGAAATGATCTTTCAAAACCTGAAATTTCAAACCATCCAAGTTTATATGCAAAGAACCATTGAAAGAAGAGAATATATGCGAGCGATGGAATACTCATCATTCCAACAAATTTTACAACAAGAAAACGATCGATAAATTTCCCTCGATAAAAAGCAACAACGATGGATATTAAAATTGCCATCACTGTTGAAATTACAAAAGAGGGTAATGTTACAGCTAAGGAAGGACCTGCTCCCTCTCTGATCATATCAGAAATCTTTTGTTTCGTTGTCCAAGATCTTCCAAAGTCAAAAGTAAAAGCAGTTCTAACAATATCAAAATACTGCTCAGCTAGTGGTTTATCCAACCCAAGCTCTCTTCTAACTTCTGCAACCTGTTTAGCAGTAGCGTGCTTTCCAAGTAATTGCGCAGCTGGGTCGTATCCAGTGAGATTAAAGATTGCGAAAATAATAAGACAGACCCCCAAAATAATGGGGATCGTATATAAAAGTCTTCTAATAATATATGACCAAAGGTTCACTCGAACTCCTTAACTAATTTAACTTATAGCTTGTCTAAAGCTTTTTTCTTCTGCTCAAGATCAATATTTAAGTATTGTGCTTGCCCTGATTCAAAGTCAGTAGACATGTAGTTTTTCAACCATGAATGCTGAAGAGTATAGTTTTGTCTGTGAACACCGTAAATCCATGGTGCTTGTTCTGATGCAATTCTATTTAACTTCTCATAAAGAGCCGTTCTTTCCGGAGAATCTTGCATTACAGATGCAGTTGCAAATAATTTGTTAAATTCTGCATTATTGTAACCAGAACCATTTGCACCTGGAGCCTTATTTGGTCCGTATAGAAGTTGAAGAAAGTTTTCAGCATCTGGGTAATCTGCACCCCATGCAATTCCATACAGCATAACTTGACGAGTAGTGATCTTCTTTTGAAGTTCTGGCCAAGTATTTTGTACTACTTTAATATTTACACCAATGTCAGACATTTGTTTTTTGAATAGTTCTCCAATCTGTCTTGAAGTCGATGAACTTGGGCAATCGTAAGTAATTTCTGGTAAGCCTTTACCTTCTGGGTAACCCGCTTTAGCAAGAAGCTCTTTCGCTTTCGCAAGGTCTCTTTCTCGATATGGAGATTTATAATCTTTCATATATCCAGCAATTCCTGGAGGAACAACTGACTGAGCTGGAAGAGCTGTGTTGTTATAGAATAATTTATTATTTTCGTGAATATCAACACCAAGAGCTAGTGCTCTTCTTAAATCAACATTTTCAAATAATTTTAGATCATGATTGAAAGCTGTATATGTAACATCTAAAGAAGCAGAAATTTCAAGTGAGATTCCTTTATCTGTAAGTTTCTTAGAAAGGTTCTTTCCTTCTGAAATAACAGAATCAAAGTTATCTTTATCTACAGCAGAATAGTCAATTTTACCTTTTTGGAAATTAAGCCATCTTGGTTGTGATTCTGAAATAACATTAACAGTAACTTTCTCAACAAGTGGAAGTTCTTTTCCTGCATCTGTTAGCATATGCTTAAATTCTTCACTTGCTTCAGATGGAAATAGCTTCTTTCTGAAAGTTGGATTTTTAACATATTCAATTCTTTTTGATGATGGATTAAATCGTTCTAGGTAGAATGCACCTGTCCCAACTGGGTGATTGATGAATTCTTTTCCATATTTTTCAACAACTTCTTTTGCTACAACAAATGTAAATGGCATTGCCAAAGAATATAGAAATTGTGGAAACGGCTTACTTAATTTGAAAACAAGAGTGTACTTATCTGCAGCATAAAGCCCCTCAATTTTTTCACTATAATCAACAACGTCTTTTTCTGCGTACTTATTTCTCCACTCGTTTAAGCCCTTAATTTTTTCATCAAGTAACCACCAACCGAGACCCTGAAGCTTTGGATCAGCAAGTCTTTTAATTGAGTAAACAAAGTCTTCTGCTTCTAACTCTCTACCTTTTCCACCAGCAAAAGCTTCATCATTTTGGAAAACTACACCTTTTTTGATTTTAAAAGTATAAGTAAGTCCATCTTCAGAAACTTCTGGTAGTGCATCTGCAAGGTTTGGAACTAAAGTATAAGGTCTTTTTAAATAGTCATACTCTAAAAGTCCTTCATAAATTCTTGCAACTTCATTTGCAGAATATCTATCGTTAGCGAAGATTGGGTCCATCCCCTTAACTTCTGCTGTAACAGCAATGTTTAATACTTTCTCGTCTGTCTGCTCTTTTTTAGAACAAGAGCTTATTAGCAATGTTCCAAAAACAAGAGACACTAAAGAAATTAAATTCACTACTTTTTTAGTGTTTTTAAACTTCATAATACTCATGGTCTTCCTCTCGATGTTTGAAAGTTAAATCGTTCTTTAAAAACGGTTAGATAGAGCTTATACCCAAATTAAGATAGATTTTCCAGAGTAAAAAGATTTAGAATTGAGCGCACCGCACTACTGGCATGAGTCAACAATCAGATCCAATGCCAGTAAAGGCTTTCCAGCATTGGCCGCATCACTTGTGCGGATTGAAATATTTCTATAGTGACCCTGAATATTATTTTTCAACTCCAAATCAAATACAAATCTTTTAGAAATTGGAGCCTGATAAGCCACCGCGTCATTAAGTTTCTCAAGAGTTCCACTTAAACAAGAAATATTTTCACATGACTCTTCGTTCGAAGCATATGCAAAGAACTTTGCCGATCTAAACAAGAACGCATCAAATATTTTTTCGATATTTCGATGCTTCGAACTAGAGAGTTCTTTCTTTGTCTT
The DNA here is from genome assembly GCA_964593545.1 of uncultured Bacteriovorax sp. Taxonomy (GTDB): domain Bacteria; phylum Bdellovibrionota; class Bacteriovoracia; order Bacteriovoracales; family Bacteriovoracaceae; genus Halobacteriovorax_A. The sequence goes on along the minus strand of CAZQJK010000002.1, from coordinate 94,273 downwards.
GCTATAGATTGATCCACTAAATTTGAACGGCTTTCTAAGTGGAAGCTTTAGTGTCTCCTGACCCTTGAACGGAATATCGATTGCTAATTCGAAGACATGATTTTTTATTTGAGATTGATATGTGAAACGATTTTTCTCTTTACCTGTAGTTATTCGACCTCGGCCACTTGCTGATAAACAAAGACCAGCTTGTATTTCTTTTTTTAGCTGGTCATCTGTTATTGAAGTTGTCTTTTTATTTTCAAATAATGAGCACGAAGAAAGTATTACTTGGATGCAGGCAATCGTACAGATTCCAAATCCTCTAAACCTCTTATAACTTCGTCTCTTTCTGCTGATATTTTGCAATTTTTTAAAGCCTCGACATAATATTCTTTGGCTTTATCATAATTGTTCATTGCCTTATAAATCAAGGCTAAATGTTTAGTTATTACAACATCATTGCCAACGAGTTTCATTGCTTTTTTAGATTCTTCGTAAGCTTCGTCATACTTACCCATCTTATAATAGTACCAGCTTAATGAATCACGAATGTATCCATCTTTTGGTCTAAGCTTTACGGCCTTGGTAATATAATCAAATGCTTTTTTCATGTCCCCGCCTCTTTCAAGTATTGAATACCCAAGAAAGTTTAACGCGTGAGCATTGTTTGGATTCTTTTTTAACATCGAGCTTATAAGTTTTTCAGCTTTTGAGAAATCCTTAACTCTCTCATAAAGAGCTGCAAGATAATACTCATGTCCATCGCTAAATTCAGTTAGTGCTTTAACATTTTCTAAAACTGAGATTGCCTGAGTATAATCTTTAGAGGCTTCGAGGAAACCCGCAAGTATAACATTTAATTCGACATTCAAAACATTACTCTTCTTTGAGTTCTTTGATACAAATGCAAATAACTTATCAGATGATTTAGTATTTTCTAATGCAACAGCATTTAAGATCTGAGCAATTTGAATATGACTTTCGTGAAACAGTGCCGAGTCCTCAGGAATTCTTGAGAAGTATTCAATCGCTCTATCATTCTCTGACGTCTGTTGATAAAGAGATGCGAGATAATAAAGAACTTTGTCTGACTCAGGAACATCTTTCAAAATTTCTTGAAAAACACTCTTAGCCTCATCTACTCTTCCAACTTCAGTATACAAGACACCTAATCTAACTTTTAAGTTTAAATTTGATTCATCAACAGAGATCAGTTTTTCAAGATATGGAATAACTTCAACATAGTGACCTTCGCTAAAAAGAATATCTACGTACTTTGTTAACACTGAATAATTTGTTGGATTATTTGTAAGAAATCTTTCATAAACCTTTGCAGCCTTATCCCTCTTTGAGCTCATCTCATGAATATGGCCCAATAGTAGAACACTTTGAAAAAAATCTTCATCACTTGCAATCGACTTTTCTAATAATTTAATTGCTGGCTTAATTCGATCTCTTTCAAACTCTATTCTTGCTTTATAGTATAAAAATGAAGCTTTATTTTCTGCAGATTTACTTGCACAGTAATCTAATACAGAAAATGCTCTTTTAAACTTTCCATCACGTGAATATGCTTTAGATAGGAATGCACAAGCTTCTGGTAAATCCCCACCTTTCTTGGCAACAATTTCTTTGTAGAGAGAAATTGATTTTTCGCTATTATTCATTGCTGAATATATTCCGGCCAATAACAGTTTTGCTTTTATTGCTAATTCTGAATCACCATTTTTAATTAAGTAGCTTAGATGTTCTTTTGCATCTTCTAATTGATTTGACTTAATTAGCTCAACTGCAAATCTCTTTCTCAGATAGAGATCTTCTGGTTTTAGACGTACGATTGCTTTAAATATAATCGAAGCTGAAAAAGAATCTCCTTTGAGAGAAGCATCATTAGCCTTTAAAAAGAGATCACTCGACAAGTAATTCACTGCCTCATCACCAGTTCGAAGAGCTTCTTCGACGATTGATCCAAGGTGCTGTTCAATTTTCTCTTTAGCTATAATGGCCGATTCAATATTTTTAACTTCTTCTTTTGCGCTTGTCTGAACCTCAACAGGCGGGCTCACATTCTCAGACACAGATACTTGCTTATGTGCACATGAAGCAAAGAAAAGCAGCAGAAGTAATGGAATTTTTTGAGAAATTTTCATTAATAAACCTTATTTTAGTGGTCAAAACTTAAGGCCTTGACCTCAATAGCTCTTCGACTAAGGAACAAGCAACTTTAAGCCTTTATTCACTAAGCGAAGACTTTTCCCCATTCTGCTTATTGTACTATTTTCGTATGTTTTACCAAATTACAGGATCTTGCTTAAACTCAACTTATTGATAATTTGTTATTTTGGTAAAAATCTTTGGCACAGTGCTATTTTTTTATTTTTTGACCTTGACAGTCAAAACAGCTCACTGCTATTAAATGGCTTGTCAAAAACGCTTAGCACTAAAAGCCACACTGCTTTCTGGACTTTCATAAACCATTGAAATAACACGATATTTTTCAGGGTTTTGAAGATACTGAAAAAAGTACACCATGGGTTATAGTTTCATGTGCTACGTGTTAGAAGATAGCAAGTTTAGTGACTTAATGAAGTTTTTCTAAATATAAATAAAGAAAGTGTGGGAGTTAAATCTCACGAAAACCAAATAGGGGATGTTAAATGAATGACGTTAGAATTATCAAAAGGTACCAAAACAGAAAGCTCTACGACACTCACCAAAGCTGTTATGTAACTCTTGAAGAGATTGCACAAATTATCAGAGAAGGTCATGAGATTCAAGTTATTGATAACAAGACAAAAAACGATATTACATATATGACTCAAATCCAACTTCTTTTTGATCAAGAGAAAAAATCAACAAGAGCTGGTGATGTTGAGCTATTAAAGAGAGTTATCAGAGCAGAAGAAGGAACTTTCACAGGATACATCAGATCTCTAGAAGGTATCGATGCTCCAGTTGAAGCACCTGCAGCAACTTTAAATGCATTTAATGCATCTGAATTAAACTCAGCAGTTGAAACAACAAACACTTTGAACTAATATAGACCACAAGTCTAATATAAGTTTCAAAGGGTTTTTCAATGCTATCTACATTTGCAAAAAGCTTAAAAATAATGCCTGTGATTTTAATCACAGGCTTTTCTTTTTCTGTACAATCAAAATCAATTAAAGAATTAACTTCTTCTAAAACTTCTGAAAAAGTAGAGTCAGAAGTTGATAAAGTAGCTTCAATTTCAACATCAGGACTACATGTTCACGCAATTGGAATTGGGCTTGGACAAACTTTCCTATCAGGTGACTTTGCTGATAACGGTGAAGACAAAATTGCTCCAGATTTATATTATAACTATTCAGCGAGTCACTCATTTGACTTTATGGCAAACTTCCATTGGTCATCACATAAGTACAAAAGTAGAAAAACTACAATTTCTGGTGTCGCTTTAGGTATTAAGGCAAAACTATTTAACTTCGATAACTTCTCGCCTTTTCTTGTAGGAGGATTAGGTTTCTACTCTCCAAAGATGACGAGAGAGCTTGATGGTGAATTTAAATCATCAAGAAGTAAATTAACATTCGGCTACAACTTTGGAGCTGGGGCAGACCTTGATCTAAACTCTCGTGTTAGAGTTGGTCTAATCGGAATGATACACAATCCATTCGATATCCAACAAGATGACCAGCCCGATGTCGAAGGCTCTTACTATAAATTACAAGTTACTGCCTACTATAAGTTCTAATGAGCTATAAAAGGCTTTATATCGTCACCGGAAAGGGTGGTGTTGGAAAAACTCTAACGGCCCTTTCTCTTTCTAAGCTCATCGCTAAAAATACTAGTAAAAAAGTTTTATTCAATTCATTCGATGCTGATATTAATCAATCCTTGTGTAGAGAACTTGGAGTTAAAACACTACAATTAAAAGTTGAGTCGTCAGCAATTGAATATATAGGTCGAAAACTCGGTAGCGAGACTATTGCTAAGTGGATTATGAAAGCTCCATTTTTTAAGGCGCTTTTTAATATTGTACCAAGCCTTGGAAATATGATCCTCCTTGGCCACTTAATTGATCTTCTCGAAAATGATCCAGAGCTTATTATTGTCGTTGATGCACCATCAAGTGGCCACATACTAACCGTACTAGAGTCCCCTATTAATTTTGAAAATATCTTTAAGTCAGGTCCATTAGTAAATGATATTCATCGCATGACTAATTTTATCTCTAATAAGGACTTATTTGAAGCTATTGTTGTTAGTATTCCAACAGAGCTCGCTGTCACTGAAGGACTTGAACTAACCAAGAAAATGAGTGAACTTAAAGTTGCCTCACAGAAGATGATTTTGAACAATGTATTTTCTCTAGCAGTAGAAGATGATCTGAGTACTCTTCCTCCATTTTTAAAGAATAAAGTTAAGAGTGAAGAAGAAATATTAAAAGAAAAATCACAAATATATGATCTAATTATTCCGATGTTTATTGATCGAGAAACAAATAGCCTTGTTACGAATATAGAAAGAAGTCTTGCTCCTTTATACTCTGAAGGAGAATCTCAAAATGATTAAGAATAAAAGAATTGAAATATTTTGCGGTACCGGCGGAGTTGGAAAGACAACAATTTCAACTTCACGGGCTCTCCATCTCGTCTCCCAGGGAAGAAACACGCTCCTTATTACAATTGATCCGGCAAAACGTCTCAAGCAGGTGCTTGGAATACCAGAGAATGAAGAAGGGTTGGTAGTTCCAGTTAACAAGGAAAATTTTGGAATAAAAAGTGAAGCATTACTTGATGCACTACTTCTCGATCCTAATTCAACTCTTGAAAGAATAATCGGCGAAAGAATCGATAATGATATTTTAAAAACTCTAGCTCGACCTCACGGTGGACTAAATGAGATTATGGCCGTACTCGAAGTTCAACATCACTTTAATAGTGGCGTCTACGATACAATCGTCCTTGATACACCACCGGGACAACATTTTATTGATTTTCTCGATGCATCTCGTAAAATTAAACATTTCTTTGATAAGACATTTGCAGAAATATTTAATGTTATCGATGACCGTAACAAAACGAAGAAGTTTCTCACTAAGATAGTTGCAAGCGGGGTTGATAAGCTTCTTACTTATCTTGAAAAGGTAACAGGAAAAACATTTGTCGCTGAGTTTACTCAGGCGATACGTATTCTCTATAGCAACCGAAATGTTTTTATTGATGGATTAAAACTTGAGCAAGAGCTCGTAAATCCAGAATTAACAAATTGGTTTCTTGTGACATCTGCAGATCAAGTTAAGGGGCAAGAAGCAAATCATCTCTTTGAATCATCAAGTAAATTTAGTCAGAATGATAATTATATTATTATCAATAAAAGCTGGTCTGAGTTTATTAAAAATTGGGAGCCAGAGAATGAAAAACAAAAAGCACTAAAAGATAATTTCTCACATCAGTTAAATCAGATTAAGAAAAATATAAGTAATTTTAAAATAGAAACAATTGAATTCCCTGAAGTATTTGAAAATCAACCATCTCTTCAGGTCAGAAAACTATTAGAAACATGGGAAAAGATATGAGCTATAATATAAATACAAAAGAAGAGTTAGAAAGTTTCGTCACACATAACTGGAATCAAATTAATGAGTTTTTAGATAGTAAATTCTTAGAACTTCCAATACCACTTTATTCATCTGTTGATATTAGAGAGAGCAAGAACAAGATTGCTCCTGTTGATAACAACATGTATCCAGCAGGCTTTAACAATATCTGCGCATTGGATTTAGACTGTGCTTCAGAGACTTTCAAAAAATTTATTCTTTCTTCAAATCCTGAAGCTAAAACGATAGCGATTATTCCTGAGTCACACACAAAAAATACATTTTATCTTGATCATCTTGCTTACTTAAAAAAAGCATTAACTGATGCAGGATTTACAACATATATTGCAAGTTTTGACGAGGAGCTTTTTGCTGAAGAAAAGGAGTTAAATTTAATTTCTGCATCTAAGTTTGACCTACAAATTTCTAAAGCAACAATTATTGATGGGCATGTCTTTGCACATGAACAAAGAATGGACTACGTCGTTCTCAATAATGATCAGTCAAACCCAATGGATATCGAATGGAAGAAAATTCTAACTCCAATTCACCCTAGTCCATTTATTGGATGGTTTAATCGGTCTAAGTCTGGACACTTCGTTGCTTATCATGAAGCTGCTCAAGTATTTTGCCAAGAATACAAGATAAACCCATCCCTTATTGAAGCAAATTTTAAGCTTGTTGATGGTATTGATTTCTCATCAAAGGAAGGACTTGAAAAGGTTGCTGCATCTGTTGATGAAATCAAAGGTGATAACAACGAGATGAAAGTATTCATTAAAGGTGACCAGGGCACTTATGGAATGGGAATAAGTGTCGTTGGAAGTGGCGAAGAGGTTTTAAATTTCAATAGAAAAGATCGTAACAAAATGGATATTGGAAAGAACAAAATAAAATTTACATCAGTTATTGTTCAAGAAGGTGTTGAGACGATAATAAAGTATGATAATATGCCAGCAGAAGTAACTATTTATCTCGTTGGTGGAAAGAGTGTTGGTGGGTTCATGAGAGCAAATACTGAAAAAGGTGCTCATGATAACCTTAATGCTCGAGGTATGGTATTTAGAAGATTCTGTATTAGTGAAATTAGACAGAATCAAGACTTTCAGGCAAAAGAAGCACTTTACTCTGTAATCGCAAGAGTATCGGCCCTCGCCGGAGCAATAGAATTAAAAAACAAACAAGGACTATAAAATGATGAAAGGCGCTAAAGCAAATGTACTTGAAGCTATTGGTGGAACTCCAATAGTAAAGTTAAACTTTGTCACAAAAGACATTGAGTCTGAGATTTACGTTAAACTTGAGTACATGAATCCAGGTGGATCAACAAAGGATCGTATTGGTTCTTATATGCTAGACCAGGCCTTAAAAGAAGGAAAGCTAAAGCCAGGTGGAACGATCATTGAAGGGACATCAGGAAATACTGGTGTAGGTCTTGCAATGTGGGCAGCAATTCATGGATACAAGTGTATTTTTGTTCTTGCTGATAAGCAGTCTAAAGAAAAGATTGATAATCTAAGAGCTTTTGGTGCAAAAGTTGTTGTATGCCCAACTAATGTTGCTCCAGAAGATCCTCGTTCATACTATTCTGTATCAAAGAGACTTTCTGATACTATCCCAAACTCATTCTACGTTAATCAATACGACAATCTACATAATAGAGATACTCACTATACTTGGACAGCACCTGAAATGTTTGAACAAACATCAGGTGACTTTGATGTATTTATGGCCGGAGTTGGAACAGGTGGAACAATTTCTGGTTGTGGAAAATACTTCAAAGAGAAGATGCCAAACGTACAGGTTGTTGGGATCGATTGTGTTGGATCAATTATCGCTCACTATGCAAAAACTGGCGAGATGTGTGAGGCACATTCATATGTCATCGAAGGAATTGGTGAAGACTTTATTCCTGAAAATTATGACTTTGACGTTATTGATGATTTTGAAGTTGTTGGAGATAAGGAAAGTTTTCTTATGACAAGAAAGCTTTTAAAGTACGAAGGTATTTACGCTGGTGGTTCAGCTGGTGCAGCTATTGTTGGTGCAATTAATTATGCAAAAAAACAAAAAGAACCAAAGAAAATTTTAGTTCTTTTACATGACTCTGGTAATCGTTATGCTTCAAAAATTTATAACGATGATTGGATGAGTGACAATGGTTACCTCGACTCGTCTTTCAATGTTCAAATTAAGGATGTTCTTTCTGACCTAGGAAAGAATGGAAGTATCATTACGATTAGAGATAGTGCAACTATTGGTGATGCTATTAATATTATGGAAGATAAAGGTATGTCTCAACTTCCTGTAATCAACAAGCTTGGAGAAGTTATCGGTCTTTGTGCTGAGAAAAATCTTGTTCGCCCAGTAGTTATGGGAGAATTCCAAAAAGATGACAATATTTCTCTAGCCTACACTAACAAGTTTAGAATTGTAGATCAGAATGAACTTCTTGAGACTGTTGCGGATGCTCTTTTAAAGAAAGAAGTCGCAATCATTACAAAAGATGGAAAGCTTACAGATATTTTAACTGAAATTGATATTCTACAATATATGTCTTCGAAGGGAAGCATCTAGTGAAAAAGGCCACTAAGGTTATTCATGTTGGAGGTGAACCAGATAAAGAAACTGGCGCTATTATGCCACCTATTTATCAAACCTCCACATATGTTCAATCAAGCCCTGGTGTTCACAAGGGATATGAGTACACTCGTTCGCATAATCCGACACGTTCGAGGCTTGAAGAATGTTTAGCAGGAATTGAAAATGCAAAATATGCATTAGTAACATCAAGTGGTCTCTCAATTGAGATGCTTATAATGCATGCCCTACCTGCGGGTTCAACAATTCTTTGTGGTGATGATGTTTACGGTGGTACATATAGACTTTTTACTACTGTTTTCAATCAATTTCATCATTTTATTTTCATCGATACTACTGATATCAAAAAAGTTGAAGCCGCTCTTAAAGAACATAAGCCTGCTCTACTTTGGATTGAGACTCCAACCAATCCTCTTTTAAAAATTTCTGATATCAAGGCAATAACTACAGTGGCCAAGAAATTTAAAGCGAAGACAGTCGTTGATAATACTTTCATGTCTCCATATTTTCAAAACCCACTCGACCTTGGTGCAGACATGGTCATGCATTCAATGACAAAATATATCAATGGGCACTCTGATGTTGTTGGTGGTTGTGTGATGCTAAATGACAAGGTAATGCACAAGAAGCTTTGGACTTTACAAAACTCAATAGGTCCTTCACAGTCACCTTTTGACTCTTGGCTCGTACTCAGAGGAATAAAAACACTCGCGGTTCGCATGGAAGCTCACGCTAAAAATGCGATGCTTATCGCAAAATATCTCGAGAAACATCCAAAAGTCGATAGAGTTGTTTACCCAGGACTTCCTTCTCACCCTCAATACAAAATCGCCAAAAAGCAAATGACAGGTTTTGGAGGAATGATTACTTTTTTCCTAAAAGGTGATATCAAAAAATGTAAAAAGTTCTTATCGACAGTTAAAATGTTTTCTCTCGCCGAAAGTTTAGGTGGAGTTGAGAGCTTAATTGAGCACCCTGCAATAATGACACATGCTTCACTTCCAAAAGCGGTGAGAGAAAGTATAGGTTTAACAGATAATTTAATAAGGTTGTCTGTTGGAATTGAAGATATTGAAGACCTCATCAATGACTTAGATAAGGCCTTTGCAAAAGTTTAAAAATCAGCTTTACCAGAATTGGGATCAATGCTTACTTCACTATTGGTCCCCTCTTTCTTACCACTATGTGACTTATCGGCCATTAGGTAGTCGTAATCAAAACCCTTTGTCATGACAAGGCTTTTACCGAGATATTGATCAACCAGTACATATGAGCAATATGTTTTACCATGGTCACTTTCAAGTTCTGTTTTTGAACCTTCAGCAAAAATTAATCCATCATCTTGTAGTAATTTTTTAATTAAAGAATATTCCTTACAGAACTTATCTGTTGAAATCTGACAGTCGACAGTTCGACGTATTACATCGACACTTCCAGTATCAATCTTTATATGAACTGGCTCTCGACATGTATCGATGATCCATTTCCTATTGCGATACTTATACTCATTATGAGAGATCTCTATCTCACATTCCTTCTTAGTAACCTTTAGTGTCTTAGTTAGCAATCCAAATGGAAATGACTTATGAGTGACCTCAACATTAAAGTTTGTATTGAAACAATCATTACCACTAAATCCATAAGACATAATCGACAATAGTAATAAACTAAACTTTAGCAATGACATTTTTATCAACTCCTATAGTAAAGATAGTTTGATCATAAGGCAGAAAGTCGAGATCGTTAAACTTCTTCTTTGTTTGAAAAGTTAATTCTTGAATGAGATCAGTACCAGAAGACCAATTATTTTTTAAAAAATTAAAGCTTGTTTGAGAATCAATCATGTCACCTGTATTTTTATAGAATCCAGGAGAAAGAATCACGATCTGCTCACCTCTTGTTAGCTGATATGTACTTTCTTTATACTCATCACATTTAGATGGAAAGGTATTATCATTACGTGCAATAACTACTTTATCTTTTGAAAAAATATCGTGTTGTCCAAGATTAAAGCTTGTTAGTTTAAAGCTACTCAGATCAATGGAAAGAACAAGTAATGAAACATCTCCAAGACCTTCGAACTCTTTTCTTGCAGAATCAAGACTTTGTCTTACAAATTGTGAACTAAGCTCATTTTGACTTTTCCACGTATCGATTAAACTCAAGAACGCCGCAATTGTAATATATGAACTTGCATTTAGAGAAAACAGCCACAGCTTCGTTCCCGACTTAAAGAAGTCAAAAAATTCGCCTCCAGACGAAGTACCTGCGCAGAAGCGAGAATTAATACTTACACCTCGTACAACTTCACTACGAACGGGAACCATTTTATCATGAATCCCCTTCACTCTTTGAAGCTGACCTAATATTGTTTGAATCACACCATTTAATTTTTTTAAAATTGATTTTTGTGATTCTAGCAGACTTAATTGCGATAGGAAGTTATCGACAAATGGAGTATAGAGTCCATACTCCTTATCAAGGTCGAAAATACCTAAGCACTCAGGAGTTGTTTTTCCAAGAGTTGTTAAGTCATCAATTTCTTTACTTGTTGCTTTCGATGAGAAATAGAATATAAAAAAACGTGAAATTTTACGCTTATCATTTAAGTTATTAAATGAATCAAGACTAATAATTTTTATCTTATCTGCGCCAAGGCTATCAACCTTAACAAATTCAATATCACGACCGTGAAGATTAAAAAATAATGATTCGAAGTATTCTAAATTAGATTCTGTTCCATCCTGGGTCAGAATTTCAAATTCCATGTAAATTCCTTAGTAACTGGCAATAAATATTGGCTCTAAACCATTGTATTTTACCATATTAACTGACCAAAATCACAAGAAATTGATTGGAAGACTAAAGAAATGGAGTTCTGTAACCGAACAGTTGGTAATATAGAGGTTATTAACGGACTAAAAGAGTAGGAAATGAACACAAAGAAAAAACAGATTACCAGCCCTAATAATGTTATTTCTCTACCAGACATTGTAACAAATGTTGCTCTGTTAAATTTAGTTAAAGAGAATAAAAAACTCGCTCTTGAGCAAAAGAAAATTTGCGAAATGGCTGCACGTACAATTTTACATGCACTAGATTGTAAAGATTCATATACCTATGGACACTCTATGAGAGTTGCATTTCTAAGCCTTACACTTGGTAAAGAAATTGGGCTTGATGAAGAAGAGCTATACGACCTTGAGTTATCTGCGCTTTTTCATGACATTGGAAAAATCGGTGTTCCAGACTCGGTACTTTTAAAACCAGCAAGATTAACGGAGGAAGAATTTCTTCAAATGAAGAGTCATCCGGAGAAATCTGCTGATATATTAAGAGGTTTCTCTCACTTTGAAAAAGTTGCAAAATATGCCAAACATCACCATGAAAGATGGGATGGTCGAGGATATCCTGAAGGCTTAAAAGGTGAAGACATTCCTCTTTTTTCAAGAATCATTTTAATTGCTGATACATTTGATGCCATGACTTCATCAAGACCATATCGAAAAGGACTTGACTATGAAGTTGCTTTTGCAGAATTAGAAGAATTCTCTGGTTCGCAATTTGATCCAGAGCTGGCCAAGTCATTTATCAAGGCAATGCGAAGAGATGTAAAACAAAAACAGGATACCTTTGAGCTATCAATAGTCGAAGGCAAGTTCTTAAAGAACGCAGCATAAAAAAAAGACTATCATTTGATAGTCTTTTTTTTTAAGCAGCTTCCTCTAGTTCGATAGTATTTTCCTCTACCTTACTTCGATCTCGCTTCATACAATGAGATATGATCAATTCGAGATCCATAACATTGACTGTTTTTTCATTTATATAAACAGTTCCCGAAATTCCTGCACCATTTTGAAAAGTATCATCAATTTCCTCGTAGACATTTGCGATGTCACCTATCTTATTTACAAGTAGACCATATTTTCTATTATCAACATTAGTAACAATGCAAACAACCTCATCAGTTCCTTCTAATCCTTGTTCATTACCAGAGAGAATTGAATCAAGGCTTAATAGAGGCAAGAATGTATCACGGTACCTTACAATCATGTTATTACCAGTATACTCAATCTCACTTACAGAGAACTCCTCAAGACGGTCAACAAGGTCTAGATTTACAGCATATGATGATTTCGTATCACTCAACGTAAACTGCAAGTACTCTGTAATTGAGCCAAACTGACCTTCATTTACAATATAATCTTCCTCTATCGAATTAGAAATATTGCTTGTATGTGCAATATTTTCAAGGTCAAGGATAAGTGCGATATCTCCATCTCCAATTAATGTTGCCCCTTGAAACAAGCAATCATTCGATTGAAGATGACCAGAGAATTTCTTAAGTACGACCTCTTCAATATCAAAAACCTCATCAACAAGAAGTCCAAAATTCAAGCCCTCTGTTTCAACAACAATAACATTTCTAAGTGTTGTATCTTTTATTTCGTTAAAGTGAAATCGATCATGAAGGTTTATAAGAGGAACAAGACGATCATGATGACATAGTACTTGTGCACCATCAATTTCTCTCAGTTCAGAATTAATTTTATCATCGTCGAGACTTACGACTTCGCCGATATCTTGAAGTGGCACAGCAAATTGATTTCCAGCTACCCCAATCATCAGTGACTTAATAATAAGTACCGAGCGCGGTATAGGAAGTATTAATATAAACTTTGATCCTTCGCCAAATTTAGATTCCACAACAATTTTGCCACCGATTGCTTCCACAGAGCTTCGCACCATATCCATCCCAACACCTCGACCTGAGATATCAGTAACTTCACCGGCAGTACTAAAACCGGATTCAAATATAAGAGAAAATATTCTTTGCTCTGACATTCGATCTAGTTGCTCTTTATTAAATAGACCATTTTCAATAGCCTTAGCTTTTAGTTTCTCTGGACTCATCCCATTACCATCATCTTTGATTGTAACTAAGATATTTTCACCATCAATTTGCGTAGAAAGGAGAATATTCCCTTCAGCATTTTTCCCAGCACTTGTTCTCTTTTCCGGAATTTCAATTCCATGATCAACACCATTTCTTAGAAGATGGATAAGAACACCATTTAAAATTTTAGCGATTGAAGTGTCGACCTTTAGGTCCTCACCTTCGAACTCGATATTTACTTCTTTTTTTAGTTTCTTCGATGCATCTCGTACGATTCTTTTAAGAGGGCGATAAATACTTTCTACCGAGATTTTTCTCATTTCAGAAATTTGATTTTGGAGAACAGATGAGACTTTATGCATTTCGTCGAGAGTATCAGATAAGACATCAACATCTTTATCATTTGCATATCTTTGCTCAATTTTTGATACACTCTTAACAATCATATTTCTTAAGACCGTCATTTCACCTGATAGCTCCATAAAGCTATCAAGAATGGAGACTTGAACATTTAGTTTCTCATTATTATCTTTGACTCCACTACTGACCTTTGCATCAACAACTTCACTCTTATCATGAACATCACTATCTTGATGAGCGACAACTCCGTCTTTAAAATTGACATCAAAGATTTTTAAATCTTCATCGATATCAAATTCAAAAGCTTCATCACTAGAGATACTTCCGTACATTTTTTTAAGAACATCGAGGCCACGAAGAAATGTATTGATGACTAAGTCATTGACTTTAATGTCACCATTTTTTAACAAACCAATCAAATCTTCATAGTGATGAGCAAATGCTGGCAAAGACTTCAGTCCTACACATGAAGCAGTTCCTTTAATCGTGTGTAATAGTCTAAAATAAGTATTTAAAGCGTTTAAATTTTGTGGTTCATCTTCAAGAACTAGGATTAGATCTTCGATTTCTTCAAGCATCGGAAAGGATTCTTCAACAAAGGATTTGATCATCTCTCTTTCTTCGTTGAGAACACGAAGATATTGATCAATTTCAATTTTTGCAATTTCACATAACTCTTCAGAACGAAATGGCTTATTTATAAACTTGGAGATTTTAAGCTCCATACCTTCAACGGCCATTTCTTTACTATAGAAACCAGTTACCATAAGAAATGGTACCATGACATCGTTTGAGTTAAGCATTTTCTTAAGTTCAAGCCCTGTCATTTCAGGCATTTTATAATCACTTATAACAAGAGATATATTTTTTGAATTTTCAATTATATATTCATAAGCTTTATCTGGTTTATCAAATAGCTTAATTTGACAGCCACACTTTGCAAGTTCGACCTCATAGATATCTAAAAGTTCAACCTCATCATCGATACATACAACTTCAAATTCTTTCATTTTCGCCTCTATTTAGTAATAGATTTTTTGAGATCATATAAATTCTCAATCTCGTATTTCATTGCACTCGCTTCTTTCTCATGACCCGAGCTTAATAAGAATTTTTCATGATTAGAAAACATAAACATAATTCGATCACATGTTTTAATAAGTGATTTCTTTAACTTCGAATTCTCAACAAGTGATGAAACCATTGAAATTAATACTTTTTCATCATAAGGCTTCTCGATAAAAAAGCACATTCCACTTTTTAAGCCCGACAGTACAATATCTAAAGTAACATATGCTGAAACATAGACGATCGGAACAACAATTCCTCTCTCGGCTAATTTCTTTGCCATCTCAATCCCATTAACTCTTGGCATATTAATATCTGACACGATCAAATCAGGTAAATTTTCAGGATTTACTCCTTCTAAAACTTCAAGTCCATCATAAAAGCTTTCGGTAGTAAATCCTTGCTGTTTTAATTGAGATGATATGAGTTCAACGATAATTTTTTCATCATCTACAACGTAGATAAAACCCTTACTGACTTGTGTACTTTGAGTTTTTTCAACTGCTTTACGCTTTACTTCGATATCAAAAGCAATTTCTTCTTTCGCAACATTTTCCTTAAAAGAAATAGAGCCACTCTTGAAATACTCTCGAACAGTATCAATTCCTCTCAGATAGTAATCGACCCTCTCTTCATCCATATCATCACGACACGAGTCGAGAGAATTTTCGAGTTTATGCACGTGCTCCTGAAGGTCGCCAAAGCCGAACATGCCAGCAGCGCCTTTCAAGCTATGAAACGATCTAAAAATACGATTAAAAAGACCTTGATATTCTTTCTTTCCAATATTTAAAAGAGCATCTTCAGCATCCTCTAAAAGGTCTTCAGCTTCTAATATAAAATTTTCTTTGAGTTCAGTTAAGTCCACAATTACCTCTTCCGATATCTTATCGGCTATCTAGAGTAGATATTAATTATTTAATTAACATTTTAGTATAGACTGCCATACCATTAAAATATTCAACTTGAAGAGAGGGGTGCTCGACTCTCTCGCCGGCTCCAAGCATGAGTTTTCCACCTGTTAGCATGTGTGCAACAATGTTTTCGAGAACTTCGACCCGGGTCTTATCATTGAAGTAAATTAGTAAATTTCGACACAAAATGATGTCATATTTCTTGAGATCAATAGTTGGATTTAAAATATTGCTTTGGAAGAATTTCACGTGATACTTGAGTTTATCACTTATTTCATATTTGTTTGCCAGCTGCTCAAAATACCTTAATAAGTACTCACTATCAAGGCCTCGCTTTACTTCAAATGAACTATAAATACCTTTATTTGCGTACTCAACAACTTCTTCACAAATATCAAATCCAATGACAGAATATTGTAATATTTTTGATTCTTCGAAAAGCATAGCAAGAGAGTAGGCCTCCTGCCCTGTACTAGAAGGAATAGAAAGTGCTGAAATATTCTTCATTCCATTTATATAATCTTTAAGATAATCAAAAGGGATTTTATCTCGAAAAAAAGATGTTTCATTGATTGTAATTACGTTAATTAGACGTTTTTTAAAAATAGATATTTCTTCTTCATCAACAAGAGAGAGATGATACTTTCTAAATCCAATTGTAACTCCCATTTCCTTACAGAACTTTTCCATTTTCGTGAAATTACGATCGGGGTCAGACATATCAAGATCGACTCCTAAAGTGTCTTTTACAATTTTTTTAAAATAGTCAAAATCATTCAAGATCAAATACCAATTCAATTTTATTGAATAAAATATCACTAGTAAATGGCTTCATTATGTATTCGACGGCTCCTAACTGGAGAGCCTTTTTTATAAAATCAGGCTTATTTTCAGTAGTCATCATAACGATAGGAGCATCCGTAATTGAATCAGAATTATTCTTTTCAAGAAATTCAGGACCTGACATATTTGGCATATTCCAGTCGAGTAAAATCAAATCAACTTTTTCAATCTTAAGCTTTTCACATGCATCATTTCCATCTTCAGCCCATACAGCCTCATGCCCCTTTTCGGTAAGCATACCTGAAACCATCATGTAAATTGCTTTTGAATCATCTACGATCATTATTCTCATCTCTACCCCTAAATGCTATTGCTCAGTATTTTTTTTATTATGTTAATTTGTGTAAGATAATTACTTCTGACTGCATCATTACTAAAATAAATTTCTTCACTAGATATTATTTCATTTTCTCTTATTTCCCAGGCCAGTTCGACAGCAGAATTAAAATTCCTAAAGTCATTTTGACACACTTGTTTTATCTTCTCTTCTGTCGAATTAAACAAACGATCAATCACATGCTCCCACAGATCAAATAATCGATATAAAAATTTTGCATTTATATTTTTAGCTGCTGTCGAAACAATATGAACTTCACGATACAGTGAATTAAGATAATTGGCAGCATCTCCACCATTTTGACAAGCCTCTTCAATCATTTTCAAGATTTTAAATATTTTATTTTTTCTTTTTTCATCAAATGCGACTAGAAGATCATTTTGAACTTCAATTTTCTCTGGTGCTGAAGCAGATAACGCATTTAATTCTTCATCACTGACGCCTCCTAACTCACGCAATGACTCCAAAGCAGCATCACTTATTTCTACCGTCTCATCTTCGTCCTTATTAACATCAGTGAGTCCAGTATTTCCCTCTAGTTCTCGTAGTGACTCTAGAGCCGCTTCATTTATCTCCGGCACTGAAGATGTGCCCTCAAGCTCTCTTAATGATTCTAAAGCGGCCTCACTTATCTCAATTTCATCGTCACTTTCAAGGATAGCAGTCCCTCCTTCTAGCTCACGAAGAGATTCCAATGCAGCTTCACTTATTTCTGGTTCTCTAGAATCTTCGATGACTTTTTCTAGTAGCTCAGAACTTACTATTCCTTCATCTCTCAATATTGTAAAAATTCCACGTGTACCTTTTGCCTTAATTCGTTGAGCATTTTCGTAAACATCAGGAAACAATCTCTTTACTTCTTTACTTAATTCCACATTATTATCTATAGCTGATAATGAAACGGCTAAAAAATCCTGCCCAGATAATAATTTATTATCAACAACTACCTGACTTAAAGAAACATGATCTCGAATCTGTATTTCTAAAGCCTTTATTATTAAAGTTTCATCGATTTGATTCGATTTTATTATATTTTTTAAAATATTATTCTTCATATTCTTTTTGACACCATCGTTATTAATTTAGGAATATCTGCTAATTTAATTGCAGAAGCTCCAACCTCAGCTCTCATGACTGCTCCGGGCATTCCCCAGACAACACATGAATCTTTATCTTGTGTAAATTGATAAGCATTTTTAGTTTTCAAAGAACGTGAGCCATTTGCACCATCCTCTCCCATTCCCGTTAAGATAATTGATAATACCTGACCAGAAAAATTCTCAGTAACTGAATTCAAAAGAACATCAACCGAAGGTCTAACAAAACATACTTTATCTTTTTGGTTTAAGGATATCGTTAAGTCTTTAGACAAAGTCATATGATAGTCACCAGGAGCGATTAAGCAATGCCCTACTTTTAATTGATCCCCATTTTTTGCTTCACTGATAGTTAGTTCAGAATTTTTGTTAAGCATTTCGGCTAACTTTTGAGTGAAGACGGGTGGCATATGTTGAACGATAAGTATCGGAATCGAAGGCATTCCTACGATTCCTTTAAATATTGTCATTAATGCCTCAGGGCCACCTGTCGATGAGCCAATACAAATAAGCTTAGGCTTAATTTGCATTTTCTCAACTACCTTCGTTATTTCACATGTCTCCTCTTTAACAACTTCACGAGAGCTAAGTCTTCCTTTATTACAGAGAGCTTCTATTCGGGGAACAAGTTCTGATCGAATCATTTTCAAAGATCCATCGATTGTTCCTGTCCCCGTGATCTTGGCCACAAAATCATTTGCTCCATTTTGAAGAGCTGTAATTGTCTTCTCTGCACCTTGTGTTGTTTGAGATGAGAAAACAATGATTGGAATTATTTTATTGAATTTTCTAAGTTCTCGAATGGTTTCAAGACCATCCATCACTGGCATTTCCAGATCGAGTATAACTAAGTCAACAGTCTCTTCTCTTTGAAGATAATCTATTGCAAGTTTTCCATTGCTACATGTTTTAGATACACTAAAGCCAGACACCTCATTAAGGGCCTGGCTAATTGCAGTTCGAAAAACTACTGAGTCATCTACGACTAATATATTCATAAAAACCTATACATTTAATTTTGCAACATGTGCTTTAAGCCCGGTTGCAATACTTCCAAGATTTTTAGCAGCATCTTGCGTATTAGAAGCATCTTTACCAGTCACCGAGGCAGCCTCTGAAACCTGTCCAATATTTTCATTAATCTGCTTCACACCTTCTGCGGCTTCTGTAACAATTCGTGTTACTTCATTAGTTGTAGCGGCCTGCTCTTCAACAGAAGCTGCAATATTACCTGCGTATCCGTTAATTTTCTCAATCGCTTCTGAAATTTCACCAATTGCAGAAACAGCATTTTTAGAGTCATTTTGAATTGTTTCAATCTTCTTAGTAATGTCGTTTGTTGCCTTAGCTGTTTGCTTAGCAAGTTCTTTAACTTCGTTTGCAACAACCGCAAAACCTTTACCAGCTTCACCAGCTCTAGCAGCTTCAATTGTAGCATTAAGCGCTAGTAAGTTAGTTTGTTGTGCAATTGAAGAAATTACTTTAATTACATTTCCAATATCCATACTACTATCACCAAGCTGACCAATAATCTGATTAGTTGATTTTGCCATTTTCATAGCATCATTTGAAAGTGAGGATGCTTCGTTAGTCGTTTTTGTAATTTCTTTGATCGCAGCAACCATTTCTTCCATATTACTAGCAACTGTTTGCACCCCAGCGTTTATCTCTTCAGATGCAGAACTCGCTGTATTGGCCTGTGCTGATGTTTCTTCGGCTCCAGCACTTAGTGATGAAGACAAAGTCAGTAAGCTTTCAGCCGCACTTTGGAGATCATCAGCACTCTTAGATAGATCATTCACAAGTTCAAATTTATTTGTAACGATATCCCAAGTTACCATCGGACCAAGATACTTTCCTTCAATATCAAAAATTGGTGAAATAAGAAGATCTAGTTTTTCAGGCCCAAGTCCAATAATTGCATTATGTGGAAGGTTTGAAGGGTCACCAATAATCTTTCTTTGAAATTCTGGGTTCTTATGGAAAATATCAATACTCTGTCCTTGAAGCTTTTCAACCTTATCAGGTAAGAGAGACTGAAGCTTTTTTAGTGTATTAATAGCTGCTTCATTAATATAAATAAGTTTCCCTTCTGGTGTAGCCATCATTGTATTGATTGGAGACTTATCAACCATTTGCTTTGTTCTTGCAATTTCAGTTTCTTTATTTAATTTTTCAGTAACAACTTCCCAAGTCACCATTGGCCCTAGGTATTCTCCATTTGCATCCCTAATTGGAGAGACAAGTAAATCTAACTTTTCTGGACCAACTGAAATAATCGCTCGGTGCGGTAAATTGCTCGCGCTTGCGATTATCTTTCTTTGTACCGCGGGGTTTTTATGGAACCAGTCAATACTCTTACCAAATAAATTATCTACTTTATCTGGAAGGTATTGCTCAAGTCCACGTAGCGTTTCTTTAGATAAAGAGTTCATGTAAACAAGTACTCCCTCTTTTGTTGCTAGCATTGTATTAATTGGAGACATTTCAATCATCTGTTGAAAGTCAATTGCCATTTCACTCGTTAAATTTTCAGTTGTCATTTCTACCCCTTTATGTCCATTGAAAATATTTTCTTTAAATCTAATAAAATTAATAATGTGTCTTCTAATTTATAAACACCCGAAATATATTTGCGTATGTTTTCATTGATCGTCTCTGGAATTGTTTCAAATGTATTTTGTTCAACATCAATCACATCAAGTATTTCATCGACCATAAGTGAATAGAGAGATTCTCCACTTCTTACGATAATATTCATATGTTCCTCTGTTGCGCTTTCTTCAATTTGAAATAATTTTCTCAAATTAATGGATGTTACAATCTGCCCTCTTAGATTTATTAAGCCTGTCACAAAATCTGGGGATAGAGGTACAGGAGTAAGAGGTTGTGGCTTTATCACTTCTTGTACATCCAAAACTGAAATCGCATACTGACCGCCTCGAACTTTAAACCCGCAAAGTTGGACAACATTTTCACTTAATGTCATATTTCCTATGTCATTCATTTAAATCTCCATCAATTTATTTACTATATTTAATGCTTCAGAATTCTGTTGCTTATCAAAACAGAAATCAAAACCTGCTCTTTGAACTTCTTCTCTCTTCTTATTAACAATTGAGGAAACAGCAATAATAGGAATATCCACTAACTGAGTATTACCTTTAATATGCTTAATCATTTCCCAACCAGTCATGATTGGCATATCTATATCTGTCACAATGATATCAATTTTCTCAGATTCTAAAATCGCAAGGGCTTCACTTCCGTTTGTTGCTGTTGTGACATTATATCCAGCCTCCATAAATAGCTCTTTTTGAACTCTTAAATAGAGTTGAGAATCTTCAACAACGAGTACGTTACCATGACCTTTTTCTGATTTGATTTTTTTCAGCGGAAGATCATCAATAATATTATATACATCTAAAACTGTGATCGTTTTCTCATTTATAAACGCTGTCCCGACAAATTCCTTTCGATCTGCTGTTTCTGTCGAGATTGGTCCTTGATTAATAGCGATATCTTTAATTTCGGAAACCGCAAAACCAATTTGATGTCCACGTACAGATACAACAACAGCAGGAATAGTTTCGGCCTCTCCAGTAAGAACGGACTTATCACCTATTCCAATTACTTTTTCTAGTGCTACTAATGGCATCGCCTTGTTACGATATCTTACAAGCGGACTATTACCACTCCATTCAATATTTTCTCTTTTAAATTCCTCTAAACGACTTACAAGCATCAGTGGAATTCCATAATCTCTTCCATCTTCTAGAGAGCAAAGTAAAATTTCATCATTATAAACGACAAGTTTCTCATTGTTTTTTTCTGAGGAGTCAATTTTCTTTTGACTTGTAACTCGTCCCACTGAATTAAAGAAACCGAGAGCGTCAATAATTAATGATACTGACCCATCCCCCATAATGGTTGCTCCACCATATATTGATAATTCTTTTAATTCCTTACTAAGTGGCTTTACAACAATCTCTTCCGTATCCAAAACCTGATCAACAATAAGACCATAAGTGAAGCCTTCAGCATTTAAAATTACAATATTGATATCTTCATTTAGCTCTTTTGCGCCTTTGATATTCAAACACTCATTCAACCTAAAGACAGGGATAAGATTTCCTCTTAGTCTAAAGAATTCACTCTCATGGATAAGCTCAATCTTTTTTTCTTCGCCTTCTTCAATTCTTACTAATTCAACTAAGCTAATTTGAGGAATTGCAAAAGTTTCATTAGCACTCTCTACAACAAGAGCTGGAACAATTGCTAGGGTAAGGGGTATTTTCAATTTGAAAACCGTTCCTTCTCCAACATTTGAATGAATATCAACCGATCCGCCGATCTTTTCAATATTTGATTTAACGACGTCCATACCGACACCTCGACCAGATATATTTGTCACCGATTCTGCTGTTGAAAATCCAGGAGTAAAAATCAAACTCAAAATTTGCTTCTTACTAAGTCTTTCAGCCTTATCTTTACTAACAAGTCCCTTTGATACGGCCTTGCTTAGGATCTTTTCAGGATCTATACCATTTCCATCATCACTAATCTCGATAGTAACCTGGCCACCTTCGTGATAGGCGCGGATATTTATTATTCCGATCTCTGGCTTACCATTATTAATACGACTCTCAGGTCTCTCTATTCCATGATCAACAGCATTTCGCACTAAGTGTGTTAAGGGATCACGTATTGCCTCGAGCAATGTTTTGTCTAACTCTGTTTCTTTACCAGTAATATTTAATTTAATTGATTTTTCTTGTTGTCTTGAAATATCACGAACAACTCTTTCAAATTTACTAAGCACTGAACCAACTGGTTGCATTCGTGTTGTCATAATATCTGTTTGAAGCTCTGTGGTAATTGCATTTAACTGATGAGCAAGACGACTCAGCTCAGGCGAAGTATCTTGATTGGCACATTGAAGAATTTGATTTCTGTTTAAAACTAATTCCCCTACAACATTCATTATCTTATCGAGTAATGCGACGTTTACGCGAACAACGGAATCGACAAGGTTTCCCTTGGCGGAACTTGTATCTTCTTTATTATTACCTTGATCGAGATTTTCAGGCTCTTCTTTTTTTAATAAAGATTTTTTCAAGTTTTCAATCTTTTCTTTTATCGATGACTTTTGAACTTTTTTAATTGGAACTATTTTTTCTTCTACCATACTTAATTTTTCAGTAGCAACTTGAGTATTAAGAGGTTTTGCAAAAACCTTATTTTCTAGTTCGTTTAATGAAATTAACAATTCATTTTCGACAGCATCGTTTTTTTGTTCGTAACTTAAATCAATTTTATAGTCGTCTTCATCATCACTTAAATGATAGTCCTCCTCCACCGATTTATTTTGGTCCGAGTCTAACTCTTCAAGCTTTTTTATTAGGCTTTCGAATGTATTGCTTCCTTCTTCTCCGCTGTTTTCGATATTATTTAATATACTTATGCAAGCATCGAAGCTCTCTAATAATACGTCGACAAGAATACTATCTGCGCTTAATTTTTCTTCTCTAATTTTATCAAGTATATTTTCACTAAGATGAGTTACGTTCTGTAAAATTTTAAGACCAAGAAAACTAGCACTACCTTTTAATGTATGCACTTTTCTATAAATTGAATTTAATAATTCTGAGTCATTATTATTTTTTTCAAAATGTGTGAGTTCTTCATTTATATTTGATAAGTTCTCAAAGGACTCCAGTAAGAATTCTTTTACTATAGGAGACGATTTATCATGCATTTTCTGTCCATTTGTTTATAAACTAATTTGATTTGCTTGATTGTAGCATGTCATAAAAGTTTTTTAACTATGAACAAATTTCCTCGTTACTTACAGTCAGGTATCTCAACGACCATATTGATATTATACAACTGAAGTAGTCGACAATCTTTTGCAGATGCCAATACTTTAAAATTTGAGCACTCAGGTGTGTTCCCACTACTCTTTGCCCACTTATAATTATCAAGGCATTGAAAATGAGCCTCTTTATTGACACAAGCCCAGTGTCTACCTTTACAATTGTAAACTAAAGATTCTCCAAAGTTTTCATAGTTTGGAGGGGCAACATACTCAAGCTTTTCTTGCGCTTTCTGAGTATCATCTTCAACTTTTTGAATGATCGCATTAAGCTGATTATCAAGTGCACTTGTCCCAGTATTTTCGTCAAGATCTTTTGAGATTTCCTGATTTATATCATTATTTTTCTCTACAACCTCCGAACTTGTGTCGAGATTCAATTCTGTATTTCCCTGTTCAACTTCTGGTGTTGAAGCGATATCTTCTTTCACCTCTACTACTGGCTCTTCTACTTGTTCGACTGCTACAACAGCTGGTTCTTCAACCTTTTCGACTGCTACAGCAGTTGGTTCTGGTACAACTTCTTTAACAGGAACTTCAACTGCTACATTCTCTTTTTCTTCAACAACAATCGGTTTCTTTGTCTTCTTAGGTTTTTTTCTTACAATTGGTGCTGGTTCAGGTACAACATCATCAGGTGACTTCATAAATTCATCTGCGGCCATATAAACCAACGCAACGATGACAACTCCATAAATTAGTTTTTTCTTTTTCTTAGCCTTTGCAATCTCGTCGTCATCTTCATCCTCATCTTCTTCATCATCGTCATCTTCTTCAACATCCTCATCGTCATCTTCATCACTACTCGGTTGGTACTGAGGGTTAGTTGCTTCATCCAATATTTCTTTATTAACTTCGAATTGACCTGTAGCATCTTCGCTTGAATCATCCTCGTATGCCTCATCATCATCTTCTTCTTCTTCATACTCTCTATTAAGAAATGGGATTTTTTCTTTTAATGGTGCTAATTTATCTTTAAGCTTGTCTAAAAAACTTTCGGCCACCAGGCCCTCCCTTTACACTGTGATTTCAAGTATGTATATCTATCTTATCGTATTTTTTTTGGAGTGCTTAAATGAGTTTAGATGAAGGTGTCATAAAGTTTGATTTTAGTGATTATTACCAGACTGATTCGATCAGTTTAAAGTACGTTAACGAGATCGAGAAATACCGCAAGAAGCTCTTCCAGCTAGAGTTAATAGGCTTCTATCAAGTTCATCAAGTCGGCTATGGGAATATTTCTCAGAAATTTGACTTCTGCGAGTTTCGAGAAACATCAAGGCCGCAATTTGTAATTTCAGGTACCCAAACAGGTCATCTGCCAGATCTCGATGGTTCACACTACACCATGGTTTTAGACTATGATCTTGATAAGAATAAGATATCCTCTCGAGGAGCCATTCTTCCTTCGAGTGAATCCTTAACTCATGCTGCAATTTATGAAGTAGATAAATCTATCGGTGCCGTAGTTCATATTCACCATGAAGAGCTTTGGAACAAGATGCTTCAAAATGGTGAAGCTTTTACAGCTAAAGATATTCCATACGGAACGAAGCAAATGGCCAATGCAGTACAAGAGCTGGCCAAGACTAATCCAGGAAAAGGTTTTGCGATGGCCGGTCATGATGACGGTATCGTTACTTACGGACAAAATCTTGAAATAGCATTTGAGAGATGCCTAGAGCTTTATAATAAATATATTACGCGATAGGAATGTAATAAGACTTAAGCTTTAAATTATCCGGAGATATTAGTATTCCTTCGGAAAGAGGCTTGTGAGAAATAACAAATTCTCCATCTCCAAAGAGATCAAAAAGCTTCTTGATAAGAAGCCCCATTGTTTTACGATAATTTACTTCAACAATCTGATACCACTTCCTGACACCTGAGTTATTGTAAATTAAGGAATCAAACTGAATAGTACCCTTAGCATTATTATTTCGAAGATCATTAAAAATTGATAATAGACTTTCTTTGAATTCAAGCTCACTCATCTCAAGTAAGCTCGCAATCTCATTATCAACGACGACTCTTCCCCCTACAAATGCACCATTTCGTCCAATTCGATTAGAACAAATAAAGTACTCATTTGTCTCCAGATTAACAGTCACACCAAATGTTAAAACGACATCAAGTAAAGGTGCGATAACACCTCTCTTAAAAGGATAAGTTGTATTAGACTGATAAGTGCAAGAACCTATACCGGAAAAACTATACTCTTCACGAAAAAAATACTGTCCATCAACAGACAATACTTCATCGAGATCTTTTTGATCTTTAATTGGTCTTACAAAGGATGGAATAAGTTCCAAATCTTTCAATGTACTCAAGATATCTATTTTAGAAATGTATTTCTTCTTAATTTCAAAATCTTCAAAGTTTCCCCACCATGGAACAACATCTTTGTCGTCAGTCGTAATCTTTGTAAGTACCGCCCCAAAGTTACTTATTTTTTTAAAATAAGATTCAGAATACTTTTCTTTTGAGTATAAAATATTATTTTCATCATTATTTAGAAAAAAGAATATCCATTCAAAAAATGCTCTATTCTTATAATTAAGATCAACGAATTTACGAGGAAAATTGCAATCGAAATCAAAATTTACGATATATTTCACTTACCATTCCATTCTTTACGGTTTGTGACTGTAAATTCATCTCGATAGTTTTGAACTTCATGAACAAAGTTCTCTCCCATACCACTTTTCAGTCGCCCCTCAATATCAAAGATATTACCCTTCGACCTAGCGGGCGTAAGCATATCAGGAAGACAATCGACATAATACTGCCAAAGAGACTTATCTTCTTTCCACTTATTAAGCCACGTAACGCCAAAGCCAACATGAGAAATTTCGTCTTGATAGACAATATCCATTATTTTAGATGTCTTATCATCACCAACAGACTTAAATATATTTCCATAATTTTTAGCAAAGTCTAAATTTGCAGCTTCAAAAGTTAGAGAAATAACTGCGAGGTATTCATCGATTGATTTCATTTTTTGCATTTGACGCCAGAAAAAATCATTCACAGGAAAATCACCAAAATCGACAGAAAAATCATTCATTCGGCTTCGATAAAGCTTAAAATGTTTTTGTTCGTCTTTGATTGTTTGTAAAATCCCAACTCTGATTCTCTTTGAAAAAGAATCATCAAGAGGTAGATAAAGAAGTGCAGCGGCCATCATTTCAATCGCTAATAATTCATGATTAGCAAAAAAGTGTAAGGCCAATGCTTTTCGATCATTTAAATGTAGTGTATTTCTCCGAGGAAATTTAACTTGGGTTGCACTAAAAGAAATACCTGCATCACGAGCAGGCATTAAATCTTTTAGCTTCTCAAAATCATCCGTACTTCCCTCATACGAAGTCACAATAGAGGGATCAAGAAGCTTGTCTTCAATATTTGAAGAATTCAGAATAAGTTTAGCATATTCAATTACGTTCATTATTACTTTGTAGTTTTTCTCTTACGGCTTGGTCTTTTCTTACCAGAGAAAGAGCTACTCTTCCCAGGTTTTCCACCCCTGTTACCACTAGAGCTACCAGACTTACCTTTATTGTCGCCACTGCTTCGACTAAAGTTAGGTCTTCCTCCACCTCGACGTGAGCGTCTTCTTTCGAAGCAGCTTTCACATATAGCGAATTTAGAATCATCTGGCAATTTACAACCACAGCTTGAACACGTTGGCACAATCTTCTCAGAAAGAAGATTATTTAGTTTATCAATTGCTAATTGCTTATTATCAAGTAGATTCACTTCATCATAATCAAAATGCTTATTGTTAAAATGTCTCGAAAGCCATTGATATAATTCAACACACTTAATTGAAGTTTCAAGATAATCGATATCATTTGATGCTGGGTCAATTGAGTCATTAATAATTGCTTCTGAAGCAACATACTTATTCAATATCCACATATAGTACTGAACATGCTCAAGTAAGCCTAGATTAACAGGTGCACAAGCAAAACCAAAAATCTCAGCATCTGTTAGAATTTCATTCTTATCAGCATCTTCAACCGACTCAGCGAGTTCAATCATTTCCTTCATATCAACACAGAAGAATGGTTGCTTAAAAGTCATGGTATTAAATAGTCTCAAAAACTCTGAGAGCTTAAGCTTTGGAAGATTATTAGAAATCAAGGCCGTATTAACTTGATTGAAAATATCTAAGTCAGGTCCAACCATACACTGTGTCGATTGACTCAGAGTTCCCTCTAGCGCTTCATTTACAATTTCTAAACCATCATCAACTTTATTTAAACAAGTTACAAATCCCTTTGGAAATCGTTGATATCTTCCCGCACGACCAGCAATTTGTTTAATTTCTGAATTTGAGATTTGAAACTCTTGCGAGTTCACATATTTATTTAAAGTTGAAAAAACAACTCTGCGTATAGGTAAATTCATTCCCATCGCAATAGCATCAGTTGAAACCATGATATCAGTTTCACCCTGATCAAATTTACGAGCTTGCTCTCTTCTAACTTCAGGGGAAAGTCTTCCATAAACAATAGAAACCCTAAAACCAAGTTTCTCTAGGTCTCTTTTAAAGCGAAGAGCATTACGACGAGAAAAAACAATAAGAGCATCATGTTTTTCAAGATCTGCTAATACGACTGGGCGACGTTGAACTTCCAGTTCCGTCATACGCGTATAGTTTTTAATGATTAATTCATCTCCACACAATTCTGTAATAACTTTTATCAAATCAAGAGCGGAAGCATCTCCACACAAATGAACTTCTTCAGCGAAAACATTTACAAGTGCTCTGGTCCACGCCCAGCCACGAGATGAATCTGTGATCATTTGAATTTCATCGATAACGCAGACATCAAAGAATTCTGTCAAACGTGCCATTTCAATTGTTGAAGAGTAGTGAGTTGCCCCTTCCTTCTCAATAACTTCTTCACCTGTAAGTAAAGTCGTTACTGCCCCCTTTGAATTAAGAGTGTCGTATAATTCAGCAGCAAGTAACCTCAATGGAGCGAGGTAACAACCTTTTTCCACAGTAGCGAGCTTTTCAATTGCATGATAGGTTTTACCAGAATTTGTTGGACCCATATGATAGACAATTTTTCTTTTAATTTGTCTAGCGGCTGAGTGCACCCAAAATTCCCCCAGATACTCTTGAAGAATTTTTGATGAAACATCTTTCTTTTTTAGGATAACGATTGATTTAACAAATTTTTGAAATTCTCTTTCGATAAATTTTTCATTCTTCCAAAAATTTACACCTAATGACTTAAAGAATTTTTCATATTCATCATCAGTTATAAGGTCGCCACTATATTCATTCTGATACAAGTACTCGTCGAAAATATATTTTAAGTTTTTTCGATGTTCAGAACAAAGAGGAGATGGATAATTAAATTTACTCTTTAAAATTTCCTTAGCCTGGGTCTCAAGTCTATTAAGAGAAGATCTTTTAAGCTTGAAACGTGCTTTATAAAAATTTTTATCAAGTTCTTTATGCATTGTATTGAATAAATCGGCAATAAAGCCAACACCAACATCAATATTCTTTTTGATCTCTTCTTCACCATCATTGATTATTTTTAGACTTTCATCATAAATAATATCTCTAACCTTTGCGCGAAAAGATCCAGTACAGTTATAACACTGACATTTTAAATCTGAGACTTTTAGGTCCCCGACTTCACCAGACTTAATTAATTCGACAGTCTGTTCATGAGCTAACTTCTTGTCTTTAATCCAACGATGAAATCCAGCTTTGTGAATATCAAGAATTTTAGAATTAATTCCACCGTCTTGCCCAAAGAAGAACATCTCTTTCTCTGGAATTATACAATCGTCTAAGAAAGTTAAATCGAGAATATTTTCGCGAGTTATCAACGCATTAAAAGGCGTGTAGTCTGAGGTAAAGAATTTGATTAATGAAGGATATTCATCAAATACTTCCCATATTGGCGTGATCAATTCTTTTAAGAAATTAAGAATTATTTCTGCATCTTCCAAAGATCGTACATAGCCATCTTCTTCTGAAAAGTTGTTCACTTTAATAACAGTTTTTCGTTCTGTTTCTAAATCTCTTCTTAATTCTTCAAAATCCACCAACGGGAGTAATTCTTTTATTGCCATGCTTTAAAGTTACGTGAGTATTTCAAGTTGTGCAAGCGCTTTCCCTCTTTGATATCTTTGCTAATAAAAGTATAATAGACAAAATATTCATGCCCAAAAGGAGCTACCATGATCAAGACATGGCTTACTGAAACATTCAATATAAAATATCCAATTATAATGGCCCCGATGTTTCTTGCCTCAAGCAAGGAAATGCTAACAGAAGCGGCAAAAGCAGGAATTATGGGATGTATCCCTGCTGCGAACTGGAGAACTCCGGAACTCTTTGAACAAGGCATAAAAGAATTAAAAGAAGAGTGCCCTGGACCTTTTGGAATAAATCTCATAGTAAATAAGTCAAATATCTACCTCGCAAAGCAAATTGAAATTTGTGCTAAATATGCACCGGCTTTTATCATTACTTCCCTTGGGAGTCCAGAGGAAGTAATTAAGCAGTGTCGCCCTCAAGGAACTAAAATTTTCTGTGATGTTGTCGACGTTGGTTATGCACAAAAAGTAGAGTCTCTTGGAGCTGATGCAATTATAGCCGTCAACTCAGGAGCTGGTGGTCACGCCGGCCCAATACCAACATCGATTCTTGTTCCGATGCTACAAAAGCACTGTAAAATTCCTGTTATTTCAGCAGGGGGAGTTGGAACAGGTTCTGGCTTACTAAGCGCTCTATCTCTTGGTAGTGAAGGTGTCTCAATCGGAAGTCCATTCATTGCAACTGATGAAAGTCCTGTTTCTGATGAATATAAGGATGCAGTAGTTCAGTACGGCGCTAAAGATATCGTCATGACAAATAGAATTTCAGGAAGTGCATGTACTGTTATTAATACTCCTTATGTAAAAAAAATTGGTGTGAATCAAAATTTTATTGAAGCTTTTTTAAATTCAAATAGAAAATTTAAAAAATATGCAAAAATGCTTACTTACTACAAAGGTATGAAAGCTGTCGAAAAAGCGGCATTTGCTGCAACTTACAAAACAGTATGGGTTGCAGGACCTTCAATCGAATTTATAACTAAGAAAGAAAAAGTTAGTGAAGTTATAGCTCGTTTAATAAGTGAGTATGAAGTCGCACTAGACTCATTCAAAAGTAAATTAGGATAAGTGTTGTGGCATTGCCAAAAGTTCTTAGATACCCTAACTTTAAAAGATTATACTTAGCAGGCCTAACTTCCGAGTTAGGCTCATTTATTACAGAAACAGCACTTATGCTTACTGTATTTGAGCTAAGTGGAAATAATAAATCTTACTTAGGAGCTGCCAGAGCTGTTTTTCTTTTCTTTCTTACTCTCGGAAATATTTTCGGAGGTGCTCTTGGTGAAAAATTCAATCGTCGAAATCTTTTACTTATTACAAACTACGGAAGAATACCTCTCGTTGCTTCACTATTTTTTATAAAAGATGTTTACTGGATAATTGCTGTTGATGGACTTATTGCACTTTTCACTGGAATTTATAATCCGACTCGTCAAACTCTCGTCAATGATCTTGTACCTCAAAAAGATATCCCGAAAGCTAATGCACTATTTGGTTCTACCTTTGCTGTATTACATATGCTTGGACCTTTTCTTGGCGCGTCTCTCTATTCAACTTTTAAAGGTATTCATGAAGTATTAAGTTTTGACCTACTTACATACTTTGTTGGAATTTATTTAATTGGAAGTATTAAGTATACTCCTCCAAAAAATGAAGTCTCAGGGAAATCAATTTTAACTGAGTCATACGAAGGTTTTCTTTATATATCTAAGAACAAAGACCTCCTCGCAATAGTAACAAACGCCATCGTCGCTGGTTTTTGTATCGGCTTTCTTATTCCTCTTATGCTGCCCTACTTTCTCGATGTCCTCCATCTCGATGAACAGGCATATGGGATAACATTCTCTTTCTTCGGCCTAGGTGGTGTTATTGGTGGCTGGCTCAGTCAAAAATTTCATGAGAAACATCATCCAGGAAAAATGATAATTTGGTCACTATGTACAGAACCAATTCTTATGCTTTTATGGCTCTACATTCCAGGATTCTATAGTGCTCTAATTATTTTTCTACTGTGGGGAATTGCTGTTTTTGTTCGTATCACAAGTCAGCTTAATTACATATCATTAAAGGTTGATAGCCGATACTTATCAAGAGTCTTTGCACTCTTAGACCTCTCATTTGTTTTCCCAAATATCGCTAGTGGAATTATTATTTCAATCATTGGTGATCGTATTGATACGGTAACAATGTTAAAAACTGTTGCAATAATTTTTGCCACTGCAGTATTTCCACGATTATTTTTTAAAGACATGAAGTTCCTATATAATTCTAACAATGAATCAGCACAGAGAGACATTTCGATTCAAGACAAACTAGAAGGTTAAGATGACGACAATATGGTTAAGAGATGAAGTTAAAGAAAATGAAAAGAGAACTCCATTAACACCAACAAATGCAAAAAAACTAATAGATGCCGGGCATACTGTTATCGTTGAAAGATCACAAGATCGAATATTTCCAATTGAAAAATATTTAGAAATTGGAGCGAAAATTGTAGATTCAAATTCTTGGATAAATTATGCTCCTCTTGATTGTTATGTTTTGGGACTTAAAGAACTAAAGAACGATACTTTCAAACTCTCTCATAATCACATTTACTTTGCACATATCTACAAAGGACAAGATGGAGCAGCCTCAGTATTTAAGAGGTATAATGAAGGAGAAGGTACTCTGTTTGATCTCGAATTTCTATTACATGAAAATGGAAGAAGAGTTGCCGCATTTGGATTTTGGGCCGGTTATGTCGGAGCCGGTCTCGCTATCGAAAACTACTGTCATCAAATGCGCAGTCTCCCACAAGCACCACTTAAGCACTACCTCAACAAGATGACTTGGGTAAACATTATCAAGAGTAAACTTGAAAACCTTCCTCTTCCAAAAACTTTGATCATCGGTGCTCGAGGGAGATGTGGCTCAGGAGCAAATCAATTACTGAAAGATTTAGATCTAGAGTCAACAGAATGGGATATGGAAGAAACTAGTAAAGGTGGCCCCTTTCAAGAGATTCTAGATCATGATATTTTTATCAATACTGTTTTAATGACATCAAAAATAAAACCTTTTCTTGATGCAAAATTTATAACAAATGAACATTCATTAAAGATTATTTCGGACGTCAGTTGCGATCCTAACAGCATCCTAAATCCAATTCCAATTTATTCAACCCATACGACATGGGAAACCCCGATCGTACAGGCCGTTGAATCAGACATCAATGTCATTGCAATAGATAACTTGCCATCAGCACTCCCGAAAGAAAGTTCCGAGGATTTTTCAGATCAACTACTTCCTCACTTACTCAATTTATGTAATGATGGCCTAGAGAATTATACTTGGAAACATGCGAAGG
This sequence comes from uncultured Bacteriovorax sp., assembly GCA_964593545.1. Classification (GTDB taxonomy): domain Bacteria; phylum Bdellovibrionota; class Bacteriovoracia; order Bacteriovoracales; family Bacteriovoracaceae; genus Halobacteriovorax_A. The sequence goes on along the minus strand of CAZQJK010000002.1, from coordinate 61,234 downwards.
ATATATTCAATAAAAAAAGGGCACTCTAAGTGCCCTTTATATTTCTTTAAAGTAAACCACTTCTTCTTAAAAGTGCATCAACCTTCGGCTCATGACCTCTAAATTTCTTATATAGTTTCATCGGATGTTCAGAGCCACCTTTTTCGAGAATATTTTCTTTAAAAAGAGTTGCAACTTCTGTATTGAAAATACCCTTCTCTTTAAAGTATTCAAATGCATCAGCATCTAAAACCTCTGCCCATTTATAACTATAATAGCCAGCTGAATAACCGCCAGCAAAGATGTGTCCAAAAGCTGTACTGCTAATTCCACCATCAATCTTAGGGAGAAGTCTCACATCTCTCATTGCTTTTTCTTCATGATCTTCAACGCTTGTAATTGATGAAGGGTCTTCAGAGTGCCAAGACATATCAAGAAGTCCAAATGAAAGCTGTCTCAGAGTCCCTTGACCTTCTCCAAAGTTTGCAGAAGTTTTCACTTTCTCAACTAATTCAGCAGGAATTAGCTCTCCAGTTTCATAGTGTTTAGCAAAGAGATCAAGACATTCTTTTTCATATGCCCAGTTTTCCATTATTTGAGATGGAAGCTCTACAAAGTCCCAAAATACATTTGTACCAGCAAGTGTTTCATACTTACATTTTGAAAGCATTCCATGAAGACCGTGTCCAAACTCATGAAATAAAGTCGTCACTTCATTAAATGTTAATAACGAAGGTTTTGTTTTTGTTGGCTTTGTAAAATTACAAACATTCGCCACATGAGGTCTTACATCCTCATTACCATTCATATGTTGCTCTCTAAACAAAGTCATCCATGCTCCACTTCTCTTTGAAGCACGTGGAAAATAGTCACCATAAAATAAAGCAACGTGTGCTCCACTATCGTCAGTGACTTCATAAGTAATTACATCTTCATGATATTTTGGAATATCATTACGAATACTAAAATTTAGTCCGTAAAGTTTCTTTGCAACTTGAAAAATACCATCGATAACATTTTCCAATTTAAAATATGGACGTAACATTTCATCATCAATACTGTATTTTTCTTTCTTTAGTTTTTCAAAATAGTAAGAGTAATCCCATGGCATAAGATCTGTTATACCATCAAGTTTTTTGGCAAATGCTTTAATATCATCAATATGCTCTTTAGCTGCAGGCATAGCTTTTTCTTTAAGGTCATTTAAAAGTCCGAATACATTTGAGGCCTTAAGTGCCATTCTCTCTTCAAGAACAAAATCTGCGTGAGTAGTATACCCTAGAATATTTGCTCTCTTATGTCTTAACACTGCAATTCTCTTAATAATCTCTTGATTATCTCTTTCATCACCTTTGCACGCTTTCTTAGAGGCTGCTCTTGAGATTTCTTCTCTCAATGCTCTATTTTCACAGTAAGTTACAAAAGGACCATAACTTGTATAATCGAGAGTGAACACCCATTTACCATCGAGATCTTTTTCTGTAGCTGTCATCGCAGCAGCTTCAATAATACTCTCAGGTAATCCCTTGAGATCATCAATTTTATCAATCACTAATTTATACTCATTCGTTTCTTTTAAAACATTATCCGAAAACTTTAACCCAAGAGTTGATAATTCTTCGTCGATGGCACGAACTTCATTTTTTTGTTCATCTTTAAGTAGTGCTCCATTTCTAACAAAGTCTTTGTAAGACTTCTCTAGAAGTGTTGATTGTTCTTCAGTTAAATTAAGCGAAGATTTATTATCATATACACTCTTAATTCTCTCAAATAACTTTGCATCTAATCTGATATTATTTGTTGCAGCAGTTAATTTGGGAGCAAAATCTTTTGCAATCTCTGTCATCTCATCATTTGTGTGTGCAGAATGAAGATTAAAAAACACACCAGAAACTTTCCCAAGAAGCTCACCTGATGTTGCATATTTTTCGATTGTATTTTCAAAAGTAGGTGAATCACTACATTTCTTAATTTCTTCTATCTCTGAATTTAATTCTTCGATTGCTTTTGCTAAAGCTGGAAGGTAGTGCTCGTTTTTAATTTCGCCAAATGGCACAGCCCCAAAAGGCGTTTTATATTCAGTTAAAAAAGGATTAGACATAGAATCTCCAATGTTATTTCTCATGTTTTTTTGTAAATAAAAAAGCCGTTAAAGCTATCCAGATAATTAAACAAATTCCTAAAGTACAGTCAACAAAAAAGGCCGTATTATAGACTAGTAAAAGTGCCGAAATAACCATCTTAGAAGCTCGATAGACAATCATGTCAACGATATATTTAGCTCCATACTTTTGAACATCAAGCAGTGGAAAATAGAGCATCTCCTTAGCTGTTGAAAACACAGAGTAATCAAGACCCTTATATGTAACAAATAGTATTGTGACAGGTAAAAAGCCACCAACAGGACCTAGTGTTGTAAAGAAAACTAATATGTAAATAAATGGGATAAAAAAATGAACCCACTTAACTTTTACAAATTTTAAAATAATTGGAATTAAAAAAATCTGAAATAAAAAACTTACTAGGTTTATATTTGAATAAACATTTCCAAGAAATGTAGCTTTCTCCTCTAGACCTGTAACATGTCCTTCAATGCCAAGATTAAATTTATAATTTGCGAGGTTAATGACAAATTGTGAGACTGCAACAATCGCACCAATCAGCACGACATAAGACTTGATATCTCTTACAGAGCGAAGTGGTGAGAGCTGTTTTTTTTCTTCTTTTTTAATTTTCACATCATTACCAGATGTTCTAAATACAAAATGAGTTATTCCTACAACAGTAACCCCTAAAAGACCTACAAAGAAAACTCCGTGACCACCATTAATACTATTTATCCAAGGTATTATTTTGTTCGTGGCCATACCTCCTAGGACACCACCTAAGCTTCCAAGAGCTCCTAGTGGCCCATAAGTTAGTTTTGCAACTTTGTAGTCGACACTTGCATTCAAATAACCGAGAGACAAATGAACGAGAAGGATAATATAGACTTCTTTCCATACATAATAAAAATAGGACGAATATGGTACATCAACATAGTAGAGTGCATTACAAATAATAAAAAATAAAACTGTAATCATAACAACAAAATTATACAGGAAAAATACGTTCTTCTTTTTTTGAAACTTATTAAACAAAGTTACTGAAATAGAAAGTGCGACAACGGACAAAATCCAAACTAAAGGTGTATTCTTAGCTCCAAACTTCTCTAAAAATATTGCTGTCGAAGCAGATCTTATCATTGGGTAGGAGAAGAGTAGTAAAAACAAATTAAAAGCGACTGCAAGTATCGATTTTCGATCTTTTGTTTCAATATTCAAAAACTCTTTGTGTATATTTTTAATAGTACCTAAAATCATTATTGTATCGAGACGAAATAAATTATCGTCTGCTCTCCAGTTATTTTCCTGTGCTCAATTCCTAAATTAATTGATTTAGTATTTGATTTTTTTGCGAGATCATTTTTTATTGTTGAAATATTAATCCATTCGCCTTTAGCTAATGTTAAAGACGTTGTTAGGCCTTGAGAAAATTCACTAGTCAGTGAGAGTTCAATTCCAAAAGTTTCAGCATATTTCTCACACTTCACATAAATATTTTCATCCTCAATCGTCAAAAGACCTACTCGACCTTCAGAAACTAGAATTTCTCTAACAGATGAGGATGTTTCACTAACTTGCGATTTTTCAAAATTATTCTTTGTTCCAAGATTTAACTTATCTTCAATCTTAGAAAGTGAATCATTTTTTTTAATATGAAATCGACACAGCTGTCCGGAGATCCGAGATTTCTTAGCCAGCTCTGGTCTCATACTATAATTCATTCTTAAATATTTACTAATAAGCGATTCTCGATAGGGTCTGACAGCTGTTTCAAGACAATTTGATTTGGTGTCGATAATAACATCTTCATCAGGGAGCATAATTTTTTTCAAATTATTTTTAATGGTAAAAAGAGATTCTGAACGTTCGAAGCAATATGTTGATGCCCATAGATTTATGGACATCATAAAAATTATAAGTACTTTAATTATCTTTGTGGTCGTCTGAGAGGTACGAATCACCTTTTTGTCCTTCCATAAACTCTTCAGCTGTTGTGAAGTCACACAAATCAAGAGTTGTTTTAAAATTAAAACCTTTAGGAAGTTTACCGGACTTTTGTAGGTCCTCACAAGAGCAGGCCAAAGTTTTCATAAACTCAAAGAATTTTTCACTCGTCTCAGGACTCATTAAGTGTTCCATCTGGCATGAATCTTTTTCGGCTAATTCTTCACTAACTCCGACAAAATCTCTCAAGAAATAATACAAGAGAGTTCGCGAAGATAGAATACGATGAACTTCATCGTGGCCTTCATTTGTTAGAAGTAAAAATTTTGTATCTTCTTCTTCTTTTACAAGATTCTTCTTTTTAAGGTTATTAAGTGCTGTAGAAACACTCCCCTTTGTGAGTCCTAAATCACGAGCAATATCAGTTACGCGAGCATAACCTCTTTCCTCTTTTAATTTATGGATCGTCAAAAGGTAGTGCACCATTGAGTGCGATAATTCGGCTTCTTTGTTTTTTCTATCTGTATTCATGGCGTAACTTTAGCAAGAGGAAGCACTATTTGCAATCTCTGACTGACAAACGTCAATTATTTGTGACACCCTAACGGCTATCATATTAATTCACTAAGTCTACTAACTATTTAAAATCACATAAGTAATTGAAGGTATATTTTGCTTATGACGCACTCCAGTTAAATAACATGTTAAAATATTGAAAACACTTTAGACGGATCAGAGACTATGCATAAACTAATACTAACATTTCTATTGGCGACATCACTTCTTGCAGATGGGACAGCTCCAAGTGCTCGAGATATCCGTACGGGAAATCTCACTGACCAACAAAAACAGACGATGGAGAACTACCAACACCAGGGCTATCTTCAAAGAGACTATAAAGAAAAGCTCGACGCTGAATGTGAGTCCAAGGGCTATAGTAAAGATGAGTGCCTGTCAGTCGTAAGTGGTGCCGATGCCACGACGAGTGGAAAATTTATGGGAATGTCGCCAACCATGATTAAAGGTGTTGCTCAAGCCTATACGATGATCATTGGAATGTCGGGAGTTGGTTCTACCCTTAAAAAGAATGAGGGTGGTGTATCAAACCTCTGTAACGCAAGTGATTCGATGTGTTCAGACAGTGGTGAAAAAACTAAGAAACTTATTGATAAGAGAGATGATGCGGCGGCAGCACTTGAAAAGCAGAAGGACGATGTCACAAAGAAAGCATCGACCGATGCTGAGGCAGAACTTGATGGAGATAAGACAAAGAACGGTCAAGATAAAGACGAAATGGAAGACTACTGTCGCTATATCCCAGTTGGAACAGAAGCAATTGCCCTTTTCCAGCAAAAAGCTGAACAAGATTTTATCAATAGCACTCCTTCACAAAATGCTGAAACTCAAGCAGATATTTTGTATAAGCAAGCTCGAAGTCATGAGGGCCGTGCAAAATCAGTAAAGACCCAGGTAATTGGATGGGGAGCAACGACAGGTTGTTACGTTGCAATGCTAGCGGGGCCTGCGAGTCCAAGTGCTTGGCAAAACTGGCTTAAGCTTGGTGCTTCAACTCTACTTTGGAGATATTACGATTGGGAAAAGAAAGAGCATGAGAAAGCTCAAAAAACAGTTGAAGGTCTGGCCTCGAAACTAAAAGGCGCTGGAGAATGTAACCCTATCTCAGAAAGGGATTGCTACTGTGCTCAAAAAGAAACGATGAATGATGTTACATACTGTATGCCAGAAATTAGACAGAGAATCGCAGGAGACACGACTTATCAGGTTTCATGTCTAAACGATCAACTTAAAACCGATGCGACATGCTCATGTGCCAAGACCAATACATGTCTTGATAAAACAATAAAAGGAAATCTCGATGGAATTCACATTCCACAACCTGCAGCGATGGCACTTTCTCCATTTCTCCAAATGACCAAAGGTACGATTAAACCAGGTCAAACGGCCTATGAAGTTAATAGTGATTCTGGAAAATTATTTGCATTGGCAAAGGGAATCCTTAAGGATAATGCCGATAAGATCGACCTTCAAAAAGGCAATTTAAATGAAGATCAAAAGAATACACTTTCAGAGTTTGAGGCCCTCGGTCTATCAAAAGAACTAGGGGCAGCAATCCTCACGTCTAAATCAACGCCAGAGTCTAAAAAGAATGAAGAGAAATTCAAAGCAAATGCAGGAAAAAGATTTGCTCTTTATAAGCCATATAGGTACGTTCCAAAAAGTTCAGGAACTTCAATGAAGTTTAAAGGTGGAGATGGAATCAATGGGTCGTCAAAAGGTGGAAAAAATAATAATGACTACGCCAGTATCCTAAACAAACTAAAGAAGAAGAAAGGCGCAAACAACGGTAGCAATTCTGGAATTATAAAGTTTGCAGAGTCGGCTTCGAGGTCAGCTGAAATCACAAGAGACAAGAATACAAGAATTTTTGATATCATCTCTCGTCGCTACCAAGTTAGTGCAAGAAAGAGACTAGAAATCGCAGAATAAACAATCAACTAAGGGGTTTTCATGGATGAGAAACCAAAATTACCAATTCTATTATTTGATTCTGAATGCTCGCTTTGTGTGAGATTTAAAGATTCGCTTCTAAAATTAAATAAAACAGATCATATTTCAATGGTACCAATTCAAGATGAATCGATCTATGAGTTATTTCCACTTCTTGATAAAGAAAAATGCTTTGATGAAATTCACCTTATAAAAGATGATCAAACAGTTATTTCTGGCCAGGAAGTCATTACATTTCTGATGCAACTAAATCCTCTTGTTAGTAAATTTTCTTGGCTAATTGAGAGTGATATGGGAAAAAAGGCTATAAATTATTTTCACCACATGACTAATCAGTATCGACAAAATATCAAGAGAAAATGTCCGTCATGTATGAGATAGGAGAAGCACTTGTTACCTTATAATAGAACTCTCATCATTATTCCTACCTATAATGAGATCGATAATATAGAAAGAATGATTAATACTGTTTTTGGTTTATACCCAGAAATTTCACTACTTATTATTGAAGATGGATCCCCGGATGGGACAGCAGAGGTTGTAAAAAAACTTCAGGGCTCTTTCCAAAATCTCAATATGATCGAACGTAGAGGTAAATTAGGGCTTGGCACGGCATATATAACAGGCTTTAGATGGGCCATCGAGAAAGAGTACGATTTTGTTTTTGAAATGGACTGCGACTTTTCTCACGATCCAAATCAAATACCTGATCTATTACAGGCAGCGCAAACAAATGATCTTGTTATTGGCTCACGATATATTGATGGTATCAGAATAATCAACTGGCCATTTAGAAGACTACTATTATCATACCTAGCTTCAATCTATACACGATTTGTTACAAATATCCCGGTACAGGATACGACTGGCGGATTTAAGTGCTTCACAAAGAAAGCGCTGACAAGTCTTAATCTCGATAAAATTATTTCAAATGGTTATATTTTTCAACTTGAGTTAAATTATAAAATTTGGGCAATGGGATTAAAAGTAAAAGAAGTTCCAATTATTTTCTACGAGAGAAGAGATGGACAATCGAAAATGGGTGGAGGGATTATCACCGAAGCCCTCTTTGCTGTATTAAAACTAAGAGTCTTAAAAGTTTTTGGAAAATTGATATAAAAAAAGCACTTTTAAAGTGCTTTTTTTTTATCTCTTAAATGATTTTCTTGAAAAGCGTTCTCTATTAAACGGTTCAAGTGTCATCATATAAAATATCCAACAACCACCAAATTCTAAAATTTCACCTTTCTTATGCCCAGGAATCAATTCAGCAAGACCTGCTAAAATTAAATAAGCAATAATATGAAATCCCTTAGGGATTGGTAGTGCAAATCGATCGACAAGACTTTTAACTTTTGGAAATTTTCGATAAAGGAAAGGAAGCACTAAGAAATAAAATGCAATACAAATTCCAAGAATTAATCCAAAGACTAGTTTGTTAAGCTTTGTCCCACCGAATGCGAGGTTATGAAGATTCGTCTCCCCTTGCGTATTGTACTGATGAAAAAATGCCGGTGAACCCCAATCAAAAATTCTTTGCCCCCAACTTATTTCCTCACCCGCTCCAAATAAAAAAATGAAGCCCATAACGATAAGACCAAGAATAAATGTTGCAGGCCTAAAAGTTACTAATATTTTTGCTCGATAAAAAGATGTCATCGCACCAAGAACAAGAGCTATAACAGTTAACCATTCAATAAATCCATCTTCACGAGTGAGAATTGCTTGGTAATAATGCAAGTCAGTTCTTGCGATCGTTACCGATCCTACGACAATAACAAAAATGAGAAAGAATCCAATTTTCTCTGTCCATTTCAAATCTAATTTCATATTAATTCCGTTCCAAGATTAGCAAACATTTGCGTACGTACTTCATGTCGTCCACCTTCAAATTTAGTTTCTAAGAAAGTGGTTACCATCAACTTCATTTCTTCTACAGGAGACACTCTTCCACCAAAACAAATAACATTAGCGTTATTGTGTTCACGTGATAGTCTTGCATCCTCAACACTTCGACATAGTGCTGCAGTAATACCCTTATACTTATTCGCAACAACACTAACGCCAATGCCAGAACCGCATAGTAAAATGCCTAAGCACTTGCTTGCAATAACTTCTTTGGATAGCGATGTTGCATATTCAGGGTAGTGACAACTGTCTTGTGTGTGGGTACCGAGATCAATAACTTCATGACCATTAGTACTAAGATATTTTACGAGTTCGTTCTTCTGTTCTAGAGCACCGTGATCGGTAGCGATAAAAATCTTCATAAGACATCCATAAACCAAAGCAACCAAGGGAGCTGAACTCCCAAGGCGGCCTTGTGTTTTATTTATTAATATCTGTAATGATCTGGCTTGTATGGACCTTCAACAGGAACATTTAAATACTCAGATTGCTGAGAAGTAAGTGTATCAAGTTCAATTCCAATTTTTGCAAGGTGAGATCTTGCAACTTTTTCATCTAAGTGCTTTGGAAGCATATAAACTTTGTTGTCATACTTTGCAGAATTTTCCCAAAGCTCAAGTTGTGCCATAACTTGGTTACAAAATGAGTTAGACATAACAAATGAAGGGTGCCCAGTTGCACAACCAAGGTTAACAAGTCTACCTTGAGCAAGAAGGATAATTCTCTTTCCATCTTTTGCAGTATACATATCAACTTGTGGCTTAATATTATCTTCAGTGTAATTAGTGTGAAGGTGCTTAATGTTGATCTCTGAATCAAAGTGACCAATATTACAAACAATAGCTCCGTCTTTCATACTGTCTAAGTGCTTAGCATTGATAACATCAACACAACCTGTAGTTGTAACAAAAATGTCACCAACAGTTGCAGCCTTATCCATTTTCATTACTTCATAACCTTCCATTGCTGCTTGAAGTGCACAGATAGGATCAATCTCAGTAACGATTACACGTCCACCAAGACCTTTAAGTGAAGCGGCAGAACCTTTACCAACATCTCCGTAACCAACAACAACACAAGCTTTACCTGCGATCATAACGTCAGTTGCTCTCTTGATACCATCAACAAGTGATTCTCTACATCCGTAAAGGTTATCAAATTTTGACTTTGTAACAGAGTCGTTAACATTGATTGCTGGCATTTTAAGAGTACCTTTTTGAACTCTTTCGTATAGTCTGTGAACACCAGTAGTAGTTTCTTCCGACAGACCTCTGATCCCTTCGATCATTTCTGGGTACTTATCGTGAACCATATTTGTTAAATCCCCACCATCATCAAGAATCATGTTTAATGGTGAACCATCTAGCCACTTAAGAGTTTGCTCAATACACCAGTCAAACTCCTCTTCATTCATTCCCTTCCATGCAAAAACAGGAATTCCTGCAGCAGCGATCGCAGCCGCAGCTTGATCTTGAGTTGAATAAATATTACATGATGACCATCTTACCTCAGCACCAAGCTCGATAAGAGTTTCAATAAGTACAGCTGTTTGAATTGTCATGTGAAGACAACCTGCGATTCTTGCACCCTTAAGAGGTTTAGATGCACCAAACTCTTCTCTAAGCGCCATCAGACCTGGCATTTCAGATTCAGCGATTGTAATTTCTTTTCTTCCCCAGTCCGCTAGGGAAATGTCTTTTACTTTGTAGTCAGTAAAACTCATAAGTTCCTCTCTTTGTATAAAAAAATTATTGATCAAATCTCGAAAACTATAACATTAAAGACCTCAATGTGCCAAGAAACGTTGTATTTTCAGACAAATAACGCGCAGCAAACCATATAAGTTTAACTCTCTCATCTTGACACAATTAGACGTAAAATATACATCTGCGCTATGGGTGATTATACAAAACTTACTATCTCAGAAATTGCTGATATTTTTGAGCTTTATTCAACTGATTCGATTGAATCCTTTAGAGCATTATCGCTCGGAATTTCTAATTCAAATTACGAGATCATCACTCTAAAATCAAAGTACTTACTAAAAGTATCAAATGACAAAAATAAAGACCAAGTTCTTGATGAAATGAAAATCTTAGAAGAGCTTCGAAAAAACCATTACAAGTATTCAATTGTTCCAATTAAAACACTAACAGGTGAACTAGTTTACGAGAAAGCTGATCTCTACGGAGTACTCTTTCCGTTCATTGATGGAATACCTCCCGGACCAGGAGATACAACATGCTTTGAGATTGGAATGGCCCTGGCCATGCTCCACCAGACAAAAACAAATAATTCTGGTCTTCGCCCAAGTGAAGAGCTGAGTTACCCTGCATCGATAATTTCCGATTACTCATCTTCGCAGAGCTGCCCAGAAGATTTTAAAGATCTTTTAACTAACCTGCTTCAAGACAGGCTTGCAAAATATCTCCAGACTGATTTTCAAAAAGGTATTATTCATGGAGATCTCTATTACGATAATACTTTATTTCACAACGATCATATTGTAGCAGTACTAGATTTCGAGCAAAGTGGTGTTGGTGAGTTTATTTTAGACTTAGGAATATCGATATCGGGTAGCTGCCTTGAGAAAGGACGCATCAGCCTTCCTCTTATGGAATCTTATCTCACTGGTTATGAGTCAATCAGACCATTACCAACAATTGAAAAACAATTTTTAAACGATGCTGTTATACTAGGACTTTTCTCTATAGCTTTATGGAGGATTAAAAGATTCAAAGAAGGAACTCTTAATCCACTAATGGCCGATAGCTACAAGCAACTTCTATATCGCGCAGAAATATTTAAACAAACGGTAGAATCTAATGACTAATGAAAGCTTCTTTTTTGCTTCATGCCCAACAGGGTCTGAGGAATTATTATTAACAGAATTAAAATCTCATAAATTATTTGGGAAGATCTCACGTGGAGGAATCTCATTTAAAGCAGAAAACAAGCAAGCGATTAGCTTTGCTGTACAAACGAGAATTGCCAGTCGCGTTTATAAAGAAGTTCACTTCTTCTACATTCGTCACGAAAAAGATATTTACCCATGTGCAAAAAAAATAAAGTGGGAAGATTATATAAAGCCACAACACACTTTTAAAATTTCAACACTTCTTGACCGCGAGGCCAATCGAGTTTTTAGAAACTCAATTTTTCTCTCACAATTATTAAAAGACTCTCTTGTTGATCAACAAAGAGAACTTTTTGGAAAGAGATCTGACGTTGATACCAACAATGCTGACGTTTCATTTCTTCAACGTATTGAAGCAACGAAGCAAGACTTTCTTGCGAAGGTCTATGTTGATCTTACAGGTATTTCTCTTGATAAGAGAGGATATCGAGATTCAACACACCGTGCACCACTAAGAGAAAACCTTGCAGCAGCGCTTGTCAGCTCAACTTCTTGGAAACCAAAGAAAGACCTATTCTTCGACCCAATGGTTGGATCAGGAACTCTACTTATTGAAGCGATCCTTCTTAAGGCAGGTATTACGCCTTCATTTATCAACTTAAGAAATAGAATTAAATTCTCTTTCATGAAGCAAGACTGGTTCTTAAATTCTGACCTGAAGTCTTGGTACAATACTTTTAGCGAAAAGCTAGTTGAAGATGCAATGAGAGAAATCGAAAAATTTGAACAAGGAACATTCTTTGCAAATGATATCGATGCAGAAAATATAAAATTCACTATCTCACACTTAAGAAAAGTTTTTGGGCGAGCTGACTTCGTTACATTTTTTAACGAGGATTTTCTATCAATGGATAATCCATTACCGGGACCAGCAACAATTCTTTTCAACCCTCCATACGGAGAAAGAATTAATCCAAGCAGCGAGATCAATGAGTTCTATCATGATATCGGAGAAGTATTAAAAAATAAGTATCAAGGTTCGACAGCTTATATTTTCACACTTCATGGTGATCTTAGAAAAAACATACGTCTTAAAACGACTAAGAAACTTCCATTTTTCAATGGAGACCTCGACTGTCGCCTCCTCGAATATAAACTCGAATAGTTTATTCGGCCTCCATCACGGAGGCTTTTTTATTGCCAGACTTTATATATTTGTTAAAATTTACTCACATATTAATTGAGGAGAATAAACTTGAAGAAGATTTTATGTGGAACACTTGTTCTAATTTTAAGCTGTAATTCATTTGCCAGTAATATTAACCCAGAGGTAACACGAAACAAGAAGAGTCCATCGGATAGTGCTCTTGGACTTTCGTGGTCTAAACGAAATACTGCTGGTGTCTCATTTTTAACGAGCTCGACAGATACAGAAGTAAAAGAAGTAAAAACCAAGGAAGTTACACTCTCTGGCATAGCTCCTTACGTTTTCTATCACTATGACTTTTTTTCAACTGAGTTCTTTTACAACAAGAGCACGAGTGAGAGTAAGCCAGTAAACTCAACAAAGACAGAAAGTGATATCACACTCCCTAGTCTTAAAACGGCATTTAGAGTTAGTGATATGTTTGCAATTGTTGCTAGCTACGATAAAACTGACCTTGATATCAAAACAACGGCAGAGGCTACAGACAAGGGTTTCTCTCTTGGGGTTTCATTTAAACCAACAGCTAACCTCGTAACGGGTATTGAAATACAAAAACGTACTTATAAGGTAGAATACTATTCAAATTCTAAGACCTATGATGTTGATTATAATACCCTAAACCTTGGTCTAGGATATGAGAGCAAAGAAGGAGAGAATGTCTACTCTATCGAAGCCGCTCTAAAGATTACTCCAGAAAAGAAAGGTGATGTTAAATCAGGAGCTTTCGTTTACCAAGAAAAAGTTAATGAGCTTAATGTTCAAGGAACCATTATAAAGAATGAGTGGCAGTATGATGGAGAAGCATTCTTTAACAAAACTGAAGATAACTACGATACAACAAAATCTGAAACCAGTGTTTTTTCGATGTCACACTCTTTAGAATATTTAGTAACTCCAAACTTCTACCTTCTGCCAACACTAACTTCATCATATACGACGAAGACTATTTTTAGTGTAAGTTCAAGAGAAATCAAAACGAGAGAAACTAAATTGGATTTCGAAGCAGGATACCGAACTACTGCTCTTGACCTCTCTGCAGGTTTTGGCCTTGGTGGATCAACAGCAGAGGAAAACAATAAAGACGATACAGAAGGCTACTTAACAAGTTTCAATATCAATCTTGCATACTTCTTTTAAACAAAAGGCCTCTTTCGAGGCCTTTTTTATTTTTCAAAATTTTCAGTTAGTTTCATTGCAAAATTTGGTAATGAATACTTCATCAATGCATTTGAATTAACAACTTTATCTTTATGTTTGGCGGAGCGAGAAAAGAAGTAAGAATTAATCTCACTATCTTTTAAAAATACCGTATGACCTTTACTTGCAAATTTTCTTGAAACATATGTTGAGTCGAGAAAACAAACCTCACGAATCATAAAGTTCTTCGCCATATAAATGATAATCACGTAATCGCTTAGGTCGACGAGGGACTTTCTAAGCTTCACACCTTTTGGTGATGTTGCATCTCCCCACTGAACTTTAACTTCAACTCTCTTATCACCAAGAGTGAAATCAAAACCTCTTTGAGATGTTGACTTCTCTTGCATCAAACCAAAGATACACTTGGCGTACCACTCACCTAGTTGAACAGGAAGCTTCTTTCCATTAAAAAGAATTCTTTGATCTCTCAATGTTTCGTAACACTTATTAACTGTTTCGATAGCATCAAAGATTTTCTTATTATCAGGTAAGTGTAGAAAAAGAATTTTCTTTGCCTGACTTCTCTTTAATTTTCTTGAAAATTGCTTTTCATACCAATCTTGGAAATTATCTTGCCCAACTAACTCAAATGAATCATAGATGAAGCCAGTCTCAATTAAGAAATCAGCTTCAAAACCCTCAACTTTCTTTTTCAGAAACGTTAAGGGCGCATAGTTCTTTTCGTTAAGCATGATGAATACATCATCTTGATAGTAATCACTACTACCGTGAGTAGTCGCATTGAATGCATCTACCGCACTATTAAATTTATCCATATCCATGGAATACACTCTCTTTTATTAAACTGTTATTTTTGTTAAATCTTCATCAAAGTTCAAGATACTATTAGCAAGACCAATATTTCTTGTTAACTGGTACTGACAAAAAACTTTAAAATCATCAATCTTTGACTGATAGTATTTCTTGTCTTCATCACTTGATGCCGATTTTAATTCTTTGCTTGCAACAATTGCATGTTCAAGTAACAACCAAGAGAGAACTAAGTTTCCACAGTAATTTAAAAAGTCTGTAGCATGGGCAAGAATTCCATTTTCATTTTTCTCCATTGCCATCTTAGACATTTTAGCAAGAATCTTCTCACTCATTTCCATCGATTTTCCAATCATTGCAACTTCGTGTGACCAAGACTTTGCCTCTTCTGTTCCCATTGCGTGTTGGATCTTTTTCCCTACGGCAAAGAACGTCTGGGCCTTATCTTTTAATATTTTTCTAACAACAAAGTCGATCGCTTGAATACCATTTGTTCCTTCATAGATTGAAGCAATTTTAGTATCTCTTGCAAATTGCTCGACTCCATACTCTGTACAGAAACCATAACCACCATGTGTTTGAATAGCATCAATTGAAACATTGAAACCTTCGTCAGAACAGTATGACTTACAAATTGGAATGAATAGTGCAATTTCAGCAGCAGCGAGTTTATCGCCTTTCTCTGCCTTATCAAAGAGATTCCCAGTATAGATACAAAGTGCTCTTAAGCCCCTCGCTGTCGAACGCATTTTCAAAAGCATTCTTTTTACATCTGGGAAATTAATAATTTCGGCACCAAACTGACTTCTTTCTTTTGCGTATTGCTCAGTTAACATATAAGCAAGATTGGCCTGCGATTCACCTTGAAGTCCACAAAGTAACCTTGCTTCATTCATCATGATAAACATATTGGCCATACCTTCAAATTCATTACCAATTAACTCTCCAACACACTCACCATCTTGACCAAATGTTAGCTCACATGTTGCTTGCCCATGTAAGCCCATTTTATCTTCAAGCTTCGTACATCTTACGTTATTTGTATTTCCTGAATCGACATCAAATCTTGGTACGATGAAAAGAGATAAACCCTTTGTTCCCTCAGGAGCTCCTGGAGTTTTAGCAAGAACAAGGTGAATATTATTACTATAGAGATCACTCTCTCCTGAAGAGATGAAAATTTTAACTCCATTAATCGCATACTTTCCATTGGCAAGCGGCTTTGCAGTTGTCTTTGCAGCACCAACATCAGAGCCAGCACCTGGTTCAGTCAAGCACATTGTCCCACCCCAAGTTCCCTCCATCATTTTAGGAACAAAGAGGTCTTTTTGCTCTTGAGTACCAACTTTTAAAATTACGTTCATCGCTCCTTGAGTAAGTCCGTAATACATTGACCAAGATACGTTTGCTCCAATTGCCATTGAGTAGCAAGCAATTTTTAAAGCGTGCGGAGCTGGCATCCCACCAATATCTTCTGGATATCCAAGTGCATACCAACCATTTTCATAGAATTTTTGATTTAGTGGTCCGAAACATTCTGGAACTTTTACATTTCCATTTACCATCTTTACTCCTTCCTCATCACCAGGAATACGAGTTGGGTAAATTTCATTTTCTACAAATTTATCAAATTGCAGAAGGATATCTTTTAACTCCGCCTCACCATAACCAAATTCAGCGGCTTCTTTTCCGATATCACACATGTTAAAGAGATTAAAATTGACGTCTTTTAAATCTGTTTTGTACTTAGCCATAAAAAATCCTTCATTTTAAATAATAATTAATATCATTATATAGGATTTTTTGGATTGATGCATGGATAGTTGCAAAAATAAAAAACACGGCTCGATGGCCGTGCTTTTCAATCAAGTATTTCTTTATTTCTTAGTTAAATCTTGCAACGGGTTGTTTGATTAGTGAACTATTTAAGTCAATTCTTAGCCACTCACCATTTACTCTTACATCCCAAACTTTTGTAACTGCACTCTTAATTTGTGAACAATTATTCTCCCATGCCTCGCAAGTATAACCTGAAGGAACATTGTTATATGGATAATTATTGATAACTTTTCTAATCGTTGGGTTACTATTGTAATCATGAATTGCAATAGCAGAGTTTATCTTGCCAACCAATTCCTGTGCAAGTCCATTTAAAGTTGTACTCGTTAAAACATCATCATTGAAGTCAACAGGAATATAGCAATTTGGATAAGTACTTGGAGCGTTAAAGTTTCTTGATATTGTCATATCAGACCTCAAAGCTCTTGCTCCGTATTTGTCATTATAATTTCCACTGTATACGCCATTCTTACATGAGAAGCTTACTGAGCCACTTTCTTTTCTAAATTCGTAAATACCAGACACTGACCCAATAGAAAAAAGGCCGTTTGACACTGCATCTCGAAATTGCTCTACAGTTGATAAAGAACCAGCATTCCCTGATGCATTGCTCGTGTTGAGATTTCCAGTAACTGTAGTACCACCATCTCCGCTAGATTTATTATCACTTCCACAAGATGAAATTGTCAGTGCCAATAGCACTGTCATAAATAATTTAAATGTCGATTTCGTTTTCATACATATCCCCTTGTCCTATTCAATATATAGACATATTTAGTTCTTTGGTTATGTTATATACAATTATCATGCCAAGAATTAGGAAGGTTTTGGTCGAATTTAACGTAGAATGTGTACAAACTTTTTACACCTTCAAAAAATTTACACAATTAAGAGAAAAGTGAGATAATCACACCTGTTCACGAATAAAGGAATAAATCATATGTCTTCAGTTAAAAATATCAGTGAAAAATCACTACTGATCATTCTCGATGGGTATGGAATCAGTAAGAACGAAAAAAATAATGCCGTTAGGGATGCTAAGACCCCAAATCTTGACTACTACTTTCAAAACTATCCATTCACAACAATAACGGCGGGAGGAGAACCTGTAGGACTCCCAAAAGGTGTCGCAGGCAACTCCGAAGTTGGTCACATGAACCTCGGTGCAGGAAGGCCAGTTAGGCAAGATCTTGTGCGAATTAATGAAGCGATAGAAAATAATTCTTTCACAAAAATGCCAAAGCTTCTTGAGCTTGTCGAAGTCGCGAAGAAAAATACCAAACGAATCCATGTCATGGGACTACTCTCAGATGGTGGTGTTCACTCACATATTGAGCATCTCAAAGTTATTTTAAACTCACTCTCTTCGCATCAGGACCTCGATATTTTCTTCCACGCAATGATGGACGGCCGTGACACTGCTCAAGATGTGGGAGCGAAGTATATTGAGGAACTCGATCGCGATGTTCATGGTTACACTTTCGCATCAATGCAAGGTCGTTCAATAGGAATGGATCGAGATCGTCGCTGGGAAAAAATTAAGCTCTCTTACGATATGATGCTTGGACGCGGACAAACTAAAGAAGTCAGTCCACTTTCGTACTTACAATCAGAATATGAAGCAGGGAGACTTGATGAGTTCATCACTCCAAATCTCTTTTATAAGAACGCTGCCATCCAAGAAGGTGACTGTATTTTCTTTATTAACTTTAGGCCTGACCGCGCAATTCAATTGGCCCTGGCCTTTAATGAACCTGGCTTCAAAGAGTTTGAGAGACCTTTCATTCCTCCATACTATCTTTGCATGACACCTTATGTTCCAGATGAGGTGACTCTCCCAATTCTTTTTGATAAGGAAAAAGTATCAGGCGGAATGAGTGAGTTCTTATCAGGTTTTGGAAAGTCTCAACTTAAAATTGCTGAGACTGAAAAGTATGCCCACGTCACTTTCTTCTTTAATGGTGGCGAGAAGAAGCCATTTAAAGGAGAAGAGCATATTATTATTCCGTCTCCCAAAGAAGTTTCGACATATGACCAAAAGCCAGAAATGAGTGCTCCTTTAGTGACTGAGCGCCTACTTTCAGAACTTGAAAAAGGTGTCGACTTTTCATTAGTTAACTTTGCCAACTCCGACATGGTCGGTCACACAGGAAAATACTCCGCTGCAATCAAGGCCGTTGAAGCCCTTGATCAATGTGTTAAAAAACTTGTCGATAAGTGTATGCAACTAGGAATTACTGTCGCAATCACAGCAGATCATGGTAATAGTGATGAGATGACTTATCCTGATGGCTCACCTCATACATCACACACTGGAGCACCTGTTCCTTTTTGTGTTATCAATGAAAAGCTTAAGGGAGCTAACTTTAAAGTTACAAGTGGCGAGCACGCACTTAAAGACGTTTCCCCTACAATGCTATATATTATGGGAATTGAAAAACCAGAAACTTTCGTTGGCGTTAATATTTTTGAATAGGAAAACCTTATGAGTGAAAAGAAAATTAAATCAATTGCAGTTTTATGTAGTGGTGGAGATAGCCCGGGAATGAATTGTGCGATTCGCTCAGTTGTAAGAACTGCTATAGCAGAAGGTCTCGAGGCCTATGGTATTCAAAGGGGCTATGCTGGTCTTCTTGAAGGTAATGTAAAGAAAATGGATGTTTCTAGTGTTGGTAATATTCTTCAACATGGTGGAACGATTCTTCAAACTTCTCGCTGCCCAGAGTTCATGAGTCCAGATATTAGAAAAGAAGCTGCTCATATTTTAAAACGCAAAGGAATTGATGCCCTCGTTGTTATCGGTGGAAACGGATCTTTTAATGGTGCTTGGGAATTACATAATGAACACGGAATTCCAGTTGTTGGCATCCCTGGGACTATTGATAACGATATTGAAGGAACTGATTATACTATTGGTTTTGATACTGCTGTTCAAACAGCCATTGAAGCTGTTGATAAGATTCGTGATACGGCCCATTCTCATGAAAGGACTTTCATTGTTGAAGTTATGGGAAGAAAGTCTCCAGACATCGCACTCTACGTTGGTCTATGCTCAGGTGCTGAAAATATAATTTTCCCAACAAAAGATGAAACAGTAAATATCGATGCTATCGCTGATGACATCAAGCGCGGTATTAAAAGAGGAAAGCATTCCTCAATTATTATTGCAGCTGAAGGTGAAGTGGAGGGACTAAGCCATCGTGTAAAAGATGAGCTTATTACTAAGCATGGAATTGACTCTAAGGTTTGTATCCTTGGTCATATTCAAAGAGGTGGAAACCCAACGGCCAATGATCGCTTCATTGCGAGTCAAATGGGCTATCATGCTGTTAGGGCGATTATCGCTGGTGAGCCTGCAAGTGCAACGGTTCAAAGACAGGGCCAAATATTTGCAACAAAACTTCAAGAATGTCTTGGAAAGAAATTTGATGTTGATCCTGCTATGATGGAAATTGTTAAAACTCTTTCGATTTAAGAATAAAAAAAGGGGAAGCGTTAACTTCCCCTTTAGTTTTCTTGTTTGGGCATACTAGAATGGAGACAAAGAGATAGTTGTAGTTGGTTGCTCGAAACTCTTAAGTATGTTCGTCACAAGGGATTAATGTTGAGTACCTTAAAAGCCTCACTAACTACTCCCACTTTCGTCTTGAATATAATCTAACCGACACTGTTTGGTATGTCAAACAATAATTTCAATCGCGATACTACTTGGTTTTTGGCAACTGATTCCAGCCACTTACATATCGTGGAGACTTCAAGTCCTGCCTCATTTTCCAAGACTTGTTATCAACACCACAACCCATTGACCTAATTGTCCCACTGCCCTCTTTTGAGTTAATCTGGTCCATCACTTTCATTAAATTAATGCTCTTTATATCATCCCTCTCCTCAAATAGGGCATACTGAATATTTGCTTCATCTGTTAGTGAAGCAAGTCGAACTCCGGCCTTCTTATAACTTATTCCTAGCTTATAGAGATTCTCCATTACTTGCCACGCATACTTAATCACCTTCCTTGTATCTGTTGTCGGTGTTAAAAATTTTATCTTATCTTTTGCATAGTACTGTTCTTCACTGTAGCGAAAGGGATCACTATGACAAAAGATTTCAATAACAGCACAAGCACTTTCTTGCTTTCTCATTTTTTCACAAGCGCTTGTTGCATAGTTTGCAATTGATTCTCTCAAGTCTCTCAGGTCTGTTACTGCGGACCCAAAACTTCGAGAACACATAATTTCTTTCTTCTTTTCAACAACAGTATTTAATTCAAAGCAAGGAACTCCTCTTAATTCTTCTTGAGTCATCCTTCCTATTTTTGTAAATATTTTTTGAATCTGAGAATCGTTACGATAGTTTTTGAATTCAAAAGCATTCTTAATTCCAAGAGTTCTAAGCTTTGTGGAGTTTTGTCTTCCAATACCCCAAACATCCTCAATCTCAGTTCTTTGCAAGGCAATATCTTGAAGATGTTCTTCCATAAGAACAACAACTCCCTGAGCCTTCTTTGACTTCTTTCCAATACCATTGGCAAGCTTTGCTAATGTCTTAGTTGGTGCTATTCCAATACTTACAGGTATTCCAGTGTACTGGAAAACTCTCTCTTTTATTTCTCTTCCATACTCATTGAGATCTTTTTTAATTCCTGTGAGATTTAGAAATGCTTCATCAACAGAGTACACCTCTAACTCGGGAGCAAACTCTGCAAGAACAGTCATTACACGATCCGATATATTTGTATAAAGAGCAAAGTTTGATGAAAATACAGCAACTCCATGCTTTTCACATAAGGCCTTAACCTTAAAATATGGCTCCCCCATCTTAACGCCCAGATCTTTTAATTCTGTAGTTCGAGAAACAAAGCATCCATCATTATTTGAAAGAACTCCGACTGGTCTATTATTTAACTCCGGCCGAAAAAGCCTCTCACAACTGCAAAAGAATGAATTACAATCAACAAGAGCATAGATCATTAAAATCCTCGCAAGTCTCTAGCAAGCCCTGAGACAACACCCCAAATAAGAAAATCAATGTCTTCAGTAATAAGAATATCTCGGTGAAGTTTATTTTCTGATCTCAAAATTAATCCGTCAGGAGACTTTAAGAGCCTCTTGCAAATAAATAAGCCATCAAGATGACCCACAATAATATTTCCATGCACCCATGTCATCGAACGATCAACAATGAGAACATCTCCGGAATGAATAATGGGCTCCATTGAATCACCAGTTGCCTCAAAGAAAAAAGTCGATGACTTATTTCTCACAAATCTTTGGTCCAATGATTGATATTTTTCAACATAGTCATCAGAGATTCCAAAGAGGCCACAATTTGCAAACACGACAGGTTTCTTTACACATTCCATGACAACAGTATAACTTACGCAAGACTTACGCACAAGATAGTATTTTATTCCATATGTCATTGATTTTACTTAGACCCTACGATCCTAACGAAACCCTGAAACAAAAAGTGAACACTAACTGATAGAACCATTCAAAATGGTACAAGGAGACTCAGATGAAAAAAATAATGGCACTAGTGATACTTTCAACCTCAATTTTTGCAAACACAATTCAAAGCGCCTATCTTCAAAATTCAAATCTTAACCCAGAACTTCAACAAGAAGTTATTGAAGCAGTTAGAAGTTTTATTCCATGCTTAAATGCATACGGGCTGACAGAACTAAATACAACTGTTGAAATTGATCGAGTTGATCAAGGTGTTATTGATAAATTTTATGCAACAACTTTTAGAGCAAATTTAACTTATGACTATCATCCAAAACAAGTGATCATTACTGTAAGGAGTGCTCACTACGCTGGATCAAACCCAACGGTCAAGTGGACTGAAATTCTTGAAGTAAGTTCGAACTCTCCAATTTCTTGCGACTAATAAAATTAAGTAACCTGTGGAAGACTAATGATTTCTTCCACAGGAATATAATTTGCAAACTTGCCTTCTCCTCCCTTAGTGATAACTTGATATCCTGATTCAATTAGTTCACCGACTTCATCGCTTAGAAAAGCTTCCACATCAAGTGTTTCAATGAGACCTGATGCCGCTATCGTTCCTGAGCATAAACAATTACTAAGATTTTCAATTGGAAGTATTCCGGCCATTGACCAGTACATAATTAAAAATGGAAGTTCTAGCCAGCGATATGATCCCTCCTTGAGATTCAACAATGTTTGATCCTCAACACACAAAACAAAACGACGAGGCGGGATTGATAACTTATATCTCTTATTAAAATAGATAAATTTCTCCTTTATCGATTTTCCTTTTCCTCCAAGTCCCACAACCTCCAAACCAGGAATACCACGAGTCGAATAGCCAAAAATCTCACAAGTATGAGCTTTTTGATTTCCAGGAATAACAACCATCATTTGCTTATGCATAGAACCTCCGAAGAGCTATATGCAAGAGGAATCATTTTGTGATTTAAATAAGTCTTTGTAATTTAAAGTTGAATTTTATCACTTGATTCAAAATAGCACTTTAGGGTTTCTATTTTTTCTTCAAGTAAAGATGAACGAACAAATTGATGATTATAAGCAAAGTTTTTTTTAATCGTTTTACAGCTGAGATCAGGATCTTTGCATAGTGAAAGATGAGCCTCACGACAAGTTATCTCAACCATCACGACGGAAGCGAAGTGGCAATCAACTAGCTCTCCGGTGACGTCGAAGCGAGCGCGAGTGTAGTTTTTAACAAGCTTATATTTATCAAGGCAGAGTTTTTCGATTTCGAAATCCTTACCCATGCAATCAATCGTCTTCTCTGATGACTTCGTAGGAATTAAAGCCTCTTTAACTCCGAAGTATTCACAAACTTTTTTTAAGGGAAATCTTTCGAAACGAAGCCCCTCTTCTTGCACACGATTTACTTTCGCGTGCACCAAGAGAGGCATCAATATAATAAGAAAAAAATAAATTCTAACCTGGGAATAGACCACGGTATCTCATTGCTCTTTCAAGTCTTCTAAACGCAGCGATGAAAGCAGCTTTCTTCATATCAACTTTGAATTCAACAGAAGTGTTGTAAACATTGTCGAATGCATCTTTTAAAATTCCGTGAAGCTTAGAATTAATTTCATCTAAATTCCAAAAGAAGTTTTGAAGTCCTTGAACCCACTCAAAATAAGAAACGATAACACCACCAGCATTACAAAGAATATCTGGAATTAAGAATGCACCATTTTTAGAAACGATATCAATTGCTTCTTTTGTTAAAGGTCCGTTTGCACCTTCAGCAATAAGTCTCGCCTTAACATTGTGTGCATTATCTTTTGTAATAACACCATCAATAGCAGCTGGAATTAGAATATCAACATCAAGAGCAAAAAGATCTTCGTTTGTGATATGTTCTACATCTGGCATTTCATTTAAGTATTTTCCAGATCTCGTCCATTTAATCGCCTTAGCAACATCAATTCCATCTTTGTTATAGATTGCACCTGAAACATCAGAGATCGCAACAATACGTGCACCTTGATCTCTTAAATCTTCAGCAGCAGGAATACCTACTTTACCAAAACCATGAATTGCAACACTGATATTGTTATCAATCTTCATTCCAAGTTTTTGAGCAGCAAAGTTAATACAAAATGCAACACCTTTACCAGTGGCTTCTGCTCTACCTAAAGAACCACCAATTGTAATTGGCTTCCCTGTAACAACACCTGGAACAGTGTGTCCTTTAAGTTGTGAGTATGTATCAAGTAGCCATGCCATTGTTTGTCCGTCTGTTCCGATATCTGGAGCAGGAACGTCAATAGTTGGTCCAATGAATGTATTGATTTCTGTTGTGTATCTTCTTGTTAATGCCTGTAGCTCTTGTCTTGACAGAGCTCTTGGATCAACACAAACACCACCTTTTGCTCCACCAAGAGGTAGACCAACAAGTGCACATTTAAATGTCATAAGCATTGCAAGAGCTGCAGTTTCAGATAAGTCGACACCTGGGTGAAAACGAATCCCACCCTTACCAGGGCCTAAAGTCATATTGTGTTGTACTCTGTAACCTTGAAAAGTTTTAACAGTTCCATCATCTAAACGAATTGGAACAGCAACTTGCAAAGCTCTTTTTGGAAATCTAAGTCTTTCCATAATATTTGGATCAAGACCCATAATTGAAGCAGATTCTTCTAATTGTGCGATAGAATCTTGATACAGTGGACTATCTGTTAAGCTCATCTCTAACTCCATACAAATTGATTAAATATGAAATGTAATTTACTCCAATAATTTCATATAAGCAAAAAGTATGGTGAACGCGTAGCGAAAACTACGCGAGATATTTTCTAGTAATTAAAAGGAGTTGCATACATTATCTGAAATCTTGCATCAGAATCATTTGAGAAAACTGCCTGAGATTGTGTCTGCGATGAACTAACTCTTGCAAGTAATCTGTCTGATAGATATTTATCAAATTGAGTGACGTAGTTTCCATCTTTTGGATTGTAGTCAACACTTGCGACACCTCGGTATTCTTTAAATTCTTTTTTGACGTTCATATTAACATCACCACCAAGAGTTACTGTTGTTCTTGAATCAACATAAGGATTTACAAGATCAAAGTAAACTTCCCCTTGTAGTACCTTAGCTCTTACTTTGAGTTTCAAATTAGGAGCGAAGCTCACATCAGTTTGTGGCTTTAATGCTTTTTGAACAGTCCCAACAGCCGCTAAGGCAGAGCCTTCTTCCGCTCGCTTAACCTCTCCAGAGATTCTCTTGTCTACATATTTTAAAATATATTTATTAAAGTATGTCACTCGTTGCTCTTGCGTACTGTAACTATAAAGACCTGTTGACTCCATATCCCAGTTTCTAGTGTACTCATCGTTTGCATCAAGGCTTGCGTAGTTTGCTTTCATTGTATTTAAAACACCGGCATCATCTTCAACGAAGAGATTCTCATACCAAGCTTCTTGTTTTTCTGGAGCTGCAATAAAGTCAACATCAGCTGTGAAGCTTTGAGGCATACGTGATTTAATTTTGTAGTTAGGATTGAAAACTTCAAATAAGTTTCTATCTCCAGCGACAACAGTCGAACTGAACAATAAAAAGACGGCCTGTAAAATTATTAGTCGGCCTATCGAATTTTCATGGTTGAAGTTTGTCATTGTAAGTCCCCTAAATTACTTATTTACTTATGTCTCTTAAGTAATATAGGTGCAATGCTCATGCCAAAATAGCCTAAGCAATTTCTATTTTAACAAATAGTAGAAATTATTGAGAGGGGGAAGAATTGATGTCTTGCTTTTGGTAGATTCCTATGATTTTCAACCATTTATCAAGTTTTGAGATCCTCATTAGGGCCAGCTCAACATCACTAAATAAATCAGTATCACTCTTGCTCACGAGCAGTAATCTTTCTAACTCTCCATAGCCAGGTCTCTTACTAAGAACATATTGTCCACGTAGAATCGTCCCAAGACTCTCCATTCCCTTAAGTGTTGAAGTATCAATCACCGAGAAGTCGAGGTTCCTTTTACTATTAAAGACCTTCAGTACCGCTGATATTTCTGATGCTGCATACTCAATTTCTAATCTCTTTTCACTTACGGCCTTTTCGAGGTCTGTGTAATGGTGACCTAGTATTCCAGAAAAATTTTTTCCAGTATAAGAACTTTCATTCTCATATAAAAAAGGCTTTGTTTTTTTTGAAATGTAAAATGAGTGATCAACTAAAAGCGGGGCCGTCCAAGAATACTTTTGTTTATCGAGATCCCCAAAGAACTTTGGGTTGGTGAAAGTCACGATTACTTTATCTTTTGATAAAAGAAGTTGATCTAATCTTTTTCTCGGCAAATAAAGAGCAGTGAATTTATACTTAGAAGAGAGTTGTTCGTTTAGAAGTGAAGTAATCGTTGTATTTAATTCGAGCCAAGGTGAGTAATTATAATAAGTGATAACTTTGACTTCTTCGATAGCGAAAGAACTAAAAGTGGTAAGAAAAATTAAAAGTAATCCTCTTACCACTTTATTCATTCTACATATCTACCATATTTTTCGCATCTTTAATTAGAGACTTTAAAGCGGCTTTTGTATCAGCATCAAGCTCTTTGCTCTTTGCTTGTGATTGAAGTGCTTTTAAAAGTGCATTTGCTGAAAGACCTTTTGGAAGCGCAGGTTTTTTTCTTACTGTCTTCTTACCGGCAGCAAGAACTCCACCTTCCTTAATCGCCTTCTTAAGCTCGGCTCTCTTTCTAATATCTCCACCAAGAACAAGCTTAGTTAATTTAGTTTTAAGAGCACCCTTATCAAGAACATCAAGTTCTAAAAGAACATACTTTTCAATATCGTGAAGCTTTGCAGCTTCCTTCATTTTATTATCCATCTTAGCGATCATCAAAGAACGATGAACTTCAGATTTAGAAATTCCAAGAGCTGCTTGAATTTTTCTTTCACTTGCATTTGTTGCAATTTGATAATTTAAGATACCGTCAGCCTTATCAATATAGTGAAGCGCTTCTCTTGCAGAGTTTTCAGAGAACTGAATCGCCATCAACTCTTCTTCAGTCTTATCGTCTAAGATAAAACATGGGCACTTCTCCATCTTAATAAGAGACATTGCCCTAAATCTTCTCTCTCCACAAATCAGGGTAAGTTTCCCACCTGGTTTCTGGTGAAGAACAAGAGGTTGAATGAGACCATTTACTTTGATGTTTTCAGAAAGTTCTTTTAGTGAACCATCATTGAATTTTGTTCTTACTTGCTCTTTAACATAGATATCAGCAAGCTTAACTTCAGTTAGTCTTGCTCCTTTTAAAAGTCTATCATCAGAGATTTTAAAAATATCAGCGCTTAAAGATTCAGTTAAATCTATTTTTGTTCTTTTAGTCTTCGCTACACGCGGTGCAAATTCCTTGGCCATTAATGACTCCATCTTCCTTGAAAAAATAGAGCTCAAAATCCGTGAGCCCTATTGATCGTGTTTTATTTAGTTTAGGTTAAGTGTATTCCAAAGTTGCTCGTAGTCTATTCTTCCACGAGATTTCTTACCCATCATACAAACAGGTCTCTTCATTGAAATTGACTCTTGCATTTGAACAAGGTTTCTAACCGGCGGTGTAATATCAAATGACTGTGAAAGTTCTTCAAGTCTTTGTTGCTCGATTTTTCTTCTTGTATTAACCATTGAAGGAATAATTGAAAATTCTAAAACTGGGTTCTCAGTTTCTTTGATAATTTCAAAAGTATCCATTAACTCTTCAAGACCATCAATTGAATAATCTTGTGCTTGAGTAGGGATTAGAATTCTATTTGATGCTACAAGTGCCATGATTAATTCATCACCAAGCATTGGAGGAGTATCGATAATCACATAATCAAACATCCCTTCCGCTTCTTGTAGTCTTGTTCTCATTAGTCTTTCTTTTCTTCCAACTTCTTTTCTAATCTCACCTTCAGAAAGAATTAAAAGCTTTGAAAGATTCGCCATGTGACGACTTGAAGGGATCACTGTAATATTTTGGTGAAACTTCCCCTTACCTTCACTTGGAACCATAACTTCGTTTATTGATACATCACCAATAAGCCATTCTGGAATAAGTGTTCTTTGAATATGAAGATTAAAAGTTGAACTTAAGTTTGCTTGTGAATCGAGG
Organism: uncultured Bacteriovorax sp.; assembly: GCA_964593545.1. Classification (GTDB taxonomy): domain Bacteria; phylum Bdellovibrionota; class Bacteriovoracia; order Bacteriovoracales; family Bacteriovoracaceae; genus Halobacteriovorax_A. The sequence continues at coordinate 33,284 of CAZQJK010000002.1, read as the reverse complement.
TCAACAACTAAAACTTTGTTACCGTTGTTAGCCAGGTGACATGCTAGTTGAAAGCACTGCATCGTCTTCCCAACTCCACCTTTATTATTAGCGACTGTAATCACTTCCATGTTACGCTCCTTGTCTTGGTCCTACCGTTGACCAATTTTGTATGTATCTAACTAAAATGTTAGAAAATTCCACACACAACGTCAAAAGAATGCTTAACTTTTTTGCATTTTTTTAATTATATAGGACCAGAACTTTGACGCCCGTCAACAAAGAGACTGGACAGAAGGTGTATACTTTAATAAATTCCACCTAATTATTAGCCCCTTAGGAGCAGTTATGATCAAGTCAATGAATGTTACAGAATTAAAAGAAAGAATGGATAAAAAAGCCGATTTCATCCTAATCGATTGCCGTGAGCAAAACGAATGGAATGAAGGGCATATTGAAGGTGCAGTATTTGTTCCACTAAGTGAATTCCACGGATTATGGAGCGAGGTTTTAACTGATGCTGACAAAGATAAAGAATTAATTCTTCAGTGTCGTAGTGGTAGAAGAAGCCTTAGTGCATGCCAGATTCTTCTCGCAGAAGGTTTCTCGAATCTCAACAACCTTGAAGGTGGAATCCTTGACTGGGAAGCTGAAGGCTTTGCAACAACACAAGAATAAAAATTAGGAAGAAATAAATGCTCAATCTATTTGATAATCAAGAAGATGATTATAAGCCAGTTATCTCTGAAGCAGATCTTAGTGACGAAGAAGTCATTGAGGAGCTTTGGAAAATAAAAGAAGAACTAAAAGACCAGGTCGTTGTGCTAGGTCACCACTATCAACAAGATGATGTCATCATGTTTGCTGATTACAAAGGCGACTCACTTAAACTCGCCCAAGATGCAGCAAAGCTTGATAATCCCTATATCATGTTCTGTGGTGTTCACTTCATGGCCGAAACAGCTGATATGCTAACTGCTCCATCGCAGAAAGTAATTCTTCCTGACCTTAGAGCTGGGTGCTCAATGGCAGATATGGCAAATAGAGAAGAGATTGATAAGTCTTGGAAGTTTCTAACTTCATCGACTGATGAAAAAATTGTTCCAATCACGTACATCAACTGTGCGGCGACACTGAAATCATTTGTTGGTGAAAATGGCGGGACAATTTGTACTTCTTCAAATGCAAGAATGATCATTGAATGGGCCTTCAAGCAAGGACAGAAATTACTATTCTTCCCTGATCAACACTTAGGTAGAAATACTTGTAGTGAAATGGGTATTGCACTTGAAGATATGGTTGTTTACAACCCTAATATGCAAAACGGTGGTCTTACACCAAAACAAGTTGCCGATGCTAAGGTTATTCTTTGGTACGGTTACTGTTCGGTTCACCAAGGCTTTAGCGCCCAACAAGTTCTCGATCTCAAAAAGAATCGTCCCGATGTGACAGTCATCGTTCACCCAGAGTGTAGCCATGACGTTGTTAAAAATGCACACGACAATGGGTCGACAGCTTATATTATTAATAAAATTAAAGATGCTCCAGCAGGTTCAAAATTTGCAGTAGGTACTGAAATCAACTTAGTAAATCGTCTTGCTGCAGAATTTCCAGACAAGGAAATCTTCTCACTTTCTCCTTATCAGTGCCTTTGTACTACAATGTATCGCGTAAGACCAAGATGGCTCCTTGCCAGTTTCCGTGCAATAAAGGAAAATAAACCTATTAATGTGATAAGTGTCGATGAAAAGACAAAAGAGTTCTCTCTTTTGGCCTTAAATCGTATGCTTGAACTTAGTAAGTAATTAAGGAAGAGACACAAGGGAAGTGATTATGATTTATGCGGACTACAATGGAAGTGCTCCGATTTGCAAAGACGTTAGAGAATATCTTATTAAGAGACTATCAGAAGGGCCATTTGCAAACCCAAACGCGATTCACTATATGGGAAGTAAAGTGTTAATGGCGATGGAAAATGCAAGAAGCGTTTGTTCAAAAGTACTGGGAGCAGAATTCAAACAAGTTGTTTTTAATTCGGGAGCGACAGAAGGCCTATCTCAAGCTTTTCATTCAGTTCTTCACAAGAATCCAAAAAAAGAAATTATTATATCAGGTATCGAACACTCAGCCGTTGTTAACACGGCTAAGTTCTACCAACAAGACCATGCTAAGACTGTAAAAGTTGTTAAAACACTAAATAGTGGTATCGTCGACATCGAGGACTTCAAGACTCAAATTACTGATGAAACAGCTGTTGTTTGCATCATGGCAGCCAATAATGAAACTGGTGTCATCCAACCATACGAAGAAGTTTCAAGAATATGTAATGAGAAAGGTATTCCATTTATTTGTGATACAACTCAATTCATAGGAAAAACTCTTTTTAACTTCAAAAGTTCTGGTGCTGACTACGCGGTGATGTCAGGTCACAAAATTGGTGCAATGACAGGAACAGGAATTCTTCTTGCGAAGGACCCAACTACACTTAAGCCGATAATTATTGGTGGAGGTCAAGAAAGAGGATACCGCGGTGGTACTCAAAACTATCTTGGCTATGAAACGTTGGCCGTTGCACTCAACTATTTTGAAAAGCATCTCGATAATATTGAAACAATTAATTCTAAAAGAATTGAGTTTGAAAAAGAACTCAAGAAGCGATTTTCGTCTATCGTCATCATTGGCGAAGAATCTCAAAGACTTGCATCGACAACTTACGTTTCTTATCCGGGAATTCACGGGCAGGCCGTGCAAATTGAGTTAGAAAGTCAGGATATATTTGTCACAACTTCTTCTGCATGTTCTGACAATGAACCTGTTACATCAAAAGTTTTAAAGGCCATGAATGTATCCGACGATATTGGTCGCGGAGTGGTAAGAATTTCTATAGGTCTTTGCTCTGATCCGGCGATGTATGATACAATTCTGGATGCACTAACAAAAACTTATGAGAAACTTGCAAAAATTAAAAGCTACTAATATATTCATTTTTTTAATCTTCCTGGCTTCATGCCAGGGGGATCTTAAACGTTTCCAGTATTCACTACCAAATTTAAAATCCATTACAACGAATAAAGATTTAAAAAAGATATCAATTATTCATACAGGAAACTTCAATGAAAACTCTGAGGTTATCAATGAAGTGGTTGATAAAAATATCTCTTTAAGAGTTGGTGGTAAAGCAGCACTTAAGAGTTATATTTCAACACTTCGAAAAAACCTTAGTGCTCCGACGCTACTTTTGGACACGGGAAATTTCGTATCTTTCAATAGTGTTACCGATAAGAGAAATGAGACCATTAAACTCTTTAGCGAACTTAATTTTGATGCTGTTCTACTAACAGAGAGTGAACTTTTAAATATTCCAGATCGTGATAATTTAAAAATACCATTTACGGCCGGAAATATTATTGATCTTAAAAGTGATTCGATAACGCCGAGGCTTAATAACAGACCATATCTTCTCAAAGAAATTGATGGGGTAAAGGTCGCAATTATTGGACTTAGTCTCTATAACAAAAAGAGCAAGGGTGAAGATGGACTGAGCGGAATCTATTTTGATGACCCCATTGCAAGATTTATTACTCTTCGAAATGAAATTAAAAATAGTGTTGATGTTATGATTCTACTTCTTCATGCTCATCAAAACTCGAAGGACTTTGATGAAACGATTAAAAGACTTCCACCAAACTCAGTTGATATCGTCATCGGTAATGATGGTGTCAATGGCACGAGAGTTGTGAATGGGCAAACAGTAGTAACGAATAAAGGTAACGGTAAATTCATTGGATTAATTGATCTTTATCTCGACGATAAAGGTAAGGTTATCTCAAATCAAACCAAATCATATCCACCAATCAAACTCTGCACGAAGTTCTTTGACATCAGTGCTGATTGTCATATCGATAGAAATGATCTTGAAAAAATTAAGTCAGTAAAAGAATCGAACTACAAGTTAATCAATGCAAGAATACTTGGTGAAGAACTTTCTCTATAAGCAAATTAAAATCTTATCTTCATTACAATATGTTTTTAACCCAGGCTCGCAGAAGCCGGCCGGACTGCCATCAAAACAAAGAGATGCCAGCTTAGTCTCAAGTACTTCATAACCACGAGGACATGCAGGCTTTCCCTTTTGCCCACATTCATTGATACCACAATACTTTGATCCCCCTTGAGGACAGTTGTAATCAACAACCTCATAAAATGATCCTTCACAGCGGTCGCAGTTATTTTCAATGACTGAAACACAACTACTATTAACAGCATGACAAGAATTCCCATTTTTGATGGTGTCAACTTTCTCATCAGTAATAAATGAAATACTCGAGAAGTAATGACGATCAATTTGATTGTCGTACTTCTTAAATTTCTTCTTTGTGGCAAAATTTAAAAGAGGAATCTTAAGGCTCTTACGATCACCAGATGCGATAAGAACAATTTCGAGCATTTTATTTTCGCTTGTATGACTATCATTAACTAAGGATAGGCGAAGAGTTTTAATTTCTTCAATTTCAGAAACTGCTGGTCGAAACGGATCACATTTTCCACGTATAAGACTTAGAAGACTTAGCTGCCCTAATCGTTCTTTAAAAGGAACTTTATACGACAAACAATGATCTGCACTTCTTAAAAGTTCAACCCATGCTCCTGCGGGATCTTTGACTTCACCACCATTGACAACTTTGCGATTAAGACCAATCTCCTTTTTAAAAGAGAGTGCCATTTTTAAATTAGTTTCAAAATCGCCCTGGCACATTCCTATTGCGAGACATATATTTAAAAGAATAAGTTTCATTACCTAATCCTCATGCAACGAAAGGCAATTTTAAAATCTTCCTTATTCTCTAAACTCTCATCACCTTTCCATGTGAAGTTATTGGCACCAAAATCCTCACCATCCCAGTATCCTCTCATTCCTGTACGATTCTTAGGACTTTCCCAAGGAAAGTAAATTGAACTTAAGTTTATATTCTCTCCGGGAAATATTTTATTGGGAGTGTATTCAAAAAATCCACCCATGACCTCATAAACGCCCATCCATGAAACATTCTCTCGGTTGTAGTGCACATACTTTTCAGTGAGACAGTCTCTTGAATATACCTTTGGGCAAAGCTTGGTTTTCAAATCCTGAGAAATCTCATAGTTCTTAGATTTTTGAATCTTAAATAATTCAGATGATGAGTTCTTACGCGACCATGGATAATAAGGAGCACGAAAAAGCTTAGAATGATCATCTGAGATATCTTCAGGATATATCGATGCGGCATCAAAAACCATTGCACTCAAAACTTCCTTACCTTGATAGACACAATAATTTTTCATTTCATCTGGAGAAAGATTATAAACGATATCTTGTTCTCTTAGCTTTTCTAAATGAGTAGGAGTACTCTTCTTCGCACTCTTGAGATAGTCCCTAAACTCTGACATGCGAACCAGGAATTTATCGACAAATATATTTTTTGCATGATTATCCCATTCATAAGTATGCTCTCGATTATTTACAAGAAAGGGATAAAACCTCTGAGGCAAATAGACTTCATGACAAGAATCAATTAATGAGATTTCGAGTCCCGAGGCATTGAATGTGTAGCTTCGTGAAAATTGGCCTTGAACAAATTGGTATTTTCCAGAGAGCTCGAGTCCAATTTCTTTTTGTAGAATATTTTTTTCAATGAGGCATGAAATATATTTTGGATTACACTGATAATAGAGATTATCAACGTCAGCAATCGACTTACATTCCCCATCACCTTCAACTTCACCGTTCTCCCATATTGTGTTTAACTGCCCGAGAGACCGAGTATATCCATCAAGTAAGCTCAGTTTCTTATAATTTTCGTCTAAATTCTCTCTTTTAACGAAGAAAATAAGACCGAGCAAACAAGTCAAAATAAAAAAAGCAAGTATAAATAATATCTTCTTCATTTTCCTTCTTTAAACCTAGGGTACAAACAAGGTAAAATTATAGTTGGATAAGTCCCAAATGATAACAAAAAAGAGGGAATATGGACTGGATAGAAATAGCAAATGAAAATTCTAATACAAATGCAGAAATATTATCATTCTATGATTATATGGAGCTATTCAGAAAAGATCCTGCAAAACATGTAAGACCATCTTATCGCTACATTTCAGACATGATGAGATATTTTGGTACTGATGAATCAGGGCAGAGCAATCTCTTCACTAAAGAAGATAGCGAGGCACCACCAGTATATGGACAAGAGAAAATCATCTCAACTCTCCTGCAAAATTTAAGAAACTTCGAAGAAGAAGGATTTAATAATAAATTCATTCTTCTAGTTGGACCAAATGGTTCTTCAAAGAGTTCAACTGTTAAGAAAATTATGAAAGGTGCTGAGGAGTATTCGGAAACCGACGAAGGTGCACTTTATACTTTCGAATGGGTTTTTCCAATCAATAATGTTGTTAAAGGAACACTCGGTCTAACTCAAAAACATGAAGCCAAGGATGTAAGCTCATTTGCAGATCTTGATGACAAAGATATTACAGCGATTATGCCAAGCGAGCTTAAGGATCATCCTATACTTCTGATCCCAACTGAATATCGTCAAAAGATTATCGAGGATGCACTAAGTGGTAATGAAGAACTTTTAGAGCTTGTTAGAAAATCATATCTTTACCGTGGTGATTTATCGAAGCGAAACAAAATGATTTATGATGCCCTTCTAAAAAATTACAAAGGTAAGCATAATGAAGTTTTAAAACATATTAGAGTTGAGAGGCTTACGATCTCAAAGAGGTACTCTTCATGTGCTGTAACTATTGAACCACAGCTCCATGTTGATGCTCGCATGCAACAAATAACAATGGATAAGAGATTACAAACTCTACCTCCTTCACTTCAGTCATTGAATCTCTTCTCTTTACAAGGAGAAGTGGTATTGGCCAATCGTGGAATATTAGAATTTTCAGATCTTTTAAAGAGACCTCTTGATGCTTACAAATACCTTTTGATGACGATGGAGACAGGAAGTATCAATATTGGTGGTATTCTCACTCAACTTGATATTTTCTTTATCGGAACTTCTAACGAAGTTCATCTTGCTGCTTTCAAACAGCACCCAGATTACAATTCATTTAAAGGACGCTTTAATTTCATTAAAGTTCCTTACCTTCTTGATTATATTGAAGAAGAAAAAATTTATAAGAATCAAACCGAAGGTCTATCTGATCGCACAAAGTTTGAGCCACATGCACTGACTGCACTTTGTAAGTTCTCAATTATGACAAGAATTAGATCTTGTATGGGAAAACATTACGACGATTCTAAGTTAACAGCAATTGTGACAGGATTAACTCCACTAGAAAAAGCAAATCTCTTTTCAGGAAAGAGACAATTACCAGACAGACTCGATACTGAACAACGACAAATTCTTAAGCACGGGATTGATACAATTAAGAGTGAATTTGAAAATGACAATCTCTACGAAGGAAAGTTTGGTATCTCTCCTCGTGACCTTAAAAATATTCTTTATCGCTTAAGTGATATTCACAAGACCGTTACTTTTGTTGAAGTTATCGAATACCTTGGAAGACTTATTCAAAAAAAGAACGAGTATGACTTTTTAAATATGTCTACTCATGGTGATTTTCACAACCCAGCAAGATTCTTGGAACTCATCAAAAATGAGTGCCTCGATCAGTTTGATAAGGAATTAAGAGATTCCCTAGGCCTTGTTGATGATCGCTCTTATGAAGACTATGTGAAACGCTATATTGAAAATGTTAACTCAGTCATTAAAGGCGAAAAAATTAAGAATAATGTAACTGGTAAGTATGAAGATGCGGACCAGTACTTTATTAAGGAATTTGAAGCTAATATTAACTTAAAAGAAGAGCCAGTTGCATTTAGATCTCATCTCATTTCTAAACTTGGAGCTTGGTACCTCGACAACCCAAAGCAACAAATTGTTTATAAAACAGTTTTCCCCGATGTTGTTTCAAGACTTCAAGAATCATTTAGAAATGAACAGAAGAAGGTGATTAGAAATATTTCTCAAAACCTTGTTTATTTCCAGGCAGAAATGAATGACTCAAAAAATAAAATGCCACAGAATCTTGCCAAAGAAGATCGTGGCCAAATTCAGGCAGTACTTGAGAATTTAACAACTAAGTTTGGATACTCTCAAAAAGGTGCATTTGAGTTAATTCAGTTTATGATCAAAGAGCGTTACTAAGTAATTTAATACACCGCCGGGTCCAGAGTTTTCTTCACCAGTAAGAATAACTTTGGGCCTATCGACTAACTTCAATAAAACTTCTGAAATATTTGAGACACCTACAGAATGCTCAACCATCTTAAACATTGATTGATCATTAAGACTATCACCAAAATACATCGTCTCTTCTATTGAAATATTAGGATAGAATTTTTCAAGTAATGACTTCACAGCATTATACTTTGATATATCACCACACCAAAAATTTAAATGAACATTAGAAGTTGAATACGTAATATTTTGCTCATCCATCAATTTCTTAATTTCATTTCTTACAACGACATCTTCAAGATCACAAAGCTCAATTGCTCGATCACTAACTCTTCCAAGAGAGTCAGCCGAGAGCTTTAGCCCTTCAAAACGTTTCAACAACTCACCTGAAAACTTTGCTAGCCACTCGAGATCACTTTTTGGAACTTGGTATTCATCAATAATCATTCCACGATTATCACGGTAACTTAAGACTCCCCCACCTTCAGAGATAACATATGAGAGGTCGCTAAAGTGAGTAAGAAAGAAATGTGCCCATGACAAACTCCTACCAGTAACAATGATCAAAGGAGTCTCCTCTTTCTTAAGTAAGCTAATGATCGTTAAGAATTTTTCTGAAAACTCTGTGTGATCAGTCAAAGTGCCATCAAAATCTGAGAATACAATTTTTGGAAGATTATTTTTCATCGTTATCCACAAAAAAAAAGGGTAATGCGCAAACACTACCCTTTTATGATTTTAAAATTTGAAATTAGTTCATTGGAAACGCAAGACCAACAAGAACAGCTGTGAATGAATCTTTAAGTCCTACTTGAAGTTCAACATTTGCATTTAAATGAGTATAACCTTCAATTGGTAATTGTCCGTTAATACCTGTGTTTAATGATGCAACACTTTCATAAGTACTATTATCACCATTTAATGAAAGACCAACTGGAAGAGCAACATATGGGAAAGCTTCCTTACCCCAAAAATTGAATCCCTTAGAAAGAGTTGGAGCAGCAGAAATAACAGTAAAAGTATTTCCAAACTCATCAGCTCTTTCGATATTAGTCTTTAAAGAGAATCTTGGTTGACGTAAGTAATCTGGAAAAATCTCATAGTCAGCACCAACAAAGAATCTTTGTTCACGGTCACCACCAGAAATCCCAAGACCCGCGTCTACTGAAAGCATTTTATTTAGTTTTTGAGTGTATCTTACCTGAAGACCCATTCCACCATCACCTGATGTAATTCCAGTCATTTCTGTAGAAATAGACTTCTGTCCTTCTGGCATTGGATGAGTTGTGTAACCGATACCGTAAGCAAAAATACTAGCTGAATAAAGCGAAACCGCTAATGTTAGAATTCTTTTCATATGCACCTTCCCTGATGTTTTGAATTATTTTAATTACTTATTTATTCTAACTAATTGACGCACAGAACGTCAAAAAATATCTTTATCTATTTTTTCAGGCCAAAAATACACAGTTTCAAATATTTTATTGACGAAAAGTCCATAACAACCTATAACATGATTCTACGAAATATGGTGGCCGTAGTTCAGTCGGTAGAGCGCCAGATTGTGATTCTGGTTGTCGTGGGTTCAAGTCCCATCGGCCACCCCATTATTTCCTAGGACATTCATTCAAATGACCATCTCTTCGGAGTAATCATAACTAAGCCTCGTTTCTAACCCACTCGAGGCTTTTTTATTTCTATCTCACTACTGCACTATTAGCATTTACAAAGTATTCATTGCCAAGAGATAATTAACGATGGTGAAAACTCTCTGTTTACTAACATTATTGCTCTGTCTAACTTCATGCTCAAGCAAGGAAGACAAGGCTTCAATTAGTAGTCCAGATTCCTATAGTTTAAGCTTAGAATTTCAACGAATTGAACAGGCCGGTCTCGACCCGTTCAAAGTCATTACAACCCTTAAAAAGAATGGCTCAAACTTTTCCGGCCAAACATTATCCGTAACTGTACCAAAAGGAAGTTCTTCCTCAATAAATGATCATGGTGATGGTACATATTCTTTTACAGTTACTCCCTCATCAACTGGAGAATACCCAGTCACTATTTCTTACTCAGGTAATTCAATAAGTAGAACTGCTATCGTTTTAGATTCGAATATCTCTGGATCTGGGCAGCCATTGGCCGTCCCTGGCGATTATGTAAATACTGAAGGATATGAAGATGGAGCAACAATAACTCCAGATGGTGAATATCTCTTTGTTCAATATGGACCAGTTTACTTTAGTGGACTTATAAACTTTACGACGATATGTAATAGCGGGTCCTATACGGCTGGATATGATCTTAATAACTGTGATGGAAGAACTAACAGTGGTTTTGTTTTTGATACTATTGGCCCTTATGGAAATAACCAACGTCCTGGATTTCCGACAGGAAATATTGCAAATACCAAGCTCGTCCACCTTGATGACCTAGTTCTTGCAGGAAACTTTAATGGAATTTTTTCTTTTCCAACTGTATTTTACGGCTTCAAAAGACAAACTGATGGCACTTTTGCAGAGCCCTTCAAAGTTGCATTTAATGACGATAAGGGTGTTAACGGTCCCTTTGGTCCATCATTTGTTTTAAATGGTGATGGAACAGCAAAATTTCTAATCGCATGGAATAATTACTTCGATGGTGCAGCTGATGGAGGCACAACAATAGGCGAAGATGATAAGCCCGATATTTACCACGGGACAATTACCCTTGGAACTGACAAAGATCTTGGCGAAGTAACCTTCGCGGTAAATGATGCATTTACATCAATTACTCCAAACATTTCACCTGTAGGTTTTACATCACATACAGGTGTTCAGGGAAATCCTCATGCGAGGACTGATGGTTCTGGAAATATTATTGAAATATGGACTGATGACGAACAAGTTAGCCACAATTTATCAGTTTACCGATTAACGTCAGGATCATTTCCTTCTGGAACATGGACACTTGATATACTACCTTCAGATATCGCAACAGGTGCAGAAGAAAACCAACCCTTTTTTACTGGTACAAAATTATACTTTAGAAGAGGTAGCAATATCATCTATCATGACTACACTCCAACAAATGGTTCTTGCGCATCCACTTATACGCATAATGATTGCTGGGGATCTGAGAATATTGTTATTGGAGCAAATGGAAATAGTGGGATTGGTGAAATATTCACAGTCGGCGAACCAACAATTGCAACAAGGAATGGCAAAACATACTTATACTTTGTTTATGTACTAAGAAGAGATAACTCTTCATTCACGCTTAATGACTACAATGTAAATGTAGGATTCGTAGAATTATAAATATTCAATATCTACAGCCATGAATAGACATCTTCTCCAAGCTTCCAAGAAAGAATTATTAAGACCACTCCAGAGACAAGTGAAACTATTCGCATCGAATTCTTATTGTCTAAAATATTCTTAAACATCGATGAAAAGAGTACCAGACCGAAGAACCAAATTGTCGAAAAAGTTCCTGCTCCAAGTCCAAAGATTAATCGAGTATTCATCGTCGGAAATTTTGAAGCATAGCCACCAATCAAAATTAAAGTATCCAAGTAAACATGTGGATTTAGGAGACTAAATCCTAGACTTAGTAGAATTGCCTTCTTCGATGTCGTCGCGACATCTCCATGCATCGCCTCATCACTCATATTCTTATAAGCATCGTAGAGTTTTAGGGCGCCATAGTAGAACAAGAAACCAACACCAACTATCCCAAAGATAATTTTGAGAGAAGGAAACTGCGCAAATAGAGTCGTTGTGCCCAGAACACCGATGAGCACCAAGATAATGTCGCAAATAGAACAAGTTGCAGCTACAACAAATTGCTTACGGGCCTTAAGCCCTGACTCAAGTACAAATATATTCTGCGCGCCCAGGGCAAGAATGAGACTTGCTTGTAAAAGAAAGCCCTCAAGAAAAATTGGCAACATTATAACCTCAAAATTGTCTTTGTTTATAAGCTGATATACAGTTTAAAAATGAAAAAAATTATTCTAACAATACTTCTTCTCACACAAACCGTAAATGCAAACCAGAGCATAAGAGTCTCATTTGGAGAAAGTCTTGAGCCATGGGTAAGTCCACAAGGCGGTATCCTTAATGATGTATTGAGAACGACTCTGGAGAAAGAAGGATATAAGCTTTCATTCTCATTTGATCCTTATGCTCGACGAATCTTAAGCTACAAGAATAATTTAGTTGATGTTGTTTCTGACATCAATCAATCAGTTATTAATACCGATGGTCTCAAAGGCTACTTCTCTGAAACATTCTATGCCTATGAAAACTATGCGATCTCACTGGAAAGTAATCACTTTGATATTTCAACAGTTAAAGATTTAAAAAAATACTCACTTCTCTCATGGCAAGGGGCTTCGAAGAGATTAGGACCTGAGTATGAAAAAATGACTAAGGACAATGATCAGTACTCTGAAACCCATGATCAAAAAAAACAAGTCCTACTACTATTTAATAAGCGCTATAACTTCATCCAAATTGATAAGCAAATATTTGACCACTATCGAAATCTTCTCATCAATGAAGGAAAAATTTCAAAGGACGTTAAATATACGATGAAACCTTTATTTGGAAAAAGTAAAAATGGGTTTCTCTTTAGAGACAAAAAATTGCGTGATCTCTTTGTAAGTCGATTAAAATTACTTAAGGACGATCCAAGATTTAAGGAAATACTCTATTTTGATGAGCTTAAGTAGTGGCTAGGTACCACAAAAAGTCTTTTTCACTTCTTCTTCCTGCGTAGGAGAATATGTAAATTCAAGGTTAGTTTCTTCTTGCTTATAAGGTTGTGCTAGAACCTCCATTAGTTTAGCAAAGAGTGAGTAGTCGCCATCGATTGCAAGCTTAATCATTTTTTCGATTTGATGATTTCTTGGAATGATAAAGGGGTTCACTCTATTCATTAAGCTAACTGCTTCTTCTAATTTTTCAGATTGTAAGTTAAGTCTATTGAGCCACTCTCTTTCAAATTCTTTATCCGCAAAACTAAGAGAATTAAGACTTCTAAAACTATTTGTAAAATCAAGACTATTAGCTTCGAGATAATTTAAAAATTTTCCGATAAGAGGTCGATCACTCTCACTCGGATTAAAAATTCCAAACTTATGCCCCATCTCCTCAATCCATTTTGAATCGAAGTACTTACTATATTCATCAAAAGAGCTTTCTAATCTCTTTACTGCATCATCGCTTGATTCGCCTTCCTTTTGGAGCAGTGGAAATAAAGCATTTGCAAGAACAGAAAGATTCCAGACAGCAACTCTCCCTTGATTAGAATAGGCATAGCGACCTTGAGTATCAATTGAGCTGAAGACTTTATTATATGAAAAACTATCCATGAAAGCGCATGGACCAAAGTCGAGTGTCTCACCAGAAATTGAGGTATTATCAGTGTTCATCACTCCATGAATAAATCCAACACTCATCCATTTCGCAACAAGATCCAATTTACGCTTAAATATTCGATCGAAGAAAATATTATATTTATCTTTATTATCAACAAGGTCTTTATCATGACGATTTATTGCATAATCACAAAGAATCTTTAAATTTGTCACGTCTCCACGAGATGCAAAATGTTCAAAAGTTCCAACACGGATATGGCTTCGAGCTACTCTCGTAAATATTCCACCAGGAAGAACATCTTCTCGGTAAACATCGTCCCCACTCTCACAGGCGGCGAGTGCCCGGGTTGTTGGAATTCCAAGATTAAACATCGCCTCACTAACAACATACTCTCTTAAAACAGGGCCTAGCCATGAACGTCCATCCCCTCTTTTTGAATAAGGAGTTTTTCCACTTCCCTTAAGCTGAATATCATATTGTAGCCCATCACGACCTGTAACTTCTCCAAGGAGAATTGCTCTTCCATCACCCATCGTTGGGTTAAAATGGCCAAATTGATGACCCGAATAAGCTAATGCGATGGGATCACTACCTTCAAGAATTATTTCACCTGAAAATATTTTTGTGAGTTCGTCTTTAGAATAACTTGAGAGATCAATATCTAAGAACTTTGCGAGAGCTTCATTGATTGCAATCAACTTTGGATTCACCGAAGCACTTGGTAAGGCCTTGTCGAAGAATTGTTTAGGAAGTTTGGTATATGTATTGTTAAATTTCATCATGATATTATTTTAAACCATGGTCATCCTATAAGCTAATAGATATTATAAATTATCTCAATGACCTTAACTAAGAGGAATTATGAAAATCTTAATTGTATTAATGTTCTCATTATTAACTTATTCAAAAGATATCACTTATCAAGTCGCTGGTAGTGAGTATGCGGGATATATCATCAACAAAGGTAAGAGTGCTCCGACAATCTTAATCATTCATGATTGGGATGGAATGACAGAATATGAAATCAAACGTGCACATATGTTTGAAAAATTGGGTTATTCTGTTTTTGCAGCGGATATGTACGGTAAAGGAATAAGACCGACAGAGGTAGCAGACAAGAAGAAAATGACCAAGAGTCTTTATGATGATCGTGCAAAAATGAGGAAACTTCTAAATGGTGCTATCGATGAAGCAAAAAAGCAGGGCCTTAACACATCAAAACTTATCGCAGTAGGTTACTGCTTTGGTGGAACTTCTATTTTAGAGTTAGCTCGATCAGGAAAGAAACTTTCTGGATTTGTGAGTTTTCATGGAGGCCTTGAAACACCTGAAGGGCAAAGCTACAAAGGAATAACTTCTCCAATTACAATCTTTCATGGAACTGCCGATACTTCAGTGACAATGGATCATTTTGCAGGAATCGCAAAACAGCTCGAAGCAAATAATGTACCACACGAGATGATTACCTACTCTGGAGCACCTCATGCCTTTTCTGTATTCGGAGGAGATCGATACCGTAAGGATGCAGATATGAAGTCGTGGAAAAGATTGACTGAGATATTAAAGGAACAACTATAAAAAAAATTATTATCATAGGCACAACAGGTAGTGGAAAAACTACCCTGGCCACTCAGATCTCGGCTGTACTGAAAATTAAGTACATTCAACTTGATCAACTCTTTTGGAAGCCTCATTGGGGAGAATCAACCGATGAGGAATTCTTCTTGAAAATTAAAAATGAGATCAACTGTAATTCATGGGTTATTGATGGTAATTACAAACGTACAAATCATCTCACATGGAGTCAGGCCGATACCATTATTTGGATTGATCTTCCAAAATATTTGACTTTTTTTCAAAACTTCAAAAGATCATTTACACGTGCCATTAATAGTGAAAATTTGTGGGGACATGAAGGTAA
The DNA here is from genome assembly GCA_964593545.1 of uncultured Bacteriovorax sp. Lineage (GTDB taxonomy): Bacteria > Bdellovibrionota > Bacteriovoracia > Bacteriovoracales > Bacteriovoracaceae > Halobacteriovorax_A. The sequence goes on along the minus strand of CAZQJK010000002.1, from coordinate 17,784 downwards.
TAATGAATCCTTTACCAGAATGTTTTCTAAAGATTCTGTAACATTATGGATGTTAAAAACCTACGATAAAAACAGATTAGAGTACCAAAGAAGAATGAAGTCTCAAGAGTATCAAAAAATCAATTTCTTCCATCTTAAATCACGAAGAGAAATTAAAAACTTTGTAAAAGAAATAATTAAAAATCAACAATTAAGTTAGAGTTTCGAAGAAGTGAGAATAGTGATGATATTTCATCACTCGTAATATCGACTTCATCAATGGCCTCTTCAATATTTCGCCCATCAATTAGGCGATGGAGAACAATAAGCTGAGCATTTGAAACTTCGCTGGCTTCAACAAGTCCAGTCGTTTTAAAAAGTATCAGGTTCTGATCTTGATCGATATCACCTTCAAAACCATCAAGACCTTCTTTACGAAGTTTCCACAGTGCAAACACACGATAGTCCCAAGCATAAGTTTTTATATTCTGAGCAAATTTAAAACGAGTACTTAGAAAATCTTCCATCGAGAGTGAGGTAATATCTTTTCGAGGGAGTTCTTTAGCTTGATGAAAGAAGCTCCAAAAATCTTTTTCAAAATTAGCGAGGGCCAAAATAAATGGATACTCTTGCTGTAAATCACATTCCTCAAGAAAGATTGGAAAGTTCTCACTAAGTTCACCGAGTTCACGGTATGAACTTGGATACTTCTTTATGTACTCATGACAAACCTTGAAGAATTCCTCATCACCAAGAACCGCCCAAATGGCCTCAAAGCTTTCACCAAGCGCTTCTGTTAAGCGTGCGTAATAATCGTTCGTATAAACTTGAAGAACTTGTTTTTGATTTAAACTTCCGACAGGAATTATTTTACTTTCAAGATATTCGCTAAGATTTCCATTAACAACACCGTTTACAAAATTTTTCTGAAACTTTTTCATCTCATCCATGAACTTTGCTCCAAATATTTTTGGCCTTCAACATCTCTGCTTCAAGCACTTGAAAATCCGGAATATCTTCATCCCACTCGATAAGAGTTGGTATTGCCTCAGCATCTTTGATTTTATATTGATAGAGTTTCCAAACATTATCATGCACAAAAGTTGAATGGGTATCAAAGAGAAACTCTCCCATATCACTGAAACCTGCGAGGTGAATTTCACTCACAAGTTCACTAGGGATTGCATCGAGATATTTGTAGGGATCAAATTTTTGATTCTCAGAATTTACGTAGATATTATTAATATCAAGCAGAATCTTACAACCAGATTGTTCTGCGAGATTTCTAAGAAAGTCCCACTCGGTATAAGTTGAATCGGAGATAGAAAAATATGCTGATAAATTTTCTAAGGATATTTGGCGCCCGAGAAAATTTTGAACTTTATCAAGTCGTTGAACCAAGTAGTTTAATGTTTCATCATTATAAGAGAGTGGTAATAAGTTATGTAAATTATTTTTTTCTAAACCAGTAAAACATAAATGATCTGAAACAAGAAAAGGATCAACTCTTTTAATAAGGTCTTTAAGCTTCGTTAAATAATCTAAATTCAACTCATCATAAGACCCTATCGATAAGCTGACCCCATGAAGTGATATTGGATAGTCCTTTCTCATATTCTCTAAGACTTCAGAGGGATACCCTCTTGTTGTCATAAAATTTTCAGAAATAACCTCAAACCAATCAACACTGGTCTGAGGTCTATCGATTAAATATGGAAAGTGTTGATGCCTAAGACCAACTCCAAATTGACTCATGATTATAGAGAGACCTTCCCACCCTTATCAGCACAATCTTTTGCTGAAAGTTTTGTGAATCCTTTTCCCTTACATGAGTTGTGGCCTGCACATGAAGTCTTAGCTTCACATCCACTCTTACCACTGCAAGCATCAACTTTACCTGCACACGTTCCGTGCCCTTTACATGCGTTCACACCGTAGCACATTACTGTTTCTGATGTTTCTTTCTCTGCAGTCATTGCTGTACATGATGTCATTGTTAGACCAGTAAATGCAGCTGCCATGAGTAATTGTTTCTTATTCATAATAGTCTCCTGTTTTGTAAACCCTTCAGCGATTAGTTACAATCATCTCAATTTTGTTACATTTTTATTTGAAATAATTATAGCTCCAATAGCGACAACTCCAAGAACAAAACAGTAATATGATGATAAAACTACAGAAAGTGGGGATATTTTAAAAGTTGCTCCAAGTAGTAACGCTTGCGCACCATATGGCAAACAACCTTGAACAATACAAGCAAATATATCAAGTAAACTTGCACTTCTCTTTGGCTCGACTTCACCATCCTTTGCTAGTTTTTTTGCAATTGGACCAACGACAATAATGGCAACAGTATTATTTGCAATACAAATATTAGATATCGTTACGAGCAAAACAATTCCAAGTTGATCAGCTAATCCTCTATTCCACTTTCCAATATATTTAGTAAGTTTCTGAATATTTTTGGATATTAAATCAAGACCACCATCCATTCTAATAAATTCAGATAGACCACCAATCAGCATTGATAAAATAAAAATTTCCTGCATGCTTGAAAAACCTTTATAAGCATCCTGCAAAAAACTTGCGCCTGAATATCCCTGAGTCATGCCAATCACTCCAGCAAGAACAATTCCAAGAAATAGAACAGCAAAAACATTCAGTCCCATTAATGCCAAGAGTAGGATGGCAAAATATGGAATGGCTAAAAGTAAATTGTATTCTTTGATATCTATATTTTGTGGCGTCGGTGAGAGAAAGATAAGTAATACGAAAACGATTATCCCAGCAATCATTGAGATCTTAAAATTTTCCTTAAATTTATCCTTCATCTCACAGCCCTGAGTCTTAGTAGCCGCGATAGTCGTGTCAGAAATTATTGACAGATTATCTCCAAACATTGCTCCAGATAAAACCACTCCCCCAACTAGAGGTAAGTCAAACCCGGCCTTAGTCGCAACAGCTAATGCAATTGGAGCTATAGCTCCGATTGTTCCCATTGACGTCCCCATTGCCGTTGAGACTATCGAAGATATGATAAAAAGCCCTGGCAGAATAAATGAGCTCGGTATTATTGAAAGACCTGCATTAACAACTGCGTCAACCCCACCACTAGCACTAGCGACAGACGAGAAAGCACCGGCCAGGAGATAGATAAGGCACATTGTGATTATGCCATTGTCGCCTACTCCCTTAGTAAAAATTTCTACTGAACTCGAGATTTTTCTTCGACTTAGTAAGAAAGCTAAAACGATTGCCGGAATTATAGCAATGGGTGCAGGAAGTTGGTAAAAGGCATAATCGACACCCTGTGACTGATAATAAAGCCCTGTACCAAGGTAGATAACGACGAATACGATCAATGGAAGGATTGAGAGTCTGGCACTTAAATTCTTCAACTTATACTCCTATTGTAGACTTCTCATCAGAATATCAATAAAATAAATTCATGATAAAGAAAATAATTAAAATATGCTGCCTCATTATAGCTCAATATTATGTCTGTGCTCAGGAAATTAAGGTTATCGCTCCAGATATTGCAGGTACCTTCAATAATTTCTCAAAAAAAAATGACTATAATACAACGAGATCCCTTCGTGATCTCGGAAGAGAGGGCCGTGTCGTCGAAGAAATTATTAGCTGTATGAAACTTAAACTTACTTTTACTATTGCTCCCTACGGAAGGCATGCAAAGTGGTTTGAAGAAAATGAAAAATTTGATGCTGCAGCAACAATAAGTCCAGATATTAAATCGAAGTATTTTTCGTCAACTCCTCATATCAAATACTCTAATGGAGTTTCCACACTCTATTCTCTCAATCGTCGCATTGAATCACTTAGTGATCTTAAGGGCCTTCGTGTAATCTCCTTTATTGGTGCATCCACAATGTTACCTAAACTTAAAGAAGCAATTCCAACATTTAAAAGCTATGTTGAAAAGTCCAGTCAAGAACTACACACGAAGATGCTTGTAAAGTCTCGTGTTGATGCGGTGATTAGTGACGGAATAATTTTTGCCTCCCACACCAAAAAACTACAGCGTGAAAATGCTACAGACCCAGACTATTTTAAGCCCATTAAATTTAGTCCTATTTTTGATCCGATAAATTTTCATATGATTTTTAGAAAAAAATCTCTTCAACAAAGCTTTAACAGTTGTTTACGAAAATTAACAAATAATGGTAGGCTAGAAAAAATCAACACATCATTTCTGCTTGAGCAGATAATGAATATTTAATAAGGACCATTTTAATGGATTTTTTAAATCAAAACCACCTTCTCGATCAAGTAATTCAAGCAAGTAAGACCTATGGATTAATCGCGGCCAAAGCAATTATTCTTTTCATCATTGGTTTAAAAATCATCTCGATTCTTCACAAGATGCTTGATAAGGCGATGGAGAAAAAGAAAGTCGATGCTTCACTACGCTCATTCATCAATTCAGGTTTTGATTTAACTCTTAGAGCAGCACTCGTGATCGCAGTGATTGGCATGCTAGGTGTTCAAACGACAAGCTTAATTGCAATTTTTGGAGCAGCTGGCTTAGCAGTTGGTATCGCCCTTAAAGATACACTTTCAAATTTTGCTGGAGGAGTGATGATCTTACTCTTTAAACCATTTAAAGTTGGAGATTTTATTGAAGCTCAAGGGTTTGCAGCGACAGTTAAAGCAATCAATGTTTTCAATACTGTCCTTCATACTGGTGACCGTAAAACTATTATTCTTCCAAATGGACCCTTATCAAGTGGAGCAATAGTAAATATTTCAAGAGAGCCAATAAGAAGAGTCGACATGACTTTTGGAATTGGTTACGGGGATGATCTCAAACTTGCAAAAGAAACACTAAGAGAGCTGACAGATTCTGATGAAAGAATTTTAAAAGATCCTAAAACTGATATTTTTGTCTCAAACTTGGGAGCAAGCTCTGTTGACTTTGTCGTTAGAGCATTTGTAAAAGCAGAAAACTACTGGCCTGTATTTTTTGACATGCAAGAGAAGGTTAAGCTTACTTTTGACAGTAAGAATATCTCAATACCTTACCCACAACAGGATGTTCACGTTTATCAAGCTAAGCAATAGAAAAAGAAGGGGATCATTGATCCCCATTTTTTTATTTTCTTCGATTACCCATCAATCTTAAAATCATTAAAAATAAGTTAATAAAGTCCAGATATAGAGTTAAGGCACCAATGATTGTTTCCTTATGATCTTCTTCCGTACCTTCATTTCCAATGATATTCATATTTTTTATTTTCTGAGTATCGTAGGCTGTTAGGCCTGCGAAAATCACAACCCCACAAATACTAAAAGTCATCTGAGTTGCACTTCCAAGCATTCCCGGAAAGAAAAAACTAAGAATACTAAAACCAATTAATCCCCATAATCCCATATGACAAAAAGTTCCAATTGGACCTAAGTCTCTCTTTGTGATGTAACCAAAGGCACTTAATCCAGCAAAACTAAAACAAGTAACAAAGAATGCACTTGAAATACTATCACTTGTGTAGACCAAGAAAATAGTTGAGAGAGTAAGACCTGTAAGAGAGGCATAGAGAAGGTAGACGAGTGTCGCAGTTACCGCTGATATCTTTTGAATCATCATTGAAAGATAAAAAACGGCACCTAATTGAGCAATGATAAGCCCATAGAACAGGATTTTATTTGTTACAATAGTCATCACAATATTTGGTGATGAAGCAACATAGTATGAAATAAAACCAGTTAGTAGAATCCCAAATGTCATCCACTTATAAACACCACTCATAAATCTTGCATTTTCTTCTGAGATACTTTGCTCAGATCTTAAAATATTTCCTTGTGACATAGAAACTCCTCGTTATAATAAATATATCTTATACTATCACATTGGTTTGATTTTGAAACGAAAACACAAGTTACTAATATTTCTCGCTACTATTGTGATCGTTATCATCATTTCTCACATGACAGGCCTAACTAATAAATTCAGTGTTGATGCTATTAAAAATATCTTCAATGAGAATATTTTAGTCAGCTCTTTACTATTCATTACACTTTTCTGTGTCGCCAATATCCTCAATATTCCAGGCTGGATCTTTCTTGTCGCATCAGTTCTAACTATTGGAAAAGTCGCTGGTGGTTCTTTAACGTTTATTGCTGCTATAACTTCAAGTGTAATAAGTTTTCTATTTGTGGACTATATCGGCGGCGATGCTCTTTTAGAAATAAAGAATAAGTACATCAAGAAGTCTCTATCGCAAATTAACAACTCTCCAATTAAAAGTGTTATTTTACTAAGACTTATTTTTCAAACATTTCCTCCCCTCAATTACGCTCTTGCATTAAGCGGCATAAAATTTAAAGAGTACCTAATTGGTACCTTAATTGGTCTTCCTCTACCAATAGCGACAATTGTCATTTTCTTTGACTTAATATTTAAAACTTACATAAATTTATAAAATATGGTAATTCGTAAATATGACTAATCCAATTTCTGAACTTGAAAAATACTGTATTGAGAAATCAACTAAGCCTTCTCCTCTCGCTGAGGATCTGGCGAATTATACCGAGGCCATGCATCCACTAGGGCACATGGTCTGTGGTAGTCTCGTTGCAAGTTTCTTAAGCTTTATGATCAAGAGCCATGGTGTTAAGACTATTTTAGAGATTGGTACCTTTACAGGGTTTTCATCCCTAGCAATGGCCGAGGCTCTTCCTGAAGATGGAAGAATTACGACTGTCGATAAGAATAAGAAAATAAATAAGTTCGCAACTTCATACTGGGAAAAATCTCCAAGTAATAATAAAATCACTGCTCTTTTTGGTGATGGAAAAGTTGTTCTTGATACACTCACTGAAGAGTATGATCTAATATTCATTGATGCTGATAAAAAAGGCTATCTCACTTACTTAGAAAAATCTCTCAATTTGCTATCAAAGAATGGGATTATTATCGTTGATAATGTTCTATGGGGTGGTGAAGTTGTTAAAGATTTCAGTGAGGATGAAGACAAATCTGCTCAAGTAATGAGAGAGTTTAATGACTTTGTCTCCCAAAATCCATCACTTGAAAAAGTTCTACTTCCTATTAGAGACGGACTCTTCCTTATTAGAAAGAAGTAGTTGATCAAATTGTTTTTAAAATAACTAAGCGGAAAATTTTGCCGATCAGTCCTTAAACATACAAGTGAGGACAAAATGAAGAGCAAACTTTTAAGCACGCTATTTTTATTTCAAATATTCTCTTATGCTGAACTTCCAAATGGGCAAATTCAAACATTGAACGCCAATTATCTGTCACCAACAGGGACCGGCACAGCTAAGTATATTAATATCACCGATTTTGGTGAATTTAGAAATCCTCAATTAGAAGTCGAAAACTATAATGGGATTCTTATGTTCTCTGTTGAAGATCAAGCTTTTGAGCTCGATCTTTCAATGTTTGGTATCTCTGATGCAAGATCTATTTCTTTATCGAGCTTAAGTTTCAACAACGATCCTAAAAAACTTGCTCTAAGTTTTTCATCGGCAAAAGCACTCGACGATGATTTTCAACTCTCTGTTTCGGGACCATCTGTCGATTGTACTCGAACGTCTAAGTTTGATGATATAAAAGTCGACTTACTTTCAAATTGTTTAAAGAACTCAAAGTTTAGAATTAGCTCACTCGACTTTCAATCAGACAAGAGTGAATTTACAAATTTGATTGATGAAGAAGGAACTGCCTCAAACAAGATTGATCTGAGTGACTTCAAGCTGGATATAAACTCAGGGAAGTTTAAAGGCGAAGTAAAGAGCTCGATGAGCAAAGGTCTAACAATTAAGGTTGAGGGTCTATCTAAATTTAAAATTGAAACAAATGAAATTGAAATTAAATTAGACAAAGCAAAGGCGGGTATTTTTAATATTCGTTCGACAATATTTAATGAATTACAAAAGATGGACTCAGATACTCTACATGTAAATGAGCCGTATATTACAATTCAACTGAAGTAAGCTAGTTCCCACTCGCTCCATAATTAGGAAGGACTCGTGCAGATGGGTCCTTTACATCACAGTTTTTCCATTCTCTATTTGGCATCCAAAAATCAGGAAGTAGCTTCTCTAATCCAGCAAAGTGTTTGTCAAAAATCTCTCGATACATCAGTGATTCTTTGGTAAAAGGTGTTCCGTGTGGATATTTTTTAATACGTGCCTCATATTCTGAATCACTATATTTTTTATCTGCCATTTCTTTTAACCAATCAACCATGTCATGTCCAACAGCATCTGAGAATGCCGCTTTTTCACGAAATAGAATCTCTTCAGGCAAATAGTCACTATGATCAAATGCTTTTCTTAAAATATATTTTCCTTGGCCACTCCAGTTCATTTTTAATTCAGGATGAATTCCCGTCACATAACTAATAAATGCCTTATCACCAAAGGGTACTCGAGCCTCGAGAGAGTGAGAACTTATACTTCGATCTGCCCTTAGGACGTCATAGAGATAAAGTTCGTGAACACGCTTCTTCGCTTCCTTTTGAAATTCATCAGCAGAAGGAGCAAAGTCGGTATACTTATAACCGAATAACTCATCACTAACCTCTCCCGTTAGAATAACTTTAATGTCTGTCTTTTCCTTTACGTACTGACATACCTTTGACATTCCCATCGATGCTCGGATTGTTGTAATGTCCCAAGTTTCAAGATTATAGATAAGTTCATCAAGATGATCGTAAACCTCTTGTTCCTTAAAGATTACTTCATGATGTTCTGTCCCTAAGTACTCAGCAACGATCTTTGCATACTTAAGATCAATTGGATTTGTATCGATACCGACAGCAAAAGTGATGATTGGCTTGCCTGTCGTCTCCTTGGCAATCTTTGCTGCTATTGCACAAACGAGAGATGAGTCCAAACCACCACTCAAGAGAAAACCAACAGGCGCATCTGAATCCAGTCTCTTCTTTACTGCTTCATAGAGATGGTCATGTATTCCTTTATATATTTCTTCTAAATCTTCTTTTGCTCTCGCTTCAATTTTTCTAATATCAAAATACTCTTTGAGTTCACCGTCTTCATAGTAGTGGCCTGGTGGAAATGCTTTGATGTCTGTGCATAAGTCTTTTAGTGCTTTTACTTCTGAAGCAAATGCAATTTTTCCATCGACTAAAGAAGTTCCATAGAATAGAGGTCTTATTCCAATTGGGTCTCGTCCTGCAAATATTTTCCCATCACTTTCTAAAACAAAAGCAAACTCGCCATCTAATGTTTCAAGTAGAACCTTTGCTCCGTACTCCTCAAATATAGGAATGATAACTTCGCAGTCAGAGTCAGATACAAAATCATAGCGCTCAATATAATCACTTCTTAGTTTATCGTGATTATAGATTTCACCATTACAAACTAGTGTTGTCTCTTTTTTCGATTTAAACGGCTGACTTCCTCTGTCGGTAAGATCCATTATCGCAAGTCGATGAAAACCAAATGTTGTTCCGGTTGATGTTTGAGTGATTGCTCTTTGGTCAGGGCCTCGGTAGCTAATTCGATCAAAAGATTCTTTAAATTTTACTGAACTTTCCACTTTACCTGTTAAGACTAAAAAACCACACATCGAAACCTCCATTTCCTTACTAAATATCGTATTTATATGTATATTTTTCAATAGATGTGCGTCATTTTTGTATATTAATTACTAAATATGATAATATAGTAAAGAATTCATATTTTAGGTGGTGTTATATGATCGAAAATTACGAAATTGATAGTCTTGATATTAAAATACTCAACTATTTAAGAAAGGATGCCAGGCTACCCTTTAGTGAAATTGCACGAAAACTCTATGTTAGTTCCGGAACTATCCACCAGCGAGTCGAAAAGCTTCGCGAGGCCAAAATAATCACAGGCAGTAAAATCTCTTTGAACTATAAGAAGCTTAACTACAATGTCACAGTTCTTCTTGGTGTTCACCTTAACAATGCAGCAGATGTTGAAAAAGTTATTGAGAAGCTTGATCAACTCGACGAGGTCACGGAGGCCTTTTACACGACAGGAAACTATGCCCTGATCGTTAAAATTATGGTGAGTAATATTGATCATTTCCATGATTTTCTCGTTAAGAAACTTCAATCAATTAAAGAAATACGCTCAACGGAATCATTTATCAGTCTAAAGCAGGTTATCGACAAGGATGTCCCAATCTCAATGTCATAAGTTTTAAGAAGTGATCTCTTCTCAAAGTACGATTTCTTAGAAACAATAGATTAAATTTAACTGGAGATTCTTATGAAACGTGCACTTCTTATCGCGCTATTATCGTTTGTAGTTGCAGCAAGTAACCTTGAACAGTTTTGTTCAGAAGGACTTAATAAAAGCTTAGGTGAAATATCATTTTTTCATTTAGATGAAGCAACGTTAGCGACAGCAAATAATTCATTACATCTTTTTGATGAAAATGGAGTTTTACTCATAAGTAAAAGTTTTGATCAACCAATTATTGATATTTCAACAAGTAACAATTCAACATATGTATTACTCCCATCAAAAATTATAAAAATTAATAATGTTAATTTAAATACTGAAGATTCATATGATTTAAAACTTGTTGTTCAAAGTAGTAATGACCTCCCTCATGGATTCACAATAAAGGACGAAACATTCTATATCGCCTATGGTAAACACGGTCTCGTTAAAATGAATATGAATGATCGAGAACTTAAGATTTTCTCTTTTACACTTCCTCATGATAAGGGTCAAATTTCAAAAACAACTGGTGTTGCAATTAATGGTACTGATCTCTTCTTGCTTTATGACAATGTAACCTATGACTTCTCAACTAATAAAAGAGCCTTCGAAGGAGTTGTAATGACAAGTTTGGAGCAGCTTAATAATTACAAAGCTATTTCTATTAGAGCTGATAGAGAAGCTCTTCACGAAGGAAATCTCTACATTCGAGATGGGAAATTATACTCTCAAAATCTTCATATTCTCTTTGAATATGATTTAAATAAATTGAAAAAAGCAAAGTACTTCTGGCCTCAAAGAAGATTATTTAATTTCGAGGGGAACCAAATCCTTGGTCGTGCAACTGTAAAAAATAAGACGATAAGTGGATGCTTTAAAAATTATGATCAAAGCACAGATTCTTTTACTTCATTCTTCAGTACAGTAAAAATATAAAAAAAGAGGGATCGAAAGATCCCTTTTTTTATTTAAGTAATTTTCTTATACTCAATCGACCTTCAGATAAAATTTTACCTTTAAAGTGATCCATCACAATACTCGAATTATTTAATCTTTCGCTAATTTTCTTCACTGACATCATTGGATACTTTGATTTTAGTAATCCAATTGCTCCTGTCACAAAAGGTGCGGACATTGATGTTCCAGAGAGAACCTCATACTTTCCACCAGGTACCGTTGAGATAATATTTCTTCCTGGTGCCGCTGTATGTACTTTCGTTGGCCCCCAGCATGAAAAACCAGTCATACGATCTTCTGGATTGTAGGCCGCGACAGTTATTTGATTTTCGATTCCAAAGCTTGCAGGATAGAGTGGACTTACATCGATATCTTTGTAACTATTTCCAGCTGCTGCGACAAATATGACACCTTTTTCTTTACCTGCATTGATCATAAATTCTTTCATAATTAGTGATTCTTTCATCGCTCCCCATGAGTTATTTACAACAAGTGCTCCATTTTCAACGGCATAATTTAGTGCTTTAAGTGCTTTTTCAAGATCACCTCGTCCTTTCCTATCCATAAACTTCACTGGTAAGATTTCGACATTTCTCATCACGCCTGCAACACCTATTTTATTATGAATAGCACCGATTATTCCCGAAACATGTGTTCCGTGCTTATTATCGTCCATTGGGTCCGCCGAATTATTTGAAAAATTATAACCATGAATGTCATCAATAAAGCCATTTCCATCGTCGTCAAAGTTCTTCCTTCCATTTAATTCTTTTAAGTTAACGGCCATATTCTCTTTCAAGTCCGGATGATTATAATCTGCACCAGTATCAACCACGGCAACTTTAATTGAACCAAGTGAAGAAATCTCTTCCCACATTGTTTGGATATCTAGATCGACGCCAATAACTCCTGGAATAGGAATTCTTCCACCTCCACGCCTTGGCTCATTGTCACCTTCATTAGAAAAAGCCCACTGTAATTCAATATGCTCATCAGTTGGTTGTGAAAAGATCGATATCTCAAAGTTTTCATCGATAATATAGTCTGAGACCATTGATTCTTTTAATAATTTCTTCAGCTCTTCTTCATTGAGCTTATACGTTGCTTTTGGAAATTTTCCAATAAACTCATAATCTGTCATTATATGATTATTGAATTTTGGCATAACAAGAAAATCTTTTGCAAAAATACTGGCGGCAAAAATAAAAGCCATTAAAAATTTCATAGAACCCTCTTTATCTCATTAATTAATTCTGTGTCTGTTTTTTCATGTTGATGAATTTTAATTCCATTACTAATTTCTATCTGCGAAGAATTTGTTGGCCCAAAGAGCGCAATGACTCTCTTTCCTAAGTATTTTGCAAGATGTAGCCCCAAACTATCGAGGGTAATAATCATACGACAGGAATTGATCCAATTAATATATTCACCAATATCATCAAAACCTTCTTGCCAAGAAATTGAATAATTTTCGACGAGTGATTCTTCAAGCCCTATCCAAAAATCTTGTCCCATCGATTTCTCTGGCCATTTCTTCCCGACTTGATGATTGAATCCAATATCAAACCGATTTCGACTTGAAGAGTTTAAGTTTATTTTTATATCTTTTTTAAACTCTCCAATTCCAAGGAGTCTGGCTAACTGATACTCAAAAATATCATCAGAGTTTAGTTCGTTTTCAAAATTAAATAACTCTCCATCTAAATTTCGAAATAAACTTAGATCATTTTGAATGCCAAAAAAATCAATCTCCAAAGGAAGCGATTTTTTTTCTAAGTTTATTATTCTATCAAATTTGTTAAGGTCGAGTTGACTTTCATCTGTTACAAATAAAGTATCCTTGAAAATTATTTCCATCATCGGCTGAGCTTCAATACTCGTTAGCCAAGTGATATCGTCATCACTAAAATTTTCAATCAAAAAGCCACTACGTAAAACATCACCGAGACTAACAATGGTGCTACTCTCCTTCTCTGTGAAAACTTCACTATGACCTGTTTTAATTATTAATAATTGCATGAGTATATTTTGACATCAAATGACCCATAACGCTTGACACAAGCAATCAATTTCTGGAATCTATAAGTGATGAATTTACCACAAATACATTTACCTGCTCACTATAACTATATTGGTGCATTTCTCTCACTAAGTTGTAATTTATCGTGTAGCTACTGTATAAATCATCTTGTTGGACTTGATCAGAAAAGAAAGTTACTCACCGCGAGTGAGTGGATTGAAGGTCTTAATCGAATCTCCTCACAAACAGATTTACCAATTTCTCTTCAGGGGGGAGAACCCTCAATTCATCCAGGCTTTCTAAAGATTGTTAACAATATTCGACCTGACACTCGTATCGATCTCCTTACAAATATTCAATTTGATCCCTTTGAGTTTATGAAGTTTATCGATTCAAAGAGATTTGATCGTTCTCTACCCTATCCAGCAATTAGAGTTAGCTACCATCCCGAAACGATGGATCTTGATGAGACACTAAGTAAGGTTAAAATACTTCATGATAGTGGTTACTCGATTGGTATTTTCACTGTTGATCATCCTGATACCAAGTCTCAAACTCAGATGGCCCAAGAGCTATGTCATAAGCACGGTATTACTTTTAAAACAAAAGAACTTCTTGGGAAATATCAAGGAAAGCTTTACGGCACTTACCACTATCCAGATAGTATTTTTCAAAAAGACTTGAAAAGAGTTCAGTGTAAGACAAGTGAGTTACTCATTTCCCCAGAAGGTAATATTTTTAGATGTCATCACGATCTCTACAATAAAGTTACGCCAATAGGGCATATTCTTGATCCAGAATTCAAAATTGAAGATATTTTTCGCCCATGTGATTTCTATGGGAAATGCAATCCATGCGATGTGAAATTAAAAAATAATCGCTTTCAAAACTATGGTCATTGTTCTGTAGAAGTTAAGCAAGATCTTTAAAGAATTCCTCGCTTGAGTTAATGACTTTTATGAGTTTCATATGGTGAGCCTTTAAAAAGCCTTCCTGTACAGCATGTTCGAGGTGATTAATTAAGTGAGTGAAAAAACCCTCATGATTTAAGAGATAAATCGGCTTACGATGATATTGAAGTTGAGCCCATGTGACAATTTCACATAACTCATCAAGTGTTCCCATTCCTCCAGGAATTGCGAGAAAAATATCTGAATAATCGTACATTTTCTGCTTTCTCTCATGCATTGTATCAACCATTTCAAACTTCGTTAAATTCTTATGCTCGACTTCCCAATTCACAAGACTTTTAGGCATTACACCAATAACACTCCCCTTTCCTTGGAGAACACTATCTGCTATTTGCCCCATGACACCGATTGAGGCGCCACCGTAAACGAGGCCGTAATTTAGCTCAACCATTTTCTCACCAATCTCTTTAGCAAGATTTAAATATGTTTCTCCATTGCCCTTTGCTGAGCCACAAAACACACAAATATTTTTCATTTTCCATTCTCCAAAGTATTTAATAAATCTATCTCTGAGATAGAGTGTTCTTTTAAACTTCGATCATAGTGAAAGAAGAATTCTTGATTTCCTGTTTTTCCTTTTATATGGCAAAAACTAAAACCTTTGATAAAAAGTCCCATTGAGTGCGACCATTGATAGAGATCCAAAATAGTGTCTTCGATGACCTTAAGATCTTTACAGACACCTTGTTTATTTAAATTTTTCTTACCAACTTCGAATTGCGGCTTAATAAGTACAACGGCCTGCCCATTTAAATTTAATAGGTTTATTATATTTCTAAGAACTAACTTGAGTGAAATAAATGAAAGGTCAACGACCGCTAAGTCACAAGAGCCATCCATCGTATCGAGTTCCCTGATATTTGTGCCTTCCATATTCACAACACGACTATCATCTCTAAGTTTTGCAGCTAGCTGGTGATGACCGACATCAATGGCAAAAACTTTTGTTGCACCTTTCTCTAAAACAAATTCAGTAAAGCCACCGGTACTTGCTCCAACATCAGCAACAACCATTCCAGCAGGATCTAGCTTGAAATCCTCAAGCGCGCCCTCAATCTTATGAGCACCACGACCAACATAAATATTTGTTTTTTTCACGATAATGTTTTCAGATTTTGTTTTAAACGATGCTTTAAGAATCTTCACATCATCAACAAAGACGACACCTTCTTCGATAAGTAGTTGGGCCTTTGAACGAGTATCGACGAGACCCCTATCAACCAATAATCTATCTAATCTTTCCAATTTCTTCCTACTTTAACTTTGGCGTAATTTGAATTGTTGTTTTTTGTCCTTCTCCCGTTTCAAATGAAACAGTAGAAAGTTCATTTACCTTAGGAGACAAGTTAAATGTTTCGTTGATACCTTTATCGGAAAGTACATTCTTAACTTCCCCTGCAATTTTAAAAATCGAGCTTGGCCCAAATTCGTCGCTTTCAGTATCAAAACTTGCCACCAACTTAACCTGAATACCATTTTTCATGTATAGAAAAACTTCTTTCCCATTGTATACAATTTCTTTGCTCATTAACTCACTTTTAAGAATCATTTTTGCGTCTAATCCTTTTTCGTGAGTAACTTCAATATCTAATACAAGGATAGCAAATACGTTATAACTGAGAAGTAGTGCACATATAATTTTTAACATAACTGTCCTTCATAAATTCGTTTAACTTCTCCGCCAAGATAAACTTTGTCTTCGTCTCTCTTTATCGAGAGATCTCCTCCGCGAGAGAGAAATTTTATTTCGTTACTACTTTCAATTTTCTTATCCCAAAGAAAACGTGCACAGGCCGTAATACCAGTTCCACAAGAAAGCGTTTCATTTTCAACTCCTCTTTCATAAGTTCGAACTAAGTAGTTCTCCTTACTCTTTGAAATGAAGTTAACATTTACACCTTCTTCAAAAATTGAATTCAAGCGCACTTCGCGACCCAATTTGACAATATCAATTACATTGACATCATCGACAAGAAAGCAAACATGAGGAACACCGGTATTACAATAGTACTGATCAAGTCTATTAACCTTCGTAAATAGACCGTTCAATGCTATTTTTTCAATGTCATAATACTCTGACATCTCAACCCAAACAAAATCATGATCGACAAAACTCTTATAATGAGAATTCAATGTAGAGAATTCAAGCTCACAACTTCCAAGGTCATTGAGCTTTGCAAAATAATGACTAATGGCCCGTGATCCATTTCCACACATAGCAACTTCACCACCATCGGAATTGAGATACTTCATATGGAAGTGATATTTTGTCGAGTTTTCCACAAAAATTACACCATCGGCACCAATGCTCATTCCTCGCTGGCATAACCCCTGCCACAAATCTCTTTCATTTGTAAGCACGACACCATCACGATTATCTATCATAATGAAATCATTACCAGTGGCGCTATATTTAGTAAATTTAATCATAATTTATCCAAATTAGGGACTTAACTTCCTCTATCTTTAAGCTAACAAAATCTTATCACCAAAAGGGGATGAAAGTAAAAAAAAGGCTATAATACACTCATGGAAAATAGTCTCGTTAAGCTCATCATTGTTGGATGTTCAACTACTGCCCGTAACTTGCTTGGCCCTCACCTCGAGGATAATGGTGTGCGAATCGTTGGAATCTATGATGCGAATTCGATATTATCAACCAATATTGCCAACGATCACAAATTACACAGGATAGAACATTTTGAAGATATCGCGAAGCTTGATTTCGACGGGGTTATTCTAATGACCCCAAGCGATAGTCATTTCAATCTGTGTCAGTACTTCCTGGAGATGAATAAATATGTTTTTTGCGAATCTCCTATCGCTCGATCCATCGACCAAAGAAAAGTTATCGAAGACCTTGGTCCCTTGAAACTCGAAAAGATATATACCTTCACTCCCTATTCAGGACTTGAGGCACTTCAAAAACTCAAAGATATGATTCATCATAAACAAATTGGGAAGAGTTACCTCGTAAAAATTCTACTAAGTAATGAGACTCCAAGTATTTACCAAGGTAACGAATCCCTGCTTACTGAGTTTGGCCCAAGTCTCATGTATATCACGAAGATTTTCGGTGATATTGCAAAGCACTCCGTCTTTCTTAGGAATGTAAAGTGTAGCACTGGCGTAGAAGATTTCGCTTACGGCCACTTTGATCTTTGCAATGATACGTTGGTTCACTTCGAACTAGACTCAAAGAAGGAGCGCAAGGCAAGTACAATCGAAGTTCTTACCGATAAGTGCACTGTCGTTGTTAGTCCCACAAGAAATACAATTAAAGTTCACCATGAAAAAGGGCAATCTGAACGCATAAAGTTTGAAGTCAAGCACACCCCAATCGAGAGAGAATTTCAAAATTTTGTCTCCATTGTCCGTAACAAAAATAGTTGTACCTCGACAATAGATCAGGACATCTTCAGCCTCCCAAACCTATACCGCACCGCCTCGTAATTTTTTTCAACTTTTTTCGCATTGTGAATTGCTAAAATTCCCCAACATAGGTTACATTATACGTCTACCAATTGCGGGTCATTAGCTCAGTTGGTTAGAGCCCCCGGCTCATAACCGGGTGGTCGCAAGTTCAAGTCTTGCATGACCCACCAAAATAAAAAACCACCCTCGCGGTGGTTTTTTTATTTTAAGCGTAAGTTT
>CAZQJK010000001.1:0-216908 GCA_964593545.1 uncultured Bacteriovorax sp. | reverse complement strand
GAATCACTTCGGCGAAAATAGAATCCATCTTTGGAAATGAGCTTGTTTTTAGTGGTGGAATGGCAGTCAGAATTTGGGCAGTGGTAGATCATGGAGTACTTACTGCAATCTTTGTCGTGTTGCAAAGAGGGTAAGTACTTAAAATATAAGAGAACAAAAGTATTCAAAATCAAAAAATGAATTTAAGTTCTATTAAATAGTCCCCATTTTATAGGAGCAGTTTATACTAAATAAAATGTGCAGAAGTTGATATTGAATTTAGTTCATTATTATATCCTCTTGATTTTAAGTGGTTTTAAAATAAGGTTAAGTGGGAAATCTTAAGAAAGTTGTACCTCTGAATATGCTAAAATAAGCATAGACACTAACGAGGAACGTATTTTGAAAACTGTCTATTTCGCACTCATATCAATTTTTTTCGCTATGAATCTCTTCGCTAAAGAGGTGATTATTGTTAACGACTCTTTCCCTCCCTATGTCGAGTTGGATAGCTCTAAAAGAGAAGTGAATGGAATTGATATGGAAATGGCAAAGAAGATTCTTAAAAAAAATGGTATTACATATAAGATAATCATTGTTCCATGGAGTCGTGCGCTTAGAATGTTGGAAGACGGTGAAGCAGATATGACCACAACAATTTCACCAACTGATGATCGATCAGAGTTTCTTAATTTCTCTCAACCATACCGAACAAGTGAGGAGATGAGCTTCTTTGTTCTTAACGATTCAGATATTGAGATAAATTCTTTATATGACCTAAGAAGATCAACTCTTGGCCTTACGAGAGGATTTGTTTATCCAAAAATCATTGTCGAGAACAACAATATTCAAAAAAAGTACTTGGGTGGAGTTGAGGAAGGATTTAAGCTTTTGAAAGAAAAGCGTATTAGAATTTTCCTTGTTAATACGGTTGTTGGAGAGAAAATGATTGCTAAGTTTAAGCTTGGCAAATTTATAAAAAAGCTTAACTATAAAATCAATCTTGAAGGTGAGGCGAGTAATGCCATGTTTGGCTTTTCGAAAAAATCGGCTCATAAAGAGCTCATCGACCTTTTTAATGCAGAAATCAGGAGCCGTGACTAGGGTTAGGGAAAACCTAATATAGTTATTTGGGATTCGTTTAATCCTAAATATAAGTTTAAGATGATTTCATGAAAAAAAATAAAGAAACAAAAGTAAAAGAAGTAAAGAAACCAGAATCTAAGAAAAACAATCAAAAAAAAATTGAGCCATCAATACCTATTACACAAAGACCTCTGGGCTTTCTAAGAGCAAGTCTTAGTGGTTATTCAGACTGTCTTTCAATTTTATAGTTCCCCCTGCTTTTTAAAGCAAGGGGTATCTGACTAAATTTCTTTTAAGAATACAATTTTGAATCGATTGAAATCTTCAATCTGTGGCATGTGTCCAAGACCCTTGAGCTCGATGTATTTGCCATTTCTTAGGAGCTTTGTAATTTTCTTGCCAAATAGTTGGTACTGTCCAAGTTCATGCTTAATGCCTTTTTTCATGAAGCCACGTCCTGGTCCTGTGCGATCTCTCGTTCCAAGTATGAGTGTTACAGGATTTTTGATAACTCTAAAATCGTCGACAACAGGCTCCGAGAAAATTGGCCCATAAGTTAGCGCATTATTCCAAGCAACTCTTGACCAGTCACTACTATTGAGTTGGCCGATTCCTGTTTGAATGAGTTCCTCATATTTTGGTGACCACTTTCCATCGTAGTAATTCTTCTTTTGATATTCACGAATTTTTTCTGGTGTTTTTGCCATCTCACTCTTGTAGAAAAATTCAGTGTCTTTAAATTGTGTATACTGGAGATAATCCTCGAGGCCGATTGGGTTAATTAGGATTAACTTATCAACTGTTGTTGGATAAATTTTTGTAAAATGAGTGGCAAGCATTCCACCCATTGAATGACCAACAAGTGTAATATTCTTAATCTTGAGGTGTTCAAGAAGGGTCTTTGTGTTAAGGGCAAGTCCTGCAAAACTATACTGATAATGTTCAGGTTTATCTGATTTCCCAAAGCCAATTTGATCAGGGATGAGAACATTGTAACCTTTGTTGAGGAGAAGGTTGGCAACATCATTCCAGTAATAACCAGAAAAGTTTTTTCCATGAAGAAGTACAGCTGTTTTCTGTGCACCATCTTTTCTGATATACATATAGGCCATTTTAAGTTTTTGTTTCTGTGTGTTGAGTTCGATTTTCTCCACTTTATGTGGGTAAGGATAGTTGTCGAGATTCGCATTGTAAGTTAACTTATTGCTACTTGAACATGAGACGAGTGAGAGTAAAACTCCCGTGAAAATTAAGATTGATTTCATATTTCCTCCAAGCTGATATTGTAAACAAAGTCTTGGTTTTGTGAAAGTCAACTTTATGTCAATTATTGATGCCAAAGAGATTCAATTAAGGTAGTTAATAAAAATGATGAAATTTAATGAATTAGACCTTGATCCGAAAGTTTTAAAAATACTTGAGCTTAACAAGTTTGAGGTTCCGACTGAAATTCAAAAGCAGGCAATCCCTCATATTATAAAGGGGAGTGATGTTCTAGGTCTTGCGAAAACAGGCACGGGAAAAACGGTTGCTTTTGTTTTGCCAATTATCGAAAAGCTTATCAAAAATGGCCCATCCTATCGTGTCGTTGTGATTGCTCCAACGCGAGAGTTGGTAACACAGATTAAAGAAACATTCGAAATTTTTGGTCTAAAACTCGGGTTTGAAGCTATCGATTTGATTGGTGGAGTCAGAAAAGAAATTCAAGTCGAAAAACTAAAAAGAAGACCATCTCTTCTTGTTGCAACACCTGGGCGACTGATTGATCTTATCAAGAATAAATTAATCAGCTTAGCTGAAGTAGGGACCCTTGTTATTGATGAAGCTGACATGCTTCTGGATATGGGATTTTTAAACGATATTAAGTTTATCGTCGCTTCATTGCCAAGGCAGAGGCAAAATCTCTTATTCTCGGCGACGATGCCCGTGGCCATCGAAGCATTAGCAAACGATATCTTAAGGTCTCCTGTAAAGATCGAGGTTACGCCGGAGTCTTCTGTGGTGGATTCAATTAGACAGAAAGTTTATTTTGTTGAAGAAGAGAACAAAGACTTTCTCTTACTTTCGCTTCTTGAAAAAAATCATTTAAGTAAAGTCATTATTTTTTGTAAGGCTAAATATGGCGTTGCCAATGTCGTTGAAAGACTAACAACTTCTGGAATATCTGTTTGTGAAATTCATAGTAATAAATCTCAGACTGAGCGAGAGGCGGCACTTAAGGATTTTAGTGAAGGTCGAATTCGTGTTCTTGTTGCGACAGATATAGCGGCAAGAGGGATTGATATTTCAAAAGTAAGTCACGTCATTAATTTCAATCTTCCTGAAGATGCGACAAATTATGTCCATCGAATTGGAAGAACGGCCAGAGCAAATGAAGATGGTGACGCAATTTCTTTATGTTCACAAAAAGATCTTCCACTTCTTAGAAATATTGAAGCGCTTATTAAGAGAAAAATTTCTGTTGAAAAAAATCATCCCTTCCATGCTGAGCTTGTTGTCCCAGCAAAGAAGAAGAGGAGAAGACCACGTCGCTAGTTAGGACTTTCTCGTTTTGTAACCAGGCCTTGCTAAAATCTCAAGATAGAAAGCTTCTTTGTTATCTTCAAGAAGTTTTGAAATGTGACTATTGATATCAGCAACATTGATAACTTCAGCTTGAGTTGAACTCTCTCCGATACGACAATCAAAATCCCAAAAGTCTACTTTCTCTGGAGTTTCTTTACGTCTTTCGCGTGCTAAGTATTTCTTAATCTCATGCTTTATTGTATCGACCTGTCTTTCAGGGGTTTTATTTGTAACTTTAATAGAAAATGTTTTCTTCATGATATCTCGCTCTTAATGTATTAATGACCTCTTGTACCCTGATTTCTCTATGTGCGTCCATATTTTTAACAAATTTTGTAAATATAGGTTAAAATTATAGTATTCAATCCAATGAAGGAGATTTTATGAAATACCTATTAAGCATGATGCTTTTTCTACCGTCTGTGGCATTTTCACAAACCTTGAATTGTTCTTTAATCATTAATAATACTGTCGTTGAAAAGAACTCTGTCGAGATCGTTCAGGGAGAGAA
This sequence comes from uncultured Bacteriovorax sp., assembly GCA_964593545.1. Taxonomy (GTDB): domain Bacteria; phylum Bdellovibrionota; class Bacteriovoracia; order Bacteriovoracales; family Bacteriovoracaceae; genus Halobacteriovorax_A. The sequence continues at coordinate 212,767 of CAZQJK010000001.1, read as the reverse complement.
AGTTGCCATTTTCAATTATGATGGACTTAAAGTTAGCTCGATAATGAGAACGAGTTCTAAATTTGAAATTGAGGTTTTTAATCCTTTTGAGCCATCTCGTAGCTACGCAGTGGGTGAACTTAGAGAAAAGTCAGATGATCTTTCACTCGTTTCTTGGAAGAGAGAACAAATCCTCGAAGTAAACTGCACTCTTTAAATTCTTAGAGGCCGTTAATTAATTTGACGGCCCTATATATTTTTCAATGATTTAAGTTGGGGCCTCGTACTTTGATAGAATCGGTACATGATAAAATTTCTCTTACTTCTATCATGTTTTCAGGTGTTTGCCTCGAACTTTCGTGATCACGAGACTATACCTGAAGTTTCTCAAAGAGAATATATTTACACCTCGATTAACAAGCATCAATATGTTCAAACCTACGGCGCCTATACATGCCTTGCAGTTGTTTTCTATTCTCAAGTCAGCCAGGTCGGAGTTTTGGCCCACATCGATAGCGCAACGAGGCTTGAAAAAGCTTTAGAAGAAATTCTACCACTCTTTGGAGAGTCTGAAATTTCGATTCGAATTTATGGAGGTCAAGCTCCATATAACTTAGAGAAGTCCTTTGTCTCTTCCTTAGAAAAGTACCATCTTATTCCTGATTTAATTATTCGCAATTTAAGTTCTAAAGATTCAAAGAATATTGTCCTCGATCTCGAGACAGGTGATGTTGTCGAATATGATGAAATGGTGGCCTCGACAAATTATCAAATGAGAGCGGCTAAAGTTGACCGTTTAAAATTTTCTAAGAAGCTATTTCGTCACGAAGACTCATCAATTGCTGGCGATTTGATTGAAATTGATGAGTCAATTAATCACAGAGATTTCTTTCCACTAGGTTTTCTTCCGTAGGCCCATCAGTAGCTTATGTCGATACTCGAGTAGGTCCTTTTCATGCTTTAAGTGCGCATAGTAAATAATGATAGCTAAAGAATAAAGAGAAACACTGCCAATAATCAAGACCATTGAATAGAGCGAGAGGAAGTAATCTTTACTACTATTAATTTCAATATAGGCCATCGTAAAAGCTAAAGTGGCAAAGAACGAAAAGTAGAGGTGAAAATAATTTTTCTTCAATGTTTTTAATGCCCAAAACCACTGAAAGTCGTTCTCATAATCGTCGATATCAATTTTAATTTTCTTATCATGCTCAATTTCATCACAAAGGTGCTCATAGTAGTTCACCTGTGCTTCATCGTTCATCAAATTAGGATTGAGTAGTAATTCATTTTTAGTCATCATACAAACCTCGTTAGGTGCATTGTACACCTAAGTGATGAGGAGTATTGATCATTAGAAAATATTAATTCTTTGTACTCTTAGAGAAGCTGATTACTGGTATATCTCAATAATTGAACAGTCCTGAGAATTTAAATTGTCACTTCTTTACTGCTTCGCTAAACCCGAGTCTTCCAAGAAAGGGGAGCTTGAGAGCGGGTTTCCAAAAATCGATTCCAAAGTTAAGCCCCAAGAGATTTACTTCAACTCCTTCATTGGTTGCAGCTGTTGCTCCAAGTAAGCCAAATAGAGAAACTTGGTATCCTGTATTACTTTGACTTTCTCCCCAGAAAGTATTTGGGCCAAGATAGTCTTTACCAATCGCGTTCGCTGGTAACTCTGTATCGATATCTTTAATGTTTCGAATCAAGTAAGAAACGAAGGTATTTGAATTGGGCCCAGGCCAAAGAACATAGTTCTTTTTGAAGGGATATTCTTTGATGAGATTTTTTACTTCTCTAACAATAGCACGTGCCTCGTCGCCAGTTTTTTCAAACAGAAGAGTTGGCTCGTTATCGTACCACTTACGATCTGGGATTTGTTTTTCCATATTGATGGCAGTACCCTGACTTCTAATATTCCATGATGTGACTTGAGCAACTGTATACTCTGTGTCTTCCTTAAGCTTCCAGGCTACCCATGGGTGTGTGCCAAAATAGCCTCGCCACGAAAAAGCACGGGCGTAATAGATTTGAAAAATATCATCTTTTTGATCTTTAGCTGGAGTGGCGATATGAGCGCTTTCACGCGATGCTTTCTTCCAGTCCTTACTTGAGCAAGAGATGAGCAGTGTTGAGATTAGGGTCAATTGAAGAAGTTTAGATATTATTGTCATAACTAATAATATATCAAAATAGTTTAGATTGTCATCCTGACAAAAACTTTACGAGAACAAGATTTCCTTTCTCTTAAAATATGCTTATAATGAGGTGTATTTTAATGACTAAGCAAGGAATATATATGTCTATTTCATCAGTACCATTTATAACTCTTAATAGATTCGAAGACGGCTTTAGAGATCAATTCTTAAAAGGTGTTGAGGGATTGTTTGATAATACGCAATTTGTTGGTGGTCCAATGGTTGCTGAACTCGAAGCAACGCTAGCATCAAAGGTTGGTTCGAAATATGCCGTCGGTTGTGCAAATGGTACGGATGCAATTCAAATAGCTCTTAGAGCTGTAGGTGTTGAAAAAAATGATGTTGTTTTAATTCCTGATATGACTTTTTGGGCTACTTTCGAAGCCGTTGTAAATGTTGGAGCAAACCCAGCTACAGTTGACGTTAGCCGTGAAACTCTTCACTGGGATGTGGAAACTTTTAAAGCTGCGATTGATAAATTTAAGCCAAAAGCGGCGATTATGGTTCACCTATATGGTTGGGCATCACCAGATACAAATGCTATTAGAAAAGCTGCAAAAGATGCAGGAGTTCTTCTCATTGAAGATGGTGCTCAGTGTTTTGGTACTGAAGTTGATGGAAAGTCTGTTTTAGGGGAGAGTTTAATTTCAACAACAAGCTTTTATCCTGCGAAAGTTCTAGGGGCATCAGGAGATGCTGGAGCGATTTTTACAAATGATGAAAACCTTGCAAAGACAGCACGTATCCTTGTTAATCATGGACGTACCGACCATTATTCCCACGGCCTAATCGGATGGAACTCACGAATCGGTGCTTATGAATCTCTATTTCTAAATCTATCTTTAAAGCATATCGACGCAAGACTTGATAGCAGAAGAGAAGCTGTAAAATATTATCAAGAAAATCTTCAAGGCCTTCCTTTAAAGGTTGTGACAGCTGCTTCAAATGTAAGTGAGAATGGATACTGTGCAGTGGCCTTAATCGAACCAGAGTTAAGAGGAGCTTTAATTGAAACTCTTAAGAGTAAAGGAATTGGTTTTGGTACAATTTATCCAGGAGCAATGAGCTTACAAAGTGGAGCGAAGAATCACCTTGTTGGAAAAATCGATAATGGCAATGCTCACTATATTTCTCAGGCCGTTTTAAACCTACCTTGTTTTGCTTATATTACTAAAGAGGAGCTTGCCTATGTTGTGGCTTCAGTAAAAGAGCATTTCAACAAATAGAATGAGTTATTACGCAATAGATTTTGGAACATCAAATTCGCTCATCTCATATATTGATAATAACGGAAACTCAAAACTTATCCCCATTGATCACGATGGGGATGTGATACTTAAGTCAATTATTTTCACACCATCACAAAGAGAGTGGTACTTTGGTAAAGAGGCCATCGAAGAAAGAGAGAATAACGATGGAGAAGGTCGCTTCTTTCGCTCGATAAAGAAATTTCTCGCAGAACCTAATTACAAAGGAACAGAAGTTCATGGAAAACTTGTTTCAATTGAATTTCTAGTCTCTAAAATTCTAGGACATATGAAAATTAAGGCCGATAGGTATGTTGGTGAAAATGTCTCTCGAGTCGTTCTTGGCCGTCCTGCTAGATATTCTCTTGATGACTCTAATGACAAATTAGCTGAGACTCGGATGGAAAAGGCCGCAAAGTTAGCAGGTTTTGAAACTATTATTTTTTGTCCTGAGCCTCTGGCCGCTGGACTAAATTTTTCTTCGATCAATGAAAAATCAAAAGCTATCAATGTTTTAATTGCTGACTTTGGTGGTGGGACTTCAGATTTCACCATTTTAAAAGTTCACGATAAAGATTATAGTCCAGACGATGTTCTTGGAATGAGTGGCTTATTTGTCGCTGGAGATGCCCTTGATGGTCAGATGATGAGAGACTTTATTTCAAAACATTTTGGTTCACAGATTGAATATCAAATCCCTTTTAATGATAACGTTCTACGGTTTCCAAAGAAAATGATGCTCACTCTTTGTTCTCCCGCACATATTTCTATTTTGCGCGAAAAAGAAACTTGGGAACTTTTAAAAGAAATTCAAAGCTATAGTATCAGTGATGAATATAAACGCCTCATTGAGCAACTCTTTACTTTAGTTGAGGAGCAGTTGGCGTATCCGGTATACCGTGAAATTGAGAATACAAAAATTGAATTAAGTTCAAAAAATTGTGCTTGTTATACTTTCAAGCAATCCTCGATAAATATTGAAGAAGTGATTTCTGAAGAAAGCTATCGTGAATCAATTTCTCCAACTATTGAAAAAATAAAAAACAGTATGCTCATGGCATTTGAACACTCAAGTCTTGAGTTAAGTGACATCGATAAAGTTTTTATTACAGGTGGAACAGGACAATCTCCCTATATTCAAGAAATGCTACGCAACATATTTGGAGCAGAAAAAATCTCCGATGGAGAGGTTTTTCAGTCTGTAATCAATGGACTTTCAGAGTATGCAAAGCTTCAACTCTAGTTTTTACTAAAAAACAGATTTTTGCTGCGCGTATAAATCAATTCAAAGCGCGTTTAACACTAATTCTTATTTGATTATCATTAAGAAAGTTCTATAATTGGCCTATCTCTGACTAAACTAGGAATGAACTTTATGCACAGCTTCTTTGAAAGAATTTGTCCAAACGAGGACACGATACAAGAAATTCAAAAATTTCTTAAACAAGCAGATCATAGTCTTGAAGAATTTAAAAAATTAGAGAAATTCAAAAACTTGCTCCTCTCTTTTAAAGAAGGGATGGACTCTGCAAAAGTTACGGCCTATGTGCTCTCTCTTTGTGAAAATGAAAATAATTTTACAATTGAAGAACTTAGAATACTTTCTCCACTTATTGGAAAATTATACGGTGATCTCCTTGTTCAAAATGAAAATGGTGACCAAGTCATCTCTGTCTATGATCGTGATCGTCTAGGTACGATGTATGATGGTGCTCGATATCACCAAACACGTGAAGGTGGAAGTATTCACACTGATAATGTAAATATTCCAGAACCTTGGAATTACTTACTTCTAAGTTGCTTAGCTCCTGGGCAAGTTGGTGGTGAAAATATCATCGTCGATGGAATTGCTGTTGCAAATAAATTGAAGAGTGATTATCCAATGGCCCTAAAAGTGCTCGAGGATAATTTTACTTGGGAAATGAGAGGAGTGAAAGACGCTCTCTATGAAGCACCAATCATTACTTATGATGAAAGTGGAAATCCCATTTTTAGACATCTTCGCCCATATATGGAATCCGCCCATCGAAAAGCGCAGAAGCCTCTAACCGCTGAACAGCTCTATGCTCTAGATGTTCTTGATGCCATTACAAATTCAAGTGAATTTCAAATTCGTTATCGAATGAAGAAAGGTGACATTCTTATAAATGTCGATGCTCAGGTTTTGCACGGGAGAACATGTTTCTCTGATGCTTATGAAGCGGTAAATTTTGATGAGTTCCTTGCGGGACGTGGAACAGTAATGAAGAGAACGATGGAGAGATTGTGGATCAGAAAATAGGCGAGAAATATACAGCAGTTCTTTTGGCCGCAGGATATGGTTCAAGAATAAGTGAACTAACAAAAGGACCTAAGTCTCTTCTTACAATTAATGATAAAACTCTTTTAGAGCATCACTTTGAGATCTGGAAGGACTTAGGGATTAAAAATATTAACCTTGTCCTCGGTTATGAAGCTTCTGCGATTGAAGAAGTCGCATCAAAATATGAAGAAGATTTTAATATCAATTATCTTCTAAATGAAGACTTTAGAAATTGTGGAAATACATTTTCCCTCTATGTTGGAATTCAATATCTCGAAAATACAACAAGTTTAATTTTTGATGCTGATCTTGTTTATGATAAGTCCATTCTCGAAAAATTTCTAAGAGATGAAAACGAAAATCAAATTCTTGTCGGTCCTAGTGAATTAACAGATATTGAATGTGCAAAAACACTTATTGATCAAGATGGCTTTGTTCGTATGACAGTCGATAAACGCGCAGTTACTGAAGAAGAACTCTCAAAATACTCATTCGCTGGTGAGGCCATTGGTATTTTAAAATTCTCTCCAAAAATGACAGACAAACTTGCAAAGCAAGCTGGACTCTTTTTAAGATCTAAAGAAAATATTAATAAGAACTGGGAACATCTTCTAAATGAATTCCTTCCTCACAATAATGTTTCGACACATTTTAATGACGATGGAAAGTGGATTGAGATTGATACACCAGAGGACTTTAAAAGAGCCGTTGAATTATTTAAGAAGTAGATTAAATGTTGATAAGTGAATATAAGAAAAATACACGCCCGTTTTCGATGGAGGAGCCTTTTGACTTCCTGATCTATCGACCTCTGGCCTTTGTGGTTGTCATGCTTACCAAGGCACTTCCTCTAAATCCAAATCATTATTCATTGATGGCACTCCTTAGTGCCATCTATGCAGGTGTTCAGTTTAGCCATGGCGATATTGCTGGCCTCTGGCATGGGGGCATAGGAGTTTTCCTCTTCAGTGTTTTTGATTGTTGTGACGGAATGATTGCACGCTTGAAGAAAAATGGATCAGAACTCGGTGAGATTATCGATATGTTTGTCGACCTCGTCTCAAATATCTTTTTCTATGTTGGTCTCTACCTTGGATTAACTAAGAATCTCATCCCAAATCAATATCCATGGTTAGTTTTCATCAGTGCTCTTTCGATTTTATTAAATGCCACGATCTATAATTTCTTTAAAAAACAATACTTAGCTTATTATAACAATCGCCCAAATTGGAAGAGTGATGAAGCCATTAAGTATCATGAAATCTATGATCGACTTAAAGGCTCTCCAAGAAATTATTTCTGGTGTTTTTTAATAAGACTATTCTTCGGCTTCTCTGCTGCTCAAAAAAATGAAGACGAAATCATTAAGTATAATGGTCGTGAATATATTTCAAAGAATAAGAAGCTACTTCCAATGTGGGCCATAAGTTCTGGCTCTAGTCATCTTACATTTTTAAGCTTGTTTACAATCTTTGCTAATATTGACTACTTCTACTTCGTAACGATTGCATTCTTTGGCCTGTGGCCGATCTTTATGTTGGTCCTGCAAAAAATTGTTAATTCCAAAGTTGAGGTGCTCGCATGATTACTGCTCTTCTAACGGGATTAGTTATTGGGTTCTTAATGTGCATTCCTATTGGGCCAATAAATGTTTGGGTTGTAAATACTCAGATCAAAAAAGGACCAAAAAGCGCACTTGCAATTGCTGCAGGTGGATCATTGATGGACTTTACTTATTTCTTCGTCATCCTAAGTGGTCTTTCTCTGTTTACCTTTTCTGACGGACTGACTCAGGGTCTAAAAATTATTGGTATTTTAATTATCCTCATCATGGGGATTAAAGAACTATTTTTTCCTACAGCAGAGATTTCAGCCCAAGTTGATGATCAGGCCAAAACGAAGACACTTGTGACTTCTTTCTTTGTCGGAGTCTTACTCTATACTTCAAATCCTGGTTTGATCGTCACAATGACTGGGCTTGGCGCATTCATCAAGAGTTTACAAATTTTTGAATTTAACAGAATAAATATTTTCACTGTGGCCTTTGGACTTTCTCTCGGGTCATTTTTTTGGTTTGTTTTTCTAAGCGCGATTGTAAAGCGTTATCAGGAAGCAATTAGAACAAAGTACATGGCAAGGCTTGCAAAGATTAGTGGCATACTCATGCTGGGACTTGGAATATATATGGGATTTAAATTTTTTAGTTAAGGGGATAGGTTATTTATGATCGCTGCAAATGATTTTCTAAATGTATGTAAAGAACAAGGATATACTCTTTTTACAGGAACTCCGTGTTCTTACTTAAAGCCGTTTATTAATTATGTTATTGATGATAGTGAACTCGATTTTGTTCCAATGACAAATGAAGGTGACGCCGTTGCCTTTGCTTCTGGTGCATGGCTTGCTGGTACTAAGTCTGTTGTGATGTTTCAAAACTCTGGGCTAGGTAATGCGGTCAACCCTCTTACATCTTTAAATGCAATTTTTGATATTCCAGTTCTTGGGATTGTCACCTTAAGAGGTGAACCTGGTGGACCAAAAGATGAGCCTCAACATGCTCTGATGGGACAAATTACAACTTCAATGCTTGAGCAAATGCAAATTCCATGGAAGTATTTCCCAGAAGAAGTTAGTGAGATCCAGGCATCATTTAATTATGCAACTTCGGTTATGAATGAAACTGGAAGACCATTCTTCTTTGTAATGAGAAAAGGTAGTGTTGAAGATTATGCTCTTCAAACTCCAAGTGCTGCTAATCGTGATAATAATCGAGACGTAAAAGTCGAATCTAAAATAAGAAATAATGTAATTTATAAAAGAACTGAAATCTTAACATCTCTAAGAGATTTACTAGGTAGTTCGACGGCGATGGTTGCAACAACAGGGAAAACTGGAAGAGAATTATACGAAATTGAAGATTCTAAAAATCAAATTTATATGGTCGGCTCGATGGGCTGTGCTCTCTCTCTTGGTCTTGGAGTGGCTTATACAAAGAAGAATCAAAAAGTATGTGTTATCGATGGTGATGGTGCCCTTCTTATGCGAATGGGAAACCTTACAAGTGCAGGGCTTCTAGGCCTTGATAATATCACGCATGTTCTCCTTGATAACGGTGCTCACGACTCTACAGGTGGACAAAAAACATTCTCTGAACGAGTTAATTTTGGACAAATTGCTAAAGCATCTGGTTACTCACGTGTTCTTGAAACTGATGATCTTGAAAGTCTTGAAGTTTTCTTAAAGAATGATGACCAAAAATCGGGACCTTCTTTTGTTCATTTCTACATGAAGCCAGGTTCCCCAAAAGATCTTGGCCGACCAAATGTTACTCCTAAACAAGTAGCTGTACGTTTTCAACAATATTTAAATGAGGCTTAGTTAAGTGAAACAAGAAATACAAAAAGAGATACAACGAAATATTCTTTTAAATCCTGGTCCTGCGACAACAACATCTTCTGTTAAGGCCGCGATGGTTGTTCCTGATATTTGTCCACGTGAAGAGGAGTTTGGTGATCTTTTTTTAAATCTCGCTCCCAAACTACTCGATGTCGTCAATGCTCGTAGTAGCCATGAAGCTGTTCTCATTGGGTCTTCGGGAACAGGAGCTGTTGAGTCGGCGATTACTTCATGCTCTAGTGGCAAGAAGAAAGTTCTGATCATTGATAATGGTGCTTATGGCGATCGAATGGCCCAGATGTGTGATGTCTACGGTATTGCACATGATGTTTATAAAGAAGTTTGGGGCGATGTTGTCGATACCAATAAGCTTGGAAAGTACCTTCAAGATCACCAAGGTGAATATGAAGTGATGGCCTTTGTTCATCATGAAACAACATCTGGTGTGTTAAATCCACTTGAGGAAATTTGTTCTCTCGCAAGTGAAAACGGACTTTCGACCATTGTCGATGCCATGTCTTCATATGCAGGAGTTGAGATTGATCTCCAAAGAACTAAAGTCGACTATCTTATTTCCTCATCAAATAAATGTATCCAGGCGATGGCCGGTATTGGCATTGTGATTGTTTCAAAAGATGAGCTTAAAAGAATTTCAGAATTTAAAAGTAAGAGCCACTACTTTAATCTTGTAAAGAATTTCAAAAATCAAAAAGAGAAGAAGCAGTTTCTATTTACTCCACCTGTTCAAATTGTTTATTCCCTTGCTCAAGGAGTAAAAGAGTATTTTGAAGAGGGACCAAATGGTCGAGTTAATCGTTACGCAGATCTCTATGAAACGATGTTAAAAGGAATGACTGAGCTAGGCTTTAAAACTCTAGTTCCAGTTGAATTTCATTCAAAGATCTTAACGGCATTCGTTGAGCCAAACCATCCGAGATATTCTTTTGATGGGATGCATGACTATCTCTTTGAAAGAGGAATAACAATATACCCTGGAAAAGGTGCGAAGGAAGATACTTTTAGAATTTCTAATATTGGAGAGCTTAACCAATCAGACATCAATTTATTTCTTGAAGTGATGGGAAGCTACTTAAGAGAACATCGCATTGATCAGTTATACTAGACATATAACACTCTTACTTGTTTTGTGCCTGTCTCTATCAGTTAGTGCACTTGAGTTATTGTCTTTCAATCATTCGACAAAAGGAAAGCGAGTTGTTGTTACAACTAACTCAATTGATCCGTATGAATGTACTTTTTTTGAAAATGGAAATATTGAAAGTGTTATTGTCTCAAAAGATGAGAGAAGGGATCTTTGGTTACTTGAAAATATCTACTATGGTGTTAAGGTTGTTAAAGTTGAAGGTAGCACGATTCAATTTAAAATTGATGGGGCTTCAGATATTACCATTACTGCAAAATTAAAACATGTTAAGGACCACTGTGATGTTGCTCTTTCAAGAAATTTTCAAGACGTCGATACGCCCTTTGATAGCTTAACGGTAAATTATTTTCATCGTTTAAAATTTCCAACCCTTGATACTTTGGTCTTTGAAAACTCGAAATCTAAAAGTGAAGTGAGTTCGATTTCTTCTGATGAATTAGAAAATTATCTGCCATTTTATGAATTCAGTTTAGGTCTGGCCTTGAATATTCACTCTAATATCCGTCCCGAAGATACGAGAGCATTTAACAAGGATCGTAATGTTGTTGAGCCACTTCCTGTTTTCTTACTTCGCTATGGCCCATTCTTCTTAAGTAAGGATGGGGCAGGTATGGTGCTGATTCCGACGAAGCATTTTGTGTTACTGGCGACTTTCTTACTAGAAGGTGAACCATATAAGCCAACCTTTACTTTCGAAAGAAAGCAAAGTGTCTACTTTGGTCCACTCGCGGTGATAGGACCACTAAGACTTGTTTACTATAAAGACTTTAGAGGAATCTCTCTCGGTGAAGTTTTTAAGGCCACTCTAGCTCCAGAGTTTAAACTAACACATAAGCTTAAAATTATGCCTCAATTGTATTATCAACACTGGGATGGAAAGTACGTGGATTACTACTTTGGGATACCTGAAAATGCTGTGAATGATAAGGTTTCTTTTTACAAAGGATCGAGTGCTGTCAACTGGGGATACTCAATTCGTGGAACGTACAAAGAAAAAAAGAATGAGTATGCCATTGAAGTTGGTCATAAGTTCTATGGAAAGGAAGTCTATAATTCACCAATTGCAAGTCGTAAGAATGAGTTTCGTTTAAACCTTGTCTACTTACGCTCGATTTTCTAGGTATTAAATATTTTTAAAAAGATATTCAAGACCGTTAACTTTTATTTCATAGAGCTCGCGCATAAGTTTGCCAAATTCTCCATCTGGAAATCCTTCATTTTCAAACCAAACAATATACTCTTCTGGTACATCAATTAAGAGAACGCCCTTATACTTTCCAAATGGCATTCTCGTTGTTGTAAATTTTCTCAAATACTCTTTATCAAATACTAATTGATTTTCCATCGACTCTCTCTCTAAAGTTGGTTAGAGTGTATCTATGGATAATACAATTAATTTTAAAATATGGATAGACGCGGACGCCTGTCCTAAAGTAATCAAGGAAGTTGTCTTTAAAACATGTGCTCGCACTGGTGTTGCTGTAACTCTTGTTGCTAATAGCTATATGGCAATTCCACATTCTCCTCTAATACGCCTCATCCAAGTTGAGCAAGGGGCCGATGTCGCAGACTCTTATATTGTTGAAAATCTTGATGAGCATGACATCATCATTACCGCTGATATTCCCCTCGCTGCCCTCGTTGTAGACAAGGGTGCTTTGGCCATTAATCCACGTGGAGAGCTGTATACGGAGGAAAATATCAGTGAGAGACTTTCAATGAGAGACTTTATGCAAGATCTTAGAGATAGTGGAATGCAAACTGGTGGACCAGCACCGTTTGGGCCTAAAGATAAAGAATCCTTTGCGAACTCACTAAATAAAATTATCACAAAGAAGTTAAAGTAGCGTTATTTCTTCACTCTTATTTGACAAGGCCGGGGCTTTAAGAGATAGATAGAGAACAATCTAAACACTCTTTAAAATAAACCAGTTTACTACCGGTGTTTGGATTAGGTAGTAAATAAAAAATGGACTTATTAAAGATGATAGATTTCAAATCGTTGAATTTGCATGCCTCTATATTAGAAGCGCTCGAAACTAAGGGTTATATTAACCCAACTCCAATTCAGGCCCAGGCCATCCCACACTTACTTGAAAATAGAGACTTACTTGGAATTGCACAGACCGGAACTGGAAAAACAGCGGCCTTCTCACTTCCAATTATCAATCGTCTTGGAACAAACAAATTAAAAGTAAAGCCTGCGAGAATGAGAACATTAATTCTTACTCCAACAAGAGAGCTCGCATCTCAAATTGATGAAAACATTAAATCATATAGCAAGGGGCTTAAGATCTCTAGTACAGTCATCTTTGGAGGCGTGAGTCCACGTCCACAAATCATGGCGATGTCTAAAGGTGTCGACATTTTGGTTGCCACTCCTGGTCGTCTTCTCGATCTGATGGGTGATGGACATATTTTATTTGAACAACTTGAAGTCTTTGTTCTTGATGAAGCGGATAGAATGCTTGATATGGGATTTATTCGTGATATTAAAAAAGTTATCGCGAAACTTCCTAAAGTAAGACAAACTCTACTTTTTTCAGCAACAATGCCAAATGATATTGCTGAACTTGCAAACTCTCTTTTAAAAGATCCTGTAAGAGTTGAAGTAACTCCACAGTCGACGACAGTTGAAAAAATTGATCAGAAACTTTGCCTTGTTGATCGTACAAACAAACCACTTCTTCTAAAGAGTATTCTTGATGATAAAAATATTGAAAGTGTTTTAGTTTTTACTCGAACAAAGCATGGGGCCAATAGAGTCGTTAAGCACCTTGAAGATGCGGGGATTGGCGCTGCAGCCATTCACGGAAATAAGTCTCAAGGAGCAAGAGAGCGTGCTCTTGATTACTTCAAGCGTGGAAAAATTAGAGCACTTGTTGCAACAGATATTGCTGCTCGTGGAATTGATATTTCAAATATTACCCATGTTATTAACTATGATCTTCCAAATGATCCAAAAAGTTATGTCCATCGAATTGGAAGAACAGCTCGCGCAGGACGTGATGGAATTGCCATTTCTTTTTGTGATGAAACAGAAGTGAAGCTTTTAAAAGACATTGAAAAATTAACGAAGATGAAAATTGATGTTGATACAACACAACCTTTTCATGGTGTTGCGGCACATGTTAGCAAGAACCAACCTCTTCGCAATCCCAACCAAGGGCGACCAAATCAAAACCAAAATCGTCGTCGAAAGCCAATGAATAAAAAGAAGGCCGCACCGAAGAAAACGACTTAGATTATAGACCTCGAAAGAGGTCTTTTTTATTTATCATTTGGGTTTAAATTCTGATAAATATGTCCACGATAAAAACTAAGAGCTCCTGAAAAACTTGAGTTCGCTTTCACGTCACATTTTCCAATAACGTTAAAGCCTAGTTGGTAAATTTCACTTTCTTCTATTGGAGATAGGAAACTAGGGCGATAGAAATCGATCGCCTTAACCTCCACATGACAACCTAGAGCGTGATATGTAACTTTTCCAGTCGTTCCTACCACCTGGGCCTCTTCATATTCGTAGTTTGCAATATAATTCCACGTCGTAAAGTCAAAATTATCATTGAACCAGCACGCTGGTCTTTTATCTCCATTTAACCCGGCCATCAAGGTATCGATACGGCATTGTCCACTTGGATAATCATTAACATTTGTAAATTCTACAATTTCTGATGATTGCAAACTTAGCGAAGCGCCTGGTCCATAAATAGAGATGGAGTCTGCAATTGCCTTAAGGGCCCTGTTTTTATCGTTATTAAAAACTCTCGGTAGGCATTTTGATGTTGCAAAATAATCGGCCTGTGCCTCCGCTGAGTATTTCTTTGTTGGGAATACTTTTGGCTCTCCAGCAAGGAGATGACCTATTTCATGACAAATCGTGATCGCATAGGCATCACTTGTAAGTTTATACTTTCTTGGAAAGCCACCATGAAGGGAAAATCGCACGATATCTTCATCGTAGGACACGCTGGCATTTTCAACGTCACTTTCCCAGTCGATATTGAACTTTATGACTCCATATTGTGCTTCGATTTCATTTTGATATATTCCTACAACGTCTTTGATGATCTGGTTGAACTCTGCGCCCGTCAAAGTGCTTGAAAAGCTTAGTTGTGCAATTAGTGAGATTAGGATTAGTTTTATTTTCATCCTGAGAGTATAGCAACCCTTTGAAATCGTTTCTAATATTTTGAAATATTTACCAGTGTGTCTTCCCAATGATCAAAAAAATAGGTATTCACATTTTATGTTTAGAAGACTTTTAATTATCCTTTCGATACTTCTGTGTTTCCATGCCCAGTCCGCTTCCAATTTAAAGGTGCTTACTTTAAATTTAGGGGCGATTATGCCATTTTCTTCGGGGACAAGTGCCCGAATTGAGAAATTTTGTAAAGATATTCAAGACAAGAATTACGATGTTATCCTCTTACAGGAAGTATGGATCAGTTCTTATCGAGAGCTTGTAAAACAGAAATGTGCTTTTGATTATTCCCTCGACCTCGATGAGAAAAGTGGTCTGACACGAAATATCGAACGAGAAAGAGTGAAATCCACTTCTTTAAAACTTATCAATTACATACTCTCATCGTTTTCAAACCACCTTGGTCTGGACTCTGGACTTTTGATCTTAAGTAAGTACAAACTTGAAAATCCTAAGCGCCTCATCTTCTCTCAAAGTGGCGATGAGCAATATATCTTTGATGGCGAGTCCTTTGTCTCCAAAGGGGCCATTGGCGCAACCATTAAACATCCAAAATTTGGCAAGCTCTTTGTCGCAACCACGCACTTAGTCTCTGACTATGTTGACCACAGCTACCAAGAGCAAAAAAAGCAACAGCTCACTGAACTTGCTCTTTGGTTTAAGACAAACTCTGGTACGAAGAAATCCATCCTTGGTGGGGACTTCAATATTTCACCTCCAAGTGACAAAAGAAGAAGACACCTCAATACAAGTAATCTTTGGGAAAATCTCAAGAATAACTATTTAAAAGATTTTGCTCGCTTAAACTCTGATTTTTCAGATCTGACGACCTTTCCTGGTAGTGGCAATGATGATGACGAAGGTGTTGTCGACCACCTCTTTGGACTTGGTGGTATTGTTCCTTTGAGAGGTGATATTATCCTAAAAAATGGAGTTTCTGATCACTATGGGTTCGAAGTAATTTTTGGAACTAAAGATTTCTCACTCTTTTAACTGCTCCCTTTAAGTGGGGAAAAATTCTCAAACTTACCTTAGATTTCAATATGTCTGATAATAAATTTTCTGGCGGCCCAAAAATCTTCATAATTTCGCTGCAGATAGCACATCTTTCACTATAAGAATGTTGAGATCGTACTAATTCTAATCCCCATTTAACTGGAGCAGTTATTAAAAGTTTTTTCCAATTTACAGGCCCATATAGTGGACGTGACCAAGCGCATTGCTTTATACTAGAACAAATTTTTAATATATTAGAGAGAGAAAAATGAAAACAGCAATTACCCCGACGAGAGAAGAAGATTTTAATGAATGGTACCAAGAAGTTGTAAAAGCTGGAGACCTCGCTGAAAATTCTCCCGTTCGTGGATGTATGATTATAAAGCCACATGGCTATTCAATATGGGAGGGAATGCAAAAACATTTAGATGCTGAGTTTAAAAGAACTGGACATCAAAATGTTTACTTTCCAATGCTAATTCCACTTAGCTACCTTGAAAAAGAAGCAGAGCACGTTGAAGGGTTTGCGAAGGAATGTGCCGTTGTTACTCACAGACGTCTTGTAAAAGATGGGGATCGTTTAAAGCCAGATGGTGAATTAGGCGAGCCGTATGTTATTCGTCCAACAAGTGAGATGGTAATTGGTGAAGCATTTGCAAAATGGGTAAACTCATACCGTGATCTTCCAATTAAAATTAATCAATGGGCCAATGTGATGAGATGGGAGATGAGACCAAGAATCTTTCTTCGTACATCAGAATTTCTTTGGCAAGAAGGACATACTGTTCACGCAACAGCAGAAGAGGCAGTTGAGGAAACTTTAACAATGCTTGAAGTTTATCGCTCATTCTTTGAAGATGTTCTTGCTATCCCTGTAATGCCTGGTCAAAAAACTGAATCAGAAAAATTCCCTGGCGCAGATAGCACTTATACAATCGAAGCGATGATGCAAGATGGGAAGGCCCTGCAAGGTGGAACTTCTCACTTTCTTGGTCAGAACTTTGCTAAGGCACAAGGAATAAAATTTGCAGACAAGGACCTTAGTGAGAAGCATGCATATACAACTTCATGGGGAGTTTCGACTCGTATGATTGGTGGTCTTATCATGACTCACTCTGATGATGATGGACTTGTCCTTCCTCCAAAAATTGCAGCGGTTCATGTAAAGCTTCTGCCTATTTATAAGAAAGAAGCTGAAAGAGAAGAAGTTCTAGCGTACGTTAATGATCTCATGGCACAAGTTTCAAAAATTGATTTTAATGGTGGAAAAGTTTCTGTTGAAATTGATGATCGTGATATTCGTGGCGGAGAGAAGTACTGGAGTAATGTGAAAAAAGGTTACCCAATCATTCTTGAAATCGGTCCACGTGATGTTAAAAATGGTAAAGTGTTTATGACAAGAAGAGATTTTGGAACTGGTGCTAAGTCTGGACTTACAAAAGAAGATTTTATCACGACTGTGGCATCGATGCTTGAAGAAGCACAGACAAATCTTTACACGAGAGCGAAAGAGAAGAGAGATGCTAATATCCTTGATATAACATCTAAAGAGCAGTTTGAAGATGTTTTCTCAAGAAAAGAATTTCCACATAAAATGGGATTTGCTTATATTGCTGATAATGAGCAGACTCGTAATATTTTAAGTGAAAAACAGATGAGCTTTCGTTGTATGCCACTGACAGAAAAGGAAGTGGATGGAAAGACGTGTATTTTCACTGGTGAGCCTGTGAAGAGAAGAGTCATCATTGCTAAAAGTTACTAGTTTTTTTACTATATAGCCCGACCTAAACAGTGGGGCTTTTTTTTTCTGCCTTTTTTTTATTTGTAGAATTGTTATAATTTATTTATGAAAGCAATACTCTTGTTTGTAACTCCATTTTTTCTATGTTCGGCATCAACTTTAAAAATCAAAGCGAAGAATTTTGATTGTAAGACTACAGAGCTAGGACAATTATTTGTTTCCGAAAATAAGAAGCTAGTCTATCAACTAGAGGTACCGCTTGATGGGAGTGCCGCTTTTAACCTTCCTAAAGGTCAGTATGAAATCTCCTACATTACGAAGTCTGGTTGTAGTGCGACACTAAATCATACCCTTCAAGCAAATAAGGACTCAGATATAACAATTGAGGTTAAGCAATGAAATTCTTATTCGTAACATTATTTGGAATGATGGCCTCGGCCTCAATGCTGGCACCACGGCCAGGTATGAGAGATATGGAAGGTGCGAGATGTATGGCCTTGCTCCCTCAGTGTATGGGAGATACAAGTGCAACGAGGCCAAGTGATTACTGTATTCAATGTCAGTACCTTGATCGTGGAATATATCCAAGTGTTGCGACACCAATGCCATCTTACTATCCTTGGTGGTATGGGTATGGAATGTACCAATATCCAAGTTACTACTCATATCCGGGTGTATGGAATAATGGTGGACTTTCAAATCATTACTATCCTGGACCAGGTAATATGGCCGCAGGAAAGCCAAATATTTATTTTCATGGTTTAGAGAATGGACAAGAATTCGACTTTAAAATTTCATATAAAGAAAAGGCGAATGAACTTTCGACTTCTCCAATTCATACAAAAAATGGATGGAGTATTAAGAAGTCAAAAGACGGGCTAGTTGTTGATGGGACAAGCTATAACTACCTTTATTATGATTACAAACTCGACTCAAATAAACTGCAAAGTGAAGCAGGTTTTTGCGGTGATGAGAACTCTGTATATAAGAAGATGGTCTCTGTTTTAAATACAATGAAATTTAAAAAAGCAGAAGTCGATGATTTTGAAAATTACTGGGCCTTTAAAATTCCCAAAGGGGAGTATTGCGTGTTCCCTCAGGAGCATCAAGAGCTTAGTGAAATTGCTGCTTGGCAAAGCTCTATGCAACCACAATTTTATAAAAGAGTTTTATTTGCTTTAATTCCAAAAGATCAGATTTTAGCTAAGAAGGGAGCTAATTTCACAAAAGTCCCTGAAAGTGATTGGAATCCGATGAGAGGAATTTATCGTAACGTTGCACAGGCCGATTCTAAGTTTCAAATACATGAGTGGGGAGTAGCCTTCTTAACTAAGTAATGATAGTTTATTGCTATGAATACTACAGTTTTAGATTATCACGTTCATCTCTACTACGATGAAAACTCAATAGAATTTGCAAAAGATCTCGCTCACAGATGCGAGGAAAGGTTTCCAATTGAAATTTGGCGCTTCCATGAAAAACTTGTGGGCCCTCACCCAATGTGGAGTGTGCAATTAAGCGTCAAGACTGCCGACTTTGGTCGTGTGTTTGAATGGATCACTCTTAATCATAAGCATCTTATTGTCTTCACCCACCCGAATACTGGAGATGATCTTCTTGATCACACTGATCACGCAATTTGGCTTGGTAAATCACTTGATTTAAATATCGACATATTTAAGAAGGCCTAGTAATGGAAAAAATGATAAGCGAAGCTTGTGAGCGAAATAAAGGACCAATCCTTGAGAAATTCAAAGGGGTTATCAGTTCGAAGAAAGATTTGAATATTCTTGAGATCGGCAGTGGAACTGGTCAGCATGCGGCTTTCTTTGCTAGCGAACTTTCTAATGTCTCTTGGTCTACAAGTGACCTTCAAGAAAATCATGAGCAGATTAAACTTTGGATTGAAGGAATAAAAAATATCAAGCAACCAATTCAATTTGAATCGGGGAAAGATGAATTTCCTCAAGGTGACTTTGACTTTATCTACACGGCCAATACTTTGCACATTATGTCTTGGCGAAATGTTAAAACCCTAATCAAACAAATTGGTAAAGCGCTAAAGGGTGATGGGAGAGTGTGTATCTACGGTCCTTTCAATTATCACGGAAAGTTTACCTCAGAGAGTAACGAGCAATTTGATAAGTGGCTTAAAAATAGAAATAGTGAAAGTGGCATTAGAAACTTTGAAGATATTTGTAATAATTTTGTGAAATATAATTTTATTCTAGAAAATGACTTTGCAATGCCTGCAAATAATCGTTTTCTAGTGTTTAAGAAAATAAAGTGAGTTTGGTATGGCAAAGAGTTTGAAAATCGCATCATGGAACGTTGCAGGCCTTAGAGCTTGTGAGAAGAAGGGATACCATGATTGGTATCAGGACTTTAATGCCGATATCATTTGTCTTCAAGAAACAAAAGCATTACCTGAACAACTTAATGACTCTCTTGTTAACCCTGCAAACCACGATGCCATCTATGCTCCTGCTGTGAAGAAAGGCTACTCAGGTGTTTCGACTTGGGTTCGAAAAGGAATTGAACACAAGCATACGATAGGGCTTGGAATTGAAGAGTTTGACTGCGAAGGAAGAACGATCATCACGGAATTTTCAAATTTTATCTTAATTAATTGTTACTTTCCAAATGGTCAAAGAGACCACGGACGAGTTCCTTATAAATTAGAATATAGTCGAGAGGTTGCTAAGAAAGCATTGGCACTCAAAAAGAAAACGAAGAAAGAAGTGATCATCACGGGTGATTATAATACTGCTCATCATGCAATCGATTTAGCTAATCCAAAGACAAATATTAAATCGACTGGTTTTCTTCCAATCGAACGAGAGTGGATGGACGAGTTTCAAGAGCAGGGCTTCACTGACTTATTTCGACACTTTACTCCTGATGAGAACGGTTTTTATACTTGGTGGACATATCGCGGGGATTGCCGTGAGAGAAATATCGGTTGGCGTATTGATTATTTCTGGTCCACAAATGACTTACTTCCTCGTGTGAAGAGCTGCGAGCATCATATTGATGTCCTTGGTAGTGATCATTGTCCAATTTCCATGATTCTAGATATTTAACAATTGGTGCACTGTGTAAATAGTGCTCGTTTCTAACTATTCTATTTTGTTCACCTCAAATATTGTTTATATATAAATATCGACAATATTTGAGGAAAAAATGAAAAGTAGCGCAATCTTTAAAAATATAAGTGGGGATAAGTATTATCTTACAAAGATATACTTACTTGAAGCTTTTGTTTTTGTGACGCTAATTTCAATTCTATTAAAGTATAGAACTTTTCAAGAGTTTACTTTTCAGCTTTCAGACTTACTTCTAGTTATTCCAGCAGTGTTGATGGGGTGGTTGGTTTCTTCATTCTTACATAATACTTCACACGATAATATCAAAAGTCGTTTTATCAATTTAGTCATTGGTGAGTTTTGTGGAGCATGGGTAATGTATGGATTTAGAAATTTTATCCTCGTACATATTCTTCATCATAAGTATACCGATGATCGCTTTGATCCAGTTAACCCATCTGGGATGACGTTCTTTGTTTTTGTTACTGCTCCAATGAGATATATGATTAAGCGAACGAAAGCATATCTCGACGATAATTTTAAAGATGAGAAAAACTATCGAACTATAATGAAGGGACATGATATTTTGTTCCACTTAAATTTGGTTTTAAGAGTTGCATTTTGGTTTACTTTATTTGGTCCCAAATTATTTCTTCTCTTTTATGTACCATCTGTAGTTAGTAATATTGGTATTCTTGCCCATATCAACTATGTTTGCCATCAAGATCATGAAGACGGTAGTGTTGAAATTTTTAATTTGAATCATAATCTCTATTATAAAATTGCAAACTTTGTAACCTTAGGTGGTTACTATCATAAGAATCATCACCTTAATCAAAAACTCTTTGATCCAAGAGTTCTTAAGACGAAAAGGTCTGAGCAAAGACTAATATCTAAAGAGTCACAAGGAATATCTTTACACCAGAGCTATACATACTCAGGTTCATTTATTGCAAAATATTTTGGGATAAACTCAATCTGGGGGGAAAAAAAGAAAAACTTTGACAAGGCCCAAACTAAAGATCAAATGGCCGTTATTCGCAAATTTTCGTTATAACCTTTTTGTAATTTTTAGATGAATATCTGTTTCGGGTCGAAGACTTACGTAAGCTTCTGGAACAGGGAGTTCTTGTAAATATTCGAGCTTATATTTCTTTAATACTTCTTTAATTATAATTTTAATCTCAGTCATCGCAAAGAGTTCGCCTATACAGCGCCTAGGACCTTTTGAAAATGGGATTGAACGATGGTCCTTATTAATTTCATCTGTGTTAAATCGTTCGGGGTCAAAGTTTAAGGGGTTTAGGTGGTAGTTTTCACTTCGTTGCATTACAAATATTGGAATGACGACATTTGTATTTTTTGAGATTCGATACCCTCCAACTTGTGTATCCTCTGAGGCTTTTCTGGAGAGTACAGGGAAGGCCGGATATAACCTCATCGACTCTTGAATAACTTTTTCTAAGTAGGTATCATCAGAAGCATTAATTTCACGATATAATCGTTCTTGAATATCTTGATTCTTTGCAAGTAATCCAAAGATCCATGCAAGAGTATGTGCCGATGTTTCGTGTCCAGCTAACATTATTGTAAGTATTTCATCTCGAAGTTCATCATCTCTTAGAGCTTCACCTGTTTCTTCATCTCGTGCATGAACAAGTCTTTCAAGCACGCTTGATAGCTCTTCTCGCTTTGGACTTCGTCTTTGCTCTTCGATGAGATCCATAACAATTTTTTCGAGATTTTGATAATGCTTTTTGAAATGATAGTTTTTCTTTGTTGGTAGCCAATAGGGAATAGGAAAGAACTCAAAAATACGCTCGTATGTTACGATTGATGTATAGTGTACTGCTTCGTTAACGATCTTAGATTTTTCAACTCCAAGGTTGGCGCCAAGAAATATTTCGCATGCAATATTAAAGGTTAGAAGCTTTGTAAAATCACAGATATTTACATCTCTCTCAAGTCCATCAAGTTCTTGTAGAGTTAGACCCCTGATTGTCTGTTCATATTTTCTTATGGCATTATTTCCAAACTCTTTTGATATGATACTTCTGTTTCGAATCCATAGGTTAAAGTCATTATTAGTTGCAAGTCCGTTTCCAACTACTGCCCGTATCTCTTCGATTTGTTCGCCTTTGATAAAGGAGCGATTCTTTTCAATTAAAACTTCCTTAATCATTTTTGGATCATAGATAATTATTGAATTCATTGGCCATGGAAAACTTGCAATTTTTCCATACTTCTCATGGGTTCTTGTAAAGGCGTCAAGAATATTTTTTTGAAACATCTTTACGTATTTAAAATACTCAATTCCTCGAGGTCCTGGAATGTGAGAGAGCTTGACAAAAGTGATTGCCTTTTTGAAGCTTGATTTGCGATTTTCATTTGCCATAGTTTATTTTAACAATTCAATTTCAAACATAAAGTTTTTTTTAGTGGTACAATATTGCCATGGCAAAAATACTTCTTACTTCTATTGGATCATTAGGCGATATCAATCCTATTATCGCTCTAGGGAAGTATTTAAAGGAAAACGGTCACGAGATAACAATTGCAACATGTGAGAGTTACCGTCAAAATAGTGTGAGTGCTGGACTTGATTTTGTTACTGTTCGACCAGATTATGATCCAAAAGATGAAGTTCTTTGTCGAGCAATAGTGCACCCAACTTTAACCCTCTACAATGTACATAAGCTAATCTTATCAAGAGAACAAATTGAAAATAGTATTAGCGACTTTTCGAAACTTGTCACAAATTACGACTTCGTCATTGGAAATGTCTTTTCTTATCCTGCAAAAATTGCTTGTTTAAAATATGACGTAAAGTGGGTTTCTTTAAACTTATGTTCTCTTTGTTTTTTTTCCAGTTACGACCCTCCAGTATTATATCCCCTTTTATTTTTAAAGAGAGTTAGGTTTTGTAGTTCACTTATTCATCGAATCTTATACCGATTGATGTTTAAGATTGTTGATTATTGGGGAAGGGAAGTGCATCGGGCCTATAAGAGACACGGACTTAAAAACTGTGGAAGCTTGATGCTTAAGGCACCATTTTCTAAAGACTTAAATATCGCTCTATTTCCAAAACAGTTTGGTTCACCGCAATTAGATTGGCCTATAAATACAGTACAAACTGACTTTATAAACTATAGTGGCGAAAATAATACTTTAGACTCTGAGCTTTTCGCATTTATTAAAAGTGGAGATAGACCAATACTTGTCACTCTTGGCTCTGTTTCTATTTATAATATGCATGTTTATCTTGATCCAATAATTGATCTCATTAGGAAGACTCCCGATCGCTATATTCTAACAATTCCAGAAAAGTACAAAGAAATTTACTCTGTTTTAAAAGATGATAGAATCTACTTAACTGGTTTTATCCCGTATAAAACAGCGATGTCCTATATGAGGGCGGTGATTCATCAAGGAGGAATTGGTACGGTTGCCAACTGCTACTCAGCAAAGACCTACCAAATAATTATCCCTTCTTGTACAGATCAATTTGATAATGCTTTTAGAGTGAGAGATTTAGGACAGGGGGACTTTGTCCCTTTGACGAGACTTTCATCTTCCAAATTACTCCAAAAATATAATAAAATCAGCGATAGAAGCAATCAAGAATCCCTACCTGAACATGATCATCAAGATTCTTTGTTAAAATATTTTTAAATTATGAATTTATCTTAATAATAAATATCTTAACCATCTAATATTAAACCCGATACTAATGTATCTAGTTAACAGTTTTATAGGGAGAGACCATGAAGAAGATTCTATTTATTTCATTTTTATCACTAGCTTCATTTTATACAAGTGCGGCCGGATGTACGAAAGAACAAGCGAAAGAAGCCGTTGAGAAAATGTGCGGAGAAGTTTCATCAAAAG
Organism: uncultured Bacteriovorax sp.; assembly: GCA_964593545.1. Lineage (GTDB taxonomy): Bacteria > Bdellovibrionota > Bacteriovoracia > Bacteriovoracales > Bacteriovoracaceae > Halobacteriovorax_A. Next base: position 188,562 of record CAZQJK010000001.1, on the reverse strand, counting down.
GTGATGCTTCAAAAGCGGAGGTTACAAAGTTTAGATTCTGTGACACGAATTATGTTTGGATTCAAGACAGTGATGTGAAAATGGTTGTTCATCCAATTAAGGGACGACTTAATGGAAAGGATCTTAAAGGCAATAAAGACGAAAAAGGAAAATTTCTTTTCGTTGAATTTGATAAAGTAGCAAAAGCTAATAAAGATGGTGGCTGGGTAGACTACTACTGGACAAAACCAGGAGATGAAGCACCAACGCCAAAGATTTCATTCGTTAAATTATGTGCTGGTGATAAGAAATGGATCGCAGGTGCTGGAGTTTGGAAGTAATTATTAAGAAGTGAAAGGATTATTCAAGTGATTAGAAAATTAAAGTCTTTAGGTTTGAAAGTACAGATTACAGTGATGACTGCTATTGTTTGCGCTATCTGTATATTCATTATTTCATTTATTAGTAGCATCCGCTCAAAGAGTGCCTTGCTTGATATCTCAAAGGGGCAGTTGGATTCAACGAGTAAACTGATGTCTGATAAGGCAAATGAATACTTCTTATCACTTGAAACTTTTACTGGAATATTAAGTAAGGATCGACTTATTGAAGGTCTTTTTATTGCCTTCGAAGGTGCATTCTATGGTGGTGCATTTTCAACTGATAGTGATCAGAAAATAATGACACCTTCTTATTTGTCAAATGATAAGCTTTATGGAGAGCGATTAAGACTAACTGCAAAGGATTATAAACTGAGCTCAATTATGCTTGTATCAATTAATGGACAAGTTATTATGAATTCAATTTTAGATAAAGATTATAATTTCTTAGGTCGTAGTTTACGAAATGGAGAGCTTAAGGGCTCAATACTTTCTAAGTGTGTTGATCAGGCAATGGCGTCTGAAAAAAACAAAATTTTCTTTGCCGATTATTCTCTCTATAAGACTTCTGGAAAGGTACATTCCTTTTTATGTCAAAGAGCTCTTGCCGAATTTCCACATCCCGACGAAGGTATCTCTAAAGGCGATGTCTTAGGAGTTCTTGTCACTGAAGTTGATCAAAATTATATTAATGGAATTCTCTCTTCTCGTGAAGGGATGGGAGATACTGGTCAGACTTATCTTGTTGGAGAGGATGGATTACTTCGCTCAAATATGTTTCTTCAAAATGAGAAGTTTAATATTGCGAATTCAATGCAAAATAGTATTACAATTGAAAATGAGGCGGTGAAGAAAGCGCTACTAAAAGAAAATGGAAATTTAACTTTAATTGGTCCATTAGGTACAGAGGCTTTGACTTCATTTCGTACTTTGCGCGCCGTCGATAAAGATTGGGCATTCATTGCAGAAAGAGAAGTCTCTGAAATTTTGGCACCTGTTAATAAAATGATTTCATTTATTGTGGTTGTCTCATTGATTTTATTTGTTTTGATTATTTTTGTCTGTTGGTATGCAACGACGATATTATCAAAACCAATAAGTTCTTCGACGCAGAATTTGAAAGAAATTTCTGATGAAGTTGGTGACAATGCAAAGATCGTGAAAAGATATTCTGTGGACCTTGGTAACGCATCTGGAAATCTTGCAAGTTCGATTCAAGAAACAGTCTCAACAATGGATGAAATCACGCAAATGGTGAACAAGAATCTTGATAATGTGGAACACTCGACGAAACTTTCAGAGACCAGTAAAAGTGCTGCCACTGAGGGGTTAGATATCGTTAAGAAAATGTTAGCAGCGATGAATGATATCAATGGAACAAATAATAATATTTCTGATGAAATGAAAGATCTAAGTGAGAAGATGGTTGAGATAATTTCAGTGATTGAAGAAATTGGTACGAAAACATCTGTTATTAATGATATCGTCTTTCAAACAAAACTCCTCTCTTTCAATGCTTCTGTCGAGGCAGCTAGAGCAGGGGAACATGGTAAAGGTTTTGCCGTAGTTGCTGAAGAAGTTGGTAATTTGGCAACGGCATCAGGGAAAGCTGCTACTGAAATTTCGAGTATGTTACATGATTCGGTCAATAAGGTTCAAGAAATCGTTAACACTTCTAAAGATAAAATCGCACGCGTAACTGAAGAAGGAACTTCCAAAATAGAGTTTGGTCAAAGTATTGCCTCTCAATGTGGCGAGCAATTAAATTTAATTTTGGAAAATGTTAATAGTGTCCATGGAACAATCTCTGAGGTGAGACTTGCTTCTAATGAACAGGCAACAGGTATTCGTGAAGTTTCAAAAGCGATGCAGATGTTGGATCAAGTCTCAAATGATACGCAACAAATTTCAACTGATATTCTCAAGGTTGCAAATACCCTGACTCATGGCTCTCAGGATCTCGAAGGTATTGTTGAAACATTTAATCAACTTGTTTCTGGAAAGCCCAGTGATGTTGTTGTCGAGTTGGAGTCTGAATCTTCAGACTTAGAAATTGAGAATGATAAAGACAAGGAAATTGCTTAGTTATCGATAGGCTATCAGCAGATAGAATAAATCAATTTATATTTTAGAGCATTTATCCCTTATTATAGTAATAGGGGATTTTATGAATTTATTAAGTCATCCATTCATTATTTGTATAATCATTGGCCTTTCTACTGGACTTGGGGCAATCCCTATTTTTTTTAAGAAGGAGTTCAGCAAGGACACGCTTGATGTCGGAATGGGCTTTAGTGCTGGTATTATGTTAGTCGCAGCATTTGTTTCTTTGATTATTCCTGGCATCAATAGTGGAATTTTGATTTTTGGACAACTCATTGGTTTGTCTGCTGTTTTTGGTGGAATCATTTTGGGTTATTTCTTTATTATTGTAATTCATAATCTAACTCCACATATTCATTTTAAAAAAGAGAAAGATACCAAAAGAAATAATAATTTTAGTCGTATGACACTAATTGTGTTGGCCATCTGTCTGCACAATATTCCTGAAGGGTTAACTGTTGGTGTTGGGCTTGCCTCTAGCGACAAAGCTGCTGGTCTTGCTTTAAGTTTTGGTATTGCACTTCAAAATATGCCAGAAGGACTGGTTGTCGCAATTGGGCTTTTGAGTGAAGGACATTCAAAGGCCAAGGCATTCATGTATGCATTCTTGTCCGGTATGGTTGAGCCAATTGCAGCTATCGTAGGTTTTTACTCTCTTCAATTGTCTCATCTACTATTACCTTTTTCGCTCGGTTTTGCAGGTGGAGCGATGTTATTTGTTATCTGCCAAGAAATATTTCCAGAAATTTTTATTAGTGGTCATGAGAAGAAGGCATCCTATGGTGTTGTAGCAGGTATTATAACAATGTTTGCCCTAAATTATTTAATTTAAATGTTAATTAGATTTTTCCTAATAAATGATTTTGATCATTGAGAATGTAAGTCTGAAATTATAGTTTTGTATCTGTAACAACATGGAGGAATTATGAATTTAAATATCGGAATTAATGAAGTGAAGAGAGTTGAAATCGCAAATAGCCTGTCTAAACTTCTGGCGGAATCATACACTCTTTATCTGAAAACTCACAAGTACCACTGGAATGTAACCGGCCCAATGTTTCAGACGTTGCACTTAATGTTTGAAACTCAATACAATGAACTCGCTCTTGCTGTTGATGAAATCGCTGAAAGAATAAGAGTTATGGGGGTTAAGGCTCCTGGCTCGTACGCTGAATTTTCAAAACTAAGTACAGTAAAAGAAGATGCTTCAACTAATACAGAAGCAAATGTAATGATTCAAAATCTTTTAAATGATCATGAGGCAGTAGTCAGATCGGCCAAAGAGATTCTTCCTCTTCTTGATGGTGCTAATGATGAGGGGACAAATAGTCTTCTTGGAGCAAGAATTGAGTATCATGAAAAAACAGCATGGATGCTTAGAAGTTTAATCGGTTAATATCTTATGCGAAAAAGAGATGTCACTTGAGGGATTCTGCGTCATTTTTGTCTCGTGAATTCGGCAAATTTGGCATGGCAAAAACTTGATTGCTTGAGAGTGTAACTGTATGAAATTATTAACATTTCCTTGATAGAGTGAGCCTATCAATGCATAGACAAAATGAAATTGGAATATAGTAAAAATTAAACGATAGTATACGCATTAGATAATTAATCTCTAGGAGGATATTATGCAAACATTGATTAACACAAAAATTACTGAATTTAAACTTGAAGCTTATCACAATGATGACTTCACTACAGTTACAAACAAGAACATCGACGGTAAATGGTCAATCTTCTTTTTCTACCCAGCTGACTTTACATTTGTATGTCCAACTGAATTAGGTGACATGGCAGACAAGTATGCTGAGTTCCAAAAAATGGGAGTAGAAGTTTACTCTGTTTCTACAGATACACACTTTACTCACAAAGCATGGCATGATGCTTCTGAAACAATCAAAAAAATTAAATACCCAATGCTAGCTGATCCAACAGGTCACTTAACAAGAGCATTTGGTGTTCATATTGAAGAAGCTGGTCTTGCTTATAGAGGAACATTCCTTGTAAACCCAGCTGGTGAAATTAAACTTGCTGAAATTCAAGACAATGGAATTGGTAGAAATGCTGATGAGCTAATGAGAAAAGTTCAAGCTGCTCAGTTCATCGCAGAACATCCAAATGAAGTTTGTCCAGCTAAGTGGAAACCAGGTTCAGAAACTCTTAAGCCAGGTTTAGATCTCGTAGGTAAAATCTAGTATTTGATAAGTTTTGGGCCGTCTTTTAGGCGGCTCTACTTTTAAAAATAAATCGAGGAAAGTATGTTAGATAGTGCATTGATAGAACAATTAAAATCGGTATTCACAAAGCTTGAGAATCAAGTCGAGTTGGTTCTAAGAAATTCAAGTCATGCAAAACAAGCAGAGTTAAAAGAAATGCTAACTCAACTTTCATCAACGTCTGATAAAATTATCTTAACTGAGATCGAAGAAGCAAAGAGCCACCCAAGCTTTTACATTAAGTATGATGGCAAAGAAAATGGTATCGCATTCGAAGGTATTCCTGGTGGACATGAGTTCACGTCTCTCATTCTTGCTGTTTTAAATTCAGATAAGCAGGGAAAACTACCAGATGAGATGATCATCAATAGAATTAAGAAATTAAAGGGCCCAATCGCTCTTAGAACATATATTTCACTTTCATGTGAAAACTGTCCTGAAGTTGTTCAGGCGCTGAATTTGATGGCAATCTTTAAAGAAGACTTCACACACACGATGGTTGATGGGGAATTCGTTCAAGAAGAAATCACGGACCTTGGTGTACAAGGTGTTCCAAGTGTTATTGGTGACGGAAAATTAATTAGCTCTGGTAAGATTTCATTACCCGATCTCATCAAGAAACTTGAAGAGAAGTATGGGGTTGATGAAAGCGCAGAGGTTAAAGATATTGATCTCGGTCTCTATGATGTTGTTGTTGTTGGTGGTGGGCCTGCAGGTGCTTCAGCAGCAATTTATAGTGCACGTAAAGGTTTAAAGACCGTTGTAATAGCCGAAAAAATTGGTGGCCAGGTTCAAGATACTAAAGGTATTGAAAATTTAATTTCTGTTCCATATACAGAAGGTCCACAGTTAGCGGCTAAGCTTGTGAGTCACATGGCCGAGTACGATATCCAAATATTAGAACACCGCCGTGTTTCAAAAGTTGTGAAAGACAAGAATTCGTTTCTAACTCTTGATTCAGGTGAACGTCTTGAAACGAAGTCATTAATTATTACGACAGGTGCAAAATGGAGAGAGTTAAATATTCCAGGTGAAAAAGAATATATTGGTCGCGGTGTAGCTTTTTGTCCACACTGTGACGGGCCTTATTATAAAGGTAAAGATATCGCCGTTGTCGGCGGAGGAAACTCTGGTGTTGAAGCGGCAATCGATCTTGCTGGCATCGTGAAGAGCATCACACTTATCGAATTTGCTCCAGAGCTTAAAGCAGATCAAGTTTTAGTTAAGAAGCTAGAGTCGCTTCCAAATGTGACGATTTTAAAAAATGCCAGAACTCATGAAGTTCTTGGAAATGGTGAGAAGGTCGTTGCACTATCTTATGAAGATAGAGCGAATGGTGAAATAAAAAATATTGAACTTGATGGTGTTTTCGTACAAATTGGTCTCGTTCCAAATAGTGCATTTATAAAAGATGTTGTTGAAACAAATAAGTATGGCGAAATTGTTGTCGATGGAAAATGTCGTACAAATGTTGCAAATATCTATGCTGCTGGGGATGTGACAACTGTTCCATTTAAGCAGATTATTATCGCAATGGGTGAGGGAGCAAAAGCTGCACTTACTTCATTCGAAGATCATATGATTAACTAGAAAAAAAATTCACAATAGTTTACACCTTGTTTTGTTAGTGATATTAAAGTTCGATTAGTAAAACAAGGAGGACTTAATTGAAAACTCTCGCAATATTCTTAATTATTTCAAGTGCTTTCGCATCTGATGTCCAGACCGCGATGGATCAAAAGTTTGTGACTACATTTCAAAACTATGCCTGTAAGAGCTTTCGAGATAAGGCCACAGTTCCAACTGAGCTTACAGATTTAGATATGGATTTTACGTTCTTAGGTATTTCTGACAGTACTCGAAATGTCACAATCGATATGAAATCTTCAGATGATTCTTGTGCTTACCATGCGTATTTCTCTCGTAAAAAAGGTGAGAAGTTTTTAAATTTTGAATCATCGATTACTGTTGGTGGAGAAAGTTGTGCTCTAAAGAAAGCCTCTCTCGATGCCATCATGGAAGGTGGGTTTAGATATGTGATTAAATTCAATGCATATATCTCATTACTATTTATGACTAAAGTTGATAATGAGTGTCTTGAAAGCTCTGGTCATAATCTCGTCGAATTTGCTTGGGAAATTTGAGCTTGGTAGACCCAAGCTCAATGCTTTATTCTCTTTTATTCGTCTGAAGCAGTTATATTCATTGAGAATGCATCTGTGCATGTTAAAAGATCACTATCAACAACACAGTTCATGTCATTAAACTGAATATCTGATTCGAGTTTGAACTCGTCTGTATCAATCTTCATACCATTTAGTTGATCAATACCAGCTTTTTCTAGCTCTTCTTTATAAATTGAGATTAATTCCTCTTTTGGAACTTTTAAACTTTTAAGATTACCTGTGAAGCTCTTATTGAGATCAGCGAAAATTTCGACATTAATATTTGACTGACTTCCGTCTTCAGCTATTTCAGTATCTTTTAGGACAATTGAGTGCTTTCCTGAAACGGTGATTCTCTTTTGTCCTGAATTTTTATCGTCTCTTTCATTTATTGAAGAGGTGTTATTTACCATTATCTCTCCATCGTCAGAAACGATGACATTTGCAGTGCCTGTTCCAATTGAGTAAGTTTTTAAGAAGTCATTCTTTGCAATCTTCTTATAATAAGTCTTTGTTTGAAGATCGACTTTGATTTCAAATTTAAGCGCGTATGCTGAGGTTGAAAGTAGGGCACAGGCCAGTAGAAGCTTTTTCATATTCTCTCCATTTCTAAATTAAGGATATATTCTTAACAATAGAACAGAGTGAAGCGTTCATGTTTTTAATTGAAATATATTTAGTAGTGTAAAATCTTTTTACACTACCGATAAGTATCGAGAACTTAGATGGTCGTTTTCTTTATTTTTCCCTGTCTTCTAATATTGAGAATCTCAACGAAGATGGTAAAGCCCATTCCAAAGTAAATATAGCCACGTGGAACGTGCTCTCCGAATCCATCAGCGATGAGAACGACTCCAACAACAATGAGAAAACTAAGTGCTAAAATTCTAAGGGCAGCATGCTTTTTAATAAATTCATTAAGAGGAGTGCTAAAGAACATCATGATAAAAATTGATGTCACAATTGCAAGTACCATAATCGTTAAATTATCAGAGAGTCCAATTGCTGTGATAACACTATCTATACTAAAGACGATATCAACGAGTGCTACTTGAATTAGAAATGAGGCAAAGCTTTTAACCGATGCTTTATTTGCTTCTTCGCCGTGATCTTTTGCTTCAACGAAATGATATATTTCATTGCTTGCCTTAAATAATAGAAAGAGCCCTCCTGCAAGTAGAATGAGATCACGAGTTGAAAAGCTCCACTTGTAGAAATGAAGCCAGTCTCCACCAAGATTCATAATGAACTTTATTGAGGCCAGTAAAATAATTCTCGTAACTAGCGCACCTAGAAGACCTAGCTTCCTGGCCTTCTCCTGAATTTCGACCGGAAGTTTATCCGCAAGTATAGAGATGAACAGAATATTATCTATTCCTAGAACAATTTCTAAGAGAGTAAGATTTATAAAGACAATTATGTAATCGATCATCGTTAGCTCAGGTAGATGAAGCTTGCTAGAAAGATACAAAATAAAATCAATATCCCTGCTTCAAAGTAGTATGTTTTCTTTACTTGTTGCATGTTGAATTCTCCATGCTCTCTAAAATGCGGATCATTAATATTGTTGATCACATATTCAATATCTCTTAATGGAGTGAGCCCATGGAATGAGTAGAGAATTTCCCGGCCTTCACAAATATGAATAGTAGGTACCGAGCGTATTTCAAAGTGACTTGCAAGCTCTGGGCTTTGATCAGTATCAATTTCAAAGAGTTTTACTTGAGGGTTAATTTCTCGAAATTTTTCAAGAACAGGTGCCATGGTATTACAAGGCCCACAAGTTTTTGAACCAAATTTTATAATATAAGGTCCGTTAATTGTGTTAACTGAGTTTTCAAAGTTTTCAGAAGTTAAGAGATAATCCATTTTAAAATTGTAAGTGATTGTCCTCGCAATGATAAGACGCACTGAGTTCTTCGATAAAAATCTTACCTTTTGGAATCTCTTTGTATATATTGAATTATGCAAAAGAAAGAACTCAAAGCAAGCCTTACTGATGGAAATATTCTCTTACAACTGGTTTCATTGGCCATACCGATGTCCTTCGGCGTTTTTAGTATTATTGGTTTCAATCTCGTCGATACATTCTTTGTAGGACAACTTGGTAGTTTAGAGTTGGCGGCGATGGCCTTTACTTTTCCTATTCCAATGTTAGTAGGCTCCATTTCTTTTGGGATAGGAACTTCGACGGCATCTTTTACTGCTCAGGCGATTGGAGCCGGTAGAGTCGAAGAGGTTAAGCAATATACAAGCTATAGTCTCTTGCTTGCCGTTGTTATTGTCTGCCTTGTGGCCGTCGTCGGTTATTCAACAATTGATTGGCAATTTAGATTAATGGGCGCTGACGATAAGGTTCTTCCACTTATTCGTGAGTACATGGAGATTTGGTATCTCTGTACACCATTCACTGTTATTCCTATGGTTGGAAATAACATTATGCGCTCTCTAGGTGATACCAAAAATCCTGCAAAGATTATGGCAGTTGCTGGTATTGTAAATATTATACTTGATCCCATTCTCATATTTGGTTTCGGTCCAATTGATCCTATGAGATTAAAGGGAGCTGCCATTGCAACGATGATTTCACGAGTTTTTACACTCTTTGCTTCACTCTATATTCTTCATTCAAAGTATGGTGTGATAAAAAATCCATTTAAAAATTTTAAAGAATTATGGAAATCCTGGACAGATATTATTTGGCTAGCTATTCCTGCAACTTGCACCAATATTGTGTCTCCTCTTTCGATGGCCGTTGTTACGCGTATGGTTTCAAATTATGGAAATAAAGTTGTCGCCGGTTTTGGAGTAGGGACTCGTATCGAATCATTTATGACGATTTTGTTAATTGGTCTCTCTGTAAGTCTTGGTCCATTTGTTGGACAAAATTTCGGGGCCAAGAACTTTGAGAGAATTAATAAAGCCATTCGATATGCCAATATTTTTCCAATTATTTGGGCGCTTATTTGTTTTGTTGTAATGTACTTTTTCTCAGATAGGATTAGTGCACTTTTTAATGATGACCCCGATGTCATGAGTGCAGCAAGAAGTTACTTATTAATTATTACGATTGGAATTATTGGAAATGGAATTCTTTTAAATATCGTCAACGTCTTCAACGTTATTAAAAGACCTAAAGTTTCGTTGATTGCAAATGCCTTTAAGATGTTTATTATCTATCTTCCTTATGCATTCATCTTACGTGGGACATACCATGAATTTGGTATTTACTATGCAGGGCTTGCTGCGCATTTGGTCACGGGATTTTTTGCTTATATTTATTTAAAGAAAACTTTTAAAAGTATTGCCGAAAATCAAGGTGTTAATTCGTAGCGTCTAATTTCAATGATTGCCTTTTGGTGAAATTATTTATTTAATTTCACCATGAAAAACCTACTGAAATCTATTGTGTTCGTTCTTATTTGTTCAATTTGCTTTGCGGGCTCAATCCCACATTACGATAAGTATCCAAGAACTCCTGCCGTTTCATATGAACAAGAAATACTTGATTTCTATTCGACAAAATCTCCTTATGGAGAGTTTTCAAATTTTGCATTATTTCCAATTATCATTGAAGGTGTTCACTGGCCAACTTCTGAACATTACTATCAGGCCCACAAGTATGATTCACTAGAATTACAAGAGTGGGTAAGACAAGCTCCATCTGCATATGAAGCAGCGAATAGAGGCCGTGATAAAAATATTCCTAAACGCAGCGATTGGAGCACTTACAAAGATATCGCAATGGAAGTTGCAGTGAGAGCAAAGTTTTCTCAGTATGAGACACTCAAAGAGCTACTGCTTTCTACAAATGATAGTGAGATTTTTGAGCATACAAAGAATGATTGTTACTGGGGCGACTGTGGTGATCGCACAGGTCAAAACAAGCTTGGAAAATTACTAATGTTAGTAAGAGCTGAACTCTAGTCTAGTAATAGTAATCATCGTCGCTACCATTTCCATAATTACTCGAAGGACCTTTAATGGTCCTTAGTTGTTCATTGAGGTCATAGACTTGTTCTGCCCAGTATTGATCGGTGTTAAAGTAGGGAAAGTTTTCTTTAAAAATTGGATCATCCCATCTCTTGGCCATCCAGGCCGCAAAGTGAATATAGCGTAGTGCCCGAAGTGGCTCTATCAATTTAAGTTCTTCATAATTAAAACTTCTCATCGAATCATAAGCTTCAAGCAGAATCATTCTGTCATTTACAGCTTCTTCATCGACACCAGGAACGACTAACCAGATATCTTGCACGGCTGGACCCATGAGCATATCATCGAAGTCAATGAAGTAGGGAATATCATCACGATAAATAATATTGCCTTTATGGCAATCTCCATGAATTCTAATATTCTTAACATTATTAAAAAGTGGAGAGCTTACTTCACATATTTCTCTAACGGCACTCTCGTACCCTTTTGCATACTGGGGAGGGATAATATTTTTTTCGAGCAAGAAGTTCAGATTTTGTTCTCCATAGGTCTTGGTATTGATCGAAAGTCTATTCTTGGCGATGGAGCTTGCGCCAACATTATGTATTCGTCCTAAAGTTCTTCCCATGATTTGAAGCTGTTCTTCATTAAGCTCTTCTGGCGCGCGACCACCTTTCTTTGGAAAGAGGCAGTAGAAAATATCATGGTCTTTAAGTTTGAAAAGAGTTTCGCCATTAAGAATAAGAGGAGCAATGACCGGTAGTTCTTGTTCCTCGAGATCAAGAAGAAATTGGTGCTCATCTTTGATTTGATTTTGGTTCCACCTTCCTGGACGGTAGAATTTTGCAACTAGGAACTTATCACTTGGTGACTTAATTTCAAACTCTGGCCTATCGACTTCGATTTCATAGACTCGGTTTTCCATACTACCTAATTGGAGGCATCTTCCTGTTGTTGAAATTCCTAAGGCTTCAATCGCATCGAGAACGATTTCCGGTGTTAACTGGAAGAAGAATTGTGTTTCATTGCCCCAAACGTAGTTTGTCATAAAATCCTTTATTGTAAAAAGGTGATTGATTTGTCACAATTATACTAGAAGCCATATTTAATGGGAAAGGAATAAGTATGAGCGGAGTTAATACAGATAAACTTCTAGAATTTTTACTCGAAAATATTGATATCAAAGTTGCTATTTTGTATGGATCGATGGTTCGTGGTGATTATACACCAAAGAGCGATATCGATATTCATTGCTTCTACGAAGGACAAGCTCCAGAGTGCTTTAATCTTGAATTTGAAGGTCGCTTCCTCGACTGTTGGCTTGAACCAATGTCGAAGCTTCCTACTATTAATGATTTTACACAATATATGAAGTTTAAAAATTCCAAGATCATCCTCGACGATAAAGCTCAAGGAGATCGACTTGTTCAAGGAGTATTAAAGCATATCTCTGATGGACCAGCTCCCCTTGGAGGAGCTCTTAGAAATAATCTTGTACTCTGGCTACAAAGAACTTTTGATCGCCTTCAAAGGGGTGATGATGAGGCCAATTATCGAAGAGTGAGTCTTTTAAAGGATATTCTTGAGATTTTTTGTACACTCAATGATATGTGGTTCTTTGGAAGTAAAGAAACTCTTCTCTCTCTAAGAATGAGTCATCCAGACTTCTATTTTGTCTACTCCGAGGCCCTTAAAGAGCCTGCAGACCTTTTAAAGATCAAAAAGGTCGTGAACTTGATTGTTGGCATGGAAATGAAGAAATAACACATCACTTGTCAGTTTTTTCCACATCAATTATTTAATTTGTTTGAGTCTTCTTTTAAGATAAAATCTTTATGGACCAATAAAAAGGACGAAACTTGATAAAAATAGTCGCCATTATATTTAGTTTTAGTGTTCTTGCATCCCAGGTGGAAAACTACAAGAATGCTAGAAAACAAAATATTTTAGAATATACAGTTTTTGGAATTGATGAGTGCTTAAAGCAGAATGAGGGTCTATTCGTCGTTGGACCAGAGTTAACTCCGGCCGGAAAAATTCAGGTGGGTTCGCCTGAGTATTTTAACTTTCTTGCTACATGCTTTAAAAGTGTCTCGGCGCCAAAATGCGTTGGCAAGGATCGCTGTATCGTTAAGAAATCAATGCAAAAACGTTTAGAGAACGTACAATACTTAGATAAAGTACTATCAAAATTTGAAGTTGGAACCGCTGCCAAGCGTTTGGAATAGGACTGGCCATGTTACCTTTTTTACTTGTCGATGATAATCATGAAATATTAAGTTTTTTAAAATGGGAACTTCAAGAAGTGGGAATTCTTTCGATGCAGGCAGATAATTGTCAGGATGCGATCGAAATTCTTAAAGAAATTGAGCTGAAGGCCATCTTCTTAGATATTGTTCTTGGCCATGAAAACTCTGAGAAAATTCTCTCGTTTTTAAAATCTGAAGAAAATTTAAAAAACAAAGCAATCAAAGTTATCCTGATGAGTGGGCTCATTGATGAGTCTTTCAGCGATAAATACCGCAATAAATTCTTCGAAATACTGGAAAAACCATTCACTTCAGAGGAACTTTCTCAATTAATTTTAAAGCTGATTAAATAACTCAAGCTTTTCTCTCGTTTTTCCGATAAGTCCATATGAGAAAAATTCTTTATATGGCATTCCTTTTTTTTTCCTTACAGACTTATTCAAATAACCTCTCAGGTTATCTCTATAAATCAAAAGTTGACGGGAAAGAAGTTTCACTTTCATATGATGTAGGAAGTAAATCATATACTTTTAAAACTCGGGGAAAATCCTATAATTATCCTCGAAGTCAGTATCAAAAGATCGAGAAAAGACACCTCTTTGATGTGAAGTCTTCTGATTTTCCAGGCCTTATAAAAAACCTTGAAAAACATGCTCAAATTTCATTGCTCTCCGATCCAACAGATGAAGAGTTAATTACTTATAATTTAAAAACATTAGAACAAGTAAATGATTTACTAACACCTTTTTCTGAGGCCTGCGGTCAAAATAAAATCGCACGCGATAAGGCCATTGTTAAGTACGAAAAGTCGACAAATGAAGATCATAAATTAATTGAGATGACTCTTGAAGATGATGGATTCTTTGCAATGGGCAAGCTTACTGGTGTTAAGCTTGAGTTAATGACTTCTAATGATAATCCTCTTCACGGAGGATTAGGGGCCATTGGCGTAACAAGTTGGGGAGAGGGAATCGAGGGGGATGACCGCGGAAAAACCTTTGGAGTTAGTGGAGAGGTTAGTGCTGAATTTGAAAAAGGCCATCTCACACTTCGTCAATTCTCCGAGGGGTATGGAAGATTGGGAACTGCAGATGGGAATAGCTATAACTATAATGGTAAGATCTATAAATCTAAGCTTAAGTATGATGAAGATGGAAAGCGATATCAAGAGTTTCTAAGCATTGACGGACTCGAGCTGGAAGTCAAAAGAGAGCTGGGCTTTGATGATACTTATATCAAAGTAATTGGTCGAAAGAAAGAAATGGATGATACTTCTGGAATCTCTCGATCGATGCAGGAAAGCTGGCATGATAAGCTTAGCGGTGTCAAAGAAAACACAGTCGAGTATCGCTATCTCGACTATATGGAAAAACGTAAAGGCTATGAAGGTTACGTTGAAGTTGGAAAAGATTTTAAAATATATGCAGGTCCAAATTCAAACGTAACCAGTACTATTTATGGTGGTGTGCAAGCTTCAACTCTTGGAAGCTCTGAACGATTTGTCACAATTGGCGGAGAAGTTAAGGCCGTTTTTCTTGACGAAAATAGCGGATCAGTTTTTCCTAAATGGGATGTTCGAATCTATGGAAATGTAAAAAAATATGAAGATAGAGAGTCTGGTGTAATATCAGGGATCTCTTTGACTCGAAGATTTGCAGTTACCGAGCATGGTTATATTTATATTAAGGCAGGCGCAGAATATGATGCTGATCGCTACTCTAAAGAGTATGGTCAAGAAGAAATTGACCGAAACGGGCGATTAGATATCGATCACAAACTGGGGATTGGTTATGAGTATCAACTTCATTAATCTTTTAAAATCCCCATAATTGGTGCAAAATTTCCATCAATTCCGTGATCAACTCGTATCCCAAATATATTGGCCATCAGAGGATAGATATTAATATTGTCGACGCTTTTGTGGATATATGATTTCTTAAACTTTGGACCATTAGCATAGAAGATAGCATCCATATCATTTGTTTCATGTTGCGACCATCCGTGATTTCCAAGTGAAAGTTTATCTCCTGATTGTAAAACTATATTCCACTGTGAGTGTGCAAGACAGACAATATCGCCAATTCTCTCATTTGTGTGAAATTTAAGCTCCTTTGGCGTTGTCTTTGGCGAGTAGCATTTAAAGTTCTTCGCGTGTTTATTTAACATACCAATATCTTTTTTCGAGTCAGTAACAATATTTGTTTTCTTGTAGAGATGAGAGATTGGTCCACTTCCTTCAATAAAGTAGAGCGAGCGAATATATTCATTCTGTTTTTTAAAAAGTAATTCTTTATTCTCTGGAATAAGCTGTTGCATGCCGTGATCAGAAAGAATGATTGTATTTAAGTCTGGTGAGATTTCTTTAGCTTTCTTTAGGAGTTGTTCTATTGATTGATCAACTTTTAAAACAGCTTCTCTTGTTTGTTCAGAGTTTGGTCCATACTTATGTCCTGCCGAATCGACATCAGAAAAATATAGTGTGATGAACTGAGGAGCGTTTTCAGACTGATTTGACAGCCACTGTAGAACTTGATCGATACGTTTTTGATGGGGCATCGTGTGTTCATATGTTAGATAGAAATCAGGTCTCATTCCAAGAATCTCGGCCTCGGAGCCTGGCCAAAATAAAGTTGCCGAATTGATGCCGTTTTTCTTTGCTAAGCCCCAAAATGGCAATGCCTTATAAAATCTCCCATCGGTGACGCTGTCACGGTCTTTTAGCGAGTAACTTTTTTCGAGATCTGGAGCGTAGAAGTGATTTGCAATGATCCCATGATTCATTGGGTAAACACCGGTCATGATCGAGAGGTGATTGGGAAATGTTTTAGTTGGAAAAGATGGCCGAAGTGATTTTAGCTGCGCTCCCTCGTTGGCAAATTTTGTTAGAAATGGTGGAGAGTATAATTCGGTATAGTCGTGTCGGTATCCATCAATAGAGATGACGAGAAGTTTCGTTTTTTCTTGTTTTTGACACGATATTACAAAGACAGAGCAAAGTATTAGAATATAGTTTTTCATTAATTACCTTTTGTTTTAAAGGTATCTTAAAGAAAGTTACTGGTTTTTTCAAAGAAAGAATTAAGAGACAGGAAGAAAAACTGAAAAGTCTGAACCCATTTCTTTTGTTGAGCATATATTTATTTCGCATTGATGACTTTGTAGTAGGTGAAAAACTAGTCTTAGCCCGAGTCCGTGGCCTTGTTCTCCACATGTTCCTGGTTTAGAGAATATATTGGAACCATCTTTAAGCTCCTTTATAAGTTCATTGGAAATTCCAACGCCTTGATCTTTTATACGGATTAAATATTGATTCCCTTGTAATTTCCCTTCAACATAAATCTTACTATTTTCGTATGAGTACTTTATTGAGTTAGACAGAATATTTCTGATGACTGTTTCAATCATTGATTCATTGAAGTTAAAGCTATGTGGGGCAATGGATTTGACGATTGATATATTTTTTTCACCAGCATAGCTTTCACAAAAATCGATCGCATTTGAGCAAGAGTCTTGAATCTCAGAGTGACTTTGGTTTTTAATCGTCGACTTAATTGAGATGGCCCACTCTAAAAGATTTTGGAGTAAGTGATTGAGGTTTTCTGAGGCACTTATTATCGATGCTACTTGCTGCTTTGACTTATCAATGTCTTCTTTCTCAAGAGATTTATTTAGTATTGCAATTCGATTAGTAATTATCGTTAGAGGATTTTTTAAATCATGACCAATAATACTTAGAATTGTATCCTTTGCTTGCCCTAGCTCTTTTAAGTACTCTTGGGCCAAGAAGCTTGATCTTTGTGATCTTGCTTGGATGACTTTTATATAAATAAGGACAATGTTAATCGCACAAAGCATGAAGCACATGTAGACGTGAGCATTGAAGCCTACTAGCTCATAGTTAAAGAATATTATGTAGTGAGTAAGGAGCAGCGTTGATGAAATAAAAGCGAATAAAAGTGGTGCTGGTGTAACAATGTAAAATGAGCACGTCATGATGAGAATACCGGGCATCAGTGTAAAGCTATTTCCATGAGTCATTAATGTTAAAGCTATTATTATTGTTGAAGAGAATAGCATGAGAAAAAAACCGTAGAACTCAATTGCTTTTGGGAAAACAATTTTTCGATAAAAAAATGGAAACATTGCGAGTCCAGAAACTACTAATGAAATTCTGAGAGTGGTGAGAAGATTGGCACTTCCCCAATAGAAAATTCGATGATAGTCAAAGAAGATTCCAGCGAAAAGTAGTAGAATACAGCAGATATTATAACTAACAAAGTAGTGATTCTTACTTTGTTCCCAGTAATACTGCTTAAAGTTGTTTTCTTGCTCTTTGTCTCTCAGTTCACCTGAAAGACTAAAGTTTGTGGTTTCTTTAATTTTCATTTTTTAAGCTGCGACTTTCCCAAGCTCAATAGAGCATTTGATATAGTAAATCAGCTTGTTTTCAGAAAGTGGTTTTTCAGCAAAGAATACTTTCTCCCAAACCTGTTCATCAGCATTAATTTCTGGACGATATCCGCTTAGAAAAATTATAGGAGTGTATTGATTTGGACCAACTTCTTTTCTTATTTTATTAATAAATTCACGTCCATCTAACTCTGGCATTTTATAGTCACAGATTATAACGTTAAATTCTTGAGAGTTGGTCTTTTGTAGTCCCTCATTACCATTGGAAGATGTTTCAATTTCACACTTAAAATTTTCATCAAGATAAATTCCAACTATTTCTTGGATATCTTTATCATCATCGATAATGAGGAAGTTTAATTTTCTATTATTTGTTTTTTTCTTACTTGTTTGTTGATTTTGTATCATCGCCGAGAGATCAAAGAAATCAAAGTCAGCAGTAAGATCTACTTTTAATATCTCAAGATAATCACTTAATGAGTTTAAATAGTGAAGTGCTGTATCATAAGCTTTATTATTAAACTCGATATCTCCATTTTTTACTTGAATAAGTTTAGACTCAAATAGGTGAGAAATTTCAGCGATTGAGTCGAATCCACATGCTCGAGTATTTCCCTTGATCGAATGAACCACTCTAAACATTTGGTTGAATTCTTCAGTTCCAAAATCAGTATATTCCTTGCCATAGAGAAGATCGCTTAGTTCTGCAAGATGGTCTTCAAGCTCTGACATTGTCGCTAGTTTTAGTTCTTTTTCGATATCTTCCATTGAGGCCCTCTATACATGTTTGATAGTACCTACTTCTCGGCTTACAATAAAATTTCATTAGAAAATATTGGGAGCAAAAAGAATTTTTTCCATGGGGCATTTTGGCACCAGTGCCATTTTTTCTAACGTGGCAGATTCCTGGATTTCAATAAAAACATCAAGAAGACGCACTGCTAAGTAGTTGATAGTTTTGGCATTCTAATTGCTTTGATATATCTTCGTAACACATCATAAGGAGACAAATATGAGTAAGACTTACCTAAGTTTAGGCCTATTGCTTCTATGCTTATTGCTAGGCCTTGGGGCTAAAGCAGAAAGTACAGATAGCTTTCAATTAAATGGTCAATCAGAGGAAACAATTGTTTTAGATCTGATTAAATCAGTAACTTTATACCGAGACGAATTACAGGATTCGACTTGTACAAGACAAGATCCGTACCAGACTGAAGAGTGTGGCTATGTGACAAAGTACCGTCAAGATTGTCGTTTTGAACCGGGCCGAAATGTTTGTCGTCCTTATACTGACAGAGTATGTCGTTATGAAACTCGTTACCGTCAAGAATGTCGTACTGAACCGGGTAGACAACAATGTCGTTATGAGCCAGGTAAAACAGTTTGTAGAACAAATTCTCGCGGAGAAAATAATTGTCGAACTCTTCCAGGTAGACAAGTTTGTACGACTTCTCCAGGAAATAGAGTTTGTAGAAATGTTCCTTACCAAGACTATGTTTGTCACAATGAAACTCGTAACAGATGCGATTATGAGCCAGGAAGAAATGTTTGTTCAAATGTTCCATACCAAGAATATGAATGTAAAACAGTGACTCGATATAGAGACGTTCAATATGCATGTCAAAGAACAGTAAAGGTTCCATATCAAGTTGATAAGAAAGTTGAGCACACAGTTAAGTTCAATATTGCTGGAGCTACTAATCTTGCTGATGCGACGATGAACCTCTCTCTTAATACTGACGGTGCGGTAAGCCTTTCTGCTGATAATCACACAATTCTTTCATTACTTGAAGTTGATAAGCAGATTGTTTCTTCAACTGATTATGAGTTTGTATCTCAAGTTAATGTAAATGTTGTTGACCGTGTCGCCTATGAAGCACCACTTAAAATAAACTCACATGGTTTATGGATGAGTAAAGATGGAGACTACGCTTTAACAGTTGATAACTTTTCAGCAAATAATTTTGCAGTAGAAATTGATGTTGTAACTGTTTCAGATGGTGATAGACACTATAAGAAAACTTTCAATATCAGTGAATTCAAGAAGAGTGATGTTGGAAATGGGAAGACAAAACTGACTATCGATCTTAAGAAGCATGGTTTTAAAGCGCTTAAGAATTTATTTGGTGGAGTGCGTATCAAAGTAGCAACTACATTTGAAACGAACTCACTTGGAAATGTCCTTGGTTCTGATAGGCCAAAGAGTTCAAGAGAGCATATTTTTAGCCTAAAAGTTTATAAAGACTAATTGATTACAAGAGGGTCACTTCGGTGGCCCTTTTTTTTTCCCTTAATTCAATTTCTGTACTTTTTGACGCACTTCGCATGGGGTTTTTAAATGCATAAGCCCTGTCTATGGGCTATAATATGGCCTTAAAAAAATTATAATTAAAGAAAGGAATATAGAAATGACTGTGAGAGTAAGATTTGCGCCATCACCAACTGGTTACCTACATATCGGCGGAGCTAGAACAGCTCTTTATCAATACCTCTATGCTAAAGCGATGGGTGGGACTTATGTTCTTCGTATTGAAGATACGGATCTTGAACGTTCAAAGAGAGAGTATGAAGAAAGTCAAATAGGGGATCTTAAGTGGCTTGGTATTGAGCACGGTGAAGGACCTGATATTGGTGGTGACTATGGGCCATACCGTCAATCGGAGAGAATGGAAATTTACTCAGGTATCGCGTGGAAATTTATTGATGAAGGTAAAGCGTATCCTTGTTTTCTAACAAATGAGGAACTTGAAGAGCTAACAGAAAAAGCTAATTCAGAAAAAATAGCACCTCATGCTTATCACGGAAAATATCGAGACTATGATCTTGCTGAGGCGAAGAAGAGAATTGAAGCTGGTGAAGAATATGTCATCCGTTTCAAGAATCCAGGAAAGAAGTGGACATTCACAGATTTATCACGTGGAGAAGTAACTTTTCCTGAAGATATGGTAGGTGATTTTGTTATCATCAGATCAAATAAAATGCCTGTTTATAACTTTTGTTGCGCAGTGGATGACTCGTTAATGAAAATCAGTCATGTTATCAGGGCAGAAGAACACTTAAATAATACTGTTAGACAACTCATGATTTACGATGCGATGGGAGCCGTGCCGCCACAATTTTGTCACGTAACTCTTCTTGTGGGTGAAGATAGACAAAAGCTTTCAAAGAGACATGGAGCAACTTCTGTTACTCAATACAAGGAACAACACTACTTACCTCAAGCAATGACAAACTACTTGTGTCTACTTGGTTGGTCACACCCTGAAGAGAAAGATATTTTTGATGTTAACGAACTTGGTGACAAGTTTGATGTTTCAAGATTTTCAAAAACATCGGCGATGTACGATATCAAAAAATTGAACTTTGTTAATGAGCAGTGGCTAAGAGCTTTACCGGATGCCGATATTGCAAAAGGTATTAGCTCAGCACTTCCTACAGACTCGCTTTTTAATAAGCAAGATGATGCTTGGAAAACAAAGTTTGCAAATGTCATGAAAGAGAAAATTCAATTATTCACTGATGTTGAATCACACTTACCAGTTTTCTTTGATCCTGCACCAGAGGAAGATGATCAGTACAAGGAAGCTGTAGCTTGGGAAACGACGGCCCAAATTAAAAGCTACCTAAACGAAGAAGTCTCAAAGCTAACAGGAAGCTTCATTGAAGAAAGTCTTGTTGATACTTGGATGAATCATTTAAAGAGTGAATTAAAAATAAAGGGGAAGCCGCTTTTTATGGGGACTCGAGTTTGTCTTACTGGGCGTGCTCATGGGCCAGATTTAAAATCAGTAGTTGCCCTTACGCCACTAGATATTATTAAGAAAAGATTAGTTTAAGATTTAAAAGGATATAGCATGAAGTTTTATGATGAATTAAAAGCAAGAGGAATTATCGAGGCCATGAGTCACGATGAGTTAGAAGAAAAACTTAATAACGATAGTCTTTCTTTTTATTGCGGCTATGACCCTTCTGCTAAGTCTCTACAGCTTGGAAACCTCTTTACTATTGTTACTTGCATGCGCTTTCAAAGTGCTGGTCATAAGCCGTATATGCTTGTTGGTGGCGCTACTGGAATGATTGGTGATCCATCTGGAAAGAGTGAAGAGAGAAACCTTCTTGATGAAGAAACCCTCAAGTCTAATATCGAAGGAATAACAAAGCAACTTGGTCAATTTGTAAGCTTTGATCAAGCTCAGACAAATGCTGCCGTGATGGTAAATAATCATGATTGGTGGGGTGGGATTGGTTTTCTTGAATTTTTAAGAACGATTGGTAAGAGGTTTAGAGTGAGTGAAATGCTTGCTAAGGATTCTGTAAAATCTCGAATTCAATCTGAGTCAGGGATTAGCTTGACAGAATTTTCATATCAAATTCTTCAGGCCTATGACTTTGTATGCTTGAATAAGAAATATAATGTAAAGCTTCAAATTGGAGGTTCTGATCAGTGGGGTAATATGACTGCTGGAACTGACCTTGTGAGAAAGATGAATTCAGAGCAGGCATTTTGTTTTACAATGCCTTTAATTACTGATCAAAATGGAAAAAAGTATGGAAAGTCTGAAGGAAATGCAATTTTTTTAGACGCCGAGATGACTTCTCCGTATAAGATGTATCAATTCTTACTTAATGCTGATGATTCAATTGTTGATGGTCTATTAAAGCGTTATACATTCTTAAGTCTTGATGAAATTGCAGCATTAGCTGAGAAAACTAACTCTGAACCTCATTTAAGATCGGCACAGAAGACACTTGCAAGTGAAGTTGTTAAGCTTGTTCATGGAGAAGAAGGTTTGGCATCAGCTCTTAGAGCAACGAGTTTCTTCTTCGGTGAGAAAATTGAAAATGTTTCGGATAGAGAAATTTCTTCAATCTTTGAAGATGTTCCATCAGTTACTTTATCAAAAGATTTTTTAAGTGATGGAGACTTTCTTGAAGTCCTCGCTTTGACACCACTTTTTAAATCAAAAGGTGAGGCAAGACGAAGTGTTGAGCAAAACGGTATTTCAATCAATAATATTAAAGTTAGTGAGGTCGATAAGAAGTTAACATCGTCCGATCTTGCAAGTGAAACAGCTCTTCTTGTAAAGAAGGGAAAGAAAAATTACTGTGTAATAAAATTTGAATAACGAAGAGAGGGAGGCGAGACCTCCCTTTTTTATAGAGATCTAATATATTCGATAATCTTTTTAATTTCTGCTTTTGTTTCACTCTTAATTCTTAAGACACTTTCGTCATCATTAAAATATTGCATCGATCTTATATTTGCGAATACTTCTTCTAAAGGATTTGAGACATGATGTTCTATTTCATTTGTCATGTCCTTAGAATTAATCAGATCATCGATTGATCTCTTCTGTGACTTTTCTTTAAGAGATGTGATATCACTTTGAATCCCTATATAATATCTTACGCCGAGTAGTTCGTGCTCGATAGGTATGAGCATCAGTCGATTCCAAAAAGGCTTACCGTCCTTTTTGTAATTTACTAAGTCGTACCAACAGCATACTCCCTTTGAAATCGATGCTTTTAGAGATTTTGTGACTTCAGCATCACTTCCTTCTCCTTGTAAGAATCGACAATTGCGATTAAGTGATTCTGAAGATGTATAGCCTGTTACATCAGTGAAGTATTTATTGATATAGACAAGTGGAGCATCTTCTTTTTCAAGGTCGACAACGGTAAAGCAATCGTCAAATTCATTTCCACATTGAGTTAAAATATCTAATATTGATTTCATTTTTTTACCTACTTCCTTTTCCACTAGGGTGTATTGATATCACAGAGCAAGTCGCTTGATCAATAATTTGATCTTCGGTACTTGTGAATATATCGTGCCACCTATAATTCTTATCGCTTCCAATAATTAGCAGGTCAAATTCAGCACTGTTTTGAACAATTGTACTGATTATACTTTTTCCTGTCAGAATTATCGTTGTTTTCCTTACTTTTACATCTTGAGTAAAACTTTCAAGATATGCCTCATGGTCATTACACTTTTGTTGTGTTTCATTAGGATTTATAAAAATGGCGAACGTCAGTTCGGCCTTATTATTTAATGCTAATGATTCAGCTGTTTGTAAGATGATTTTATCATTTATATCGAGATTTAGCACAACCAATATTTTTCTAATATATCGAACACCTTTGTCCTTGAAAATTACAAGGTGACATTCAAGATGTTCTTTTAGCCATGTAATAGGTGAGTGCGATGTTATTGTACCTCTGCTCTTGCCACTCCACTCCATAAATAGCCATTTGGAATGCATTCGTTGTGAGAGTTCAAATATGGACTTTGAAAGGTCATGAGTGACCACTGGATCGAAAGTAAGGGGTTTGCCCTTATCAATGGCCATGGCAATGATACGACGTCTTAAGGATTTTAATTCAGGTGGCTCTTCTGTGAAGTCACTTAGGTCTGTTTGTTCAGGTGCCTCTGTTAGGTGGGCAACTTCGATGAGACCATCACTGGAAAGGGCCACGCCCATTTCAACAAGCATCTCTGGAGAGCGCTCCTTTCCTAAAAGCGTAATAACGACCTGAGCATCTCTGTTAAAAGTCGCCGCCTCCATCACTGTCGGTCCAACTTGTTTTGTTTCTGTTAAATCATTTCTCTTTCCATGAATACCAATAACTCCCTTTCTCTCGACATACTTTCTTGAGTAGAGGAAGTAAATGAGAAGACCGGGGATAGAGATTGATAGCAGACCAATTAGAGCGATCTGACCCATCTTAAAAAGTAGAAAGCTTGTCAAAAGAATCCCTACTATTTGTGTAAAGGGATAGAGAAGGCTTTTGTATGTCGGCTGATACCAGTGAACTCTGGTTTCTCGTAAAATAATGACAGCAATATTTTCAAAGAGGTATATTGCTAAGATGAAAGCCGATGCAAGCTTAGCGATTCTCGTTATATCAATAAAGAGAATGATTACTAAAATAATCAGGCCGGAAGAAATAATACTAATTATAGGGGTTTTAAATTTGAGATTCAATTGACCAAAGGACTTAGGAAGAAGCCTATCTCTACTCATTGCAAAAGGAAATCTTGATGCCGCAAGTAAGCCCGCATTGGCCATTGATGTCATCGTCAAAATTGCAATGCAAGAGATTACAATCCCGACTGTTTCTCCTGCAAATGATTTTGTTAAGGTATGAATGGGACGTAAATTATCAATTAACTGAGCAAGGGGAACATACTTTGAGAGTGCGAATGTTGTCGTACAATAAACAATGGTAACAATTAGTAGCGAAAAAAGAATCCCCCTTGGCAAATCTTTTTCAGGTCTCTTTATCTCTTCAGCTATTGCTGCAACTTTTGTGACTCCAGCAAACGAGACAAAAACGAGGCCTGTACTTTTTATTAAACCTTGAAAACCATCTAAAAGGAATGGTGAGTCCTCAGATACTCTTAGTGGATTTAAAATCACTAATGTATCAAGTAAGAGCAAGCTTCCAATTGTTGTGATTACAATGAAAATTAGGAATGTACTTATCTTTCCAACTCCAAAAATATTTATAAATGTAATGGCCAAGGCCAAGATAAGTGCAACTTGTCTAATATCAACATTACTGATGATATTAAGATAGGCCCCAAAACCCATCAGTGCAAAAGACGACTTTAAAAGTAGAGAAATCCATAGTCCAAGCCCTGCAATTGTTCCGGCCATCGGACCGAAAGTTCGATCTAAGTAAATATAAGTGCCACCACTTGATGGCATGGCCGTGGCAAGTTCTGATTTTGAAATTGCTGCTGGAAGTACACATAGTGCCGCTAGTAAGTATGATAGCCAAACACTTTGACCTGTTAGTGTGAAAGCGAGCCCTGGAAGTACAAATATTCCTGAACCAAGCATTGAGCTTATGCAAATCGCAATAACTGAGCTTAATCCTAAGCTTCTTTCTAATTTCTTCATAGCAAGGTATCGGTAAAAAAATTAAAGAATTTAGCTACTTATGCCTCAGGAGGAGTTTCAATTAGAATTCTACGGATGATTGGAAATAGGTTTGCGTGCTCTTGATCATCAAGATCAATTTTGAAAATATAGCCCCCATGTTCTCTGTCGAGCGTTACCTCACGTATTAGGAAACTATGCCCTGCAAGAAACCCTGTATCAATATTTACATAGGTACCTTTGGCAATATAATTCTTAGAGAATACTTTTATATATTCCTCAGTCATTGAATTAATTGTCATTGGTATTTCAAATTCACATTCGAGATCCCCCGTAGGAATTGCAAAGAATGGAAAAGTATTCGCTTCATTAAAGCGCTCAAGGTAGAGGTCAACTTTACTTACAAGAATTTTACTATCTAAAGGTTTTTGAATATAGTCGTTTGCTCCACACTCTAGCGCAAGTTTAATATCCTTATCGCTATCTCTTCTAGACATAATGATGATGATAATTTGATTTCCAATTTTTCTTCTCATCATTTCAATAATTTTAAAACCGACCCCGTTAAAGTCGCCAATATTTAAGTCGACTAAGCATAGGTGAGGCTTGAATGTCATAACTTTCTTAAAGAACTCTTCCATCGATGTCGCAGTATCAACTTCATAGGAATTTTTCTTCAAAATCACTTTGAGATAATTATTGATATCTTCATCATCGTCAATAGAGAGTACTCTTCTTGTATCCATTTATTATGCCTTCTTCGTTTTTAAACTTCGTATACCTTTCAAGTCTTTCTCCTTCAGGCCGACTACACTTACATAGGTATCATAAATCCCCGGTTGAACATCTTTACTCATTTGGTGAATAATAAACTGTGCCCTGTCGATATCAATCTTCTTTAAGAATTGACTCTGTATCAACAGCTTCATCTTTTCAGTGAATTTAATCTTAGAACGTAAAACCAGTTCGATTTCGCTTATTTTTATGACTTGTCCAGAGCATCTCGCTGTGAGCTTATTGAAGCTAATATCAAGATTCTTAGCTTCTGGAAAATCTAGCTCTGGCATAATTTTCTTCATCGTTGTCATAAGAATGTTATTATTGATTGGTTTTATTAAATAGCCATGGGTACCGATCTTTTGAGAGAGTTCGATCGCTTTCTTGCTCGACATTGAGCTAATCATGATGATTTTTATTCTTCGATGAGGATCAATCATTCTTACTTGAGAAATAAAATGAAAGCCATTCTCATTTTCAAGATTGATATCAAGTAAGATCAGGTGGGGAAATACCTCTGCTAATTTTTTCTCAGCAGTATGTGAGTCTTGTGCTTCATGTACTTCATGTCCCATTCCTTCAAGAAGCTTACGAAGGTAAGCTCTCATGTCAGGATCGTCATCAATAATAAGAATGGTCTTACTTTTTCTCATACAAACTTGATCTCAATGTCTGTCATATATAATTCAAAACTTTTTATCAATGGTTCTACATTTTCGAAATGCCCACTCTTGCACTCAAGTTCGATTTGCTTTGCAATTTTTCCAAGTTCATCAAAGCCATAACCACCAGAACTTCCAGCAACACGGTGACCAATCTTCTCTATTGAAGAATAGTCCTTGATACTAATGGCCTCATTTAAGAGAATAATGTCTTTCTTTCGATTTTCCAAAAAACTAGGTAAGATGTCCTTTAGTTCTTCATCGACCTCTATGATTGGCATTGCTACTCCTGTGCTACTATTAGAAATCTATCTTCTATAGCTTTAATGATTTTATAATATTGCTTTTGTTCAAATTTATATTTTAAAATTGTGAAAATTTCTCTCAGTTTTTCTGGTTCAAAATCGTATCGGTACAACTCATTAGAAAAAGCATGAGCGACTAAAAATGTAGAAACAATCAAGGAACTTCCAGTATTTGGCATACTCTCATTATACGGGTAGTTTTCATCAAAACTATGATGAATTGTTAAAATCTTTTGAATTTCATCACTTATATCTTCAAAGTTATTAGAATTCTCAAGAAGTTTAACATGTTTCTTAATCGTAAATTGTTCGTCTAAAGGCAATTCATCGATTAACTCTGGACGTATGTCATGAATGTAATTGAGATCAGATCTCACAATTCCTAGGTCATGAATTAACGCAGCATTGGCCAGTCTTTCAGTTGCTTTCTTTGTAAGTCCTATCTCAGATGCGATATGAGTACAAATACAAGTTATTAAATAGGTGTGATCATATGAATAGTCATTAGAAGTGATAAGTGACTCAATAATAGATTTAAAGCTCGAGTTTAAACCATGCTCTATTGCATTAAGGGAGAGTTTTGAACTCTCATCTAGTGTGAATTGAGAGAGACCGATGCCCTGGATAAGGCCTGCAAGATAGAGGTGTGTTGATTTTGCACACTTAAGAAAATCTTTCTCACTATTTGTATTACTTAAAAATCCATTGGACGTAAACTCTGCTAAGAAAGTTTCATAATCACCTTCTGTGATATAGAAATATTTAATCTCTTTTTTGATGTAGCGTTGAATAAATTCAATATCGTAATCTTGATCTTTATTTAATATTTTAACATATTTTTCTTTGTTGATTTCGATGTAAACTGGGCAATTTGTATAGTTAAATCGCGTAAAGTTATAAATAGGTATTTTTTTGTAATTCTCTTGCTTCGCTGCTCGATCATAATTTAAAAGTTTATCAAGTAATGATTTTATATCTTTTGGACGAGCTGGTTTTCGAAGTGAAGCAAGTCTTTGATCTGGATTTGCTATTAAGAATTCAATTTCTAAAATATTACGGCTTGTAAATAAGAGAAAATGCGTTTGCTGATTGCTCTTACGTAGATGATCATAGACCTCTTTCCCTGTGCCAAAAGGCGGCATTTCAAAGTCACAAATGATTAAATCAAAGTTAACCTTATCTAACTCAATTATCGCCGTTTTGGGGCAGGACGCGCGCACAATATTTGCTTCGCTATATGAATTTTCGACAATAATGCAAATGAGTTCGAGAATTGCAATATCATCATCAACAACTAAAATATTCATTAATTTTTCCCTCTAATTGTTATCGGTTAGTAAAGATAATTGCTTGAGGATACGATAAGAATATTATGTAGTTAAAAAAATAATATTTATACACATTTTGGAGATGCATTTCTTGTATACTATAGACTAATGAAAATACTATATTTTGGAGTTGATAACTTATTCAGTAAATCATTGGAACTCGAATTCTTAGATTCTGGCTTTACTCTATTGTCTTGTTCGACGGTTAAAGAACTTGAAGCGGAAGTGCATCATTGCGCTTTAATTCTTCTTGATTATGACAACGATGAAAAGATAATCAAAGAGACAGTCAAAAAAATTAAATCAATAGAAATAAACCGAGATGGAAAAAACATACCACTTATCTATGTAAGTGGAAAAGATGATTTTAATGAAAGAATGCTGGCCTTTCATATGGGCGCAGATGAATACGTCGATAAGCTAGATTTGAAGTCATTACTCTTAAAAATTAACTCTTTCCTTAGACCCGATCTTATTTGGAAAGGTTTAAATACACTTTTAGTTGAAGATGATAAAATATCGGCGAAATTTGTCTCACACGTCTTAACTTCTAAAGGGGCAAATGTAACTCTATTTCTTGATGCTATTGAAGCTTTTGAGTACTTAAAAAGTGGCAACAAAGTCGATCTTATTTTAACTGATCACATGATGCCCAACTTATCTGGTGTTGCGTTTGTGAAGAAAATAAGAAAAGAACTCGGTTTGAGAGCTGTTCCAATTGTTTTTATAAGTAGTGTGCAAGACAAAGTCGAAATATTAGAGTTTTACAAGGCCGGAGGAAATGATTATTTAGGAAAGCCATTAATTAAAGAGGAACTTTATGTAAAAGTAAATCAGCTCCTTGAAAATACAATCAAGACTTCGATTCTAAAGAAGCAAATTGAAGAACTTGAAAAGCTTAGCCGTGTTAAGGATCAGTTCCTTGCTGTTTGTTCTCACGATTTAAGAACGCCATTAAATACTATTCTTGGTCTTTCTAATATTATTAGCGAAGAAGATGATGTTAAAGATATCAAAGAATATGGCGGTCAAATAGAGAAGTCCGCAAAAGAACTACTTGAAATGGTCAATGAGCTACTTGATTTTAGTGACATCGAACTAAAGAAATCTACTGTGAAGTTGATTCCTATTAATGTCATTGAAGTATTAAAAAATGCGCTTAGAAATATCAGTTCTATTAACACAAAGCACTTACGCCTTTCTATTGCAGCTGAAGTCGATGAAATTCTCATTAGTGGTAATAAGGGAATGTTACAAAGAGCATTCTCTAATGTGATGAGTAACTCATATAAATTCACGGCTGAAGGTGGAGAGATAAAGTGTACAGTTACACATAATAGAGATTTTGTTGAAGTCGTCATTTCGGATAGTGGTATTGGTATGCCTGGTGAAGAACTCTCTCATATCTTTGATTCCGTTCCGAGTGTTGGACGAGAGGGGTTAAAGGGAGAGAAGAGTACAGGGCTAGGAATGAAGATTGTTAAAAATATTACTGACAAGCATGGTGCAGAGGTTGATGTTACATCAGTTGAAGGAGTTGGGACGACCTTTAAGTTCAAGTTCAAAGTATGTGAAAATGGAAAAGGGAATATATGAAGATTTTATTTGTTGATGATAGTATGGATAATCTAAATCTCTATAAGTTATATTTTAAAAAATTAACAGATCTTGAAATTGATTTTATGCATGACCCTGAAGAGGGACTAACTAAAGCTTTGAATGAGAACTATGATTTAATTTTCTTAGATATACAAATGCCAAAACTTGACGGTTTTCAGTTTAAAGCTAAGCTTGTTGAAAGTGATTGTTCTGCTATTATATGTGCATTGACGGGTTTTAATGACGATGAAACGTTAGAGAAAATAAAACTTTCAAACTTTAATGAAATTTTAAAAAAACCAATTCTTAAAAAAAATCTAGTCGAATTGGTTGAAAAATATAAAGCTGGGATGAGTAATGAAGGGAAATAATTTTCAAGATGCTTTAAATATTGCGCGTGAGGATTTTTTAAAATCTCTTCCGGGAAATATTGAAAGTTTAAAAGAAATAATTTTAAAAAACAAAGGTTTAAAAAAATCAGAAATTAATCAATCTGAGTTCTCAGGTTTTGTTAGAAATATACATAATGTGAAGTCAGTCGCAGGATCTTATGGTTTAGACTTTATCGTTAGTGCTTCTCGTAATATTCTCGATCACACATCATATTACTTGAATCTTGATAAGGACGTAATTGTTGATTTTGAACTATCATTAAAAATCTTTGATCTGATGGAAGACTATATTAATAGTCTACAGAATTCATCTAACTCTAACTATACAATTGAACTTGATAATTTATTGACTGAGAAATTGACTAAGAAGCGTGTTCTTCTTGTCGAAAGAGACGAGCGGTTAATAGAGCATTTTAAAGATATCTTTAACAAGAAAGATATTAATTACTCTGTTGTTTCAACTGGAATAGAAGCCTTTAGTCGTCTTCTTGATGAGAGATATGACCTTTTAATTACTGATTTACACGTTGGGAAGTTAGATGGGCCAAGCCTTATTGCTGCGACAAGAGTTTCAAGTAGCGTAAATAGAACGATTAAAACTTTAATGCTTAGTGTGTCATATTTTGATCTGTTGCCTTCAATATCTATGCCTGACTTCTTTATTTCTAAGAATGAGAATATTTTGACTTCTTTTGAGCGTGCTATCGACAAATTTCTGATTCCTGAAACTATTGAAAATGATGAAGTTGTAAAAATATTGAGCCTTGATGATGATAAGAATATTCATGACCTTCTCAATATATCTTTTCGTTCTCATAATATTGAATATGACTTTGCTCTGACAGGAGACAGTTTTATTAAAAAATTTACGGCAAACAAGCCCGATATCGTATTACTTGACTTAATTCTTGAAAAAGAGAGCGGTGTTGATGTCATTCGAAGGCTCAAGAAGGAGTTATCAAACTTTGATGTACCCGTTATCGTCTTAACTAGTTTAGAAGGGCAGCTACGAAGTGAGTTGCTTTCAGAAATACCATTCATTGTCGGAAGTCTCTCAAAGCCATTTACTCCCAAAGCAATGGCCAAAGAAGTACTCTCACTTTATCGACAGAATAAAAAAGGATTGAGTGCTAGTTAAGCTAGTAGAAGAGAGATCTTTTCTTTGAGTGCTGCAAAATCGACTGGTTTAGTAATGTAATCGTCTGCCCCAAGATCTTTGGCAAGAGATTGTCTCTCTGTATCAGTGTAAGCTGACGACATGTATACAGGTAACTGAGGTAGTAGGCTTTTAACTTCTTGAAGAAGTTCGAAACCAGAGATTCCTGGCATATTTATATCTGAGATTATGAGTTTAAATGAATTTGCATTTTCAGACTTTAATTGTTCAATGGCCTCTTCACCAGAAAGGCAAAAAATTATTTCAAATAGATTTGCTTGAACTTCTTTTTTAAATACTTTCTCATAAAGAAATTGGACCGATTTCTCATCATCAACAATTAAAATTTTCTTTTGTAGTTCGCTCATAGTCGCTTTTTTTTCTGCATAAGTGATTGTTATCACGTATTGTTTAAGATTCTTTTACTTATTAAGTTAAGAAATTTTACCACGATATCAAATCTGAAACAATCAAATTTACGACAAACAAAGCTGACTTCTTTTGACTATATTTTTTAGTTATTTATCAGGTTTAACTTAAGAGTTCTTAGGTAATGCCTTGCTAGAAGTTTAGCAAGGCGTTATTATAATTACTTCTTTTTTACTGGTGATTTTGGAGAGACTTCTTTCTTAGTTGAAATCTTCTTCTTCGGAGAAGCTGGAGCTGCTTTTTTTGTTGGAGCTTTCTTAGTTGTTGCTTTTTTCGCTGCTACTTTCTTTGCAGGAGCTTTCTTTGTTGTTGTCGCTTTCTTTGCCGGAGCTTTCTTTGTTGTCTTCGCTTTCTTTGCTGGAGCTTTCTTTGTGGCTACTTTCTTAGCCTTTGAGATTTCTTTTTTTACATGCCCTTCAAGAGTTTTTTGAAGCTTATTAAGTTCTTTTACTTGTTCATCTAGAAACTTTTTAGCTTTCTTAACTTCACCTTGGATTGTCTTATCGATTAGTTTTTCAACTGCTTCTTTTTCTTTTTGGATTCTATTAACCACAACTTTAAGGTCTTTTTGAACAACATTCTTAACTTCTTGCTCAGCGTTCTTTACAAGGTCTTTAACTGTTTTTTGAACATCCTGAAGCGAGTTTTTTTGAATAACTTTTTCCACGTGACTCTTAACTTCTTTAAATGAATTTAAAACTTTTTCTAGATTTTTCATCGAATTCTCCTGAGTTTAATTATATATACTTTGTTATCGGCATTCTTCTTCCAAAACCAAAACTTTTTGCCTTCAATTTAATAATCGGACAAAACTGAAATCTCTTATACTCCGAATTCTTGCAAAGTCTATAAACCTTTTTAACATCGTCACTAGGGAGTGAAGAGTCGATGAGGTCTTGTTGACTATAGCTATATGAGAGATGGCCTTCTAGTATTGTATCCAATATCTCATATGGAGGAAGGGAGTGTGAGTCCTCCTGATTTTCTCGAAGCTCAGCACTTGGTGGGCGTTCGATTACTTCTTTTGGTATTATATCACCAAACTTCTTATTAATGTAATTTGCCAGAGTAAATACTTCTGTTTTAAATAAGTCACCGAGTGGCGAAATAGCACCAACGCTATCTCCGTATAAAGTAGAATATCCCACTGCCAGCTCTGATTTATTTGATGTATTTAATACCATCGCCCCTGATTGATTTGATCTTGCGTAGATCAGGGCACCTCTTAAACGACTTTGGATATTTTCGTCAGCGAGTCCCTCCATTACTGTAAAAGACTCTCTAAATTGATTTCTTACCGCACTGTGGAGGAATTTAATTGGAAGGCTTGTAAGCTTTATTCCAAGGTTCTTGCATATCTTCAAAGAGATTTCCCAGCTTAAAGTGGCTGAGTATTGTCCAGGCATATAAACGGCTTCAATAGTTTGACCATTTTGTTTAAAAAGGCCCAGCATTGCGATAACGAGTGCCGAGTCCATTCCTCCAGAGAGGGCCACAAGAAAGTTATTCATGCCACATTTTCTTGCATAGTCTTGAATTCCAAGATTAAGAGCATGGAGAATTTGCTCGCACTCATCATCTGTTAATTCCTTGATTCGAAGTCCATTGTTCTTTGTTTCAAGTCTCGGTGTAAATAGAGATTCCCAAGAGTGGTCAAGTTTCATTGGGGGATTTGAGGCACTTACTTTTGTTGCCTTGGCGACAGGAGAGCCGATGATATCTGGTTTAAAGCTCAATGCTTTTTGAATTACTTTAGTCCCATCGTAGATAAAGCTTCCACCATCAAAAATGATTTCATCTTCTGAGCCAACTCGATTTACGTAGTAGTAGGGAACTTTAAAGCTTTCATAGATTTGTTTTACACGTGCAATTCTTGACGATTCTTTACCTAAGTGAAATGGACTAGCTGATAAGTTAAAAATACCACTAATTTCTTTTTTATCGCAAAGATTTAAAAGATCTAGGACAGGATCAACTTCGTAATGATCAGAAGCCCACATATCTTCACATATTAATAGTCCAAAAGAGTTACCATTAAATTCATAGATCGCGGCTTCGCCACCAGGCTTAAAGTACTTGGCCTCGTCAAAAATATCATAGTTTGGTAGGAGTCTTTTAGAATAGAGCTTCTTCATTGAGGCCGATGATGAAAGTTCAAAAATCGAATTTTCAATATATTTTGGATTGCCTTGATCATCAAAGGTGTAGTCGAGACCACCAAGAAGAAGCGAGGTTTCCTCAGTATTACTTAGGCCTTTCCACCATGTTCCAAATTTTTCAAATAAGTCATGGTAGCCCTGAATAAAATCCCTTTGGAAGCATAAGTCTTGAAGCGGGTAGCCACAAAGAAAGAGCTCGGGAAAGAGGTGAATATTTCCTTGGAAGTTATCTTTAGTCGAAAGTTGCTCAAGATATGAAAATATTTCATTAAAATTAGCTATTTGGTGATGGGTTTGGTGTATATAAATTTGCATGAACGTCACACTCGGGGTAGATAGAATTATAATATATTTTATAGCACAAAGGTAGAATTATGACAAAAGTTGTTGTTATCGGAGCGGGGCTTGCAGGTAGTGAGGCAGCTAATTTTTTGGCCAATAAAGGAATTGATGTCGTCTTAGTCGAAGGTAAAACAGTTGAAAGAAATCCTTCGCAAAAAATTGATACTTACGCTGAACTCGTATGTACAAATTCTTTAAAATCAATGAAGCCAGACTCTGGTCATGGGCTCTTAAAATATGAAATGGATATGCTTGGTTCTCTGGTTCTTGAAAAAGGAAGAGAAACTGCCGTACCAGCAGGTGATGCCTTAGCTGTTGATCGTGATGCCTTCTCATTGGCAATAACTCAGCATCTTCAATCACATCCAAAAATACAAATTATCAATGAGCATGTTTCAAACCCTCTCGAATTGATCGAGAGATGTGAAGCTGATGCTTGTATTATAGCAACAGGGCCACTAACTTCTGAGGCCCTTTCAAATTGGTTAAGAGAAAATATTTCTGACGATGACTTTTACTTCTATGATGCAATCGCGCCAGTCGTTGATGCTGACTCTTTGGATTATTCAAAACTATATTTCAAAGATCGCCATAAGGCGGTAAGTGAAGAGGAAGGGGAGAACGCCGATTATCTTAATGCTCCAATGAATCAAGAGCAGTACGAAGCATTTATCACTGAACTTCAAAATGCTTTAAAAGTTCCGGCCCAAAATTTTGAAGATTACAAATTTTTTGAAAGTTGTCTTCCTGTTGATATTATGGCCGAGAGAGGGATGGAGACGGCCAGATTTTCTTGCATGAAGCCAATTGGACTGGAGATGGAAGATGGAACAATTCCTTATGCCTGTGTTCAACTTCGTAAAGAAAATTTGCTAGGTTCAGCTTTTAACCTTGTAGGCTTCCAAACACGTTTGACATATAAAGAACAAGTTCGAGTTTTTAGAATGATCCCTGGTTTTGAAGAGGCAAGCTTTCTACACTTAGGTTCAGTACACCGAAATTCATTTATTAACTCTAAAAAGCTTCTAAATCATGATCTTAGTTCTAAGAAGTTTCCAAATATCTATTTTGCAGGTCAGATCTCAGGAGTTGAGGGTTATACTGAAAGTGCTTCGATGGGACTCTATGTTGCTTCTCAATTAATGAGAAGATTTGAAGGTAAGGAAATAAAAACTTATCCAAATGAAACTGGAATCGGAGCTCTGGTAAATTATATTATGACAGTTGATAAACCGACTCCTTCTAATATTAACTTTGGGCTTATTCCTCCTGTTGCATTAACAAAAGAGCAAAGAAGATTTAGAAAGGGAAGAAAGTCCTTAAAAAAAGAGCTTGCGGCCGCTCGAGCGAGAGAAGTTTTTGATAAATTCTATGAGGAATATTTAAAATAATGAAAGGCATCGTATTTATAATTATTGCCAGCTTACTTTGGGCAATCGATACTCTAGTTCGTTACCCGCTCCTTTTTAAAGGGCACTCTGCGGAATTAATTGTCTTTGGGGAACATCTATTCTTAGTTCTCTTTTTACTACCAATTATCTGGAAGAGTCGCCGAAAATTTCTTAACACTAAAGTCTCAAATATTTTCTACTTCTTTGTTATTGGTGGGCTAGGCTCGGCCATTGGAACATTAACGTTCACAAAAGCATTCTTTCTTGTGAATCCGTCACTTGTTATCTTGCTTCAAAAACTTCAACCGGTAATTGCAATAACTCTATCGGCCATTATTTTAAAAGAGAGAATGAAGGCCAAGTTCTTTTTATGGGCCTTGGTTGCTCTTGTTGGTGGTGTGATGATTAGTTATCAAGATCTCGCTCCAGGAGTGAGATTAATTCTTGATGGCCATGCCGATTTTTCAAGTAATAGTTTAAAAGGTTATTCACTAGCACTCATTGCTGTGATTAGTTGGGGTGCAGCGACTGTTTTTGGAAAGGTTCTCTCAAAGCAAGGCTTTGATGAAAAAGAAATTATGAGTGGAAGATTCTTGATGGGGCTTCTCTGTCTCTTACCGTTTCTTTTAACTTTCAATATCGACCTTTCGTTTTCTGCCAGTTTTTGGGCAAAGGTATTCTTTCTCGCTTCCATTTCAGGTGGAATAGGAATGTATTTCTATTATCGAGGCCTCAAACTTATTCCGGCCCATTTGTGCACTTTGGCAGAAATGTTCTTTCCTTTCTTTGCAGTAATCGTCAACTGGATATTTTTAGGTAAAGAATTAAGTATGCTACAAATTTCAGGAGCAAGTCTTTTGCTTCTGAGTTCCACCGTGATACAATTAAAGCATTATTAAGGAGAATTTAATGCAAAAATTACCAATGGATTTAACAGGTAAAAATATATTAGTTGCAGGTGCGGCAGGCTTTGTGCCTTCACACGTGTGTCAGCTCTACCTTGAAAAAGGTGCAACAGTTTACGGACTAGATAATTTCATCACTGGTTCAAAGTCAAATATTGAACTTCTCTCTAAGTTTGATAAATTTCATTTCGAAGAAAGAAATATTTTTGAGTCAATCCCAGAGTACAAAGATGTTAAGTTTGATTATATCCTCTCTCTTGCTTCCCCTGCTTCACCAATAGATTTTAAAATCATCCCATTAGAGATTATGAGAGTTAATAGTGAAGGGACTTTAAAGCTTCTCGAACTTGCAAAAAGCCATGGTGCAGTATTTCTTGAGGCCTCGACTTCAGAAGTTTATGGAGATCCTGAGATACATCCTCAAGTTGAAAGCTATGTTGGACATGTTAATCCAATTGGTCCTCGAAGCTGCTACGATGAGGCCAAGAGATTCGCTGAAGCGATGACGATGTCTTTTCATACTCGTTATAATGTTGATACGAGAATTATTAGAATTTTCAATACATATGGTCCTCGAATGAGACCAAATGATGGCCGAGTGATCCCAAACTTTGTAAATCAGGCCATGGATAATGAGGAGCTTACTGTCTATGGAGACGGCTCTCAGACAAGATCATTTTGCTATGTTACAGATCTTGTAAATGCTATTGATCATGTTCTGATGTTAGGCGATCACATGCCTTACAATATTGGAAATCCTGACGAATACACAATTAAAGAATGTGCTGAACTGATTATCAATTCTCTTGATAGTAAATCGGTATTAAGCTTCAAAGAACTTCCAAAAGATGATCCAAAAAGAAGAAGACCAGATATTTCTCGAGTGATGAAGCTTGGTTACCTACCAAAAATTACATTTGCGGAAGGGCTACAAAATACAGCAAGTTATTTTAAAAGTTTAAAATAGATTAGGAATATATCAGTGAAAGTTGTAGTTAGTTGTGATGCTATAGTAAAAAGAGATTATTACTTAGAGATAGTTGAGTCTGTTCTTGATGTTGTTGGTGAGCAGTGTGAATTATATGCTCTCGTTCACCGTGAGGGACAGGTTATAGGTCCTGTCGAGCAGAGAAAAATTCACTCATCTTTTATGAGCCATAAAGTAAAATCTTTTGCCGAGCTTGTGGAATATAACTTTCTAATACCTGGTGCAGCTAAAAATTTATTTATTCCATGTTCAGTTGATTTGATTATTAATATCTCTCGTGGTTATTCCCATGGAATTTTAAAATGTGAGAAAACAAGACAGGTCACATTCATTGTTGAAGATATAAATTCCCAAATAAAGAAGAAGTCTTTTAAGCAAATGATCTTTTCTTCGCTAGTAAAAAGTTTTCAAGCGAAGAGCTTAAAACAGGCAAGTAAGATTTGGGTTTCTAATAAGAATCTCATTCCAGCAAGCTTTCATGAGAAAGCGATCGTCGTTGCTCCTCCTGTAAAGTTACTTGATTATAAAATCCTTCCTGATGCACTCTTTGTAAGA
The DNA here is from genome assembly GCA_964593545.1 of uncultured Bacteriovorax sp. Lineage (GTDB taxonomy): Bacteria > Bdellovibrionota > Bacteriovoracia > Bacteriovoracales > Bacteriovoracaceae > Halobacteriovorax_A. Next base: position 150,250 of record CAZQJK010000001.1, on the reverse strand, counting down.
GACTACTTTCTCATCAACGCTGAATCACTGACGATTGAAGATGCGACTAAGTATCTTGAGCTTTTTAAATGTTTGAAGATGAAATTTAAATTCATCGGCACTGATGATCATCTTGAAGTGTTAAAGTGTAAGAATGAAGAGTTTTTCTTCGGTGATCGTTGTGGGGGAGAGTTAGCTCCTCTTCTTGCTGGAACAAAATTTCTAATTGATCACGAACAAAGTGAAGTACCAGTCAATACACTACGAGCGTTGGCTTCTGGACGTCCGGTGCTTGGGAAACCCAATCAGTTTATTTCTTTTGGGGAAGGATATTATGATCTTTCTCTCTTTGATTTAAGTGGTGAAATTAATATCATTGATTTTGATAAGAATAAGGCCAGAGGATTAGCACTGGCCTTTGAAGAATTAAAATTTAAACATTTATTAAATAGAGAACTAATGAGCTTCTCTCCACTTCAAAGTGTCGAGAGTACATCTGATAACTGTTGTTAATTACCAAATCTCTTCTTAACTCTAACAAGATTATATCGATTACTAATTATTTTAAATATTGATAATTTTCTTTCAGGATTAATTGAGTTGATATCTTTACTGATATCTCCTGCGTTACTCTCATCAGAAGAGCCTGCAAAAGCTGTATCGACATCTAATCCTCCTGCTGTTAAAGACTGATCACCTTCAAGCCCGTCAAAGTCTAAACTTGATTCAAGGTCCTTAAGATTTTGTTTAAGTTTTGAGTCATCGTACTTCGGTGCTTTATAATACTCATTTGAAGCAAGTAAGTTCTCCAAAGGTTTCTCGCCTGATGGTGAAGATACCGTTGAGGCACCATAGCGATGATTGAGAACAGCTGCTCTAACTGGTGAAAAGTTTGTCTTCTTAAAGTCGCTTATTTTCTTTTGAAGTTTAGCATCATCTAAAAGAGTTCCAACCTGATCCGCAACGTCACCCTTTGCCAATTTCTTATCAAGAATATGTTTTGCTATTTTCTTATTAACTCCATTTATCAGGGCGAGATTCTTATCACTAGCTAATGCATCAAGAGCGCTATAGTCTCCATTATTTGCGCTATTATGTGCTTTTTCCCACTGTGGTAAATTAAGCTTCTCAGCTACTTGTGCGCCAATTCCTTTATTTGGTATTGAGTAAGCGACCTTCTTACATGATGAATCTTTACAAGGACAGTTAACTACATCATTGCTACTTGAAATACACTGTGCAAATTCTGGAATCTGGGCCCTTTTACTATTTTCAATACCTGAACCCATGGCACTTCCAAGTTTGATTGCTGTTCGTGCACCACTAAGATTCGAGGCGATATTTGGTTTTTGCATGAGGGCCATATTTGGCATATTCTTGTTATACATCGCATCGAGTTTCTTCTTTAGTTTTTCTGCTTTTGCCTTATTCTTTGACCATTCACTAGCGACTTTCTTTGATTCTTGGGCCGCGACTAGTTCAAGTCCCATGACAACGTAACCTGCCACAGAAACGTATGGTGAACATGGTTCAGTAGATACACAGCCTGTTATCCAAGACGAAGCAATACAAATGAGAGCAATAGTCGCAGAGATTCCTGCTAGCGCTGCTACCATAGTGTGGTTCTTAGCTTTTCTCTTTGCTGCATCAATAACCATTCCCATGGCCATGATTTGCTTTTGAAGAGAAGCACTTTGAGTATTTGCATTCCACCCTTTTTGATCCTGATTATCTTCTTCTTTAAGCATTTTTGCTGCTTCGCTAAATTGCTTTTTTGACTCTTTATTTTGATAGGCCATAAAAGCTGCTGCTAGGGCAACTCCACCGGCAAACATTGGGCCGATGCTACCAGCTGGACAAGTAAAGCCAAAGTAAGCAGCACAACCTAGGCCGATAACTGATGGCACTGTTGTGTCCATTGAACTGGGGTTACTATTTACAACATCTTTGTTATGGGTATTAAGTTCTTTTCCAAAGTCTCTTAAGTTCTTCTTACAATCCTCGCGCATGGCCTCTGGTTTTACGTTACATTTATTGTATTCTTCGTTGTAGTCGCGATTATCAGCTGCAGAAGTACAGACATTGAGGTGACAATTAAGTTCTTGATTTTTTGACTTACATTCTTCGACTTTTGTTGAGTATTCTGGTTTATCAATACAGTAGTTAGCATCATCAGCAGTTTTAATAGTATCAGGTGGTAATGTATTTGAATTTTCTTGTGCAAGTGGTGCAAAACAAAGCGTCCAACTTATCATGGTTACCAAAAATTTTCTTAACCAATTTGAATAATTCATATTGAAGCCTTTATTCCCTTTTATAAATTTTAAATGCATATCGGGTATAGTTGACTATTACATTAGAGAATCGTGTAATTTCAGCTTATTATGTTATTTTTACGGGCCTCGGACACGCCAACGATTAAAGGCAAGCTATCGGAACAATCTTCCTTAAGTTCTTAAAATTATGGAATTTATCTATAATAAATAAAAAAACAATTTAAGGAGTTTGATATGAATCTATCTTTTAAGAAGATTACTTTATTAGCACTTTTGGCCTCTTCTGTTTTTGCTGGAAAAACATTGGAAGGTATTAAGAAGAGAGGCACTTTAAAGTGTGGAGTTTCTACTGGTCTTCCTGGATTTTCAACACCAGATTCCAAAGGTAATTGGAAGGGGATTGATGTTGATTTTTGTCGCGCCCTGGCCGTTGCAGTTTTAGGGGACGATTCAAAAGTTCAGTATGTCTCACTCAATGCTCAACAACGTTTTACAGCACTTCAATCAGGAGAGATTGATGTACTTTCAAGAAATACAACGAATACTTTGACTCGTGATACTTCAACGGGCCTAAATTTTACGACTCCAATTTACTATGATGGGCAAGGCTTTATGGTGAGAAAGTCCTCAAAAATAACGAGTGCTCTTCAACTTAATGGTGCAAGTGTATGTACGCAACAAGGTACAACGACAGAGCTTAATATGTCAGATTACTTTCGAGCAAATCGTTTGAAGCTAAAGCCTGTTGTTTTTGAAAGTAATGATGAAGTTGTTCAATCATTTGTAAAAGGACGATGTGATGCTTTAACAACAGATGCTTCAGGGCTTGCCGCTGAAAGAAGTAAATTTAAGAACCCTGATGATTATATCATTCTTCCTGAAGTTATTTCTAAAGAACCACTTTCTCCAGCTGTTAGACATGGGGATGATGAGTGGTTTGACATTGTAAAATGGACAATGTTTGCTCTTGTTGAAGCTGAAGAGATTGGTATTACAAAAGAAAATATTAAATCATTTCTAAAGTCTAAAGATCCTAGGGTGAAGAGATTTCTTGGTACAACTCCAGGAAATGGCCAGGCGATTGGTCTAGATGAGAAATGGGCATTTAATATTATTTCAATTATTGGCAACTATGGTGAAATTTTTGAAACGAATGTTGGAAAGGGTAGCACTTTAAAGTTAGATCGTGGACTTAATGCTCTATGGAATAAGGGTGGACTAATGTTTTCACCACCTTTTAGATAAGGATAGAAATTGTTAAAGAAAATATTAAACGATGAGAAAATACGCTCTACACTTGTTCAAGGTGTAGGGCTTTTATTCATTTGTTCTGTTATTTATTACTTCTTCATTAATACACAGGTTAATTTAACTAAGCAAAATATTCAAACTGGTTTTGGTTTCTTTAAACTCGAATCCGGTTTTGATATTTCTGAAAGTATCATTGACTACTGGTCTGACGATACATATTTGAAAGCACTCTTTGCAGGCATTTTAAACACGATTAAAGTAGCTCTAATTGGAAATGTTTTTGCGATAATTCTCGGTGTGTTTATCGGAATTGGAAGTTTATCTTCAAACTGGATTGTAAAGAAAGTTTCTACAACTTACGTTGAAATCGTTAGAAATATTCCACTATTATTACAGTTGTTTTTTTGGTATGCCATCTTAACCGAAAATTTACCAGACGTTAAAAGTGCTATTGAGTTTCTTCCAAATTTCTTTTTAACAAACCGCGGTCTATTCATTCCTTTTCCTGTTGAGACAATGAAATTTTTCTACATCTTTGTTGGTCTTTGTATCTCTTGTCTCTCATTCTTTCTTTTGGAAAAGAAGAGAGATTTGAAAACTGAGGAGACAGGACTGGAATCTCCAATCTGGCAGAGAGTGAACTACCTGGTATTTTTAATTCCTGTACTTATTTGGTTGTTTACAGGTAGCCCGACAGAAATGTCTTTGCCATCATTAGTTGGATTTAACTTTCAAGGTGGTTATACTTTTTCTCCCGAATTTAGCGCTCTTCTTGTTGGACTGATTATCTATACTTCAGCTTTTAATGCTGAAATAGCGCGAGCAGGAATTAATTCAATCGATAAAGGGCAGTGGGAAGCAGCTTCTTCAATTGGTCTTTCTAAAAAAGATACAATGAGTAAGATTATTCTACCACAGGCCCTAAGAGTTATGGTTCCACCATTGACTTCACAGATCCTAAATCTAACTAAGAATAGTTCATTGGCCGTTGCTATTGGATATCCTGACTTTGTCTCTGTTACTAATACGACGATGAATCAAACAGGACAGGCGATCGAGTGTGTTTTTATCATTATGGTTGTCTACCTAAGTTTTTCATTACTTACTTCATTAGTAATGAATGTATTTAATAATCGATTTAATAAATTTGAGAGATCGTAAATGACTTTAGTTAATAAATTTATCTATAAATTTCCCGTTTGGTTAAAGAAAAATCTTTTCAATACACCAACGAATTCTATTATATCAATTTTCGCTTTTGCTCTGGTTTGGAAGCTTTCTGTCTTTATTCTAAATTATATGGTTATTGGAGCAGTATGGTCTGGAAGTGCTAAAACATGTCGTGAGCTTGGTGGGTTTTGTTATCCGTTTCTCTTTGAAAAAGCACGTTTTATCATTTTTGGATTCTATCCGAGTGAAGAGCTTTGGAGACCATCTCTCGCGATGGTTCAACTTTTTGCAACACTATTTTATATTAAAGAACCAAGTCGATTTGGTTTAAAAACATTTATCTATCTGACAGTCTCTTTTCTTATTTTCTTCTGGCTTATTGGTGGAGGTCTTGGACTAAGTGCTGTCACAAACGACAAGTGGGGTGGTTTACCTTTAACTGTGATGCTGGCCTTTATCGGGATACTCTTTTCTTATCCATTTGGAATACTGCTGGCCCTCGCAAGACGTTCTGATTTGAAGATCCTTAAAACCTTATCGGTTTGTTATATTGAATTAATTCGTGGCGTACCTTTGATTTCAGTTCTCTTTATGAGTTCTGTCATGTTTCCTCTCTTCCTACCAGATGGTGTTAATTTTGATAAACTTTTGAGGGCCCAGATTGCTATTATCATGTTTGTCTCGGCTTACATGGCCGAAGTGATTCGTGGAGGATTAGCTTCGATTGAAAAGGGACAGTATGAAGCAGCACAATCCCTTGGTCTCAGTTATTCACAGACAATGATTTATATAATTATTCCTCAGGCGATTAGAATTGTCATTCCTCCAACTGTAAATACAGCGATAGGAATGTTTAAAGATACTTCTCTTGTGCTAATTATTGCACTCTTTGATTTGCTTAATACAACAAAAACAGCAATGAGAGATGCCAATTGGTTAGGTTTTTCACTTGAAGGGTATGTCTTTGTTGGTCTTATTTATTATATTTTTTGTAGTTTAATGTCCAAATATTCAAAACGGTTAGAAACCGAGTTCTTAGTTAAGGAGAGGTAATGTCATCTCAAAAAGATTTAATGATTGAAATGAAGAGTTTAAATAAATGGTATGATCAATTTCATGTCTTAAAAGATATCAACTTAAGTGTGAAACATGGAGAGAAGATCGTTATATGTGGGCCTTCTGGTTCAGGTAAGTCGACAATGATTAGATGTATAAATCGTCTTGAGGAATTTCAAAAAGGTGAATTAACAGTTAATAGTATTCCTCTTAATAACGATCTTAAAAATATTGAAGCAATTAGAAAAGATGTTGGTATGGTTTTTCAGCACTTCAATCTTTTTCCGCATTTATCTATTTTAGAAAATCTGACTCTCGCACCAATAAGAGTGAAGCATATTCCTAAAAAAGAAGCGATTCAGATGGCGATGGAATACTTAGAGATGGTTAAGATTGCAGATCAGGCCAATAAGTACCCAGGGCAGATTTCAGGTGGACAAAAGCAACGTGTTGCGATTGCACGTAGCCTTTGTATGAAGCCTAAAGTATTACTCTTTGATGAGCCGACATCAGCACTCGATCCCGAAATGGTGAAGGAAGTTTTAGATGTTATGGTTGATCTTGCAAAAGAGGGAATGACAATGTTATGTGTAACACATGAGATGGGATTTGCTCGTGAAGTTGCTGATCGTGTCGTATTTATGGATCAAGGAACTATTTTAGAGGAGAATACTCCACACGAATTTTTCTCCAATCCAAAGCATGAAAGAGCAAAAGAGTTTCTCTCTCAAGTTATTCATTAATTAGGAAGGCTATGCAATTTGGACTTTTTGGAGAGTCACAATCATTAAATATTATCGAAGAAGATGGAGAGGTTATTTACTATCCTAACTTCTTCGATGAGAACTTTTTCTCTGAGCTTAGAGATGACATCAACTGGCGACAAGATCAAATTACGATTTATGGCAAAACACACGATATCCCTAGACTTCAAGCATGGTACGGTGAAGAGAATACAGAATATAGTTATTCGGGCATCAAGCTTGTTAGCAATCAGTTTAATCAAACTTTAAATACCATCCGAGAAAGAATTAGCACACAGCTTGGATACGAATTTAATTCTTGTCTTTGTAATTTGTATCGTGATGGACGAGACTATGCGGCCTGGCATAGTGATGATGAAAAAGAGTTGGGAAAGAACCCAATAATAGCATCTGCTAGTTTTGGTGAGACTCGCAAGTTCATTTTTAAGCATAAGTCGAATAAGGGAATTGCCAAGGTCGAACTTAATGTGGAAGATCGTTCGTTAATTATCATGAAAGGACGCTTGCAACATTGCTGGAAACATCAAATCTCAAAGACATCAAAAAAAGTCGATGAACGTATTAATCTAACTTTTAGGACGATAAAGTAAAATTCGTTTTCCACTGGGTGTTTTCCCAATCATAGACTTCATTAGGTTTAAATTGTGATTTATAGGCCATCGATTTATTTTCTTCAATCCAGTAGCCTAGGTAGTAATGAGAGAGGTCATTGTCTTTAGCATATTCAATTTCTTTTAATGCTCCAAATGTTCCAAGATTTCTTTTTTCAATTTCGGGGTCAAAAACGAAGTATACACTACTTAATGAATTAAGACCCTTTTCGAGTATTCCAAAAGCAATCAACTTCCCATCAAGATAGAATTCACTAACTAACTGAGTGCCAGTATATTGGTAGAAAGTTTGACGATAATCTTCTTCATTATCAACGTGCTTATTTGTAAACCTCGCTTTTGAGTGCTTCATATAGAGTGCGAAATGTTCTTTCCTGTAAATTAGCGGAGAGTAGTAGACCTGAATATCACTATTCTTATTTAATATTTTCTTTTGAGATTTTGATGGAAGATACTTACTAACAACTAATCGTATCGGTAAGCATTTTTGGCAATCATGGCATTTTGGACGAAACTGAAATTGCCCAAATTTTCTCCATCCTTGTGAAAGTAGGAAATCCATTTCATCAGCAAGTATCTCTGAAGCAAAGAAGAATTGATGTTGCTCAAGATTTCCTTCAATATAAGGACACTTGTCAGGATTGGATATTCTTGGTGTTGTAAGTAGCTTCATATCTCTATATTATCATGCTCTAAAGTTTGACTGATCAAACAAAAGTTACTGAAATTACTGGAAAATTTTACCAAAATATGACTTATGTCAATGTACGTGAATATATCATTGTGATAATGTAATTTCATACATACTAGAATTAGGAGATATATATGGATAGAAGAAAGTTTTTTATGTCTGGAGTTTTGGGATTAGCTTCTTTTGTTGGAGCAAAATCTGTTTTAGCAAACGCATGTGAAGCAGGAACTGCTCCCGCGGGCAAAAAAGTTGCAAAAAATAAAGAAAGACTTGATTACGTTTTAAATGCTGCTGATGCAAAGTCACATGCAAAGTTTAAAGAGGGATCAACTTGTGCAAACTGTAAATTTTATAAGAAAGCAAAAGAAGAAGGTGGATATGCTCCATGTCCGATGCTTGCAAATAAGTACGTTTCACACTGTGGATGGTGTAAATCTTACGCAAAAGCAAAGTAATTCTATGGGCCTTTCTTGGCCCATTTTTTTTGGTCTTCAATAATCCGTTCTAAAGGTCTTAAGAGCTTTTGATAGTTCTTCTCGTTAAGATATTCTAAAGTATACACAAGTGCCTCTAGAGTGGATAAGGCCTCATCTGAGCAAGCTTTCCTGACAGAGTGATAGATTGTCTGTGGCGTTGAGCCTACATCAAAGTGGAATGTCTCTAACTTCTCAAGAACCTCACTATTACCAAGAAGTAAACTTCGCGCTTTATCCCAAGTCCCATCAAGGAGAATAAAACTTTGTTGCGAGTTGAATTTTTGATCTGTGATATTCTTCGATTTTGTGTTTTTAAAAATTAAAATAGGATTATTATCTTCAATGAACTTTAGTAAAATCTCTTTGAAGTTAGGGTTGTCGCTATCAAGAAGAACAAGATTCTTGATTTGAAGCCTTGCCATTAATGCCGTGTTAAAAGGGTGTTCTCTTTCTTTTACGTGTCTAATAATTAATATTTTACCTTGAGTCTCGATAGTTTCTAAGCAATCACAATAGCAATTTGCAATAGGTCTTTTACAACGATCGCATACAATTCTTTTACTAGAGTTGTTTTTCATTAAATGTATCAAGGTATATCGGCTTGCGGTAATACATGAGGAAGTAGACTACTGGGTAGACTGCTAGTTCGAGAACTGGATGACTACATTTGTAGACAATGTGATCTTGGATATAAGACTTCTCATCACTTACTCGTCTTATTTTATGGGTATGATTCCAATAGGTAAAAGGGAAGGGCATTTCACGAGCTTGATCAACAAAGTAACATTCTTCATCAGAGTCAAACGAATCGACGATGATGTTTACCCAGGATTGATAATTTCCTAAAACTGATGAAACGATATGAACTTCACCACCTTTTTCACACCCATCAAATTGAGTAATTTCAATTTTCACAAATGGCGGAGTTAATTTTATGAGAAGTTCTTTTTTAAACTTCTTTAAAATTTCTCTTGGTGATCCATGAACTTTTGTTCGAATATTTATTCTTTTCATACAATTATTCTATCATATAAATTATATTGTAAAAGCTTTCAAAGCTCGACAGTTCTTAAACAAAGTGCACGAAACTTGACCTTTGAGATTTTTCCTGTAGACTGTGGTAATGAATTTTGTTTACTTCGTAAATAGAAATCCCAAATGCCATAGGAGGTTGCATGAGCTTACGTGAAAGATTTAAGCTAGAGGACCAAGAAATGGAAAGATTTTCTTTAAATAAGGTATTTTTCCCGCATAAAGATACGCCAAAGACTTTGGATGAATCAAAGAATAATGAGTCTTCTGAAATTGTATTAGATAATGTTGAGACTGAAGATAAATCTTCTGTAGTTAAGAACTAGTTATCTTAAGCGAGACTTTACACACCTTGTAAGTCTCGCATCTCCTATTTCATATTCATCAAGACACACACTGTATATATTCTCAGTAAACTCTGCACATGCATTCTCTTGCTGAAAGCGTGATTCTTTTCTTTTATCCATACAAAAATAAGATAGATTTTGTCCGATCTCTATTTCTTGCTCTTTTTCATCTACTTTAATTATTTTGGGCTCAGCTCTTTGTTCGTGCTTGGGGACAATCGTTATTTTGCGATAGGTAGGTCTATCTTGCTGTTCTTGAAGATTGTCCCAATTCTTTGCACGCATCAGACGGTACTTTTCGAGGAGCAGTTCTTTTTGCGTTCGAGGGCGATACTGTTGTTTGGGAGCATTACTAATTGGTTGAATACCTGCACAAGAAGCTAGCAGGAGCAGAGATATTGGAAATAAAATTTTCATCATTTTAAAAGTCTTTAACCAAGTCTACGAGATCTGGGTCATCTATGTAAGGATTTCTATTCTTTTGAATACTAAATACCTTTTCATTTCTTGAAAGTTCTTCCTGATCAACAGGGTCTTCTTTGTCCCACTTACGAAGATAGTATTCTTCCTCGTTAGATATTGGTAATTGATATCTGGTAGAAAAATAAAATAAGGCCCTTGCGACATTGCCTCGATGATTTAGAGGAGGTTCAAAAGCTTTGATTTGTTGAGATGAATTTTTTGCATATCCTCTTCGTGAAGTAATACATTTTTGAGAAACAACTTTTCCATCAACTTCAGCAAAGATTAAATTACTACGAGAAGAGTTTGCGTTTGACCAAACTCCAAAGAGATGGTGGAGGTCATTTTTTTGTGTATTCTTTGATAGGTTAGGATTGAATTTACTTTGAGGCCAAGTGTGTTCACAGTTTAAAACATTCGAGTTTGGAATTTGATCTGGGCCTACGCCACTCTCTTGACCATATCTCATATCACAATAACGATCTTCAAAATAATAGGAACCATCTGAATTTTGCTTGATGTCGATTTGACCAAAGAGATATTGCCTTGCTCTCTTATAGTCGAAGTTAACTTCTTGACCCTCTGAGATAACTTCAAAGAGATGAGATTTAAGCGTGCCTTCTTGAGAATACTGTTCAAGTTTTTCAACAAGATCTTTTGAGTAGTAATTACCTTTCGATAAATCACCAAAAGCGCTGCTTGCAATTATTAATGTAAAGTACACACAAAGGTGTCTAAGCTTAGACATTTTTAATTCCTTCCTTGGAATACTATAAGTCTAACAAGAAAATATAATAAGGCCAATAAAAAAAGTTAAAAAAATTAGATATTTAAGTCGTCTAAATTTGTCAGAATTATTTTAAACTGATAAATATTTTTCTTCATTTAATTAAAATCTTTTATTGGTGATATAATAATATATATATAATTTATCTAAGGTGATGTTATGAGTTTTTCAAGTAAGATTCTCGGTGTTGGTTCTTTTGTTCCAAAAAATATTTTTACCAATCATGATCTGGAAAAGATGATGGATACTACTGATGAGTGGATTCAGCAAAGAACAGGAATCGTTGAAAGACGCTGGGTTGATGCTGACACTTCAACATCAGACCTTGCTGTAGAAGCCAGTCTGGAAGCCATTAAAAATTCTGGTCTTCAAAAATCTGATATTGATATGATCATTTTTGCAACTCTATCACCTGATCATGATTTCCCTGGCAATGGATGCTTTCTACAGGCCAAACTTGAAATGCCAGAGATTCCTGCGATAGATATAAGACAACAATGCACAGGCTTTATCTATGCAATGAGTATCGCTGACAAATTCATACAAAGTGGCTCACACAAGAATATTCTTGTTGTTGGAGCGGAGGTTCACTCAAAAGGTCTTGATCGAACACCTGAGGGAAGAAATGTTGGTGTTTTATTTGGTGATGGGGCCGGAGCAGTTGTCATGAGTCAATGTACGGTAACCAATCCATCTAAAGATTCACATTTTATCAATGCTCATCTTCACAGTGACGGTAGCTATGCCAAAGAACTTTGGCTACCAGCTCCAGGAACGGGGTTCAATGAGATGAATCGTATGAGTCAGAAAATGCTTGATGAAAAACTTCATTATCCACAAATGAACGGTAAGACAGTCTTCGTCCATGCTGTTAAAAGAATGACGGAGTCTCTTGGTCAGTTATGTAAAGAGCAGGGTGTGACAATTGAAGATATTGATTTGTTCTTATTTCACCAAGCGAACTTAAGGATTAATTCTAAGATTGCTGAAGTTATGAATATACCTGAAGATAAAGTTTTTAATACGATTCAAAAATATGGAAATACAACAGCAGCAACTATCCCACTAGGAATGCATGATGCAGTAAAAGCAGGAAAATTAAGGCCTGGAATGCTTGTGGCTTCAGCAGCTTTTGGTTCAGGATTTACATGGGCATCAGCGCTATATAGGTTTTAAGATTATTTCAAAATAACCGATTAGCATGATAGATTTAAAAGGATTTATCATGCTAAAATTAATTTCATTTCTTTTTCTTTTTTCATTCTTAAGTTGTTCAACAAATTTAAATTATAGAGACTTATCTTCAATAGAATCCATTGCTGTCTTTGATGATTTTAATGGAGAGCTTGGTGGAGAAGATAATTTTAGACAGCTTCAAAAACTAGTTGATAATTATAATTTTAAATATAGTAGCGGAAATTTTAACGGATATAACCTTCAGCATGTAAGAGTTGAGCTTGTTGATACCACTGATAAAGGTCTAATTGCGGCTGATAAAGTTTTGGCGGTTGATGCCGAAGTTGATGCTGATAATTTTCATCGCGTTAAGATTTACTATGATTCAAAAGTTGAAAAAAATCTTTCAAATCTCTCTCTTGAAAGCGTCAGTAACTTTCTCGAGCTTATTAATGATTCAAAGCAAATGCCAAATATTCTAAGTTTCTTTGAACTTAGCTTGAATGCTAAGCTTGGTGATATCAATGCAAAGAAAGTTGTGAAGGAGTTGTATTTAGAAAGTTTAAATATGGTTTCGGAAGAAATGGATGGTGATCTTCTTCAAAACTATATGACACGAGTTGGGACAGAGATCGAGTCGCTTAATAAAGAATACAAGAGTGAGATTAAAAATAGAAAGATACTAGAAGCTCAAAGAAAGTCATCTCTTGCTGTTTTAGATAAAGCAAATGAAGATGGTCAGCTCAGAACACTTATTCAAAAAGGCGATAGAGAGGGAGCTGCGAACCTGATTGAGAAATATATTCCAAGGGAGCAAATGACTCCAATGGAAAACCGTTTCTGGGATCAAGTTCTTTTTAAAATGAAAAATCCGCTTCCTCTTAAAGATAGAGTTATCATGTACCGTGGGACTGATGGAGATCCACTTTATCCAATGATAAAAAATGGTGTTGCACTAAGTAAGGAAGAAGCTATTAAAAATTCTGAGCTTGTCGCAATGTCAACAATGATGACTAAGAATCAAGGTTCTTGGAATAGGAGATTAAGATCACTACAGGCGATCTATGGGAAAAACTTCTCTCAAAATCCTGGTGGTGAATCTGACAAGGTGAGTGGAGCTCGAATAACAACATGGATGAAAAATCATTCGATTGATCCCGTAGGAAGTCCATTTCTATCTTTCACATCAAACTTTGAAACTGCACACGCTGCAGGAGAGAGCTCATTGGGAGCATTCCTTGTTGACCCTGAGCAGTTGATATTCAATCAAATGAGTACTTACGGTAGCGAGATGGAATATCTTAAAACTCTACTAACTTTTCCAGATGAAATGGTTGCGTACTATGATGAAACCGTACATGGCAAAATGGATATTGATTCAATTCAAGATATGTTTAAAGAGTCAATCAAAGTAAAGCTTACTGATTCCTACGGAGACAAGGCTCTTGATGTGATTGAAAAAGTAAAAGATAGGTCGAAAGACTTTGCAAATTTCTTTAAATCTAATCTTGTCCCTGAATCTTCGCCCATCGTTGTAGAAAAAGAAATTAAGGAAAGTTTTTTTAAACGTTTCTTTAGAAAGCTATTGCGAAAGCCAGCTCCTGTTGAAGAAGTAATCGAAGGTGTTGAAGAAAAAATTGAAGCTAAGAATAATTGTCTGTATATAATAAAATCATTTTCTAATTAAAAAAAAAGCACCTTGCGGTGCTTTGATTATATACAGTCGTTTTGGTCTCTAAAGTACTTGTCGCAAATATTACTTCCAGTTTCGCAGTCAGAAGCAAAGCTTGAAGTATATCTTTGATAAGAGCAATATCTAGCTTCTTGTGGAATAACATTGACAGTAAATGACCCACTATCTACTTCAGATTTCTTCTTTGTTAATTTATAATCAATTGTATTTTCCCCAACTTGAAGAAGAGGTCTTTGCGTTAGAGTCCAAATCCATAGATTGAAATTTGACTTACTTGTATCTCCTTTAAAAGAAGATGATTTAGTTTTTCTCTTACCCTTGCTATCAACATAAGATAATGTAACTTTATCAGCATCAACACTAGAGTCAGTTTTGAATTTAGAGAAAACACTTGGTGATAAGTATGAATCTGAACATCTAAAGCTTGCGTGCTTTGTTCCTTCTGATGAAAAGCATGTCACAGAAACATCCCCAGAAATATAATGAGCTTTAAATTCATCACCTTTTTCGAGGCCAGCACTAAATACTTGGGAAGCAACAAGAAATGATAAAACTAATGTTTTCAACATATAAAACTCCTTAAAGTTTAAATAATTTATAATTAATGATAAGGCTTATATGCGAGAACAACAACAGATGTAAGATGAAATAAGAAAGTGAGCTAGAGCTCACTTATCTTAACTTGAGCGTATTTGTATATTACCTGTCGCCAATTCAAAATATTCTTATGAGTAAGATGAGAGGCTAAAGTCGGATCACTTGGTAAGATATCATATACTAAAGATTCCATTGTGAATTGAATCGTCTGCATCCCAAGATATAATTCTGTAAAAAAGTCGATATCACCCTTTTGGTAGTGAGTTATTAAACTCGCTACATCGGTATGATTATCACAGCTAGGGCATCCATCACACATTCCAAAGTTTTCAATGAAGTTAAAATGATCCTGGGCCTGTGAGGCAATTATCCTTTCTCGTTCATCAGTTTGTTCGCCAAATTTCTCAATTAGTTTTAATGCAAATAATGGATTTTGATTAATACCAATGAGAAGTTGCTCGTAAAATGTTGCATAAAGAGAAGTGAACATTGAGTCTTCAATAAGAAAATGAAAGAAGTCATGTGAACTTCCTGCATCCTGCTTGATTGAGTCGTAAGATGATAAAGCAAGGTTAAATGGTGAACCTTCGCTATTTTCAAGATCGTAGAAGATTTTAGCTAGGGGATTTACAGCTTTTTCATTCTCATTCTTTTTAAAAATTTTATTCATCATACAAAATCCTTCGTATTGGAGAGTATTTACTCATCTTATATTTTACCGAATTATTGTAAGTATTGATAATTTTGGAGATAGGAAAAATATGCCATGCCCTATTTATGGGCATGGATTTGGAATCATTGAGTGAATATTCTCAATCTCCGAGACAACCTCTGGAGAAAGTTCAATATTTATCGAATCGATATTTATTTTTAACTGCTCCATTGTTGTAGCACCAATAATATTGGAAGTTAAAAAATCTCTACTATTGACATAAGATAGTGCCATTTGCGCAGGGTCAAGTCCGTGAGATTTTGCAAGTTTTACATATAACTCCGTCGCATTATTTGCACTTTCGCTACTATACCTTGAGAAACGATCCCATTTTGTAAGTCGTGCGCCCTCTGGCTTTAGGCCACCAAGGTATTTTCCTGAAAGTACACCAAAAGCAAGGGGAGAATAAGCGAGTAAACCAACTTGTTCTCTAATTGATATTTCAGACATCGCTGTCTCATAGGTTCTGTTAAGTAGGTTGTAAGGATTTTGGACACTCATCACTCGGGGAAGGTTTCGATGATTGTGAAGTTCGAGGTATTTCATTAGGCCCCACGGGGTTTCATTTGAAATCCCATAATGCCTAATTTTTCCGGCCTTTATTAGTTTATCAAGGGCACTTAAAGATTCTTCAAGATCAATGAAATCTTCATTTGAATCAAAATTGAAACCTCTTTGCCCAAAGAAATTGGTTGTTCTATTTGGCCAATGTAGCTGGTAAAGGTCGATATAGTCAGTTTGTAAACGTTTAAGACTGTCATCACAAGCAGCGATAATGTTTTTTTCATCAAGGCGATGATGACCATCTCTTATGTAAGACATTGCTGCCGAAGGACCAGCTATTTTACTTGCAAGAATAATCTTGTCTCGATTCTTATGAAGCCCTTGCCAGTTTCCAATAATGGTTTCTGTTGCAGTATAAGTTTCAGACATCGGTGGTACAGGGTACATTTCTGCAGTATCAATAAAGTTTACGCCATGAGATATTGCATAATCTAATTGCTCATGGGCCTGAGATTGAGTATTTTGTTCACCCCAAGTCATTGTCCCAAGACAGATTACAGAAACGTCGATATCAGTTGTTCCAAGTTTTTTATAGAGCATTACTTCTCCGTATTATTGATTTAGAAATTCTTCAATTTCTAATGATGTGTGTTTTTTTATACTATTAATTAAACTGTAAATGATAAATCCTAGAAAAATTAAAGTCGGTATTGATATTACAGGAAAGCTTAGGGCAGTCATTTTTCCAAGGCTTTCGTTAAACTCTACAGTGCCAGGTTCACCTTTTAATATAATAACGGCCAGGATGTAGTTTAAAATTGCAGAAAGGAAGAAAGTGAAACTAAGCCAAACTCCTGCCGTCGAAACTTTCTTCTCAAAGAGATTGTCGTGACCAGACTTTTTAAATTCATCATCAATTTTATCCAGATTAAAAACTTGGGCCAAAATTGTTCGAACCAGAGGGTACTTTGTTCTTTGCGATATTAAGACAGCAATACCAATAATAAGAGGAATTGATGTTTCTTTGACAACCATCCACGTTTTGTTAAGTTTAAATAGTCCAATTCCACCTGTTAACAGAACACTTACTAATCCAAGAGCTGATATAAAGTTAAATTTCTTCTTTGTAATAAAGTCATAAGCACCGTAGACAATCGGAAATGAGAGTGCCAGTACGAGTGAGTAAACTTGACCGAGATGCTTATCAGAACTAAATTTTGTGAGTATTACACTAGGTATTACAACGTTAATAATCAGATTTAAAAATCCACTTTCTTTCTTCGGTTTTTCAGTATTTTCCATGGAGGTAGTGTAAGTTTCTAATTACCAAAATTAAAGAATAAAATACTGGTCAGTATTACTCGGTTAATGTTTAAACTTCTTACACCTGCTTTTTTATATTTACGATGTCGGGCAATTACGTAATTCTTAAATCTATTAAAAATATATCAATCAAGGATGATGATTATGAAAAGAATTTTTGTTGCTGCCGCTCTGGTATTTGCTACACCTGTTTTAGCTCAAAACTTTAATGGTTATATTGTTAAATTAAAAAATAATGCAGAGAGTTTCTCCCTTCCAAAGTCAATGAGTTCAGTTAGAACTCTTAATACTAGTTTTGGTTCTTTTGCTGTTGTTCAACCCGCTGAAGGTTTAGAGCAAGAATCAGTTGAGATCCTTAAGAGTGACTCAAATGTTGAGTATGTTGAAAAGAACTGGATTGTGACTTTAGATAATGAAGTTTCTGGTGAAGTTGTAACTGCAACAGATTCAATGTTTACAAAGCAGTGGGGACTTAAAAATACAGGAACAAATAGTGGTGGTTGGTTCTCAACAGGTAAGGCCGGTGAAGATGTTAACGCTGAAAAAGCGTGGGAAATTCAAAAAGGTAATAAAGAAGTTGTTGTCGCTGTAATTGATACTGGAATCGATTACAGACACCCTGATCTTCAAGCAAATCTTTGGATAAACGATGCTGAAAAAAATGGTGAAGCAGGCGTTGATGACGATGGAAATGGATATATCGATGACGTCTATGGTTATGACTTTGCAAATAATGATGCAGACCCTCTAGATGGACATTCTCATGGAACTCACTGCGCAGGTGTTATTGGAGCTTCTCATAATGGAGAAGGTGTAATGGGTGTAATGAGTAAAGTTAAGCTTATGGGGATTAAGTTTCTTTCAGATAGTGGAAGTGGAGAAACTATTGGAGCAATCCAATCGATTGAATATGCAATCAAAAATGGTGCAAATATTATGTCTAACTCTTGGGGTGGAGGAGAAAGATCTGAAGCTCTGAAAGAAGCAATCGAAGCTGCTAGAGATGCTGGAATTCTCTTTGTTGCTGCAGCTGGAAATGAATCTAATAATAATGATTCAAAGCCAAGTTACCCAGCAAGCTATAAAGTTGAAAACGTCATCACTGTTGGTGCAATGGATGGGAAAGGTAATAAGGCAAACTTTTCAAACTACGGAAGAGAGTCGGTTCATGTTTTCGCTCCAGGTGTAAATATTCTTTCAACAGTTAAAAATGGCGGATATCAAAAAATGTCAGGAACTTCAATGGCAACGCCAATGGTTTCTGGAGTTTTAGGACTATTACTTTCTCAAGAAGAGGGAATCAACTTCTCTGATGCCAAGACAAGATTAATGGAATCTACAGTTAGAAACTCATCACTTTCTACTTATGCAATCGACGGTCGAGTTGATGCATTTAGAATGCTTAGAGGTGAGAGAAACTAATTTTAAGATAATTCAAGTGTGTGAATGGAGAAGGGACTCAGAAATGGGTCCCTTTTTTTATTGTGGTTTACAGCTCCAGTCAAAAGAATGAATGTCATACTGAGGAACACGAGCAAATGCCCAGTACTTGCCTTCAGTTTCTCTAACTTTATCAATCTTGACTCTAAAATTTCCCGTCGTAAATTCAATAATTTTTCCATCATACTTTGAAACGAGATTAACTTTTTTCTTGAAACTCTTATCGTGACCATTAATATAGGCCTGAACTTCAACTTCATAACTCACTCTTGACCCAAGGGTTGTCTTATAAATAAAAAGGCGATCTACAGGAGAGTTCGCTTTCTTATGGGGACATTCAAATAGCAATTCCTTCTTCGCTTGGAGAGCGCCTTGAGAATTAGAAGAGATAAGTAATATCGAGATATATAATAGTGAGAGTTTCATTAACAATCCTTGTTTTTGATTTAATGAAACTCATTCTAATATTATTTATTTTTTTCGTCTAGGTTAATTAAATATTCTTTGCTCTAAAATTCGACCAAGTTCTTTGCGCAAGTTCTCATCAGTCATCTCAGATTTTTTTATTTTATTTGCTGTCATTGTCCAACGGCAAATATTTTTTGACTGAGAGTGTAGTGTGTAATTGCTGCCATCAGCAAATAATTCACTATCATCATACTGAAAAGCGAGGGCCGGGTGTTCTTGGCAGTATGATGGAGTTTTAAATATTCTTTGATTAAATAGATCAATGATTTCTCTTAAAATTTCACGGTATTCTTGTACCTCTTTTGCTGAGCTCATATCGGCCACGATATCGAAATCGAGTGGAATATTGCCCTCTGGGCCAGAGTTTAAAATAATACATTTGTTTACGAGAGTCTTGTCAGATGTAGGGATACTTTCTACAAAGCTTTCAAGACATGACTTTGCGATGCGAGTGATATCAGTACCTTTTAAGATATTAGAGAGAGTGACTGATTTTCTCGTCATACAGTTCTTCGTTTTGTACTCGATTGATTTAAACACTCTATCTTTTAGGAATTTATATTTGGCCGGGGCCTTTTTTTGTAAAAAGAAAGGATTAACAATATATGCAGTAAATGATTCTGCGAAATCCTCGGCCGGAGATGATAGTGCATAATTACTAACAAAATTTTTTGAATCGTTGTAGATCTTTAGATCTCTTGGATCTAAACTATCTCCATAACTAGTCCAAGTTGATAACTGTATCCATTCATTCCCATAGTCAAGTTCTTCAAGAGCTGTAATATCAGAAATATTATGTGCCACTTCATGAAGTATCGCAGAAATTTGTTCGTTCTTTGGAATATCACTAAAGAGTTGATAGAAGCGTAGTGCACTGTCTGCAATTGTATTTTCATCGTAATGAGCAATCTTTTTAAAATGAGTACCAAACTTATAATGCTTAAAAACTGATTTGGGAAGCATATGAAGTGCGCTTCTAATAACTTCTAATTCAGAGTGATCAAAGAAATTTCTATCTTTATAGAGGTCACTATTTCCATGGATTTTCGTGGCATATGGAGAAAGATTAAAATTAAACTTATCTAAGAAGTAGAGGTAATAAGCTCCATTTCCTTCCCCGAAGATTTTGTCTGCAATACATATTTCATAACTACACTTCTCAATTCCTGGATAGTTCTTGATAACGTCAAATTTCATGTAATGGGACTGATTGCCAATATCTGAATAGAAGAGGGCATTAAGAAGTTTTACAAGTCCTGTCCTTGGAGCTGGGATGTCGATGCCTTTCCACTTTAAAGGCTCATAAGTTCTCTTGTATTTCTTGGTTAAGTAATCTTGGACGTTTTCGTTCTTTGGTAGGCACTGAGCGGCCTTGGCCTCACTAATTTCTTTATTATTATAGGACTCAAGTGCCCAAGAATATGAAGCTTGTAAAATAATTAGACAAATTAATCTAAATTTATACATAGAAGTCCTTGATCTTATGTGATTTTGTTATTGATAGTGCATTGCCTGTGCCAGAAATGAGCTGACACAATGATGCTATTTGTGTCAGTGCAAAGAGTACAAATTTCAGGTTTATATCAGTATAAATTGTAAATTATTTTTACATCTCTATAAATTTTCCATGCGAGCACAACGAGGACAATTTATTTAGATATAGTATTCATAATCAGGAGATTTTATGAGTTTACTTCGAGACATTAGGTACTGTTTATTTGCAGTGCTCAACTGGATTGGTCACAATATTCATAATATGTATGGAATTGTTAATGTATTTGATATCATGTGGCTTAGACCTCTTTCTGGAGGACTTATAAAGGAAGATCATCCTTTTGTGACAGGTATTGACCCTGAAGATGGAAATTTAATTTGGTATAAGAATATAGCTTATCAATCAAAGAGAAAGAAAGAGTTTAAATATTCAGATGAGCAAATAGTTCATAAACTTATGTCTTACCTCTCAAAGATGGTTGAGACTTCAAGTTCAAGTGAGCTATTTCCAAATGGTCGAAAAAATAGAATGCCGCCTGCTGTTAACTATATTCATGGAACAGTTCATTATAATGGAGTCTCATTAATCTTTGATGATTTTAATGATGCTCTTGAACACTTCACTGATCCTGTCTTCTATCGAGATTTCCTTTATATGATTATGAAAGAAAAGAGGGAACCGACAATTATATTTCGTGATAAAAACTATGATCCAGAAGAATTTGCGATATTTTCTTGTTTTATGAAAACTAGGTTTCCTTTCTTTGGCAATCCAAATGGTAATAAAAAGAGATTACACTGGGGAACACCTGCTCCGTGGCCGGCCTTCAATCTTATTGCTGGTTGGTGGATAAAGCCTACGAAACAATTACGTCGCACTGAAAATCATTTCTCTGTGCTAAGAGCTCCCTTTGTGAAAGGTGTTTATCTTCAAAAAAGAAATTATGGAGAACTTGGCAGAAGTCACTATTTATTTCCTGAGAAATTGTGGTCGAAATTTACATATTTTAGAATTAGGCTTCGCGGAGATCGCGGAGGTATGTATTTCACAGATAAGAGAAAAGTGGATAAGGGATTTCTTTATGACCCTTCGAATCTCATTAGTTTGAAGGAGAGAATGTATGAGAAAATTATGGGAGAAATTTAATAAATGAGAGAGCCGCTTCTTTTAGATATTAATACTAATGCTGTCGCTTATGGCAGATGGCTACTTCCTAAAGACTTTAGTCTCAGAAGCGAAGTACTTATTGCATTCTCTCGTAAGAATGGTCATATGTATCTTTTGGCGGGAAAGTATGAAATGCACGGGCATCTCATTTTTATGAAAACTTTTTCTAAATTATTTACTCCTCGAACACCACCTGCAGTTGTTTATATAAGACTAAAAAATCTCACTCGTGATCAAATTATTAATCTCGAGACTTATATAGAATCGAATCAGGGAGTCAGACACTCGAGCTGTATTAACTATGTATTGATTACTCTTTTTACCTCACTTGGAATTAAATTTTGTACTAGGGATGGTCACCTGATATTGAAACTCAAAGAGTGCCTCGATGCCGCCCTTATAGGGAATGTACAAATTGGTAATGAAGTACTACCCGTTGAAGTCTTTCGCACTGAAAATATTGAAATGGCGAAAATATATGATCATTTTGAAAAGATTGAAAAGAGATTCGCTCGTTTACTTTTATTAAGTAGAGTTCTTGAGAAGTTATCCCTAGGGATTTGGAGAAAGGATATAAAGTTATACTATAAAGCATACTTAAGTAACCCTTTTGAATCTATCTTAGCAATTATACAAAGGTATATATAATGGTGCCTTTTGACGTGATTATAGTTGGTGGAGGTCCTAGTGGTCTATGCCTTGGCAATGCACTACTTGAAAAATCGTTGAATATCATCGTTCTAGAACAAGGCCAAATTGGTAATTCGTGGGCAAATATGCCTGATCATTTAGGGACAATTACTTATTGGAAATCTAACTTTCTTAGAAAAGCAGATGACAAATATTACAAGTTAAATAGTATCACTTCAGCGAGTGAGATGGTTTCTTACCTTGAGTCCGTTGCTAAGAAATTAAATATCAAAGAGAATTCAAAAGTTATAAAAATTGAAAATACTAATGACGTTTACTCTGTCGTTTCATCGACTGGGACTTATTTCTCAAAGAAGGTTGTGCTGGCAACAGGTTATTACTTTAATCCTTATACGCCAGATTTTACAAAAGACCATTGTGAGATCGAAGAAATCCACTTCAGCGATTATAAAAATAGTGAATCATTAAAAAAATATAATGATATTTTGGTTGTTGGTAAGGGACTATCGGCTGGGCAAATTATTGAAGAGATAGCTAAAGATAAGAGTAAGAATGTTTCAATCTCCGCTAGAGGTAAATTGAAGTTTGGGGCCCATCCTCTAATTCAAAATTTTACACTACGATTTCTAAGTGTATTTGATTACTTATATATGAAATTTAGTGGGCGTCCAATTTCTGTTCCGATGGGATATGGCGCAAAGAAATATATTAACAACAATCAATACTCAAATATCGATAGAATAGAAGGGCGAAGTGTCTATTTTGAGGATGGTGTTTGTAGAGATTTCGATCTAATTATTTATTGTACAGGCTTTCGCCCAGTCGCTAATAAATTCTTCAATGAAGAAAAAATAGAAGGGTTCCAATCCACTGAAAATAAAGGTGTTTTCTACTTAGGTCTTGAGAGTCAAAGAAACTTTAAAAGTCGATTCCTAAGAGGTATTCGAGAGGACTCCCTTATACTTGCTGATCTTATCTCTTCTCAAACAAGGTTAGACTAAAATGAGAAGTGTTTTACAATACTTATTAGATAGACCACTTGTTACAAAGTTTGTATTTATCTTCATTTTTTGTGCCTCTTTACTTGGCGTTTTAAAAGTTCAAAGAACGAGCTATCCTCAAGTTGACTTACATAAAGTTACTATCCAAACATTTTATCCTGGTGCTTCACCACAGGATGTCGAAAATAATGTGACATCTCTACTCGAGAGGGAGTTAAAGCGAGTCTCTGGTATTAAGTACCATTCATCGAGATCTCTTGAGGGGCAATCTTCAATAACTATTGTACTTGATCCTGATTATTCTAAGATTGAAACAGTAAAAGATAATATTCAACGTGCTGTCGATAATGTGACAAATCTCCCTTCTCGAGTAAAGGGAAGACCTAGTATCACAGAATTAAAAGTTGAAAATTTTCCAATTTATGACGTTGCAATTATTTGGGAAGGAAAGACTGAAGATCAGGTCATAGAACTTGCGAAGAAGCTTGAAAGAAAGCTTCTCGATATAAAGGATATTGTTGCTGTTGATATAAGTGGAGAGAGGGACAAAGAATTAATTGTTAAGCTTGATTTAGAAAGATTAAATCGTCTTAATCTTTCTTTTGCTGAAGTTATTCAGGTATTAAAAAGTAATAATATTAGATCATTTGGAACGAAAGTTGAGTCTTTTATTGACGAGAAACAAATTCTTACTATTTCACGCTTCGATACACCAAAGAAATTGGGGGAGTTGATTGTTCGCTCAAACGATTCAGGAAAAAGTGTCCAGTTAAAAGATATCTCTACTATTGAAGCGGGTTATAGTGAAAAGAATATTATCACGAGATATAATGGGAAGGAAGGAATCGGGCTTTGGCTATATAAGAGTGAATCCGGAGATATTCTAAGTACTGTTGATAAAGTTAAAAACGTCGTTAATGAGTTTCGTGAGAGTCTAGGTAATAAGAGCATTAATTTTGTGACAACTCATGACTTATCCTTGGAAACAAAGTCCCGATTAAATATGGTTTACGGCAATATCTTGTTAGGGCTAGTTCTTGTTCTTGTTGTTCTCTTTGTTTTCTTTAATGCTAGAATGGCATTTTGGGTTGCTATGGGTATTCCTTTTAGCTTAGCCTTTTTATGGATTCTAATGCCTGTTTTTGGGATAACCTTAAATTCGATAAGTCTATGTGGGATTATTATAGTTCTCGGTATGATTGTAGATGATGCAATCATCGTTTCTGAGAGTATCTATGAACGACAGGTCATAAGCGATGAAACACTTGTTGAAGCCGTTGTTAAAGTTGCAAGACCAATCTTTAGTACCATCTGCACAACTATTATTGCATTCATTCCAATTTACTACATGCCTGGGATGATCGGGCAGTTTGTTAAGGAAATACCAACGGTTGTTATAATTACCTTGGTTGGTAGTTTTGTCGAATCAATGTTGTTTCTTCCTGTTCATTTAAGAGGAGTTGGAAAAGAAAAAACGCAAAATCAGTTTGGAAAGTTACTGCTTCACAAGTTGCAAGGATTTTATCAGAGTTCCCTTTCGTATGTACTACAAAATTATAAAGTTTGTGCTCTACTTACTTTGGCCTTCGTTGTATTAGGATTTTCTCTGTGCTTTAAAACATTTAAAGTTGTCATGTTTCCAGAGAATCAATCTCAAAGAATTTATCTCTATGGTGATGTTCAGCGAGGTAAAACTTTAAATTATACGAATTCTGTTGTTGAAAAAGTTGAAGAAGTTATCGCGCCATTTGCTGGAGCTGAAATTACAACTTATCGCTCGCGTGTCGGTCGAAATTTTGAAGGTCAGTATCACTGTGAACAATGCTTTTATACAAAGATTGAGTTGTCACATTTTACGCAAAGAAAGAGAACGGCATTAGATATCGAGAAAGATCTTCTCGTTGCACTCAGTAAAATTAGTGAATTAAAGACTTTTGGAACAAAGATTGACTCCGGTGCACCTCCCGAAAAAAATGATTTTGAAATAAGCTTTATTTCTAAGAATCTTGATCAGAGAATTTCTGCTTTGGAAGATGTAAAGAAAGTCCTAATTGAAAAAGGAATAAGTATCACTGATGATGTGGAGTTCTTAGAAAATTCATTCATTCTTGAGCCAAATTACTCTGAACTATCAAGGCTCAAGGTAAATCTTGTCGATGTCACAAATTCACTTGTCGTTGTATACGGTGGCGAGATTGTTGGCTTTTTTAATCAGGGTCTGGAAAGAACTTATTATCGTGTCATGGCCAAAAGAGATGCTCATGCGCTTGAAAATCCTTTGGCAGGAGTCAAAGTCTTAAATGCTGATGGCCGAAATATTGACATCTCTAAAGTCGTCAACATTCGTAGTCAACGTGCTCTTGGTAGTGTCTATCATTTGGGTGGGGATGTTTCAAATACAATATTTATAGCTAAGGCCTCATCAGGGATTGATCTTGAGTATTTAAAGAAGGTAACTCAGAAGGTAAGTTATGATGTCGATATAAAATTTACTGGTAAGAAAATTGATTCTAAGAATGCAAATTATGAAGTCATTTTAATTTTCTTTTTAGCTATCTTACTGATTTACTTTTTTTTGGTTATTCAATTTTCATCACTGTGGGTTCCGTTCATTATATCATCTTCGATACCAATCGGAATGATCGGTGTCGTTTTTACTTTCTATGCGCATGGGATGCCAATCTCGATGATGGCACTTCTCGGACTCGTCGGCTTTACTGGGGTCGTTATTAATGATGCTCTCTTGATGATTGAGGTAATGACTGAGCTTAAGAGAAAGGATGGGAGTTTGTCTCACGATGATATTACAGCAGAGGCAAGTAAGAGATTTGTTCCTATTTTTTTGACAACTATCACAACAATCGCTGGATTAATTCCAAGTGTTTATGGAATACTTGGTGGAACTGACGCATTTGTTTCACCAATGGTCTTGGCGATGGGAAGTGGTTTACTCTTTGGTACCATCTCCGATCTTTATCTCATTCCTTTGATCTACCGATTTATATTTTCAAGTCGTTTTGAGGATGGAGTTTTACTTGAAAAATAAGTTTGTTGGCTCCATTCAAAATATCTTATTCATGATAGGTTTTGCTTTTATCTGCTTCTTTCTTTTTCAAAATAAGGCCCAGATAGCAGAGGTAAGTACTCTTACTTATGTAGGTTTACTTGTAAACTATTTTCTCTTCTACATTTTTCTAAGCTTAGGTCAGAGGTTATTATTCGCAAATAAAATCACGGCAACCGTTTTACTCGATGTTAATATCCTCTCAAATTTTCTAAACTTAATTCTTCCCTTCAAGTCTGGAGTTCTTTATAAGGCAACGGTCTTGAAAAGGAACTTTGGTGTTGGTTATAAAGACTTCACTATCAAAATGTTTTCTCTAAGCCTGATTAGTCTCTTTGTAGTGTTATTTTTCTTAGTTTCACTGCTGTTGTTTTGGAATCATTTAGGGCATGAGAACCAACTGATTACAGACTATTTTGTACTCGTTATTGCAGGTTTTGTAGCATTACTTTCAATCATTTTCTATCTTATGGTAAAGAAAATGAAGGATCTAAATCTTTCGACATTTATCAGGATTTCTCTTTTTTATTCACTGAGTGCCTTTACCTATATGGCAAAGTTTATGATCTATATGCAGGCCTTCAATATTAGTATTTCTCTATATGAAATATCTCTTATTACTTTCTTTGTACTGGCATCTGGCTTTATTTCTCTCTTGCCTGGAAATATCGGTTTGCGTGAATTTAGTCTCGTGACTATTCTAGCTCTTTTTAATGTAAATACTGAATTGGCCATTGTTATCGCATTTCTTGATCGAGTGGTTCAAATTTTATTTCTTGGGGGATTCAGTGTTGTCTCTTTATCAATTAAAAAGTATAAAAAAGAGACTAGTCTGTTTTCAATTCAGGATATAAATGAAGTTATTAAATAAAATAAAAGAAGTTTTCAAAAAAGATTCTAAGCCTCTAATGCCCTATGCACAGATCGGTGGTGAAAAAGTTTTAAAAAATCTTGTTTCACGTTTTTACTTTCATATGGATACTAATCCTCAGGCAAAAGACTGCCGTGACCTTCACGGAAAAAATCTCGATCATGCCAAAGAGAAGTTATTTATGTTCTTGTCTGGATGGCTTGGCGGACCCTCTCTCTATATCGAGGCCTTTGGACATCCGATGATGAGAAAGAGGCATTTTCCTTTTCGTATCGGCCCTAAGGAAAGAGACCAGTGGCTTCTTTGTATGAGGTTAAGTTTATCGGAATTAAATCTTGAGGCGCAACTCGATAATCAGCTTTGGGAAGGGTTTAGAAAGTTCGCTGAGCATATGAGAAATCACGAGGATTAAATCTTCTCGATCAATACCGCAAATAATTGTTTCAGGTAAAGGGGTTAATATTTCAATCGCCCTTTGCAAATGACCTATCGTTGGAGGAAGACTCCCCAGTTCGAATTTTATACCTGCCGCTCCAACTTTTATTAATGCCTGACAAAGTTTTGCAATACTCCCTTTGCGTTCATTAGCATTCCAAATTGATTCGAGGTAAGCGTGTGCCTCCCAGTAGTAACCTTCGTTAAGTAAGTCGATACTAAAGAGATAATTTGTATGTTGTTTAAAATTCCCCTCATCAAGAGGAGGGGATTGCGGTTCGCCTGAGAATTCCATATGGCCACCTTCTTTTAATGGATGTGGAAAGCGGCCAGGAATAAAGCGATAAAGAGGAAATGCTAGTGTTGAATATCGCACTAGACTCGAGTTGACCAATCAAAGTCAAAGTTTAAAATACCTTCATCAATATGTAGCTTAGGAACTATTTTAAACCATTGCTTATTTTCCGGGTCCCACTGAAATCTTGCTCGTGCAACTTTATTTTTAATTTTGTTAAAGTCCTCAACTTGATTTTTATCTTTCCAGTTTGGAGCCTTAAGACTTGCGACAATTTTAATCTTTGGTCCTGAAGCGATTGTTGCCATTCTTGCATAATCATAGTGAGAAGCAATTTTTAGCATTGAAAGAACGTCAGTAACTGCACGATGTGGAAATGGATTGATAAAACCATGGGCATGCTCAAGTGCTGCCATACTCTTATGAGTTATTTTTCTTGGGTATTCAATGTCATTTTGAGTATCAATCCATGTCTTTGTAGGTATCTCTAGCGAATATCTCTTGTACATGGCCGTCAGCATTGGTTTGTCATATTTTTCGCCATTGTGGGCCATGAGATAGTCTGCCTTCTTGATAAGAATAGCTAATCTTTCAAGGGCTAACTTGATTTCATCAGTTTTTAATCCATGATCCTTTAATAGTTTATCGTCAATACCTGTAAGTTCGATAACCTCTTCGGTCATAGGAATTCTATCTCTCTCATCAACTAGTTCACTAAAGATTCTAATAGGTGAGTTGATTCGAGTATCCCAAAGGACAGCTCCAATTTCAGTCACGCGATCGACTTGTAAATTGACTCCTGACTCAACAAGATTTTCATTCATTCCTTCAAGATCGATTCCTAAAATTAGCATATTTAATTCCTTCGTTATTTCTAGTCACTGTAGCAAACTTTCATTCTTTTTGTAAACATGTCGCGATGCATATCGTGCGACGCGCACGACTATTTTTTGGACATTAGGGCTTATTTTGACAATAATTTAACTTATTAGTGACATCAATTACTTATTTAAGTTTTAGGATCTTATCGTGAGGCCATATCTTCTACTTATATTCACTGCAGTAATTTTAGCTTTCTTTTCAGGAAAGTATATTCTTAAATTTCAAGGTCCTGGATCAGCCTCAAGTTCTGACCTTGTTGAGATAACAAAAACAAAACTAGAGTTTCAAAAAAGTGTCACTCCTTATGCGATTGTTAACTTTTCTTCTCTCTACTATAACGATGATCAGCTCGATCTACTAAATCCAGCATTAATAATTGAAAACCAAAACGAAGATATCCTCACTTCCGCAAAGAATTGTTCTACGGTCAAGCAACTACGAACATATATGCAAGTATCAAAGGAAAATGTGTGGGAGCAATACCGTTGTCAAAATATTAAGGAACTACCTTTTTGGTTTTTTAAGCGTGCACCTTTTATGCACTCAAGTGGTAGTAGCTATGCATATCTCTATTATCGACAAAAAAGACTCAGCGGTAAAAATATAAAGTGGGATGAGCTAAAGGAATTACTTAGTTTTTTTCACCTAAAAGAATTAGCGGGTATACAAAGAGAAGTCGGACCTCTCGGAGGGATTTACGGAATTTTAGCAGGTCTTGATGAAGAATCTATTTATAGTTTGATTAATCGGGATGGAACTATTTTAACAAAAGAATTTCTACTGGCCCGAATAAATTATCCGCGATCTTTAAATATTTTAGAATATCGCTTTTATCTTCGAGATGATTTAAACAATTTTCTTGAAACAACACCTTTTCAAGTTTCTAAGGCCTATCATGGAAAGACCTGTCTCTATGTCGATGGACCAATTTGTTGGCGGTATAATGTAAAGCATCTTTTTCAGATGATAAGTTTTTCAACGGTCTTTTCGTTTATTGGAATAGTTGTGATTCTTGTACTGATTCTTTGGCTACTCTTTTCTAAAATACGATTAGACAAGAAAGAAGAGAATCGTAAGAAAATGGCCCTACAGGTTTTAACTCACGAATTCAGAACACCTGTGGCAAGCTTACTACTTATCTTTGAGAAACTAAATCGAAAGATGAGTGATTATGATGATGAAACTCAAGAGGATCTTCTTCGACTTTCTGCTGAGATTTATCGTCTTCAAAGACTTACTGAGAAGAGTAAGCATTACCTGCAAGGGCAAGGGGTTGATGGACTCGTAAGTTTCAATTTTGAAGAATGTGATTATGTCGAAGATATTATTTATGATGTGATCACACCAATTGAAATGAATTACGATAAGAAGGTTCGTCTTTCATTTTTAAATATTCCTCCTGTTGCATGTCTTGATCTTTATTGGTTTCAAATCATTATTAAGAATTTAGTTGAAAATGCATTTGCCCATGGACAAGGAACAGTCTCTATGTCGATTGATATCGTCAAAGAGAATATGCAGATAGTTGTTTCAGATGAAGGTGAGTCTTCGCGAAATCTAGAAGAATTGACAAAAGAATTTATCAAAGGAAATAAGAGTCAAGGAAGTGGGCTCGGTCTAAGCATTGTTAGTAAAGTTATAAAGGAATGGGGCGGAAGTTTAAAGTTAATTCAAAAGCCGACCACTTTTACTTTACTTATACCGATTAGAAAAAAGTGAGGAAGAGATGGATAAAATTTTATTAGTAGAAGATGATCAAGGCTTAGGAAAGAGTATTCAAGAGTTTTTGAAGATGGAAGGTTTCGATGTAACATGGGTAACTTCCCTTGAGGAGGCATTTGCTGTTGAAATTAAAAATTATAATCTTGTGGTACAGGATTGGATGCTTCCTGATGGACAAGGGATTGATTATTTAAAAAAACTACGTAGTGAGTCCAATTTGATTCCTGTTATTATGTTAACGGCTAAAACCGATCTCATCGATAAAGTTATCGGACTTGAAAGTGGCGCAAATGATTATGTGACTAAGCCTTTTGAGCCACGAGAGTTACTTGCAAGAGTACGCGTTCAAATGCGACAGAAGACAACAGAACTCTCTCATAAGAGTGTTGTGAAAGGGATTGTTGAACTTGGAAATTTAAAACTAGACCTTGATACTCGCGAAGTCTTTTGGAATGGAGCTGCCGTTGAATTAACAAAAATGGAATTTGATTTTTTAAAGCTTCTCGTTGATAACCCAAATCGTGCACTTTCAAGAGATGAAATTCTAAATAAGGTTTGGGGCTATGAAAGCTATCCGTCGACGAGAACTGTTGATACTCACGTTCTCCAGCTTCGTCAGAAATTAGATGATGCTCTAATTGAAACTGTTCGTGGAATTGGTTATAAGCTTAAAGTTTAATTGACAAAGATTTGACAGAGAGTTCACACCTCTGGCCATTAAGTATGACATACTAATCTTCGAAGAGTTACATAATAGAAACCTCCCGGAGATTAGTATGAATTCAAAATTTAAAAAGATAATTACACCTCTTCTTACATTATTAGTTATTACATCCTGTTCAACAGATAAGAATTTTAAAAGTAGTCTTGAAAAAACATTAACAGAAAATCCTGAAATCATTACTGATCTAATAAAGAATAATCCTGAAAAATTTCTTAGCGCTTTTCAAGATATGGCCAAGGATGCACGAAAGAATGCCGAAAAAAATCGTCTTCAACAGGAAAGTGATGAGATTGAAACATATCTTAAAAATCCGATGAAATTTAATATTAGAAAAGATGAATTAATACGTGGAACGAAGGGGGCACCAATCACGATAGTTGAATACTCTGACTTTCAGTGTCCATTTTGCGCAAAGGGTGCTCAGATTATTACCGAGCTTTTAAAGAAATATGATGGCAAGATTGCATTTGTTTACAAGCACTTGCCAATTGATTCAATCCACCCTGGAGCTCGAATAGCTTCAAAGTACTATGAGGCCATAAGAATTACCGATGGGAAAAAAGCATTTGAGTTTCATGATACATTACTTGAAAATCAACAAAAGCTAAGACTAGGTGAGAAGTATCTCGAATCAATAGTTAAAGACTTAGGGCTCAATACAAAAAAGATCAAAGCTCTCGCAAATAGTGAAGATGTAGCAAAAAGAATTGAGGCCGATGAAAAAGAAGCTTCAACTTTAGGCTTTAGTGGAACTCCTGGGTTTCTTGTAAACGGTATCCCTGTTAGAGGTGCATACCCAATTGAACATTTTGACAAAATTATTGGAAAAATTTTAAAAATATAGTTTCTGAGAGAAATTGATTTCTTTCAGAATATATGTTGTCTCTTCCTGGGCCAGACGCAAGTCTGGCCCTCCCTATTTCTTAGTGTAAGGTAAGTACGCAGCACCGATGACACCTGCAAAATTCTTGGTTTTTGCGATATCGATTGTACTCTTATAAGCCGGGTTAAATTCTTTTATGAGGCGATTATAGTCTGATTTCATATTCTTTAAGAATAAGTCTTTAATCTTTATCAAACCACCAGAGATATAAATACCTTCGAGGTTAAATCCAATCGAGAGGTTAAAGCATAGCATCGCAAGTGCTGTTGACATATCTGAGAATAAGTCTTCGTGCTTGTTACCATCTTGCTTGTGGGCAAGTACTAGTTCTTCAACTGAATTATAATTAAAGCCTTGAGCAGTACTTCTTCTCATTAGTCCGACACCAGAGGCGATTCCTTCAACGGTCATTGAAGCATAATGTTCTTTGGTTCCTCTTAGTCTATTAATATCAACGAGCATATGTCCAAACTCAGAGCCCATTCCATTAGTTTGACACGGACCATTGTTAAAAATAACTCCCGTACCAATTCCTGTACCAACTGTGATCACGGCGTAGCTTTTCTTTGTTTTTGCATGGCCTGTCCAGCCTTCGGCATAGGCGGAAGCAATAGCATCATTTTGAAAGATGATAGGTGTCTTAAAATCGGCTTTTACTAAAGAGTCTAAAAAAAGATTTCTGATCGGGACAGTCTTCCAACCTTTGAAGTTGACCGGGTTTATTAACGATCCGCTATCAACATTGAGAGGGCCTGCACTTGCTAATCCAACTCCTTTGAAATGTCGTCCATTACACTCTTTTGGGAATCTTCTCTTAATATCAACAGTGATGTCTGTCATTAAAGAGATAAGTCTTTTTTGTGAAGACTTAGGACTTTTGTCCTGATTCATGTCGGTAGGTATTTTTACATACTCGATAATTTCACCATCGGCATTGACAAGACCTGCCGCAAGTTTTGTACCACCAAGGTCGATCCCTATTGAAAATGATTTCTTTGTATTACTCATTATTCTATTCTCTCTAAGATAATTGCACTTTTTTCTTTTATTGTGATGTTTATAAAATTCTTACTATCGACAAGGTATTTGCTTTTACATTGAGAATCTATAATGTTGCAGTATTCTCCGGCCGGCAATGCTGTCTTTAATTTCTTGTTGAATACATTCGTTGAATTATTAATCAGTACAAAGCCTTTTGATCCACGGCCAAAGGCCAAGATATCTTTCCCATTAGACCACCAATTAGAAGTGTAGAACTTATCACTTGTTCTATTTCTAAAGTTGACAAGAGCGTTTATGTAGCTTCGCTTGTGTTCACAGAGAAATGGGAGCTCACATTTTAGATCATCGTTAAAGACTGTGCGTGTATTCTTGTTAACGTCTAGTGGAGGCCCATCATCAAAGAGTTTAAATTTGTAACCAGAGTAAAGTTTCGGGTAACCATAAGGGTAGGTCAGCATGAAAATTTGAGCAAGATCAAACTCAATTCCATCATAGTTTGCACTTAGTAACTCAGTTCGTTGCTGATGTCTTTGTAGGTCGTGGTTATCAACCATTGCCACAGCATCAATGGACGGCGGAAGAGAAGAAATTTTCTCTTGAAGTAAGCTGAAGTTTGAATTTTTAAAAGCATTTCCAACAATATAAGGATATGAGTATGCAAGGACATCACCATTTTTTAAATAGTCTTGCATTGAAAAAGGATCATTACCAGTGTTGACGACTTCTTGGTAGATATAAACTTTCTTTTTTAGCTTCTTTATTATTTGTCCAATTTCTTCTGCCTTAATATGTTTTGCCGCATCGATTCTAAAACCTTTAACTCCAAGTGCTACTAACTTGTTGAGGTAACCTGCTAGCCTGGTTTGAACTGTGTTCGAACTTGTATCAAGGTCTGCAAGGTTTAAAAGCTCACAGTTTTGCAGTTCATAAAGGTCATTATAGTTTACGATGTCATCACTCCCATTTCTCTTACAATGATGAAAATCTTTATAAGTGTAGAGACCGTCATATTCATAATGATTGAAAGATGTTGAATTGAACCCTGTTCCTGAATTCATTCCTGTCATGTGATTTAGGATAACATCAGCATAGATATCCACACCATATTCTTGGCAGGTTTTTACCATTGCTGCAAATTCACTTTGTGTACCTGATCTCGAAACAAGATCATAACTTACAACTTGGTAGCGTTCCCACCATGGATTATTTGGCCAGTTGAGGTGTTCATGGGGAGGGGAAATTTGAACTGCTGAAAAGCCATTTGGTCCTAGGTTCTCACGACACTCGGTTTCAATATCAGTCCACTTCCATTCAAAGAGCTGTACCATGACAGTTCGAGAAATATTTGGTGTCGCTAGTATATTGAGTGATAGTAATAGAAGTAGAAATGATTTACGCATTGACGATTCTCTCTCCAGATTGATCAAAGTATATAATATTATCAAAGTTGAGACTGAAGTTGATTTTACTTCCTATCTTGTACTCAGCTGTCCCTGTAATTATCCTTAGTTGTACATCATGATAATCAACATAGAGTAGAAGAGTAGATCCTAGGTTTTCGATGAAACGTATTGTCGCCTGTTCTCCTGAATCCGATATCTTGATGTCTTCTGGTCTTATCCCTAGAGTTGAAATTTTCTCGCTGTACTTCATTTCTGGGAATGTGAACTTTGTACCCTTTGTTGAAAAAATAGAATCTTTGAACTTTCCTTCAATGAGATTGATTTCTGGACTTCCAATAAATCTTGCAACGAATTCATTTCGAGGATTCTTATAGATCTCACTTGGAGTATCTACTTGGATGATATTGCCCTTGTTCAAAATGGCAATTCGATCTCCCATCGTCATGGCCTCTGTTTGATCATGAGTTACGTAAACAATCGTACTCTTATATATTTCATGAATTTTTTTAATTTCAATTCTCATCTGTTGTCTAAGGTGAGCATCAAGATTTGATAATGGCTCATCAAAGAGAATGATCGGTGAGCGTTTTGCTAATGCTCGACCAAGTGAGACTCTTTGTCGTTGACCACCCGATAGTTCTTTAGGCTTTCGGTGTAGTAGCTCATTTATTTGTAATAGGCTTGCAATCTCTTTTATTCTTTCTTCAATTTCTGCTTTTGGTCTTGATTTAATTTTTAATGAGAATGCCATATTGTCATAGACAGTCATGTGCGGATATAGCGCGTAGTTTTGAAAAACCATCGCGATTTCTCTTTGTGCAATTGGAGCTTTTGTCACATCCCTGTCATCAATGATAATACTTCCTGATGTTGGTAAGTCGAGTCCCGCGATTGATCTTAGTAGCGTCGATTTTCCACATCCTGATGGACCAACTAAAACGAGAAATTCACCACTGTTGATGCTGATTGAAATGTCATTTAAAACATTATTCTTGCCATATGATTTTACGATATTTTTTAGTTCTAAATTTTTCATTGATTAACCTTTTACGCTTCCGACAGTTAGTCCGGATACTAAGAATTTTGATATGATTATAAACAACACAACTACTGGTATACTTACGATTAAGGCACCTGCAGCGTATAGTCCCCATTGTGTGGATAGGGATGATTGAAATGACTTGAGTCCAAGAGGAAGAGTGTATAAAGCTGGATCTTGTAGTGTGATCGCAGCAACGAGATATTCGCTCCAACTACTCATGAAGCTAAAAAGGCCTGTGATAACGAGTGCTGGAAGAGACATCGGAAGAATGATTTTATAAAAAGTCTGAAAGTTTGTACAGCCATCGACCTTCGCTGCTTCTTCTAATTCCTTTGGAATAGTGTCGAAGTAGCCTTTCATTTGCCAAATACAAAATGGAAGTGCCGTTGATGAGTAGATAATAATCAATCCTAGAAAGTTATTAATAAGATGAAGCTTTGAGAGAATGATGAAAAAAGGTAGCATGAGCATTGTCGCAGGAAACATCTGTGTTGTTAAAATAGAGAATAAAAGGAACTGCTTACCTTTAAATTTATGTCTTGAAAGTGAGTACCCTGAAGTCGCTGCAAGCGTGACGCCTAAAAGGGTTACAACAAAACTGACTAGTAGAGAGTTGTAAAGCCACGTTAGAAATGAAGTTTCAGTGAAGAGCTTCACGTAATTATCAAAGTTCGATGTTGATGTGACGATTTTTAGAGTCTTCGCTCCAAACGCGTTATCTCCTCTAAGAGAAACAGATAATACGTATAAGACTGGTACAATCGAAAATAGGCACGCCAAAAGTATTACAATAGATGATGTTATCTTTTTGATCATTAGAATTCTGCCTTTGTAGACTTCTTGTTAATATAATTCGCACCTAAACTCGCAAAAACGAGAATGACGAATATGACGACCGATAATGCTGCGGAATAACCATAGCGGTAGAGGTTAAAGGCCGCTTTGTAGACATAACTCACAAGAATATGAGTTTGATCTGCAGGTTCTCCTGAGTTACTGACGAGCCAGATAACATTTAAAGTATTAAAGGTCCAAATACAGCCAAGTAGAGCGGCCGGCTTGATCACTGGTGTGAGCATCGGCCATGTGATGTGAAAGAACTTCTGTAGAGGATTAGCTCCATCAAGTTCTGCTGATTCATAGACACTCTTTGGTATTGATTGTAATCCACCAAGGGCAACGATCATCATAAATGGGAAACCTAACCAGACATTTGTTAACAAACAAGCAGCAAATGTTGTAAGAGGTTGTGACAACCATTGGATAGGCGAGAGCTTTAGGTAATCATGCAAGAAGATATTGATTGGTCCATACTCTTGGTTGAACATTCCTCTCCATGTTAGTGCAGTGATATATTGTGGAATCGCCCATGGAATAATTAGAATCGTTCTCCAGATATTTTTCTTAGGCATTACCTGTTCAATGATTACAGCAAGAATAACACCTATTGAAACGTGGAAGAAGACGTTAGTTAATGTCCAGATAATGGTCTTAACCAGAATTTCATAAAATTTGGGATCTGTTAAAACCTCAATATAGTGATGAATTCCAATTAAGTTCCAGTTCTCAAATGTGTGGAGGCTGAAATTCGAAAAGGAAAGTAGGATATTATAAACAAATGGAAATAGAACAACGGATAATATTCCTAAGTAAGCAGGAAGAATCATAAAGTATGGGAAGTGATTTCTCTCCATAATGTCAGAAACGATTTTCCTCAAACTCTTAGTGAAGTAAAATAGGCCAATAGCGATAGCTATTGCAAATACAATATAGATTATAGTTAAAGAGGCGTCAGGCTTTAATACCTCGTTCATTTGAAGAATTTGTTTTTCGGCCTTTTCTTGGGCCTCGGAAGCAGCTTTTTCTGGCGTCATCGTCCCGGCCAAAACTGATTGATATAATCCTCTTAAAGAATCCCAAATTGCTCTTACTTCTGGAACAACTGGCATTGGTCGGCCAGTTTCCATAATTTTTGATGCTTCGTTGAGTATGGGATTTGAGGTAACAAGAGCGGTCTCTCTTATTTTAAGCCTTGAAGGAAAAGTCGATATTTCTTTTGTAAATCTCGTTTGTATCTTTTCACTTGTTAGGTAGCGAAGTAGTTTTAAAGATGCTTCTTTCTTTGCTGGACTCGATATATTCTTATTTAATGAATATCCTGTTGTTCCAACTAGTGGAGCAGGGTATTTTCCTGACTTCTCAATGAGTGGAAAACGTGCAATTCCAAAATTAACATTTGCGGCTCGATAGTCTCCCCATGACCAGTCTCCGTTGATGATCATTGCAGCTCTTCCTTCTTTGAAAAGAGCATTTGCAGCTTCATAGTCACATTCGAGCGGTACAATTTTATACTTTTCTTTAAAGTCATGCATTAAAGAAAAAGCATCGGCCATTGATGTTGTTGCAAGATTAGGAATATTATCATTCTTGATGAAGTGTTCCCCAAATCCTGTCACCCAAGGAACAAAGAAGAACGGCTCGGTATAGTTAAATGCTAGACCATATCGTTGATTTCCAGAGCCATTTTCATTGATAATCGTATTTTCTTGTGCAACCCTGATAAACTCTTCTAATGTTTTTGGAGGAGTTTGAATATAGTCTTTGTTATAAATAAGCATGAGGAAGTTTCCAACCGAATTTCCAAGCATGTATAACTGATCATGATACTTTACGCGGGAAAGAGGATCAAAAGCTTCTAACTCTTCTTGCGTATAGACTTCATCGAGATTTTGTAAAAGTCCCATTGTTACAAAAGGACCAATTTGATCACTTGGACCAAAAATGAGCTCAGGCCCACTTCCTCCCATTGCTGCAGACTGAAATGCTGAGCGTAGCTCTTCTGTTTCTCGATATATTGAAACAACTTCAACATCTGGGTTATCTTGTTCAAAGTCTTTTACAACATTTGCTAAAACTGATCGATGAGAATAGATCATCTGATGCCAAAGCTGTATTTGTACCTTGTCAGCACAATGGGCACTTATCGAAAGAATAAGTGCAAGTAATGTGATTATATATTTTTTAGTTTGCAAACGGACTATCCTTTCTTACTAGGACAACAATTGAGCGTGGAGGAATGGTCGCACTCCCGTCTTCAATTGAAGTATTTATCAATACTTCATCCACTCCTGGAGTTAAGTACTTGTGTAGGGTCCATTGATTATTGAGTAGACCATTATGTATTGTTGAATTTGAACTTGAAGCATTAAAAAGGACAACCATCTCTTCTTTTTTATTGTGTAAGTGAAGAGCGATGAAACCGGGGATTTCACCATCTTTATTACTTAAGAATGTAACCTCATCTTGAGCTTTTTTAAGATCTTTAATATCAAATAATGAAGAGCTTTTTCTAATCTTTAAAAATGCTTTAACCATTTTTAGATTATCTTCAATATTTTCTTTCACAACATATGTTGCAGGATCATTAAGTCTTGGAAGCCAGAAGCTCCAATCATCATAGTTTTTAAAGCTTGGAGGTAGCCCTTTTGCCCAGTTATTCCATTCTAGTGACCAATCAATAACATTAAACCAATCTCCTGAATCATAACTATCAGCATCTCCTGATTTTGAGCGAAGTAGTTCACTACCGCCTTCGATAAATGGTACTCCCTGTGAAAAGATGACGAGACCTAAGCTTAGTGCGGAAATTCTCTGCTTTGTTTGTGCTGTTGTGACCCCTGGATTTCTATTTGGTGTATGAAATGGGACTTTTGCATTGATCGCATCAAATAGTGAATAACCATCATGTGCTGAAACATAGTTTACAGTTTCAATGGTCGTTTCAGAATAAGCAGTTGGTGTTCCTCTAAAGTGAAGATCTTTTGCTTTCATTATATAACCATTGTGATCTTTTATTCTGTAGTCTCTAAGATTTCCAGCAAGTGCGATCTTGATAACATCTCCAAGATGGAGAAGTTTTCCTCTTTGTTGATTGAGATCAGGAGAAGTATTCCTGTTGGCTATTTCGCTATTAAAGTCGTAGAAAAGTCCAGTTGCAAAACCTTGATCTGATTTCTCTGTTGGACTCGTTGTTCCTCCACGGATAGCATCGCGGATTCTGTCGTTGAATTGACCGATACCCGCTCCATAAGAATTTAATTGCACAAATGATTTTGAATAATTTGTTGAAACAAGTGAGCCATAAGTCCATCCTTCACCATAGAGATAGATATTCTCTCCGTTCACTCCATCATTTAGATCTGAAAGTTTTGTGATTTCTGTTTTGATTTTTTCCATATTCTCACGAGTATGAAAAGACATGAGATCAAACCTTAATCCATCCACCTTGTAATTCTTAATCCAGTAAATTGAAGTGTCGATCATCAATTTTTCCATCATCTTGTTTTCGCTAGCTGTATCTGAACAACAAGAAGAGTTATAGATGTAGCCGTACTCGTTTAGTCTGTAGAAGTAGTTTGGAACAACTTTATTAAGAACTGAGAAGCGATCATTCCCGCCAGAGAATGTATGATTAAATACCACATCAATAATGACCTTTAGGCCAATTTCTTGAAGCGAGAGAACCATTTCTCTAAGTTCAAGAATACGTGATGTACCTGTAGGTTTAGTCGCATAACTTCCCTCTGGTACGAGGTAGTGAAATGGATCATATCCCCAGTTGTAACTATCATTGAATCGTGTTTCATTGATTTTTTCTTGAGGAGTTTTTGATGCGCCAACAATCTCATCAGTCGCATCAAGATTTTCTACTTTTGACCTGTCTTCTTCGACGCTTGCAAAATCATTTAATGGCAGGAAGTGAATATGAGTAATACCACTTTTTGCCAATTCTTTTAGGTGTTTTCTTGCGTGGGAACTCTCAAGTGTTAAGGCCTTAAATGTACCTCTGAGTTCTTTTGGAACACCTTGATCGTTCGCCGTAAGGTCTCTTATGTGAGTTTCATAGATTACAATGTCCTTGCTTGGACTTTGCTTTTTCTTATCCCAATTAATTGGCATCGTCGATGCACTTTTAACGTTAATAAATTGCGACATCTCTGAGTTTGTTGTTAAGTTTGCACTGTAGGGATCGGTCACAATATTTTTTACGATACTACTTTGTGCCGGATCAAAGACTGTAACTTCATAGAGGTAAAATAACCCATCATTGCTCTTGTCGACTGATGCCTGCCAAACACCACTCTTATCTTCTTTT
The DNA here is from genome assembly GCA_964593545.1 of uncultured Bacteriovorax sp. Lineage (GTDB taxonomy): Bacteria > Bdellovibrionota > Bacteriovoracia > Bacteriovoracales > Bacteriovoracaceae > Halobacteriovorax_A. The sequence continues at coordinate 109,643 of CAZQJK010000001.1, read as the reverse complement.
AATTCAATTGTTTTGATGAGGGATTTTTTATCATTTGGTTTGGAATATATTTGGGCCTTGATTGAGATCGCAGTAGGGGACCAGATTTTAAGTGAAATTTTGTCTTGAAGATAAGTTAGACCTAAATCATTTCCTGGGTAGTAGAAAAATCGATCGAGAAGTTTTGCCATCTGAATCGAAGTGATGTCTACCTGTTGATGTGCAAAGTTTTCAAGTTGAATTCTTACTGGTCCTTTGATGAGTTCATGGGCCTGTTCTTGTGTTAGCAGTGGGAGATTGAAGCTTATCTTATTATTAAATGAGAGGTTCGTAGTGACTGGATAACTTATTTTCTTAAAAGAATTGATGATCTTTGCACCCGATATTTCATGGATACTCGTTCCTTGCTCAAGAGTTACAGAGATGGTGCTTTCTTGCCAAACAGCTCGAGAAGTTTCAATCAAGCTTGATTTTCCAAACGTCGAAAATGAAAGTAAGAATAAGATGAAAAATAATTTGCTGTTTGTCATTTGTATTCCTATTTAGCTGCGCCTCTTGCGTCGTTTAAAATTGTAAATGTATCTTTAACTGCTCTTGAATCTTGAATCTCTTTAAGTGTTAATGAGAACTTTCTTCTCCAGTTTGGATATTCCTTCCATGTTCCTGGTATATTTTGTGGTTCTCTCTCTCCCCAAATATTTTCAAGGTTCACGACCATTTGCTCAGCGTCTGTATGCGCAAGCTTCTTTGTCAGTTGCTCCTGGAATTTTTCGCTTTCAAATTTCCAGTTTTTTAAGCTTGTAAGTCTTTCTTGCTTAATATTTTGAGCGTTTGATTCAGATAAAATTCCTAGTGAGGAAACAAGAGAGAGATCCGATCCATCAAGGTAGCTTTCAAGCATTGGCATATCGTGTGTATCAAGACATAGAAGTTGATTTTTTTTAACTGATTGTAAGGCCTGTTCAGGTTGTTGATGAGCTTCAAATTGCCAAACCCACATTCCCTTTACATTTCTTTCCTTCATTAATTTATCAACTTGCTTTGGTACCGTCCCTAAGTTCTCTCCGATGAGACTTACTCCCATTCGAGAGGATTCAAGGACTGTTATTGCCATGAGTTCATCTTTTGGAAATTTGAGGTAGACACCTTCTTTACCTGTGAAACCTTTTGGAACACAGTAGATTCGATAAAGGCCCATGATATGATCAAGTCTTAAAATATTTGAATAACGGAGATGACTCTGTAGTGATTTTTTAAAGTATGTGTAATTGTCTTCTCTAATTCCAAAAGGATGAAATGAAGGAAATCCCCAGTCCTGTCCTAGAGAGAAAATTGGTTCTGGAGGTGCGCCAACTGAGACGGCCTTAAAGAATACTTCTCCATTATTTTGAAAATCAAAACCTGAATCATTTACACCCACAGGATAGTCCATATAAAGACCTAGACCAGTTTCTTCTTTAAACTCTTCTAGTTCTATACACATCTCATACTGACAGAAGCGATGAAAGTTTTGTTGTGTTAGGTCTGCACTTCTAAATTGTGCGTATTGATCAATCTTTGGATTTTGAATTTTAAATTGTATGTATTTTGCTGAATTTTCAAGTTTCTTATCAAAGAATTCCTTACTAAGGATGAGTAAAACTTCTTTCTTTAATTGATAACACTCATAGTATTGCACAAATTTATTTGCTCTTAAGATATTCTTTTTTTCTTGAAATTCTTTTGAGTTAACTAGTTCACGAGCTTCGTTGTTGTCATACTTTGATATTAAGCGATCAAGATCAAGATAGAGCTCGTTCCAAAATAGTCTCGTCAATGATGAATAAGGACTTGGGTCACAATCTGGCGTATCAAAATTTGCAGCGAGTATAGGAAGTAGTGAAACCCATGATGCTCCATTTTCTTTAAGGAGGGGGGCAATGTCTCTTAGTTCCTTGAAGCTACCAATTCCAATGTCTGTATCAGACTTAAGCGCATAGATTGGAATAAATGGACCCCACTGCTTAGTATCTTTAATCTCGATATGTTTTGGAGCAAGAATGACATTAACGACTTGTTCGTGACCTTCAAGACTTAAATGTAGTTTGTGATATCCAATAGGGCCGATATTTTTGGGTATCGATAAAACGTTTTTAAATCCAAATTCTGTTTTATAGGAGTTGATCACATTCAATGTGAAGTCTTTCACTGTTAGATCTTCAAGCTCTAGTTTGGTATGAACAACACGAGGTAAATCACCATTTGTATAGACAAGAAGTTTAGAATCTTCATCTTCCCATAGCACAATATGACTATCGACTTTAGTTTGATATTTCTTTTTCTTAAGCTCAGTAAAAAGATTGATGAGATCTTGATCTTCGTTAATTTTTATTTCGCAAAGGTCTTCAATTAAGCGATGAAGCGATCTTTGTGATGCGCGAATATATGTTCCATTAACATCAATATATCCTGTTTGAATATTGAGAGCTAACGCGGTCTTTCTTAATAGTTTTTCTGAAATTTTCATAAATGTTTGTTTTCTGTCAGTTTTTTGTTGATTAAATTAGTATTGTATTAGAAAGATATTAATGAACATATAACAACAAATCAATTACATTGGATTCTTATGAAGATTTTCTCGTTCTTTTTTTTGTCTTTGTGCATTGCGCACGCCACTTTTGCTGATTTTTCTGTTTCTCCTCATGCTTATATCCGAGGTGGTTTAGGTAATTCACTATCTGGCGAGAAGCAGCAATGTTTTAATAATAACTATTCTCAGGCGAATGAATTTAGGCTTGGAAATGAGTGTGGGTATTATATTGAACCACGAATGGAAATTCGCAGTAAGAATTCTGCAAATACAGAATTTCTTGGAGTCCTTACTTTTGCAATTTCTCCTAAAGGTGATGCTCAGTATGGTGATGAAAGTAATGATCTTGATACCGTTGAAACTTACTTAAGTGTTAAAGATGAAGGAGCTACTTGGTCTTACTGGGTGGGGAAGAGGTTTTATCGTGATGCTGATGTGATGATGAATGACTTCTACTACTTCGCACAAATGAATGGTGTTGGAGCAGGAATAAAAGATATCCCTCTTTTTTCTGGAAAATTATCTTTGGCCTACTTACAACAAACCCTTGATCAAGGTAGCGATACAAAGAAAGTAAAATCGTATTTAGATTTAAGACTTTTTGATATTTCACTTTCTCAAAATCATTCGATAAATATTTGGGCCGTCTATTCGAGAGCGCCTGATGAAAAAATTAGTTCCAATGAGTATGAGAACCTAACAGGTGCTTCTCTTGGATTAAGATTGAGATCTAACCTTCCAAAAGGTTTTAACGACTTCACTGTTATTTACGGTGAGAAACTAATGGGGGACTTAAATATTTATGGAAGTAATAAAGTCTCTTCGGGTACAAATAATTCTGCAAAGTATAACTTGAGAGTCGTCGAGCATTTAGTTAATAGTTTTACAGATAAAGTAAGTATGGCGACTTCTCTTATCTATGAAACAAAGAATGATGGTTCAAAGCATATCAGTTGGTATAGTGCTGGTGTTCGCCCTCGTTACGCACTTAGTGAAGATCGAGCAGTTCTAACTGAATTAGGTTATTCACTGGTTCATTATAATGGTTCGAGTTACTACCTTGCAAGAACAACACTTGCTTATGAGATCGCTTATAATAATTCAATCTTTGCTGGGAGTTATTTGAGATACTATATTAGCAACACAGAGTGGAATGCTGCTAATCGTTCGAATTTCTCTTCAATGAGTCACGGAGTTAATTTGGGAGCGATTGCTGTCATTAACTTTTAAAAATCTGAAATTTTTCTTTCAAGTTCCGGGAAGTCGATAAATGGATTTCTCGTTCCTTGATATTCATGAACAATATTATTACGTCTAATTTCAAACTGGCTAACAGGATCACTGTGATGCCAGTTTCTTAGCGCTGACTCTTCAACAGTATCAATTGGCAGATTATACTTGATTGAAAAGTACATAAGAGATCTCGCAATATCTCCTTTGATACTTGCTGGTGGTTCAAAGAACATCGTATCGGCCTCTTGATTATTATGGCCTAACTTTGGTCCGTCACAAGTTAATTTAGAAGTCTGGACGTCGACATCGGCAAATTGGTGATTGTATCGATCACGATTGACGACAGTGTCAGTTGGATAGAGGTGATGGATATCTGAGAGCATCTGCTCATAGAGGTCATGAGATTCTTCTTCGTCGACATTAAATCGAGATCTCGGCCATGTGTGTTCAGTATTTAAAATATTACCATTTGGAATTTGATTTTCTTGAAGATGGATTTCGTTACCATTGATTAACTCGCCATCTGTATACTTCTTACCACAATAGACCTCAGTAACTTCATGACGATCTTGATCTGGTTGATAAACTTTACTAAAGAGAATCTGTCTTGCTCTTTTATAGCCTAAAGTTGTATGAGCGTAGCAATTCTCAGATTCACAAACTTCGGCCAATTGATCAAGACCATCAGTTGTCCATGTATGTGTACTTGTTAAAATCTTTCGTAATTTTTCTTTGAGATCTACAGCTTCAGTCGTTGTGATATCTTCACCATAGTATTTAATTGGAGCTTGCTCGTAGTTTTCAATTTGAACAACAGGTAGTTCACTTCGATAAAAACCTAGCGTTGAGTAGCTTAGAAGGATTGATACTAGAAGGTGTCGATATTCTCTTTTTTGTATTTTCACACTGATTTATTATCATATTTTAGTGGTATTCCCCGGTCTCTAGTAATATTTACAGGACTTTGAATCTGTTTTGTCTAATAACTGCCTAGGTTATGTTGCTTTATTAATGAGTTATAATAGTTCTATGGAAAAACAAATAAAACCAATTGTTATTATCAGTGGCTGTCTTTTAGGACAAAATATCCGTCATGATGGGGGACACCAGCGAGAACAGTGGGTGATTGATGTCTTGTCTAAGTTTGTCGACTTTCATCCCGTCTGTCCGGAGATGGCGATGGGCCTCGGTTCTCCACGTGATACCTTAAGGATTGTCGAAAGAGGAGAGGGAGATCTACGACTTCTTGAAAATAAGTCAGGGCGTGATTTGACCCTCGAAATTGTTGAGACCTCAAAGAAGCTGATTGCTCAATTTCCTAAGGCCCATGGGATAATACTTGCCAAGAAATCACCAAGCTGTGGTTATCGAACGACTAAGATTTATGATGAGAAGTCTGGGAGACAGCTTAGAAAAGAACATGGCTTCTTTGCAAAGAGTGTACTCGAGCACCTCCCGAATTTTCCAATTATTGACAGTGGACTGCTACACGATCCACTTCTTAAGGAATTATTTGTTAGAAATATTTACTGCTATTTTGAGCTTAGTAAAATTGGTGAGACGACTAGCGAAGTACAAAAGTTTCATCAACGATTTAAGTATATGCTTATGGAGCACGATCCTAAATGTGTCGCAACACTCGGTCAGATCGCTGCGAATAGCTTGAAGTTAAAAGATGTTAAAGATGAATATGCTAGAGAGTTTATGAAGATCGTTATTCATCAAAAGCCTACAATCAAAAAGCGCGTTAACGTTTTCTTTCATCTTTATGGATACTTTAAAAATGATCTGAGTAAGACAGAGAAAGATCATGTTATCGGTCAGATTGAAAGTTTCTCTCGTGGAGAAACTAGCTACCTTTCTGTTCTCGATCTTTTTTGCTTTCTGGTGTCTTCTAAGGATAAGGAGTACCTCAAAGGACAGGTACTCCTAGGGCCATATCCTAAAGAGCTTAAGCTACTAAAGCTAATCGATTAGCAAAGAGAATTTGTCTTAGTCTAACTTTGTCCGTTAGGCTAAGGTCCATAAACTGAACACCAACACCATCTGGATATTGTCCTCTTGCTGAAACCTTTCTTACTATTTTAGCCTTGCACTGGATTGGGTTTTTATCACCAATTAAAAGCTCGATTACCTCACCGCTCTTAAACATTTGGTACTGGTCTTCAAGTTTAATTGGAATGAATGCTCCGCCAACAGATAAGTCGTGTGTCATTCCTAATTCTTGAACTTCATCATTAACCTTTGTCGATATCGGTTGTTGTATTGCTTTTCTTTCCGGAACACGCCACCAATGATTTTCTGGGTGATTGATAACATCTGTTTCATGGCTAAGTAAGAAGTACGCCGTCGTTGAAATGAACATAACAGTACTTAGAATTACACTATAGCTTTCAAAGTCATTTCCGTAGACAAGGACAATTGAGTTGTTTAGACAAACAACTCCTATTGATAATGGGAATGACCATTTAACGTTGTCTGACGCTTTCATGCAGTAATAGAAGTTATAAGCACAAGTCGCAATAACTAAGATGTTAAAAATTGTCATCTTATTAAAAATTGCATTTAGTTCAGTTATTCCATGGTTGTAAAGCAATCCAATTTGAACCGGAATACTGCACGCAATAATTAGAAAAAGAGCTGCATAAATATTAAAGATTAGCGGCTTGATTTTCATACTTATCCTCCTGGATATTACTTGCAAAATGATTACAGTAACTTTTAATTTTTCCAACATACTTTCTAGCTTCTAAAATAGTCTTTGATTGTTTCCACGCTCTTCCATCTTTAATCAATCTGGTCTTAATTCTAAATGGTCCAGAGTTATAACTGGCAAGAATCAGGTCTGTAATGACTTGGTCTTGATTAAAGTTCGTTCCATATACTCTTTCAATGAGAGCAACATTTCCCTTCCAGTAATTTTCAAGATATTTAATATATTCAATTCCACCGATGACTGATTTCTTTCGATCGAGTCTCCATTCATTTACAGAATTAATTTTACCAAGCTCGATAAGTGCTCTAATTATTGGGACGGGAAGTTTTTTGATTCTGCTATCACTTTTCCACATACGGTGTTCGCTTAGAATGTGCTTATTTGCAAGCTCTGTAACTTGAGTTAGACCTATTGCCTTGGCATAACTTACAGCGCTTGGGTTAAAGCCGGACTCTTGTGCAATGAGTGCAATAAGGAGGTTAGGATTGATATTGGCCTTAAGGGACTCCTCTTTTACCATGCTAATAAATGATTTTTTCACATTGAACGGATCAGTGTTTACAATGATACTGTCTTCTTTTAAGAGACATTCAGGCTTTTTGTATTCCATTGCCGAGACAATCCCTGATTCGGAGTCCATGTAATAGGCCGTGATATCATTGTCTTGAAATGGTAATAGTCGAATGTCTTTAATTTTAATAATCATATTAAATTTATCTTCAAAGATTACTTCTCTTATTCCTTTAAAACTTGTCGTGATATCTTTGTGGTTCCAAAACAATCTTAAGTTTTGAGGCAGTAGTTGTTTATTCTTTGATTTTAAAATGACATACACATCATGATTCTCATGCCAATTTTGCTTTTGAGGATAGAAAGTTATTTGAACTTTACTATCTTCACTTTCCTGGGCAGGACTTCTCGTTAATGATTTATAATCATCAATTTTGTCTTGATCTGACTTTAGAAACATTGAAATTGTTTCACTCCCAAATGGGTTTGTTGGACCCGCGCAGGAAGTTAGCAACAAGGGGATGAAGAATGTTCTCTTAATGATTTTAATAATCACAAATACTCCTCATGGGTTATTAAGTTTACTTACTTAAAAACCTACTCATGAGAACTAACGTGCAGAGATGAATGAGCTTTTTATAATTATATTCAATCTCTGAACTTGAATGAAGATTAATTACATATCTTAACAATTCGATTCTAAGTTTCTAATTATTAGGGTTTTTTAATAATTGGAGTTAAGAAGTGCTATTTTATTGAGATTTATATATTGCCAAATTTTCATGGAGGGGCCTTCTTAAGGCCCCTGTTTTATTAGAAGATTTCTTCGAGTGCTTTTTGTAGTGTAGGGTATTGAAATTGAAAACCTGCTTGAGGAAGCTTAGTACTTTCGACGTGTTGTGAATCGAGTAAGAGTGAAGACATCTCCCCAAATAATAGCTTGAGCATCAACGCTGGAACAGGAAAAATTGTTGGTCTCTTGATGATTCTACCAAGTGTCTTAGTAAACTTATAATTAGTGATAACCTCTGGGGCGACAGCATTGTATACGCCTTGATAAGCATCACTGACAAGGGCACTGTGATAGAGAGAGGCAAGATCACTTCGGTGAATCCATGACATCTCTTGTTTTCCGCTGCCTAGAATTCCGCCTAGGCCTAGAAGGAATGGCAGCTTCATTTTGGCGATAGCGCCACCTGTCTTATCGAAGACGACACCAACTCTTAAAGTAACGACTCTGATATTTGATGTTAACCGCTCAAGTGGCGCTTCCCAGTCCTTGCATACCTTAGGAAGAAATCCTTCTGGCGCGACTTTAGACGTCTCTGTCAATTTTTGTGCTTGATCAACGGGATAAATTCCTATGGCCGATGTTTGAATAAATATACTCAAGTTGGGCGAGTATTTAAGCAGAGAATCAATAAGGATATTCGTACCTTTTACTCGAGAGTTATAAATTCTCGACCTTTGTTCCTCTGTCCATCTTCCATTGCTTATATTTTCACCTTGAAGATTAATGACTGCGTCGATATCTTTAATATCTTCGCTAGAAAGCTCTTGGTTTGAATCCCACTCGATCAACTTCACTTTAGCGTACTTACTGAGCAGTTTCTCATACTTTGATTGATTTCTTGTTGTTAACGAAATTGTTTTAATTTTATTATCGGCCTGTAGTAAGTCCAAGATTTTCTCACCAACAAAGCCAGTTCCACCAGTTATTAAGATATTCATCGTTCCTCCATATTTAATTGTGATTCTAGTAGTATATCGATAAAAATAACTTATACAAATTCTAGACAAAACTAGGTTTCTGGGCCGGATGCCTTTATACTCAGTATATACCTGGAGGGTCATATCGAAACAAAATATTCGATTCAATTAGTATCTAAATTATCTGGTGTTGGAGTTCATACCATCCGTGCATGGGAAAAACGTTATCAGGCCGTTGTTCCAAAGCGCTCAACGACAGGACGCAGAGAATATGGAGATTTAGATTTAGAAAAGTTAGTTCTTCTAAACCAACTGTGCACCCTAGGTCATAGCATTGGTAAGATAGCTTCTCTTGAAAGTGCAGAGCTAAAAGAAATACTAGAGAAGTTAGGAAAGATTAATAATGATGATAGGGCACCAGAAAAGATTGCTAATGATCTCAACCTAACTCAGTCATTAGATAATATGCTAATGGCAATAACACTATATAAACTTGATGTTATTGATCATGAGCTTTCAAAACTTAAGTTACTCGTTAATACTCGTGATCTTGTTTTAAAAGTTCTCATACCATTGTTAAATCGTGTTGGGGCCCTCATTCAAAGAAGAGAGCTCACAAGTTCTGGTGAACTTGCTTTTCATGGACTTTTAAAATTTCACTTAGGTGAAGTAATCTTTAAATCCCGTAAGAGAAATCAAGGTCTATCAAAAATTATCATTGCAGGGGGAGAGGGCTCTGTCGAAGAGATTCCTCTATTACTTGTGACAATTCTTCTTATTTCAAAAAATATTGAAGTCATTTACTTGGGTAATGATGTTCCTGCTGGAGCCCTTGTGGAGACTGTTTCTGCCACGGGTGCTAATGGAGTGATGCTCTATCTTGGTCCACTACGTGAAGATAATGAGGGAATTTATCATAAGAAATATATGGAATTTCTCACTAAGAAAGTGGATGGAAATGTTCAGCTTTTTGCTCTTAAGTCTAATCGGCTTAAAGATCTTGATGGACAAGTTAAGAAGTTTTCAATTTTTGAGAGTCTCAAACATATTGATCAGAGTATAAGTTTTTAAAGTTGTTTTGACTCATTTAGCGGGTATACTTGTAGGGTGAATAAAAAAATAAAAAATCTCTTAGATCAGTTGAACGAAGAAGTTCTTGGGCGAGAAGATATTGTAAAAATATCTTTAGCATCTCTTTTTGTCGGAGGACATATTCTAATCGAAGATGTTCCAGGTGCTGGAAAAACAACCCTTTCGACGGCACTTTCTCAAGTGACAAATTTAGGGTTCAAAAGAATACAATTTACATCTGATCTTCTACCTTCTGACATTTTAGGTTTCTTATTTCTTGATAAGAATACCAATGAATTTATATTCAAAAAAGGTCCTGTCTTTACTGATCTTTTACTTGCAGATGAAATTAATCGTGCTTCATCTAAGACTCAGAGCGCTTTTTTACAAGCGATGGAAGAGAGAGAAGTTTCAATCGAAAATGAGCATTTTAAGTTGTCTCCACTCTTTTGTGTTATTGCTACTCAAAACTATAAAGATCAAATTGGGACGCACCAGTTACCAGAGTCTCAAATGGATAGATTCTCAATTTCTCTAAACTTAGGGCAAAACTCTCGGGAAGTTGAAAAAGAGATTTTAAAGAGAAATCATGGTGGAAATAGAAAAATTCTAAGTGAAGTCACAATGGATGAATTTCTTGCTATTGCAGATGAGATCAAATCAGTAGAAGTCGCTGATAAAAGTTATGAGTTAATACTAGATATTCTCGAAAAATTTAGAAAAGAGTATTCCTTAGATATTTCAATAAGGGCGGCCCAGGATTTAAAACGTATCTCCAAGGCAATTGCTTACTTTAGTGGAAGAGAATTTATCACACCGGAGGATATTTTCTTTGTTGCTCCATTCGTTTTCTCTCACCGTATTTCAAAAGATAATACGATAGGTTATGGTTTTGAAAAATCTAAAAATACGTTACAAAAAATTTCTGAATTCGTTTGAGAAAGAATCAAAGGTCTATATTCTTCCTAGTCGATTTGGTCTTTTCTATATTGTTGTAACATTTATAAGTTTTGTCTTTTCACTTTCTTTCGGGCATCCTTTGTCTTATTTTTTTTCAATCATCTTATTAGTTTTCTTTGTGATGATTGCTTTTTTAACTAATAACTATATGAAGGGTGTTGATATAAAGAGAGAGGAATCAGTATTTCTTCCAGAGGGAAAAGCCGAGCTTCATTTGTCATTCTATCACACCAGTAGTGTGCCGGCCTACTTCCAAGTGCAAATCCTTGATCATGACTATTTAGTAAAAAGGTTTGAGTCAAGTCTCCATTTGGACCTTAATGATTGGGGCCTAATGAAGAATGTTAATATTAAGGTTTCTTCCGTTTACCCTTTCTTTCTTTTTAAGTCATGGAAGAATATTTGCTTGATAAAGAATCTCTACATCATTCCTTCTTTTGATAAGGATATACTTGGCGATAGCGATAACGAAGAAATTGAGCTTAGAAACTACATCTATGGAGATAATTTCTCGCGAGTTAATTGGAAAAGAAGTACAGAAGACAAGCAACTCGTCGTTCAACGAATCGATGCAAGTCAATTTAATCATATCGGGAAAAATGCTGTCTTTGATTTAGTCGAAAGTCGGTTAGAGAAGGACTTTGCATATAATTACTTAGGTGAATTATTCTTTTATATTAATAACCGCTGGGTAATTCGATCACCTCGCGGAAGTGAATATACTCGAGAGCAGTTAAGAAGTAATTTTCTTCTTCATATGGAGAGCTTACTTTATGGAAACTAATTTCTCTTCAAATAGGCGTACTCTTTATTTGTTAAATTCGTTTATTATTTTTAATGGTCTCTTGTACGAAACTATGCCAATCTTCTATTTTGCTTTTCTTTGCATCATTGTTTTGATTCAACTTGTTTCGAGAAATAAGATCATCTCTGCAATTTTTGTGATTGCGACAATTCCACTTGCCATTTATTCAACTGGAGAGTTTCGAAGTGTTGAATGTGCAACATTTATTCTTGGCACACTTTGTATTTTAAAATCATTTGAAGTTAAAAATCTTCGGGATTTATTTAGCTACTATGTCATTTATATCCTCTTTATGGCAGGGGCTATTTTACTTACTACTGAAATTGTGGCCATTGTTGCTGTTATTTATTCCTTAGGTGCAATGTTTTACAATCTTGGAAAAATTACTCGTGTTCAGTACGAAGGAACTCGTTTGGGTTTAATGCTCTTTATATCATGTATTTTTGTAAGTATTTTGTATCTCATTATCCCACAGGTTGGTATTGGTACTGCTTTTTCTTTTTCACGTCAAAATAGTGGAACCACTGGGATCTCTGAAGAGTTGCGGCCGGGATCAATAGCTGAACTTGCCCTTGATAAGTCTATTCACTATATCATCGAGGTTAAAAGTATCCCTGAATCCTACTACTGGAGAGCTTATACCTTTAATCGTACAGATGGGAAGAGATGGTGGGCAAGAACAAATTACCAAGTGAAAAGAAGTGATACCTTACTTGAATATGATCTCAAAGTTAATAAAGTAGGACGTAAGAGCACTCCAATAATAAGAAATAAAAATCATCAAATAAGTTTCAACTCCAAAGAGGCGCGATTTCGAGTTAATGAATATGGAGATATCAAGACCTCGCGTTCTTCTACTTCATACTACTTAAGCAAAGATCTTGCCGGGGCTCAACAATCTCTTCTCAAGGGTGATATTCACTTTAATCTCTCCGAAAGACTAAAGCTTGATCTCGATAAATTAAAATCGATGAGTGATGAAGTTAAGATTTATAGATTAATTGAGTTTTTTAAATCATTAAAGCTTGAGTATTCTCTGTCGAGTGCAAATTTTGATGGTTCTGATATTTCTGGTTTCTTGTATGAGACGAAGCGTGGTTATTGTGAACATTTTGCTTCAGCCTTTGCCCTTGCTCTCAATTATATTGGTATTAAGTCTCATGTGGTGGTTGGTTATTATGGAGGTGAGTATAATAAGAGTAATAACTTACTTGTCCTTACTGGTGAAAATGCCCATGCATGGGTAGAATATTTTGATGGTCGTAACTGGGTCGAATTTGACCCCGTTGAGAATATCGTCTCTTCAACATCGCTCCCTCTTAATGAGATTGCCTCAATTGCTGGTTCTCAGTTATCTGGCTTGGATAATGATTTTTTTAGTTTAGATGATTATCTATATGGTAGCTATCTCAAGCTGAATTATCTATTTTTTAGTTTCGATCTCGAGCAACAAAAAGAGATATATCAATCTCTGAAGATTAAATTTGAGGCATTTAAAGAGAAGTACTTAACATTTTACAAGATTTTGACAACAAGCTTGATGATTTTTCCTATACTCATTTTAGCTGTATTCCTTGGGCTCACGGATCGAGGTTTTTATAAGCTCTTAAAGTGGAGAAATCACCATATAAATGGTTATCATACTATGCAGGAACTTATTTCTAAATATGATTGTAGCGGGGTCATTAAAGATCGCTTTATGAAGTCCTACTTGCGAAAAAACTATAGTTCTAAAGGTGAAATTGATTTGTTATCATATCAAGTTTTGAAATGGAGAATATTATTAAAAATCTAGCAATCACAATGTGCTTACTTCTAAGCTTTTCGACGCTGGCGCAAGTCAAGGTACTTGTATTAGGTGATTCTCTCTCTGAAGGTTATGGGGTTGGTAAAGAGTATTCGTATGTAACTCTCATACAAAATAGACTTGATAAAGAGAAGGTGAATATTAAAATAACCAATGGTAGTATTTCGGGGTCAACGACGTCATCTCTATCTTCAAGATTGCGATGGTATCTCAAAACCAAACCAGACTACGTTATCGTTGCACTAGGTGCCAATGATGGTTTAAGAGGTGTCGATATTTCTACGATCGAGAAAAATCTTAAGAGTGGAATTGATGAGATTAAGAAGGTCAATGCTACAGCTCTTCTATTTCCAATGCTCTTGCCTCCAAACTATGGAGAAGTTTATCGCAAAGGATTTGAAAAAGTTTTTACCGATATTATTAAGCAATCTAACTTAGAAAAGCTTCCTTTTCTTTTAGACGGTGTTGCAGGGGAAAGGAGCCTTAATCAGTCAGATGGAATACATCCTAATATCAAAGGTCACGAACTCATCGCCGAAAAGCTATATCCAATATTTAAGAGGCTAGGTCATGTTAAAAATTAGTAATATAAATAAAGGCTTTTATAACGATATTTATACGCCAATACTGCAAGGGGCGTCCCTTAATGTTGAAGCACACCAGAAAGTTGCCATCCTTGGAAAATCAGGAAGTGGTAAAAGTACTTTACTCTCTCTTATTTCCGGTATCTCCACTCCTGAAAGTGGTGACATTGAAATTGATCAAATCGTCATTTCTAAACTTAGTGAAAATGAACGAGCTAAATTTCGAGCAAGAAATATCTCAATTATTTTTCAAGATTACAAACTAATTGATCATCTTAATGCTTTTGAAAATGTGGCGCTACCATTACGTCTTAATGGAGTTCTTCATTACGAAAAATTAGCGATCGAGATGCTCTCTAAGGTCGGACTTAGTGGGCGTGTCCATTCTTTTCCTGATACATTAAGTGGTGGAGAGAGGCAGCGAGTTGCTATTGCAAGAGCTCTTGCTTTAAATACAAAAATTATTCTCGCCGATGAGCCTAATGCAAATCTTGATATTGAAACAGGTCATGAAGTCATGGGTCTATTATTTGATCTTGTAAAAGAATTTAATCGAACATTGATTCTTGTAACACATGATAAGGAGCTTGCTTCAAAGTGTGATGTTACCTACGCACTAGTTAAAGGTGTTTTGGAGCAATCAAATTGATTTTAAAATACGCACTTTCTCTTTTTCGAAAGAATATATTTATCACGATTTTGATGATTTTAAATCTCTTTATCGGTGTACTAATGCCTGTTGGCCTCTTCTCTTACAAGAATACAATAAATGAAATTTTTCAAAGAGGTGGTCAAGGTATTATTGGTGGAGACTTAAAGGTTTCCTCTCGAGTAAGGCCAAAAGAAGAAAGTCTTCTTGTTATTGACGAGTATTTAAAAGATGAAATTGTTTCAAAGTCTGAAATAAAGAGTATGTTCTCGATGGGGCAAGCTTCAGGCAAGGTTGGAATGCTCAATCTTATGACGGTAACTGGGAATTACCCATATTACGGTAAAGTTGAAACACAAAAGGGTATTGGGCTTCATGATATTAAAGATTTTGAGATTTTAGTAAAGCCTGAAGTTTTACTAAAGTTTGGGGTTGTCGCTGGAGATAAGATAGAAATAGGTGGAGCATTATTTACTATTGTTGATATCATTACAAAGGATGTCAATGAAGGGATGCAGTTGGCACAAATGGCGCCGAAGGTATACGTCACACAAAAAGCGATTAAAGATATTGGCCTTATTTCTCAAGGCAGTACTGTCTTCTATTCATATGTTTATCGACTTAAGAAAGAACTTGGACATGACTCTTATAAGAGTTTAAAAGAGCAAGTACTTGATTCAAATATCAGGCTAACTAGAGCATCCAGTGCAAATGATATGTTTTCTAGATCTTTGAATATTGTATTTGATTTCTCTCAAATTATTTTTCTCTGTGGAATATTGATAAGTGTTAGTGCTTTCAGTTATATTTATCGCTACTTTTTAAAGAAGGAGAGTTCTAATATTCTTTCCTATCGAATTTTAGGTTTGGAAAAAAAGAGTATCTATCTCATCTATCTGCTACATGGATTTTTATCGCTATTATTGACTTTTATAATGTCTTATTTTGTTAGTTACTTGGTTTCACCATTGGCGATATCCTTGCTAAGTAAATACTCAACAGTGGATATTAGTGGGCTTACCTTATCTATTCCATTTGGTTTTTTAAGTATCCTGTCTCTTTTTCTTTTTACAATCATTATTACCTTTGTCCATAGTACTATTGAAGATAAGCAGATTCGATTGGTGTACTTAGTGGGACCACTTATTTCTCTTGTCTTGCTAGTTTACTATCAGACAAATTCTATTACCATTGCTCCTTCACTAGTTGGATTTTTACTGATACTTCTTTTAGCTTTTTATTATCTTATTCCACTTCTTATTTCCCCTCTTTTGAAAATTAAGCAGACTTTCTTTAATCTTGCGATGCTTTCTTTAGTTAGAAATAAAACGACAACGATTTCTAAATTTTATATTTTATTTATAACTTTCTTTGTCATTAATATTGTTCCAATTGTTTTTATGTCTATTAGTAAGGATATTGAAGTTGGGAAGGGAAGTCGTCCCGATTACTTTGTTTTTGATATTCAAGAAGATCAGTTTGAGCCTCTTAATCAATATCTGATTGATAAAGAAATACAACATTCATCAGTTTCTCCAATGATTAGGGGAAGACTTGTGTCTATCAATGATGAAGAAGTGCGCGCAGATGCGAGTGAGAAATCAAATTTTGAAGAAGAACAACGAAATCGTGCGCTCAATAGGGGCGTTAATATTAGTTATGATAATACTCTTAATAGTGCAGAGAGAGTAATTAAAGGTAAGTATTTTTCAAAAAGTTCAAACACTGATGGTATTAATGAAGTTTCTCTCGAGACACGCTATGCAAAGAGAATTGGGGTCGAAGTTGGAGATAAAATTACTTTTGAAATTTTTGATATCAATTTTGAAACTATTGTAACTTCGATACGCTCAGTAAAGTGGACAAGCTTTCTACCTAATTTCTTCATTGTTTTTGAAGATGGTATTTTAAACGATGCTCCGAAAACATACCTCACGACCCTTAGTAATGTATCGAGCTATTCAGAAATTGTTAAATTAGTTGATCATTTTAAAAGTTTAAGTATTGTTGACATCAAGGAAATGACGGGACAAGCACAGAAATTCTTAACGATTGTTGAAAAAATTCTTATTAATATGGTGATTGTTTTTCTTATTATTAGTATTTTGTCATTTATTACATTAACAATTTTCAGTATAAAAATTTCTCAGGCCGATAATCAGCTTCTCAAGTACCTAGGAGTAAGCTATGAGGAACTTTTAAAATTACGCTTATTTGAATTTTTGTTCTTATGCCTTATTTCGACTTTCTTGGCGCTAAGTCTCGCTTTTTTATTAGGTTATATTATCGTTGAGGTATTTTTAGGGATAAGTTTTTCATTTTCAAGTATTGCTTTAACTTTAAACTTAATCCCTTTTGTTGGTGTGGTTTTTTATAATAAGAAGTCTCTTGGTTATTAGAAGCCGTAGAAGAAACCACTCGTTTTTGAAGAGAGTTCTTTTAAGAATTTATAGAGATCATTTCCTTTTGAATTGAAGACCATTTTTCCAACTCCGATAGCATTGATTTGGATACCTCTTCCATTATGCCATAAGATATCCTTGATAAGATCTTTGTAGTCCTCGACCTTGCGCGAACCCGGAATGGTTGGTAATCCATCACTAAGCAATACAATATCACTCGCGTCTTTATAATTACTCATGGCATACAACATTGCTGCTCTTGTTGGAGTGCTACCTTTAGGTACTAAATTATTTAAAAAATCATAGACTTCCTCTTTAATTCTTAAATTATGTAGTGGCTGCGTAACTCCCCAGAGTGGGTAGTAGTCTTGGCCTGCGGAGTGTGGGTAATAGACGACATCAACTTTATACTCTTTACCCATCGAAGCAATAAGCATTTTTAGTCCTGCTTTGACTTGTCCGATTTTTTCTCCTTGCATCGAGCCCGAAACATCGATAACAAAGACGATATTCTTTCCTTTAAAGCTAAAACCTGTATCAGCACTTCCCTTTGCTGAAGTGTCTTTTAGAGGAGTTTCTTTCTTTATTTTTTCTAATTCACTTTCAAGAGCGCTAATCTTTTGTTCAAGATTTTCTTTTGAAAGTTTTCCCTCACTAATTATCTTCTTATTCTCTTCATTTTCAGTAAGGCATTGCTTGAGCAATACTTCTTCATTTGTACATGTGGCCTTGACTTCTTTAATTGAGGACTCAGGAGCTTCATTCTTTGGAACAGAGATGAATAAAATGATGACTGCCCCAAGCGCCCCTGAGAGTAAGTCTAAGAATGAAATATTGAAGACATTAATTTCTTTTTTTCTCATTATGCTATTTCTATCTTGTTAATTAAATTCTCGATAACATATTCCTTACTTTTAACGTGGAAACTATCAGTCTTTCTCTGTAAGTCATGGAATAACCACATTAAGATGATACTTAGAACGAGAGCAACAAGAGTGGTATCAAATGCAACACCTAGGGTAAGTGCGATTGCATTCATATCCTTACTGTTGGCAATCATTAAGGCCTGTGAGATTCCTAGTACAGTCCCTATGAAGCCAAGAGAAGGGATGGCCCAAAGCAAGTAACGAATATTCGTTTGCTCCATCTCAGAGGTTTCCCGGTGGAGATCAGTCATTATGTTTAGAACATCTAGAACTTCCGAGATATTTCTGGTACTTCGAAACTTGGCACAAGTATTACGAATGAGTTGAGTTAAGAGTGTTTTAGTATGTTTTGCCTCAAATTCTTTTATTGATAGAAAGAGGTCGTACACATCTGTTGCCATGAGTAAGTGCTTTTCATTCTTTGGTAATAAGTCTGCTTTGAAGTAAGAAGTTTCGGCCGTGATTTTCCGATTAAGTTTACTTATTTCCAAAATGGCCCATACAAAGGCGACATAAGTAATCCATTGAATATAACCTCCGCCCTTGAAATCTCCTCCAAGAAGCAAAATGAGACGATGTAGGGCCTTATAACTAGTACCATCAACTAAGAAGTTTAATATCGCCATTGCAATTGAAAAAGCTGTTCCTGATAGAACTGCTTTGGTAATTGTCATTACTTCTTTTCTTGTAAGCATATTTTTACCTTTTAGACATTTATTTGTTTTTACAGAAGAATCTTACTACAATTTATTGTAATGATATTAAGGAGAAAGATAAGTGGGCAAAAAAGAAGATATAAATACTTCCAATAAAACTGAGGGGAAAGGCGAGCTTTGTGTTCGTACTTTAGCAATGCCTGGTGACACCAACCCTAATGGCGATATTTTTGGTGGTTGGGTTTTATCTCAAATGGATATAGCTGGAGGAATATTCTCCGGTAAGCATTGTCATGGTCGAACAGTTACTGTTGCGATCGAATCGATGACATTTCTAAAGCCTGTTCTCGTTGGTGATGTACTTTGCTGCTACTGTGACCTTATCAAAGAAGGTAATACATCCATCACTTTAAAGATTGAGGCATGGACAATTAGAAGGTTTGAAACTCAAAGAGTTCTGGTTACAGAGGGTGTCTTCACTTACGTTGCTGTAGATGAAGAGAGACGGCCAAGATCAATTAATTCATTTAGTACAAAGTAGGATATATGGAAGTTTTAAGAGTTGATAATCTCTCTAAGAGTTATAGTGGACATCGTGCGTTGTCCGATTTCTCAATCACTTTGATGAAGGGAGAAGTCATTGCACTACTTGGACCAAATGGTGCAGGTAAGACAACATTTGTTAAATCAATACTAGGTCTTTTAAAAGCGGATTCTGGAAAAATAAAGTTCTTTGATGTTGAAAGTGATAGTGTTTCACGTTCTAAGGTAAGCTACCTCCCAGAGAAGTTCACATTCTATCCTTATTTTACAGTAGAAGCGACTCTACGCTTCTATGCAGATATGTATAAGATTAGTGAAAATCGATCTGAAATTATTGATGCGGCCCTTCGCAAGCTTGGTGTTTTTGAAATAAAAGGGAAGAAAATTTCTGATATATCAAAAGGTCAGCTTCAACGAGTTGGTCTTGCTTGTGTAACGATGGGGGATCATGAGTTCATCATTTTAGATGAACCATTTTCAGGCCTAGATCCAATTGGAATTAAAGAAGTTAAGAATCTCTGTGTTGATTTAAAAAATGCAGGAAAAACACTTCTTATAAATTCACATATTCTTGCTGAAATGGAGAAGATGGCCGATAGAGTAATTATTTTGAATAAGGGACTAACTCTAGCATTTGGAACAGTCCAAGAAGTAAAAGGCGATCTTAGCCTTGAAGATAAATTTTTTAATTTGGTAAAAGATGGTGATGCCAATGCTTAATTCTTCATTAGTATATAATACAATTCAAAAAGAAATTAGAAATAAGGGTGTCATATTCTTATTCTTCTTAACACTCATTTCATTGTACTTAGGACACAGTTTAGCTGTTGGTGTAAAGGACTATGTTGATGAAGCAAATATGAGTGCATTGATCGCTAATTCAACACAGGCGATCATCATTACTTTTGTTTCAACAATTTCGATTTTTGTATCGATTATAATTGGAATCAGTGCAATTCGAAGTGATCAGTCTCTTCGTGTGCTACCACAAATCCTTAGCTTTCCAATCTCTCGTCTGACTTATATATTGAGCCGTATCACTGGAGCTTGGATACTTAGTGCTATTTTCTATACCATAACGGTGATCTTTGGAATTCTAATTTTGAAATTCTCTGGAGCAATGAAAGTTGATTTCTTGTCGATGATGATGACATTTTGCCTTATGCTCTTGTCATTATTAACGATCACTTTTGTTTCAACTTTCCTCTCTGTCTATATTAATAAGATAGCATCTTTTATTCTTACGATTGTTTTCTATCTCGTTTCAAAATTTTCTTACTATAATTATATTAATGGAAATTTTGAGAAAGCTGAATTCTCTGTTTCAAAAGTTCTTGGTTTATTTGCCCATTACTTCTTACCAAGAATAGGTGAGCTAAATTATCTAAGTGAAGGCTATCTTGGTGGGAAAACTTTTGAAGTTTCATCTCTTGCCTTTGCATTGCTTCACTTTTTCTGTGTTATAATACTATGGGGATACATTTTTAAATTCCTTTTTGAGCGTAGGGAAATTTAATTGAAGAAAATATTTATTTTTCACACTAATTTAACGGCTTCTGGAGCAATCGCTAATTTGCTCAAAATTCAATATGGTGTTGACGCTATTTGTGATGACAATTTTGAAAATGCAATCAAGCAGCTTAAGGCATGGGAGTTCCCACTTATTATTAGTATTGATAAGATGAAGGATGAAGAAGATCGTGTCATTGATTGCGCAGCTCATTTCCTCAACGTTATCAATGATAACTCTTATGAATCGAAGGTTTTAGTCCTTGGAGAGTTAGATGTTTCTTTTGGAGACTATTCTACAATAAAGTTTGATGCTGATTGTGATGATATTTGTCGAGAAGTTGTCAAAATTCTCAATATTACAAAAGAAGAAATAGATTATGTTAAACAGCCTGATTATCTGGCCATTCCAATTCAAAATTTTTACCAATTAAATAATCCTTGTGCAGATATTTATATACGAATCAAGAAGCAAGGTGGCGATCAATTTGTAAAACGAATTAATGCCGATGAAGAAATGGATAAGGGGATAGTAAAAAAATACGAATTAATGAACCTTACTGAGCTTTATGTAAAAAAAGAAAACTTCTCTCACTTGATGAATCAAATACTTAATCAGTCGATAAAGAGAATTGTTGAAGCTCACCGTGCTGGTGAAAATATACTCGAAGTAAGTTCTGACTCCTATGAGATTTCACAAAATTTTATCGAGCAACTTGGAGTTACTCCGGGCACGATTAAAATGGCAAAAACTTCAATCAAATCGATGATGAAGACAGTTTCTGCTAATTCTAAATTATCGGCAATACTTAAAGAAATACTTCAAAATGAATCGAGTTATTCATATAAGAGAAGCTATCTGGTTTCGCTCTTTGCTTATCAAATTATGCCCGAGCTAGGTTGGGGACGAGGTGAGCAGCTACATCAGAATCTTGAGAAGATGACCTTTGTTTCATTCTTTCATGATGCCTATTTAAGAGATGATAAGCTTGTGCGAATTATGAGTAATGACGAACTTGAGGCCTCAGATTTAACTGGAGCTGAAAAGACACTTGTTCTTGAACATGCAAACCGTGCTTCAACTTTAGTTCAGGGGATACCACAATGTCCCGCTGGTATTGATGTTATTATAAGACAGCATCATGGAGCGGCCAATGGTATTGGTTTTCCAACATCCTTGACTTCAAGTATCTCTCCGATGGCCGTCGTATTTATTGTTCTTGAAGACTTTTCGGATCACATTCTTCGTAGTGTTTATAATAAAGAAAAGGTTTCAATAATTGAAACCTTAACTAAACTCGAAGAAAAATATAAACTACCAAGCTTTAAAAAGGTACTCGAACTTTTAAAAAACCTCTTAGTTAAGTAATTTGTTTCTTGTTAAATCTGTTAGAAACATTGCTATTGTCATGACAATGAAGAAGACAATTACGCCTGTTGCCCCAGTTGCTAGATTAGCAATAGCTGGGCCTGGGCATAGTCCAATAAGACCCCATCCGATACCAAAAAATACAGGGCCAATGATCACTTGAAGATCGAGGTCTTTCTTGGTTGGTAATTGAAAAGAGTTTTCACAAACGGGTGCTTTTTTCTTTAGTACGAGCGGGAATGAAACAAATGTTACAAGTAAAGCTCCACCCATTACAAGCCCAAGTGATGGATCCCAGTTTCTTGTGATGTCTAAAAATCCTTTAACTTTCTCAGGGGACATCATTCCTGAAAGTCCAAGTCCTAGTCCAAAAATTAATCCACTTAATAGAGAGTATAGTTTTTTCATTTCTAATCCTTAGTTTGCAAAGTAAACAGTGATAAATCCTGCTAGCATAAATAATATTGTCGCTACAATTGATCTTTTAGACTTTCGCGAAAGACCACAAATTCCGTGACCGCTTGTGCAACCATTTCCAAGAGCTGTTCCAATACCTACAAAAATCGCTCCAAATATTAACTTTGGATTAATCTCCGTGATTGCATGGGCGTTAATAGGATTACTGGAAGTAAGGTTATAAATAAATCCTCCGGCAACTAATCCTAGAATGAATAAAAATCTGACTAGGCGATCATCGTTTGTTTTGGAGGTGAAAATACCCTTTAAAATCCCGCTAATTCCAGCGATACGACCAGTCGTTAGTAAAAAAATAGTCGAGGCAAGCCCAATGAGAAGTCCTCCAGAGAGGCTTTCAAGGGGAGTGAAGTTAACAATAGTCATAAGTGCTCCTAGTTACAATAGATGTCGTGTAGAGATTGAATGAGTGAGTATATTTTTTGATCGCAAATGTGATAGTAACTCCATTTGCCATCTTTTCGTATTTTTACAATTTTCTTGTCCTCAAATTTTTTTAGATATTGTGAGATTTGAGACTGAGATAATTGTGTCAGTTCTTCTAGTTTGGAAACTGACTTTTCCCCGTCGCAAAGAAAGCATAGTATTTTTAAACGCCCTTCGTGAGCTAGGAGTTTTAAGTTTTCTGCGACAATAGGGGCTTTTTTGAGTACCTTATTCATATGTACATATTATAATATATTAATGTGTTGGTCAAGGCAAAAATACTTGTTTAAGTCTCTGCAATTGCGAAGTTTTATTGATTATGTCTCGAAACTTTAACCGATCAATTAGCACGATAGGTAGAGGTAAAATATTTTTATAATTATGTTAGGTTACTTTTGAAGTCATTTGAGTGAAACGAGCGAGCAGCGTTACTGAGTAAGTAGTTAGGGTACAAAGATTTGCCTACCTTTCTTCGAAGCTATGGTGAATCAGGAGGAGTCGCTATTGCTCCTCCTTTTTGAAATAAATTAGTGTCGATGACTTACTTGATTTGTTATCTTAGTTAAAACCAGATCCATTGTCTTATAAAGACTATCTGATTCTGCCTTCGCCACAAAACTTTCTGACTTATTTTTGATGATGGCCTCAGCTATTTGGGTGTCTTTCTCGATCCAACATGTCCAGTTGATGGAGGCATCAGGAGAGAAGAATTTTTGAAGTTTTTCTGTTTTAGATCTTATCTTTTCATCTAAAGCATCAGTGTGTTCGAGATTTCTAAAAGTGATAATACATTTCATTGTTAACCTCCTTACAAATTAAGGCAAGAAATGCCAGATACTTGTTATCTTAAGCATCTCTAGCTAATATATATTAAACCATTTCTGATAAGATTTAGGAAAGAAACATTTTCTTACACATTTAAAATTCATACATTTATAGGAGTTATTATGGAAGTTAAAAGAGTTTGTATTATTGATGGAGCGCGAATCCCATTTACTCGTTCTGGAACAAATTACATGGGTATTAGTAATAAGAAGCTAATGACTGGTGCCTTAAGTGCGCTTGTTAATAAACTATCATTAAAAGGGAAAGAAGTTGGAGAAGTAGCTCTTGGAGCAGTCTCAAAACATGCTTATGATTTCTCTCTTTCTCGAGAGTGTACAATTGAAGCAGGACTTTCTTTTTCAACTCCTGCAACAGATCTTCAAAAAGCTTGTGGTACTTCTCTTGAAGCTGTCATTATGCTTGCAAATAAAATTGCTCTTGGGCAAATTGACAGTGCTATTGCTGGTGGTGTTGATACGAACTCAGATATTCCTGTTGAATTTCAAAAGTCTTTTTCTGATAAGATAGCAAAAGTAAATTATGCAAGATCGACAGGAGATAAATTAAAGGCCCTGATGGCAATTCGCCCTGGTGATCTTTCTCCAAACTTTCCCGCTGTAAAAGAGCCAAGAACTGGTATGTCAATGGGTGAGAGTTGTGAAGTGATGGCAAAGACTTGGAAGATCACTCGTGAGGAACAAGATCAACTGGCGCTTGAATCACATCAAAAAGCTGCGAAAGCCTATGATGATGGTTTCTTTAACGATATGGTTTATCCATTTGAATCTTTAAAGAAAGATGGAATCGTTAGAGGCGATACAACAATGGAAAGGATGGCAAAGCTTAAACCGGCCTTTGATAAGTCTGGAGCTGGTACTCTTACAGCAGCGAATTCGACTCCTCTGTCAGATGGTGCAGCATGTGTTTTTCTATGTAGCGAAGAATATGCAAAAGCTAATGGATTACAAGTTAAAGCATATTTTAAAATTGGGATTTCAAGTGCGGTAAATTATATTGATGATGAAGGTCTACTTATGGCTCCGGCCTACGCTGTACCAAAAATGCTTGGGAAAGTTGATATGAAGCTTGAGGAATTTGACTTCTATGAGATTCACGAGGCCTTTGCTGCTCAAGTTCTTTGTACTTTAAAAGCTTGGGAATCGGAAGAGTTCTGTAAGTCAAAACTTGGACTTGATGGTGCGCTTGGTTCTATTGATCGTACAAAGATGAACGTTAAGGGTGGAAGTTTAGCTCTTGGACATCCATTTGCCGCAACAGGTGCTCGTATCGTTGCAACTCTTGCAAAGCTTCTTGATGAGAAAGGAAGTGGTAAGGGACTCATCTCAATCTGTACAGCAGGTGGAATGGGTGTAACGGCAATCTTAGAAAAATAAAATGAATAGTTTTCTAACTCGGGATAATCTTGAAAGCTCTTTAGGTTCTTTTGAACTTCAAGAGCTGGTTTGTCTCGAGTCAGATGCCAGCCTTCTTGATCTTATTACAAAGATGAATGAGGAGTCTTTTGGTTCGGTTGGTATCACTAAAGATGGTAGCTTAGTTGGGATAATTACAGAGAAAGATTTTCTGACTCGTTTTCATCTCATTGAAAACTTTATTCTAAATGGAGAAGAGGTCGATATAACCTCATTGATGACTAAGAATCCCATTGTCTTTAATGAGGATAAAACAATTCTAGACGCGATGAAAGTTATGACATCATTAGAGTTTAGGCATCTTCCTGTTAAAAAAGACAATACCCTTAGAATTATTTCAGTTCGAGATATCTTAAATATTATTTGTAATAAATTTAGCGATGATTTAGATCTCTATCAACCAATTAAGAATTGGAGAAAGGAGGATCCTAGTCTCCAAGAAATTGATATTTTAGAAAAACCTCATGATACAGATGGAATTTCTTCAGCAGTTTTTGAAACACCGTTAAAGAGAATATATAACTCCAGTTTCATTTATATCGATCATGAAGGTAATATTGAAAATCTTATTAATAAGATGATTGAAAATGAAGTCCAGGTTGCTTTTGTGATGGAATATGAAACGACATTTGTTGGAATTATAACTGAAAGAGATTTGTTGAAGAAAGTTTTTTCAAAAAAATATCAATTAAGTGATAGTATTATCGATATTATGACTGCTTCACCTGATTATCTCTCTGTTACCCATCATTTTGGTAATGCTCTTAAGAATATGGAAGCCTTTGATTATCGAAATATGCCTGTGGTTGCCCAAGATGGTTACCCGATTGGCAATGTCGCGCTTCTTGATTTGATGTCTTTATTTTATGCTCAGTTTGCTTCAAACTGAAGAATCTCGTTGACTAGTTTTGATGTTTCAAGCGAAGCCTGGCCTACTAAGTGTTGGTCAAAGCTATCTGAAATTTGTGTTGATTCGAGGTTGATTTCTATTGTTGGGACGCCTCTTTCTTTTACCGTATCAACAAACATTGCAGCGGGATAGACGTGTCCAGATGTCCCAATGGCAATAAATAAATCGCAGGCGTGAAGTTCACTATCTATTTTATCCATATGAAGAGGTCTCTCTCCAAACCAAACAATATGAGGTCTGAGGTTGCCTTCTTTCAAGCAACATGGGCAAGGAGTCGTGGAGTGAATATCTTTCTTTATTGTAAGTGCTCGCCCTGTTTCAATGCATCTCATTTTAAGTAACTCACCATGCATATGAATAATATTTTTTGAGCCTGCTCGCTCATGAAGATCATCAACATTTTGGGTAATGATGGTTACTGTCCCTTTTAGTTCTTCTTGTAGTTTAAAAAGGGCTAAATGAGCTTCGTTAGGGTGCACTTGTCCACTTAGTAACTGCTGTCTTCTAAGGTTGTAGAAACGATTGACGAGTTCTGGGTCTCTTTGAAATCCATCTGGTGATGCAACATCGTAAACATTATGATTCTCCCAAAGACCATTGCAATCTCTAAAAGTTTTTATTCCTGATTCTGCAGAAATTCCTGCACCTGTGAGTATCACAATATGTTTGGGTTTTTTATTAAGCTTCACAATTTATATTTTATACTATTAAATTGAAGTATCAAAGGAAATATATGGAACCTTTATCACAGGCAATTTTAGGCGTTATGGGACAGGGGCTTATTAAGACGAGACCAAATAGAGGGAAGCATCTTAAGGCCTGTCTATTTGGAGCTCTCGGTGGGATTGCTCCTGATATCGATTACCTGATTCGCGTTGATTCTGACCCATTATTTACAATCGAGTATCACCGTCAATTTACCCATTCTCTCTTTTTTATTCCGTTTGGTTCATTACTCGTTTGCTTAGTTTTAAAAATATTTAAAGTTAAGATTAAAGATAGTTACCCTTTTGTTTTCTTAGGTTTTGCTACCCATGGATTACTTGATGCTTTTACTAATTATGGTACACAGCTTTGGTGGCCATTTTCAAGTGCACGAGTTGCATGGAATTGTGTTGCTGTTGTTGATCCATTATTAACGATTCCGTTATTAGTTCTCACAATTGCATTTATAAGAACAAATAAGAGAGTTTTTAATTGGGCCTGTTGGGCCTATATTATTTCCTATTTAAGTTTTGGTGCTTTTCAAAAATTTCGCGTTAGGCAGCTAGTTTTAGATAATCAAGCGCTTCATTCTCATGATAGCCGTCTGATGATAAAGCCTACGCTTGGCAATAATTTCATTTGGAGAGTCATTGAAGACGATGGTCATGAATTACATTTTTCTGCAGTTCGTTTATCATTAATTGGTGCAAATACTTTCTATCCTGGTGAAAGTGTAAAAAAAGTTCTTCCTAAACAGATTGCTACGCTCTTGGGTAATAATCAGATTCAATTAAATGACTATGAGAGGTTTAAGTATTTTACAGATGATTATCTTTACTGGATGAATGAATCTTCAGTCGCCGATGGCCGATATAGTCTTCTTCCATATTCAAAAGATCCAATTTGGTATATTGAATTTAGCCCAAACGAGCTTACTAAACATATTCGCTACCAGACTGTGCGTAAACCTAGTCCAGTAGTGAGGGACAATCTCCTAAAGATTTGGTTGGGACAAGAGCTACAAAAACCTTAAAAGAGTGTTTTTTACTTCCTCATCAATATCATGAGTCTTGTTATCAACGGGAATGAATTCACCTTTTAGTAATTGTGGCTTGAGTTGCTCAAAAGAGTTCTTACTATTATCGAAGTTTACAATTGGATCGCCAATTCCATGAATACTGTAGAGATCAAAGTTAATTTCTGGGGTTAGCATATCATAGCGGTAGTTACAATTGATCCCAATCACTCGCGATGTCGCGCTGTATGCTTGACCAAGAAAAGGCGCAAGATACCCGCCCTGACTATAACCAACAATCGTTGTAGGCCTTGCAGATGGATTGATATTAGCAAGAAATGAATTGAGAACCGATGTCGGGTAGGTGAAATCGATATAGTATTTTTGTTCGATCGTATTATAGAAATACCAAGCGAAGCGGTAGTAAATTTTATCTGCTCTTTGCTTAGGCATTGGGAAAACACCATTTGGAATAATGCA
Source organism: uncultured Bacteriovorax sp. (assembly GCA_964593545.1). Taxonomy (GTDB): domain Bacteria; phylum Bdellovibrionota; class Bacteriovoracia; order Bacteriovoracales; family Bacteriovoracaceae; genus Halobacteriovorax_A. The sequence goes on along the minus strand of CAZQJK010000001.1, from coordinate 81,377 downwards.
GTGATAGTCTTCTGGGATAATATCTTTTAGTGACTCATAAATCTCTTCAGCATTTTGACCATAACCATGCAATATCAAGAGAACTTTCTTTGCATTTGGGTTACCAAATTCTAAGAAATCGACTATGGACTGAGCAGGGACTAATATTCTCTTACATTTTTCTATCATTAAAACATGATATACTGGATTGGGTGTTATTTTCAATTAAAGAATAGGTGAAAATTGGATACGGTATTTATTGAAGAAATTTTACTAGAAACATTTTCATTCTATGAATGGCAAAATATTGAAAAAGTACTTATCTCTTTAAATCCTCAGGACCTTGTTCTTATTGAGTCAATAACTCTTGATGAGTTAAAGGACACAATTAATGTCCTTATCAAAAGAGGCCAATTAGAGAGTAAGAAGATTAAGGGGGAGTTGCACTATCGCCGTTATCAAAGAAGATCTTTATTGCATAAATTAAGGGCACTCTTAAAGTAGTGCCATCATAATCCATAATGATCCCGCTGTAACAAGAGGGATTGTTAAATTGTCATCAATTTTTAAAGCGAGTAAATCAAATAAGGTCACGATAGAAGAACTTATCAGCGAAACAAATACTAGTTTAAGACCGCTAAATACTGGAGAGAGTACAATTAGGTGAATGATCAGCGCAGAGATTAGAAATGCACTTGAGCCTTCAACACTTCGGTGTTCTTTAATTTTTCTCTTACCAAATTGAATTCCGATGATTGCAGAAATTGGATCACTAATGGCCAGTGTGAAGATTGCCACAAGAGAGATCTCTTTTGGAAAAGTGAGAACAGTAAGTAAGAGTCCCATGAGAAAAGGAATTGAAGCCGACTCTTTTAATTGTTCTTCGGCACGAAGTAAGTATTTTGATGCCTGTGTGAAGATACTTTTAAATTCAGGATAATTAAGTCTTACTTGTTCGAGGATATAGAGAATACATGTCGAGATACCTAAGATATGAATAGCCTGTTGATAGGTAAGGAAGTATTTATAAATGAGACCACAACTCATTCCCATTGAAATATGAAATAATCGTCGCGGTATATGTAAGTCTTTTCTGCTTTTTTCTATTGTTTCCATTGGCAGATTATAACAAAGAATTAGTTGTTATTCTTCTAGAATTTTTTTCTTTTCCTGAAGAGCGATTAAAGTGTCTTTTTGGTAGAGAATACCTTCGAGTACTTGATTGATTGGGTTTACTACAGGGAGAATGTCCTTACCGGACATGAGAAAGATACTCTTGGCACCTTCAAGGGTAGAGTTTGAAGGAATAAATATTGATTCACCGATGAGGGTACTCGCAGTGATTAGCGGATCATTGTCATCTTGGCTAACAATTTTTCGAATCGAGTCAAGATTTAGTGTCCCAAGGAAGCAGTGGGACTTATCAACTACAGGATAGAGGGCGTAATTATCATCGATGAAGGTTTTAATACTAGTTAAGTTTGCGTCTGACTTAATCGCAATAATATCAGTATGGACGAGTTCATGAATATCACTCTTCATTTTCTTATTTTCACTTTCTTTGGCAGCTGTAACATTTTCTTGAAATAGTTTTAAAATATCTAAGAGATTAAACTTAAGCTTTGTTGTCTTTTCTGGCTCCGGATTCCATTTACTAATTTGACCAGATTTAAAGAGAGCAAATTTTAAAAGAAATGGCCCTAGTACTTCAAAAATAAAAATACTCGCCACGACGGTATTGAAAATTAGTTGCGCCGAATCTTCTTTGTAAATAGAAACCTTCGCAACTATCGCCAGTGCGGCACCAGCATGTGACATTACTGAAATTCCTTGGTAGTTCTTAATATTATCATCTTTCAGACCTACGAATTTAGCAGCGAGGAAAGATCCACTAATAATTCCTGTCATTCTCGAAATAATATAAACAACACCAATAACTCCAACACTTTCAACTAGTCCAGCTATCTTGATGTGAGTTCCTGCGAGTACGAAGAAGAGAGCATAAATGGAACCTCCCATATTCTTAACCGTCTCATGAATATTTTCACCTTCAACAGAGGCATTTGCGACAGTGAAGCCTAGGAATAACGATATAATAAGTGGATCAACACTTAAGTACTCGGCAAGTGATTGTCCAAATAAAATAACTGCAATGATCGAGAAGAGAATATTACCGACACGAGTTTCATATCTTTCAATGAAAGTCAGAATTACTCCTAAGATAAAACCAAAAATCATTGAACCGAATATTTTCCAAATCGTTTTTACAATGAGAATTGGAGAGTGAGCATACTTACCCTGCCAAAGTCCAAAGTATTCAAAGGCATTCATTGCAATCAAAGTCGTCACAATCGCAATTAATGTGGCAAACGCGAGATAGATTTTTATGGAGTCGCTAAGTTTTCCTTCAGCATTATATTCTTTTAATACAAGAAGAGTTGTTGGAGGAGCTGCCTCAACTGAAACAAGTGCGAGAAAAATCGATACTATAATTACTGTTGTATTATCATAACCACCAATAGAATAAAGAGAGATAAGAAAGAGACTGAAGACAACGAGAATTGTAAAACCAACAGAGACGACGGAATAAAGAATCTGCTCCTTCCTCATCTTAGAAATCAATGCCCTGTTAAATTCCCCCCCGATATTAAAGAGAATCATTCCAAGGGCAAGATCATTAAAATATTTGAATGAATGGGAGAAGTCTTCACTTAAAAATTGTAAGCAACCCGGGCCTAAAATAACACCGAGAATAATGTAGCCAGAAACTTTAGGGACGCCAAACTTCTTTGATAATTTACCAATAATAAGGCACAGGACTAGAGTGATTCCTAGAATGGGAACTGTATTATTTAATGTCTCAATAAGTTCGCTATTTACCATATTATCTCGCGTTCAACATATTGTAGTTGGTATTTTATCAAAGTACTTCATAAAAAATACTGTACAAAGTTTATCTTGAGTTAATTGTAGTAACTTACTGTTATTAAATGTTAATGAGTTAGTCTTTTACAAAAGCTAATTTAAGAATTAAACTTTTACGAGTATCTATCTAATATTGTACAAAGAGGTTCGCTTGAAGCGTAAAATACTTGGCGCTTTTGTCATTTTAATTGCACTAGGAAGTATAATTACTTACTTATTAACTCAATATACACTCTCTCGTGGAGTTAGGGCCGGAAAGCTTGTAAAGCTCTCAGAGACGGGAATATTGATTAAGACTTATGAAGGTACGCTAGACCTTGGAAGTGGAGATGAGCTGACTTGGCAATTCTCAATCCATGATTCAGATCTTGGTGAAGAACTTGCTAAGCAAACAGGTAAACAGGTGAGGCTTGAGTACCGTGTTCTCCTTGCAAAATTATTTTACACAACTCGATACGATATTACTTCATGGTCTTTAGAGGGGGAGTCACAGTCGATGAATCTTCTTTGTCGTCTTGTCGACTTTATGAGAGATAACTCTTCTGTCGTCGAATACTTACGACCAATAATTCAAGAAAGAGACCCTGAGTTACTTCGAAATATTCGAGAGTGTCAAAAACGTAAATAATTAGGCCCAAAAAGCAAATGTTAAAATTGTGAGGGTTATTGGAAAAACAATAACCACACAAAATAACAACAAATTAAAGAAGAAGCCATCGAGGCTATTATCTTTTTCTTTCTCTTTTAATTCTTTCGACATTCAAACTCCATTTCAATGGCACATATGCTCATTGTAAATATGAATAACTCTAAAACCAATTGTCGAAATGCCAATGATGATGAGAGTGATTGGTATTGTTCTTGGTAATTTATTTTGTAATGGCCTCAAAAACTTTTGGAAAATTTCTGGTGCAAAGCTTAATACTGGCATTGTCCCGAGCCAGAAAGCGGCGATGAAGACGAGAGAGTATACTGGGCCAGTGGCCGATATCGAAAGAATTAAAACTGACCACAGTAAACCACATGGTAGAAGTACACTCGCACTTCCGCCAAAGTAGCTTCTTATGATCTCTTGATTCTTAAAGCTTTGATAAAGTCTTTGCCATAGTTTTACATTTAAATTTTCTAAAAATTCATGCTTCGGTGTGTAGCTCTTCCATTTGAGCAAGTTTTTTAGGCCGATATAAATAAAGAGAAGACCCATAATCATTGCCCCTGTCATGGAGACAATTTTATTTCCTTGTAGTCCTAAAGTTTTAAGGCCTAGAAGTGGAAGAATAACTCCAATCAAGCAATAGCCTGTGAGGCGGCCTAGATGATAAGAGAGTATTCCTTTTTTATTCTTTGTCATTGCCACGACAAGGCCTCCACACATACCAATACAGTGTGTGCTACCGACTAGACCTGAGACAATTCCGGCGAAAATGATAAAGTATAGTGGTTGTATACTTAAATCAGTTAATTGGTCCAACAATGGATACCTCTCTAACGATTTCTTTCTTATTACTTAAATCTGTAATTTTAAAACTTACTTTTCGACTTCCCTTAGTAAGAATCTCTTTTTTAAATTTAAGAAAGAGATTAACTCTCGCATGGTTCTTCTTTAGAAGGTATGGGTTTCTTGGAACCTTAAGTTCAATTGCGAGTTCATCTTTTTCTAAGAGATCAATTTGTACTTCTCTATCTTTTAATTCTCCACTTTGATCAAGTGTTATTTGGAAGTGATTTAAAACCATTCCTTCTTCGTTATGCATTACTGTATATGGAGTTCCTAGACCCTTTAGAATTGTCACATTCATATCTGTTGAGATATTTAATGAATAAATAAGACCAATAATAATGACGACAATTGCAGAGAGGTAGACAAGATTTCTTGGTCTTAGAATCTTTGGTTTGTTTCCTTCGATATTTGCGAGTGAATCATAACGGACAAGCCCTTTAGGTCTATTCGTTTTTTCCATAATATCATCACAGGCATCAATACAATTTGTACAGGCAATACACTCAAGTTGCATCCCTCGTCTGATATCGATTCCCGTTGGACACGCCTTAACACAGGCATAGCAATTTACACAGTCGGCGTGTTCTTCTTTCTTCATTCCTGGTTGGCGACGTGGCTCTCCTCGTTTTTCATCATAGACGACAGTCATGGTATTTTCATCCATCATGACAGACTGAAACCTTCCGTAAGGACAAGCTATAATACAAAACTGTTCACGAAACCATCCAAAATCAAGTAAGAAAATTGTCGTGATCATAAGCATTGAAAAGAATAGGGTCTTATTGGCCATTGGAGATTGTAAGGACATCGAAAGTAGCTCATGTGTTCCTACAAAGTATCCAAGAAATGTATGAGAGATGTGAAGAGACACGGCGGTAAAGAGGATCCACTTTAAGCTTCGCTTCCAAGTCTTCTCAAAGTCCCAAGGGGCGTCGTCGAGTTTTTGTCTTTGACGTGGATTTCCTTCGACGAGAATTTCAATCTTACGATATATCGTATCAATGAAAACGGTTTGAGGGCAGGCCCAGCCACACCAGACTCGTCCCCAGATACTTGTAATAAATCCAATTGTAAAAACAAAACCTAGAAATAAAAAAAGTAATAGAGGCGCATTACTAGCAAAGAATGAATATGAGAAGAAAGTAAACTCTCGATTGGCAATATCAAGTTTTATCGATTGCTTGCCTCCAATATAGATCCAAGGGAGGACAAGATAGAAGGCAATTAAAAACCAGTAGAACAGGGATCTTCTTTTTCTCCAAAAACCTTTTACTTCTTCAGGGAAAAGGAAAATCCGATGACCTAATTCATCAGTTGTTCCAAGTCTTTCTTCATGCAATTCAAATTTATTCTTGCTCATTGTAAGTCCAGTGAAGGGAGGCGAAATTAGAGCTTCGCCCCCAATTCAGTATTTATTTAATTAAATCACCTTGTGGTTCTTTAGCTTGTGCAGGATTAGTCCCATGGAGAGTCAGTACATAAGAAACAACAGACATTATTTCTTCTTTACTTAATACTTCTCCCCACGCTGGCATCCCGTTCTCTTCGACACCCTTAAAGACTACTGGATAGATTGTATCAGCACCAACATGGCCTTTAATATTTAACCAGTAATCATCAGTTAAGTTTGGACCAATATCTCCACGACCACCTTCGGCGTGACATGAGAGGCAGTTTTCTTCAAAGACGACAGCTCCCTTTGTTACACCATCATTTGAAGCGATCCATGATTGATACTCATCGAGATTAAAGTTTGCACCGTTTGCTGCTTCAGCTTCCTTAATCTTTGTTATTACGGCCATGTCTTTATTGTATTCATCAAGCAATGTTGGTCCGTCCATCATGACATAGTACATGAAGTAGGGAACAGCAAATACAAATGAAAGAATCCAAGTACCAAACCACCAGCTTGGCAGTGGGTGATTAAGTTCGTGAATACCATCGTAGTCATGTTCTAGAACGAGATGTTTTTCATCGTCGTGTAAAATTAAATTCTCTTTATTATCGCTCATAAAATCTCCAACCTATTTCTTGATAACGCCATCATCAAGTGCACTTGATGATACATTTTCGTAAACTTTAGAGCTTCCTTTTCGAAAGCTCCAAATAACAACACCAACAAAGACAGTTACAAATAGAAGTAATGCAATTGTTGGAAGTATGTCCATATTCATTGCTGCCATAACTTCTTTAAACATGATTACTCCTTATCCGCAGTGTCGATACCTAGTCGTTGTAGGTAAGCGATTAGTGCGATGATTTGCTTATTCTTCATCTCACTAGGGATTCCTTGTTCAACAAGTCCTTTTGTGATTTCATTCGCTTGATTTTGGGCAAGGTCATAAGCTCTTCTGATTTCTTCATCACTATAAGGAACGCCTAAGGCCTTCATTACTTTTACTTTCTTTTCAATTGATGCAAAGTCTGTTTTCTTCTTAAATAACCATGTATAGTTTGGCATGATTGATTTAGGAGTCACGTCTCTTGGATTCATCATATGTCTGTAGTGCCACATATCGTTGTACTTTCCACCGACGCGAGCAAGGTCTGGTCCAATTCTTCGAGAGCCCCACTGAAATGGACGGTCATAAACTGAATCAGCAGCTGTTGATGGTTTACCATAGCGTAAGTTTTCTTCAGGTGTTGGTCTAATTTGTTGAGAGTGACAAACATAACAACCTTCAGCGATATAAATATCACGTCCTGCTAACTCAAGAGGAGTATATGGTTTTACATTTGGATTTTTTTCAACAAAGTTATTAGACAGAAGGGATGGAATAATTTCTACCGCCCCACCAACAAGTATTGCTAATGCTGTTAATGCCGTAAAAAGAATTGGTAGTCCTTCCAGTTTTCTGTGAGCTGTTGCATTTGGCTCTTCTGATGAAGAATTAAGTGGAGCTGCTGCAAATACTTCTTCTGTGTCATCTTTCTTGGCAAGCTTAATTGTCATAATAAGGTTATACACCATGATAATGAAACCAGCTAAAACAAGAACACCACCGAAAGCTCTAACCCAATACATTGGAACGATCTTAACAACAGTTTCAATGAAGTTTGGATAAACAAGTCTTCCGCCCGCATCAATTTGTCTCCACATCAATCCTTGAGTAATACCAGCTACCCACATTGACATCATATAGAGAAGTAGACCGATTGTTGCTGACCAAAATTGTGTGTTGGCAAGCTTCAAAGAGTAAAGCTCTGTTTTCCATAATTTGGGAACAAGATAATAGAGAATCCCCGCAATCATCATATAGTTCCAACCAATAGTTCCGGCGTGAACGTGACCAACGATCCAGTCAGTAAAGTGACCAAGATAGTTTACTGATTTAATTGAAAGTAGAGGTCCTTCAAATGTTGCCATCCCATAGAATGTAATAGCTGTTGCTTGAAATTTTAAAACAGGATCTTTCCTAACTTTATCCCATACTCCTCTAAGAGTCAGAAGACCATTGATCATCCCACCCCAAGAAGGCATCCATAGAATTACTGAGAAAACCATACCAACTGTTTGAACCCAATCTGGTGTCGATGAGTAGAGAAGGTGGTGAGGGCCGGCCCAAATATAAATGAATACTAAAGACCAAAAATGAATGATCGATAGTCGATAAGAATAAACAGGTCTATTGGCCGCTTTTGGCACAAAGTAATACATAAGTCCAAGAAATGGAGTTGTAAGAAAGAATGCTACAGCATTATGTCCATACCACCACTGTACAAGTGCATCTTGAACTCCAGCGTAGACAGGATATGACTTCATCAAATCGACTGGAAATGAAATTGAGTTAACAACATGAAGAACAGCAACAGTTATAATTGTCGCAATATAGAACCAAAGAGCTACATAAATATGTCTCTCTCTTCTTCTTATTAGTGTTCCCATAAAATTAATAGCAAAAGCAACCCAGACAACTGCTATCGCAATATCAATAGGCCACTCAAGTTCGGCATATTCTTTACCTGTCGTAATCCCGAGAGGAAGAGTGATTGCCGCCGCTACAATAATTAACTGCCATCCCCAAAAGTGGAATGAAGAAAGGAAATCACTAAATAGCCTTGCCTTACAAAGTCTTTGCGTTGAGTAATAAATCCCCGCAAAAATCGCGTTTCCAACAAATGCAAAAATTGCAGCATTTGTATGAAGTGGTCTTAAACGGCCAAAAGTAGTCCATTCAAGTCCTAGGTTTAATTTCCAGTAAGCTAACTGAAATGCAATCGTTACTCCGAGAAGAAGTGCAACTACTCCCCATAGCATCGTGGCCCCGATAAACCACTTCGTAACTTTGTCATTATAGGAAAACTCCTCTAATTGACTCGGGTTAGTTAAATTCGTACTCATAAATCTCCCTTCCTTTTTATTTCACTTTTATCATCATCAAATAACATTCTTTTTGCTGGTGTATCGAGATCGTCGTACTGACCAGATTTTGTCGCCCATACAAATAGAGCGACAAATAAAGCTCCCAAAACAAGAGCTAGTGGGAGCATGAAATATATTACATTCATTTTAACTCCTTAGTTTTTTCAATTATTCTCATTTTACTTGTTCCAAGAAAACTTGAGGCCAGTACAGTTAACGAACTAATTGGCATAAATATCGCGGCCATTAAAGGAGTAATCACTCCAAAGAGAGCTAGTGCAACACCGAGTGAATTGTAAAAAAGCGAAAAATAAAAATTGCGATAAACAACTTTATGCGTCTCTTTTGCAAGAGTAATGAGATTGTAAATTTGTTTCAAGTTTTGATTCGTAATGAAAATGTCACATGCTCGCATTGAAAGGTCGGCACTTCCGCTAACTGCAATTGATACAGAAGCCTTCTTAAAAGCTAAGACATCATTAATTCCATCTCCAACCATCAGTGTATTATGAAATTGAGAGATTAAATGGGCCTTGTCTTCAGGACTTAAATTACCATGGGCGAGCTCTTTTGTAAGATTAAGCTCATTTGCAACAGAGACCACGACTTCAGCATTATCTCCACTTGCGATATGAATATTTTTTCCAGAGTTTCTTAATTTATCGATAAGGCCTGGTGTTGAAGATTTAATTTTATCGCCAATTGTATATATCGCAATTAGTTGGTCATTATCATATAGCCCAACTTGACTTTGCTTTGAGCTCGTTTGTTCAAAGCTTCTTAGTTTACCAAAGAAAAAATTATTAACATCATCTTTGACACTCACTCCTAATCCATTTATTGAAATTGCGTTTGTGAATAGTGCTCGTTTACTAATTTCATTTTTTTTAAAATATTTTTTTAGTGAATTTGCAATAGGATGAGTTGACACTTGTTCGAGGGCATAAACTATTTCATGTATTTTTTCATCTTCATATACTGAAAGATTTTGAAATGATAGAATCTCAAATTTTCCTTCTGTAATTGTTCCCGTTTTATCTAAGAATATCTCAGTGACGGAATTGATTTTTTCTAGAATATTTTCATTCTTAATATAGATACCAAGGCTTTTTAATATATTAAGTGTTCTAATATAGGCAAGCGGAGTCGCAAGAGCTAGAGCACATGGGCAGCTGATGATAATAATTGCTAACGCCTTTTCAATTGCAGGGTTGAGTCCATGGAACTTAAGTTGGTAGATGAATGTTGCAGCAGTTAAGAGTGTTACAATCCATACAAAGTACTTTGCAATATTGTCAGCTCTTGAAACGATATTATTCTTTGAAAGTTCAGAGTTCGTGATTGATGTAACAATCTTCCCTAATCGAGTATTTTCAGCTGTTGCTAAAACTTCAACTAAAATATCATCTTCGAGGTTTACACTTCCTGCAAAAACTTCTTCCATGGGCTTAAGAGCAATAGGACGACTTTCTCCAGTAATAACCGAATTGTCGATGACAGCTTGTGAAGATTTTAAAAGACCATCAAAGATGATCTTTTCGTCAGTTTTAAACTTGATGAGATCTCCGGGCAAAATAAAGCGTGAGTGAGTTAGAATTTCTCTCTCTCCGTCCACTTTGATAACCTCTGAGTTTGTAAAGAATGTATTCAGGCCTTTGTTGCTAAGTCCTTGTTGTGTCGCTTTTTTTACAAAGTAGCGACTTAATAAAATTAGAAATATAAGAGTTGTAATTGAGTCAAAGTAATTATGATCACTACCTGTAAAAAGTCCAATTGTAGAAAAAACAAAGCCTGCAAGAATTGCAAGAGATAGGGGCATATCAATAGAGACGGTTCTTAATTTAAATGCTTGAAAAGAGGTCTTATAAAAAGGAAGGGCACTATAAAAAACGACTGGGAGTGATAGGATAAGACACAACCAGTTGAAAGTCTCTCTGTATACACCATCGGCACCAGCATAATTAGAGACAGCGTAGATCATAATATTTCCCATTGCTGCGCCAGCAATGCCAATTCTTAAGATTTCACTTCGCTCTTCTCTTTGTTGAAATGTCTTTGAATTATCTCCAGGAGCAACAGGGTGAGGGTAGTAGCCTAGAGAAGTTAATTCCTTTGCCAATGTCGACACTTCTAAGTCTTTTGTAAATTCAAATGTCGCTGTTGACTCTGCAATATTTAATCTTGCAGAAAGGAGATTAGGAATAAAGTTTGGAGTCTTTTCGATAAGCCAAATACAGGCCATGCAGTGGACGCCCTCGAGGTAGAAAACAACCTGTTTCTTATCTCTTTTTAAAGATACGAATTCATCATGAAATTCATGTGAGTTCATATACTCAAAACTTCCTCGCTCCTTTGATATTGGAGTTGGTGTAAAGCTTTCTTCTTCGTTTCTTAATAAATAGAACTTATCAAGACCTCTTGTGTGTAATATCGCATAGACGGTTTTACAGCCATTGCAGCAAAAAACTTGTTCGTCTTTATAGACTGCAAGTCTGGCCTCGAACTCATCATTGCAATGATTACACTTTAATGTGTTGATATGCTCGGTAGTCATATATTACTTTAAAGGTCTCAATGTTAAAATATCACATGGAGAAAATTTATTCATGTAACTGATGAATGAACCTTCAAATAAAGTTTCAAATCCACTTTTCTTTTTAGCTCCAAGTACACAGAGAGTCGCATTCTTTTCTTTGAGATAGTTTAAACATCTCTCTTTAGGATCATGGTCAAAGAAAGTTTCAACAGTATATTTTTTTATGCTAAGCTCTTTTGCAAATTGTTCAAGAACCTGATTTGTTGCTTCAGTCATTTGTGGGATTTCATTTTCTGTTGGAAAAGTGAAAACTGAAAGTTCATTAATATACATTTGGATTTTATGACAATGAACAATGTGGACTGTTGAATTCTCAGCATCGAGGTGTTGCTTCACTTTCTTTAGTTGTTCTAAAAGTTCTGTTTCCAATGTTGTAAAAATGACGGCATTTTCCATAATACTCTCTCTTTTTTATTCGATTTATAATAGTGATGTTACGACTTAAGTGTACCAGAAAATATGACCTATATCACTTTCTTTACTGAACTTTATATCGCAATTAGGTGACTGATTTTCTCCGAAAGCTCATCTTGGCATTCGATGATCTCGTAAAAATCGCTTCGCGAAAGAAAACAAATATCACTACCTGGCATGATAATCGCTGAATAGTTGACAGCTTCATTATTCATAAGTTCTTTGACTCCGATTAAACTTCCAGGGCCGACAGTGTGTTTGATTTTTTTATTTTTTATGAGATGAATATTTCCAGAGACGATAAGGTATGCAACAACCGGCACTTGACCCTCATAGAAGAGGTTCGAGGCCGCTGTGTAGGTGATATGTTCACCTCTATCCTGTAGTTGGTTTAATATTTTGTCTTCGATGTCAATTTTCATTACAGTTTCTAATTTCATAAAGTGAGTGTAAAATTAAATCACTCATCTAAGTATGTTCTAAATCAGGTTTTAACTTATTTTTTTTTAGTAATTTAAATTGGCCCATTCAATTAGTCTTTCTTCATCGAGAATGATAATTGATTTTCCTGATTGCTGAATGAGACCTTCATCTTTAAATTCAGAAACAAATCTGATAAGTGTTTCATTGGCAGTACCAATCATGGTTGCCATTTCTTCACGAGTCAGTTTTATTGCAAGAAGAGTTGAACCATCTTCTTGTTTCTTTCCATGTGACTCTTTTAGAATAAGGAGAAGTTCAGCTAATCTTTCTCTAACGTTCTTTTGGTGAAATGAGCTTAGCTTCGCTTCGGCCGCTCCCATATCGCGGCTTAATTTATTAATAACGTGAAGTGAAACGCTTGGTTTTTCTTCAATCATTTTTAAAATAAACTTCTTATCGATAAAGCAAACTTTTGTATCTTCAATGGCCGTCGCAGTTGCAGAATAGTAGTCGCTTGTAAAAAGTGAGCGATGTCCTAAAACATCTCCACCTTGAACCACTCTAACGATTGATTCTTTTCCATCTGGTCCAGTCTTTGTTACTTTGATATTTCCAGAATTGATGCAGTAAAGTCCAAAAGGGTGGTTACCTTGGACGAAGAGAGTCTGGCCTTTCTTGTATGTGTTTGTAACTTTATGAACAGAAAGCTCATCAAGGTCCGCATCATTTAGGTCGCAGAAAATTCCTGTTCCTTTAGAAGGACAGCTTTGACATTTTTCCTCTTCTCTTACTTTTCTCATCAATTCTTCTACCTTGTACTTTGAGAATTTGCATAATATTTAAATATTTATACAATAACAATCTAACATAAGTCATTAATACTTACATGACCTATGTCATGTTTTATATGAATTTTAGGTTATTTCTCCTGCTTAGTTAAAGATTATCGAACCGGCAAGATAGCCATCTTTATTTGTTAAGATTTCTTGGTTTACCTTTGAAATTGCAACCTTTAGCTTCTCCACAATATTACTGCGTTGTTTTTGAGTCAATTTTTCAAGATTCTTGTAGCCAATAAGAACATCAATGGGTGCTTGACCTACCTTGCTTGGCATCGAGGTTGCGATTGTAATATTCTTTAGTATTTCTGGAGGAATATCACTCTCTCCTAGACCTCTAAGAGATTTTCTAAGGACCTTTTCAACCATTTCTCCGTGGGAGGCGATTTTAAGTCTTAAGTCTTGAGGAGTGTTATCTGGAATAAAACTCATTCGATACTGTGAGGGATTCTTGTTACTTGAAAAAGAACGAATTATATCTCTTTGATCTTCGATCTTTATCGTTTCCTTGATTGTGACGGCACAATCGTCACCACTGCAAATGATATCGTGAGCGATCCCTTTTCTTTGAAGTTCTTCACGTACTGTAAGCTCAAATTCTTTCTTTATCTGATTAAAACTTTGTGTAACTTCTCTTTCTCCTAATCTTATTGACGTGATTGTGTCTTCAAGGTCGAGTTTCTCACTCCTTGATTTCGCAATATCTTTTGCAATTTGGTAGATATTTTGGGAGCCCATTCCTGTGACATCCCCAGTAAACCCTCCCGCAGTTGCATTATTTAAGTGAGCGAGCTCTCGCTTTGGAACCCAAAGTCCAGGGGTCAGAGCGTTAAGATCTTGCACATAAGTTAGAAGATCTCTTGCTTCTCCTTGAGTAAACTCAAGTCCGTACTCCTGCTTTAAATCACTTAGCATAGAAACAAGCTTTTCATTTTCCATTTGAGGGTCATACTTTCTAAGTGTATCAATGATTTCTGGAGCTAGAGTTGTTTGGTCACTACTTAATTTTACAAAGTAGGGTGAGCTTAGAAACTTCTTATTACCTGCAAGTTGTGATTGAAACTTCCTTAGCCCTAAGACTTGTACCTCAAGTAGTGGTTTTACTTCATCATATTTCGTGAGGAGATTTTCGTTAATACTATCACTTCTTAAAAAAAATCTTGATTTCTTTGATGCTAATCCTGCTTGGTCTGCAGTCAGTGCTATTGCTCCAGAAAACCAATTCTCAGGAGCTTCTTTGGCGTCAAATAATCCAATCTTTTCGATTTTTTCCTTAAATTCAGCATTTGTTTCTTTATATATTTTACTTAACTCTTCTTGAATTTTAAGCTGCATTTCCTTTGTCATCGTCTTAGGAAGAAATGCAAATCTTAAGGATTTAAAGTCGCTATAGACTTCGAAATCGAGCTCGGGGTAATTCTTAAATAGTCTCTTCATTTTCTGCATCATAATATCTTTATGGAGATTAGTCAGAGATGTGACGACTTCTTTATTTCCATAGGAGTCATTAAGTCTTTTTAGAGCAGAGTTTTCCACGTCGAGATAAAATGCAGCATCTCCTTTTTGGGCGTTATCAATCCATCTCTGGTTAAGTCGTGGTGAAGTTAGAATATACTGAGAGTATTCATGCTCGAGCTGTTTTGCTGTTGTAAGTCGTGGAGGTGTATGATTGCTAATCTTTCTGATTTTACTTTTCTGGTAATTGTCGACAAGTGATGTGGCCTTCCTTTCATAAGGAAGCTTCGTTTGCTTGACACCCTTGACTGTGTACTTGACACCTTTGCCTATGAATTCTCCCCCAATGGCAAGAGGGGCGAGAACAAGATTTAATGTATAGTCATCTTCTTTCTCTAGTAGATTTTTAGATTCACTTAGACCAGAGAGAAAGCTTACTTCTTGATCTGAAACTCGATTTGCTGAAATCGCTAAATTCGCCGCCTCGACGGTAATACCAACGCCGAGTGCACATCCAATCCCAGCTGTTAGCCCACATATACCACCACCGATTAAGGCAGTTCCAACGAGTGCAAGGTCAGTCTTTATTTCATCGAACTCAATTTGTTCTTGATAGCCTTGGGCGATATCACAAAGATATTTTGGTGGCCCCATTTTATTTAAATAGTTTTCAACAATTACAGAATTTGAAAATACTTCGTAGAGATTTGAGTTTGAAAGACTTTTAATTCTCTTTCGTGCTTCTAAAACTTCGTTGAGGTTATTAGAAAGGGCCTGCGCTAATTTCTTTGTGACGACTTCTGAATCTTCATTGCCGACAAGACTTAATTTTGAAAGAATTGGCATGGTATTTAATCGATCAAGAGAGAGTGATTCATACTTCTCTTTTCTTAAGTCATATTCTTTTGAGAGAAATCTCGAGAGTTCATTACTCATCATATTTGCACATGAGTAGCCTCGAACATCATTTTTCTTTGTATCCTTAAAAGAATAACTACCACTTACATCTTTTTCGATGCAAGGAACTCTTTTTGATCTTTGTTCAAACCATTCTTGCTGAGCTTGATAATTTAGAAAATCTCTTGTCTCTTTAAAGGCGTTAACTTCATTCTTTATAAGCCTAGGGATCTTTGTATCACCAATGGTATGCTTAATCGTTTCACGATCCTGGGCAAGGGCAAGCTCTTGTCTTAGCTTGAAAAGGTTCTCTCTTGTGTTTTCAACTAAGGTATTCTTAAGTGATGCACATTCAGCATTACTTTTTGAGGCAAGACATTCGATGATATTTTTCATTGAACGTTCTTGATACTCAAGTGTTGCTAGTGAAGCTTCTTTGAGATCGGCCAAAACTCTACCTTTATAGAATTTTATATTAATCGCATTGATATTTTTGTCGAGTAAGTCGAGCTCTGTTTCTTCTTGAACTTCGCCATCATGGCATCTTATAAAATAATCCTGACTATCATCACGATTAAATTTTTCACATGCTTTATAAGTGTATTGCTCATTTGATTTAACAATATGATCAGTTCGAAAATTTTCACGAGCACGTGTTTCGACACGCCCGGCAAAAGTAGGGACACAGATATTGATGATCAATATCGAAAGATAAATATGAATTAGGTTTATTAACTTTCTCACTTCATTATCTTTTCGGTATGTTAGAGGATTTATATTAGTATAACCTGTATCAGTCGTAGGGAGAAATTAATTGATAAGATGTTGAATTTGTTATAAATAGAAGCAACCAAACAAGGATAAATATGACTAAAGACAATAAATCAAAAGCTCCCATCACACTTTCTTCAAGTACAAACGTTATCGATCTCGTCTTAAAAGAGTCTAAGGCCTATACATCGATGGAGCTGATTGAGTCTTACATAGGGGATCAAAAGTCCCTTGCTAATATTCCAATTCAACCACTTTATGTTTCACTTCGCTCCCTTCCTATCGAATTAAAGTGCCATGCCCTTTCTTTGATGACTAAAGAACAGCGTGAAGTTATTTACGATCTCGACCTTTGGAAGAAAGATGAGATTGATGTAAATGAGTTTCAAAATTGGGTAAGAGTTGTTTCTCTCTCTCCTGATGACCAAGTTCGTTTTGAATTCGCTCATGGAGTCGAGTTTGCTTTATTTATTAAAGGTAAATTTAATATTTGGACTTTTGATGCAGAAGAGCCAGAGTATCCTGATCATGATTATTACTTTCTAACTGAAGATAATCTTCTGCTTTTTGAATATGATGAAACGTGTGACATTGTCGATGAGACAAAAACACTTGTGAGAGAGTTATATTACGAACTCGGTGTCGAAAAAGCATATCAGTATCTTTTTACAATTGTCTCAGATGGTTATCTAACTCTCTCTGAACAAGAGTATACACATAAGAAAGGACGCCTCAGTGACTTTGGTTTCGTTGATTACTTTGAAGCGCTTGAAGTTCTATCTCCGCTACCATCTGTTTCACATATCGATCTTTTCATTAATAAGAAAGAAGCACTGACTGGAGAGATTGATAATGTCGGAAAGCTTCAAACTCTTCACCAAAACTCTCTTGTAGCCTTTGAACAAGACCACGCAAAGATTTCAGAAGAACTTACAAAAGTAAAAAATGAGAAGAGATTTCACTTTCTTCACTTTAATTTTATCCGCCTTATTAATTCTAATTTAGAATTTCACGGGTTATTAAAAGACAGCCCTATTGCCATGACAAGAGTTGGGAAAGCAACTCGAAATCTCGTCAACTTGGGAATTAATTATATTAGATCAACAAGAGAGTTTGGGGAATCGAGTGTTTTCGATATTTTTGACTTCGTTGATGTTCACCGTGTTGGACATTCTTTAATAAGTGTCGTGCAAAAAAGAATTAAGAAGCATTTACGTCTTACAAATCTTGATGACACTGATGAGAAATTTCTAGGTAATTATTTCGAAACTTTCTTAGATGACCTCTTTGCAATCGAGGCCAAGTATAAAGGTGGGACTGAACAGTCTGAAGCGATATGTGAAACCGTGCAGTGGGAAAAAGCTAATCGCGATGCAAATCTTTTAATCTCTCTTCTTCCTTTTATGAAGAGCTTTAAAGAAGTATTTGAGGCACTTAGTAGTGAAGGACGCCTATCAAATTCTTATTATCTTAACTACGATATTGAAAGCATCGACTTTGAATCATTAATCCTTTCAAGCTTTGTAAACTTCTCGCTCGATAAATTCAAGAAAGAAGAGACTCAGAAGATGGGTGTTACTGTTGTTGAGTTAAAGAGTTTCTATCTAAAATATTTAAAAGATATTAAGAACTCGAATCCTTTAAAAGAGAAGGTTGCTTCGTTCATCGCTTCTTTTGGATTATCTGAAATTAATGAAGTTGATAAGTACATCTTATGTCTAATATCAGAGCATCTTGGCGGTTATAAGCTTGATGACTTAGAAGAGTCTGAGTTTAAGCATGTCGGCGGCCCTATAATTTTCAATACCTTATCCTAGTGTCAGCTCGGCACTAGGGCCGAAACTAGGGAAAAATTTACAAATTTCATTGAGAAAAAATCAATAAAAATCCATACTCCGTTTACCACAGAGAAAGGGGGAGAGTATGAAAAGCTTTTTGAAGACAACTTTTGCATTATCAATCATTCTAGGACTAATGCAATCAGTTAGAGCAATGGAGCACAAGTTATCCACGATTTCAAATGATGAGGATGCAAACACGTACACGATTGGTATTGTAACAGATGAAGACAATATTGAAGTTAAACAAGTATTGAAAAAAGAATTTGATGGGCGCGGAAATGTCATTTCTGTCGACAAGTATTCACCGGCCGATCTTGCCAAGGGCGTCGTTATGGTAAAGAGAAAAGGCTATGAGATCGTTAAGCTCAAGGCACAGAATTTCAACGCATCAGATAGTGCCGACCTTGATATGGAAGTCCTTGTTTCTGCACTTTCAAAAGACACTGATAACTATGATCTGAAAGTTGAAAAGCAAGGAGAGAAGTGGAAACTACTTCTTAACAATAAGGATGCGACAAAGATGTTCTTTGTTACAAATAAGAAATTCATGATCGGAACGGTCGGAATTAAAGATGTTAAAGTAAAATAAATCAAATTTAAGCCTCTAATAATTAGAGGCTTTTTTTTTACCGTCTTGCACATGATTTTTAATCGAGTGATAATAGAATAGAAGATTAATTATGTGTGGGAATATCGATGTCAAAAATATATAAAGATTTCAATGAACTTGTAGAGCAGAATAAAGGTTTATTTAATGTCGTCGGGAAATCTCGCAATTATGGAATTCTTGAGGCGATTTGGAATGCAAGAACTCCTGAAATTGAATCTCTCAAACAACAACTTAAGACATTAACTTTAGAAAACTCAAATTTCAGCGGTGACAATGAACTGCTTGAAAAGCAGCGTGAAATTCTCTGTCATGAGTTAAATCAATCTCAGAAAAAAGCCGAACTACTTCTCGTTGAAAATAAAGAATTAAAAATGAAGTATGATGTGACTCTTAAAAAGCTTCAAGAGCTAGAGTCTCAAAGCCAAAAGCGAGATCTCCAAAGCCGAAATATCATTAGCGAGAGGGAAGTTTTACTGGCCCGAATTGAAAAACTTGCGAGTGAGAAAGAACTACTTAAGCATGAAATTCTTGAGACAATTGACGGTGCTAAGGCCGAAATAGCAAAGCGTGAAAGAGATATCGAACAACTCTCTTATCTTAGAGATGAACTTCAGGCCCAGGTGAACTCACTTCAGTCACAAATTACAAATTTAACTAATCAAAACGAAAATCTTGAAGTCTCTGTTGAGAGATCAGCCGATCGTATTAAAGAATTGAAAGCAACAGTAGAGAGAAGTCACTTAAATTTAAATACAGTAAAAAAAGAATTAGCTCAAAAAAGAAATGAAGTTGAATACTTCGTTGAGTGTTTCAATAAGTTCGAAAATTCTTTAACTAAGAAAATTACTACACAAAAAAGAGATTGTGAAGTTTCTCAGTAGTTTAGATAACGCTTAGGATTTCTTTAAGAAATTGTGGTTGGTTCTTATAGTTTAAAGATGTCATATAGATACCAGGACTCTTAAGACCAGGCAGTTCTTCAATAATAATCGAATCATTTTTTTTAATTACATGATCAGGGATAACAGCTATTCCCACACCATTTTTTGCAAGTTGAACAATCGTTGAGATATTTTCAACCATAATGATCTGCTCACTGCGCTTCTTACTCAGCTTAAATAAATTGTCTCCCTCAGAGTAAACAATCCATCGATATTCATGAAGCTTCTTACGGTTAACGGTCTCTTTACTGATAAGTACAAGTTTCTCATCAAAGAGTTTTAACGAACTCACAAGATCTGTTTGGAGGTTTTCAGTGGAGAAGATAATATCAAAGATTCCTTGCTCAATGCCTTTGAGCAATTCTGGTTGATCGCCGATATGGATATGCATATTTCGATTATATTTCTTATAATATCTCAGTAAAACAGGTGTAAACCATGTTTTTAAGAGCCCACTTAGGATTCCAACTTTTAGTTGTCTGGTGTCTTCTTTATCAAAAATTTCATTTGAAATACGATCAAAGTGTTCACAGGCCGCGTAGAATTCCTTACCCTTTTCAGTGAGTACAACTTTCTTACTTGAGCGAATGATCAGCTCTTCCCCAATTGACTCCTCAAGGAGTTTTACTTGTCTTGAAACTGCTGATTGGGCAATTTTCAAGAGATCAGCAGCTTTAGAAAAACTCAAGTGTCTTGCGGTGAGAACGAATGCTTTGACGTAACGATAATCCATGAAGTGCTTAAGTCCTTATTATTGATTTATCATTGGAGGAACAAGATCTTCTCTTTTTCTCCAAAATTTACCAAAGTATTTTTTCTGATCAAGGTTTGTAACAGTAAAACCTTCGTTATTATTTTCAATATCAAGGATGTAATCAACAACAGTCTCTCCCAGATAGAAAGCCGCGAATGGATCGACTAATACTTCGAGGTCTTGTTCGTTAGTTATTTGAACGAGAACATCATCTTCTTTTTTGTCGGTAAAACCCACAGAGTAGGTGAAGCCTTCACATCCCTTACCCGAAATAAGAAGGCGAAAGTATTTTCCTGCGAGGGTGAAGTCATTTTCGATCATCAGACTTAGTTGTTCGACCGCTCTTTGTGTTAGGGTAACGGTAGGAGGTACGATAAGATCTTTATCAATTTTATTAACTGACCTAGTTTGGGTCATTTTTCCCTCGATTCCAACGCTTTAGGCGTGGTGATATAGCTTTGTGTTTGCAATTGTGTTAAGTTGTAAGATGATTACTACCTAATATTTATATCGTTTTACAAGTTTTTTTTGAGGATTTTTTTTATGGAACTACAATATAAATTATCGATTCCTGAACCACATACTCATATTGCCCATATCACGATTAACGCTAAGCGGGAATCTAGTGATAAGTACTTGGACTTCTTCATTCCTTCCTGGTCTCCAGGTTCTTACTTAATGAGAGAATATGGAAGAAATATACGTGTCTTTCTTGCGTTCTCTAAGCTTGGTGAGAGGCTTGTAACAACTCAGATTGACAAAGGTATCTACCGCATTGATTTCGCTAATAGCGAGCTTAAAAGCCACGCGGAGTTAGAATTTAGTGTGAAGTATGAGATCTTCTGCCACGAACTAACTGTTCGAACTTCTCATATTGATCAAAGCCATGCCTTTATTCATGGGCCAAGCACATTTATGGGAGTTTTGGGTAAAGAGATGCTCTCTCCTCAACTTGAAATTGAAATTAATCCTCTATGGTCTAAAATTACAACAGGTCTAACAGATATATCAAATAAGCGAGAAGTTTTTCTCTACTCAGCGAAAGATTACGATGAGTTTATTGATTGTCCAATTGAAATTGGTTGTCATGAGACAGATGGTTTTATGGCCGATGGAAAACCACATGAGTTGGCTTTCTATGGTCAATACTTAAATAATGGTATTAGTGAAACAAAAGTAAAAGAAGATATTAAGAAGGTCGTCGAACATATTTTAAAAACGATGGGCGGAGCTCCTTATGATCGCTATGTCTTCATGACTCATTTAGCCCCTAGTTTATTTGGCGGGCTTGAACACCTTAACTCAACCGCGTTACAATATTGTAGCTATGAATTCTCACAAGAAAAAGGCTACAAAGGTTGGCTCGAACTGGTTGCCCACGAGTTCTTCCATCTTTGGAATGTTAAGAGAATTAGGCCGATTGAACTAGGACCTTTTGATTATACCAATGAAGCACTTACGCGTATGCACTGGTTAACAGAAGGGCTTACAAGTTTTATGGATCAGTACTTTATTTTTAGAACTGATTTCTATTCGCTTCAAGATTATCTTGATTGCTTTAAAACGAGCATTAATCGCTATCAACAAACTCCTGGGCGCAAGTATCACTCGGCAGAGGATAGCTCATTTAATTCGTGGATTAAGCTTTATCGTCCAGATGAAAACTCGAATAATTCTTCAGTAAGTTACTACTTGAAAGGTGGACTGATTTTTATGGTTCTTCATTTTAGGCTTCTTTCTAAAGGGAAAGGGGTTTTAGATCTCGTCGACGCACTTTGGAAACGTTATCAGGAAAATCCCAAAGTTGGCCTCGTCGAAGAAGAAGTATTTGAGATGATTCGTGCAATTGCTGGGGAAAAAATTAGAGATGAATTTGTTTTCCTTGTTAAGGGTGTTGATGAGATTGATTTTGAGACGCTTTTTAATGGTCTCGGAATAGATTTTGAATATGAAGACGCTAAGGCTGACCTTGGAATCAATGTCGAGTTTAAAGGCGATAGAGTGGTTGTTAAGTCGGTGAGAGCTGACTCAAGTGCTTATCGTTGTGGCCTTAATGCAGGAGATGAAATTTTAAGCGTTAATGGACTTCGCTTCTTAAAGAGTGATTATGATAATCGAGATAAGATCTTCTTAGAAAATAAACGTTACACATTACTTGTTTCGAGGTTAGGAAATATTATCACACAAGAAATACTCGTCGAAAAAGGGCTTCGTAGTGTTAAATCGATAAAAGTTCGCGATGGTATTGATACAAAAGAATTGAGCGCAAAGTTAAAAGGTTCCATGCCTAATTAAAGGCATGGAACTTATATATTATTTTACAAGTTTTTTGAGAGCATTGAAAGCATCTTGTGACAAAGCTTCTTGGTAGTCTGCCCAGATATCAAATGCATTCTCTTCACTTGGTTGTTTCTCTAATGTACTTACAACTTCATCAAAAACCATATTGATCTCTTCGATCTCAGAATTGTAAGCAAGCATTTCTGCTAATGTTATTCCTGCTTTCTTAGCATCAGGTATTGTAATATTTTGAAATGAAATTTTTTGGCCTGATTCATCAAGTAAAATTGCACCAGTAACCATTCCAATAAGTCCTAGTTTTTTTGAGCTATTTTCAAATGATTTTCCAGCATAAATCCAACCTAGTCCAACAAGAGCAAACTTTAGTCCAACTCCATAAGCTCCACTAAGTGTTGCAATTGATGCTACCGCAGCATGAGATGTGCTAACAAAGCCTGTACTTAAGATAATAGATAGTAATGCAACTTGAAGTTTTTTCACGTGTGTTCCCCTTAGATTTTGTCTAGGGGATGTTATAGCTTATTTAAATTTAAAATCTATTTTATTGTATTTTTTATATACCTATTTTCTTATATATGATGTTTCTTATTTCATCCCTTTCATTGATAAAGTCATGGTAGGCATCCTCATTGCGGATTAGTTCACAGTGCACAAGCTTACTACAAACGGTATTTTGGATCTCATTATCGACGACACGGTCCTTCCCTGATTGGAATAAAAAGACTTTCGTGCCTTTTAAGGCCTTGAGATTTTCCACTACGTGGGAAGTTTTGGAGAGGACTTCATTTACCCAGCCAAAAGTTGAACCGGCCGACTTCAATTCTGGATGGTGCTTATAAATAAACTGAGAGAGCTCATAACGTTCTTTGGAAGTCGTATTGTAATTATCTAAACTAAATGGCTTAGGATCATATGGACCTTGGAAGAAAGCATAATTCTTAGCAAAACCTATGTTTGAAAGAAGTGAACTCATCCATGTCGCTAATGGTTTTGGAATACCTCTTGTAGAAATACCTAACATTGGAGACGAGAGGTAGAGGTTTTCAAATTTTAACTTTGCTCTCTTGGCAACTTCAAAGAGGATATATCCACCCATACTATGGGCAACGCCATTTACTTTTTTTATCTCTAAATTTTCTTTGAGTATTTTTGAAATTAAAATCTCAGTTGATTCAAAGTATTGATTAAAGTCATCAATATGTACTTTCTGTGTTCCTGGAACGACGTGACTACTTAGGCCTTGATTGAGATGGTCGATAATCAAAACACTAGCATGCTTGGCCTTTCTGATATCATCTGCGACTTCAGTGTATTTAAGACCCGATTCATTTCGACCAGGAGAGATGACGTAGAGTGTTTCTGTTGCGCCTTTTACAAAGCAGTAGTGTAGCTCATAAGACTTATATGCAATTTTCGAATTATCAAAACATGGACGGTAAGTAGGGTATAGCTGCTCTTTAAATCGCTCGATAATCTTATTTGCCCATGCGACTTGCGTGGTAATTAGAAATACTAAAAAAAGAAATTTCATTTCCTCTTCTCCATAAGAGCTATTGCGAGAAAATAATCATCGCCATTTTCAAAGATGATATCACCTTGTGCAATATTGTTAATATAGAATTTAGAATTGTTGATCGTGATATCTTTTATAACCAGAACCTTTTCCCCGTGGTAATGTGGAGAAAGAGCCTTGTAAGCAGCTTCCTTTGCACACCATAGTGGTAGGAGGCCAATCCCTTTATCATCAGACTCAAGAAGAAAGAATTTCTCAATCCCTGGGCGGAACTTGCGATCTTTCCACTCGATATCGATACCAATACCTTTGTAATCCTCATGGTTGGCAATGATTGCGGCCGCAATATCCTTTGTATGTGTCAAAGAAACAAGTGTGTTTGGCTCATGGCGAAGATGATTAAAAGACTCAATATCAAGTTCTTCGCGACCAAGATGGAGTTTGGTCAGATTACTTAGAGCGTAGCGTGAAAGTCTAAAGCCTTGATTCGCTTCAGGATGAAAATCATCGGGGTATGAAAATTCTACTCTAGCATGGTATTTGTTCATTTATATATTGCCGTTTCGCATTATCTTTGTCATAACTTTCTAAGTTTAAATTAAAATTTCACATATGTTTAGGAGTATTTCATGATGCCTGATGAATTGGTTGCAATGATTGCAAAAGCAATTTTCGTTATTTCTGCAGCGATGGTTCTTTGTATGGCAAAGGCAAGAGCAAGTGAAATTTCTTACCCACAAACTAAATCTCCGATCGTTTTAGTCCGTTAGGTTTTTATTAACTAATATAGACACAAATCCTTAATTTTAATATAATTTAAAAGATATTAATCCCCTCACACCTCAAGGAGTAAGAGTATGGGTGGTGACACTAATTCTTCTAGATCAAAGTCTCGTTCAAAAGCAATTAATCAAGCAACAAGAAATTTTAAAAGACCGATGGACTCCGCAGGTAACTACCTTAGAGCAAGTCAATATTATGGTCAGAATGTTTTTCATTTTGCCAAATCTTCAGGAATTCCTGAGATTATCAAAAACGAACTTGAAGAGAGTGTGAAGCTTGGAAGGCCAATACAAAAAGAACATGCAAGTGTTGTCGCCAAGGCCGTCACAGAGTGGGCAGTAAAAAGAGGGGCTACGCATTTTTGTCACTGGTTTCAACCTCTAACTGGAGCGACTGCTGAAAAGCATGATGCATTCCTAGATTTAGATGGTGATAGGCCAATAGAGAAATTATCTGTGACTCAGCTCTTACAAGGTGAGCCTGATGCTTCCTCATTTCCAAATGGTGGTTCAAGATCAACATTTGAAGCAAGAGGTTACACAGCATGGGATTTAACGTCTCCAATGTTTTTGATGAATGGACCAAATGGAAAAACTCTTTGTATTCCAACAGCATTTGTTTCATACCATGGAGAAGCTCTCGATATCAAAACTCCACTTTTAAGATCACTTTCAAACCTAAATGTTCATGCAACGAAATTCATGAATCTCATTGGTCAAAAAGATGTCACAAGAGTGACTGTCACATGTGGAGCAGAACAAGAATATTTTCTCATCGACAAGAATTTCTACTATCAAAGACCTGACCTTGTGATGACAGGAAGAACTCTTCTTGGTGCAGGAACGACAAGAAATCAACAATTAGAAGATCATTACTTTGGCGCTATCCCAGAGAGAGTTCTCGCTTTTATGGAAGAGTTGGATCTTGAATTACATAAGCTTGGTATTCCTGCTAAAACACGCCATAACGAAGTTGCTCCAGGACAATTTGAGCTTGCTCAAATTTTTAGAGAGGGTAATATCTCGGCAGATAATAATCAGCTTGTTATGGCATTGATTAAATCAATTGCAGCAAGACACAATATGGTTGCTCTTCTTCACGAAAAACCTTTTGCTGGTATTAACGGCTCAGGGAAACATCTCAATTGGTCAATGTCGACGGACACTGGAGTTAACCTTCTCGAGCCAGGAAATGAGCTGCATTCAAATTCACGTTTTCTTGCAGTAACTTCAATTGTTATTGAAGCCGTCAATAGACATGCTAAGGCGCTTCGAGCCGCAATTGCTAGTCATGGAAATGATCACCGTCTTGGAGCTAATGAAGCTCCTCCAAGTATTATTTCTGTCTTCACTGGAACTACAATTGCAGAAGTTTTAGAATCAATAAAAGATGGTAAGGAATTTACGCCTTCAGGAAAAATTGTTTTAGATCTTGGTGCAAATCAATTAGCACAATTTCATAAAGACAATACAGATCGAAATCGAACATCTCCTTTTGCTTTTACTGGAAATAAATTTGAATTTAGGGCCGTTGGTTCATCTCAAGCAATCGGTTTACCTCTAAGTATTTTAAATGCCGCAGTTTGTGAAGTTTTTGAAGAGTCTAACAAGTTTATTGAAGACAAAATTTCTTCTGGTGAGAGTATTGATAAGGCATTACTAATGCTTTGTGAAAAGTGGATGAAGTCTTCTTGGAATGTTATCTTTAATGGTGATGGTTATTCCGATGAATGGATAAAAGAAGCTGAAAAAAGAGGATTACCTAATTTAAGAAATTCTGCTGAAGCATTAGAAGTTTTTAATTCTCCTTCTGATATCGCATTTCTAACGAAACAAGGAATTTATCGAGATGTTGAATTAGAAACACGCTATAATGTTCTACTTGAGAGATATTGTAAATTACGCGAAATTGAATTTCATACACTTGTTGATATCATTCATCAGTATATTGTTCCAACTTCTCTTGCATACAAGAAAGAGCTTGGTGATATTATCTTAATGCAAAAACAGCTGAAGATAGAATCGACTGTTGAAATGGATATTTTTAAGAAGCTTAATTTAACAGTTGAAACGCTGTATGAAGATGCAAGAAATTTAACAAATCAAGTTAAAGAACTCCCTCATGACGAAAGTGCAAGGGCAAGAATGATTGCTGAAACACTGATGCCTATGAGTGAGCAGTTATCATTGTTTTGTGAACAACTTGAAGCTTTAATTCCAGATAGTAAATGGCCTCTGCCAACTTACTTTGATATGTTATTTCTAAGATAGGGGACCTTTGGTCCCTTTTTTTATTCTCTGATATTTCCAATCATGCGATCAAAATCAACACTTATGGGTTGGTCTGAATAGTTATTGATATAATCAAAGGAGATCTCTCCATAACCTTCATTTCCCCAAGATTCTCCCCAGCTATTCTTAAAGAAGAAAACTTCTCTTACGTCATCATAGCCGGTTAATAAAACGGCATGACCAGCACATTCATAGTTCCCATTAGTACAGTTTGCATCATCATCAGCGGTATATGTTACTGTTGCTGTGTCCCAGTTTGGTGGATAAACTTTTACTGTAATTGCTACAGATTCAAATCGGTCCATGTGTTGTTGTATTATTTGGGCCCTTGTTTTTCCAATGCTCCACATTCCAGAGATCCATTCAACACGCAACCCATCGACTTTTACGGTATCAAGTTCTCGCCATTGGATTGGCCCGTGGGAAAAGCAAACTTTAGGAGCATTTGCACCAAAAGGATCGTAGCTTTCACAAATCATTCCTTTTTCAAAGAGTGAAGTTTGGTAAGGAGCATCTTCTTCTTTAACAAAGAAATTTTGATTTTTAAAATTCATGGCAATCTCATAAGTATCGCCAAATTCCTTATCTACAGATTCATTATAGAACTCTTTTCCATAAGATATTTGGAACTGTTCGGAAATATCATATTCCTTATTAAACTTATACTTGATCGCACTTTCAACAAGTGCCGTGATCGCAAAGTAAGCACATGTATTTCTATCTTTTTGATCTTTGACTGAACTTTGGTAAGGCCTCAAATCGACGACTTTTGCACTGATCGTTTGTACTGATAAAATAGCAATAAATATAATAATTATTTTCTTCATTCCTTCTTATAGAAAAGTGTCTTTAACTTTTCAAGATACCTTGAATTTTGTGCATACTTATAATCATGCAAAAAACTGATACTAATTATGTTTAGTTCCGCTCTTTACAGATAAATTACTATCAAGCATGAAGCTTTATATAAAGGATGGATGTAATGGATAAAATGACGGCGAATATGTATGTAATTAGTAACTTAGCATTCTTAAAACCTGACCATACAGTTTTTGAGGCCTATCAGGAGATGCAAAAGCGACAAGTACACCACCTTCCTATCGTTGAAAATGGAAAGGCCCTTGGCGTTCTAAGTGATCGTGATCTTCAATTTATTACACAATATGGTAATCAAAGCGACATTCTTTGTAAGGATGTAATGAGTAGTGAAGTCTTTACAGTGTCTACAAGTGAACCGATCCAAAGTCTTGCTAAGCAAATGGTTGAAAAGAGGATTAATTCTGCACTTATTAATAATAGTGAGGGGAAAGTTGTTGGTATTTTTACTTCGACTGATGCGTTAAAAATTCTCTCAAATATTTCTAGTGACGTTTAATTTGTAACAGGCTATCTAGGTGCGTGATGCACCTGGAGAGTTCGTGAATATATCTCGTATTGATTTTCAAGCAATGAATGCGGCCCTTGAAGAAAAGGGGTGGTATTATGGCGATTTGATTCTTTCTGATGAAACTTGCAACACGCTCTCAAGAATTTTAAAAGCTAAGTATGATGCTGATATCTTCAATGAAGCCGGTGTCAGTAAAGGGCTTGAACTAACGGTAGAAAATACGATTCGAAAAAGTTTAATCTCCTGGATTGATGACTGGAATGAAAGTGATGAATTAAAGAGAATAAATATTTTCTACAATGATCTCATGATTAATTTGAATGAGTATTTCTTCTTATCGATGAAGAGATTTGAGTCCCAATTCGCTATTTATGAGCAAGGTGGCTTCTATAAGAAACATATTGATCAGCATAAATTGACGCGACATCGCCAGATGAGTTGCATCTTCTACCTCAACGATTGCACTGATGGGGGAGAACTTGTTATTTACAATGAAAAAAATAAGAATGAAGTTGATGTGTTAATAAAGCCTAAACGAGGTAGTTTTGTGCTTTTTATTTCTAAGACAATATTTCATGAAGTTCTCGAAAACAGATGGCCCCGTTATTCTTTAACGACGTGGTTTCGAGATGATGAAATTATACCATTTGTTTAAAGATCGTAGCTTTCAATATTCTCATCAGTTTGACTTAAATATTCTGGGCTAAAATCTTGAGTTGCGCCAAGATCATCAGCGCTGAAGATATCGTCCTCTTCTTCACTTTTAAAGTTCGACTTTGTACTACCTTCATACTTGAAGATTCTCATATAGTTATCAAGATTCTCTTTTAGCTTAAAGACTTCCTTATCAATCGCTTTCTTTTCAGGTCCTGTGTATTCAAGTTCCTCAAGTAAGATGCGTGATAAATTCTTGTTCACTCTCTTTGCAAGATTTCTAAGGTTTGCGTATTCTTTAGGAAGTGGAATGATTTCTTCAGAGACTTCAATTGCTCTATCGTACCCTTCTTTCTTTGCTGCTTCGATGATCTTCTTTGCTTCTTTAACTGTTTTAGTTGAAATGATTGGAAGAATTCTATCTTGTACTTCTTTGTCTAATTTGATGATTTCGTTAGTCTGGCTAGCATTGATTGTTCCCATGCTTCTTGCTTTCTTTACTGTATCTGAAGCGAGGGCATCTCTCTTTATAGCACTTTTAATGATCGATTTCGAAAGGCCTGTTTTCTCTGCAGTGATTGCTGCGAATGAATCGGTGTCCTGTTCTTCTTTTTCTTTTTCAATTTTCTTTTCTTCAGTTGAAAGATCTTTGATTTCTATTTCCACTTTGCTTGCTGTTGGATTTAACTGCTCATAAATCTCTCTACCTCTGTTGAGGCATTTTTCAAGCTCAAGTTTATCGAGCGGAGTTCTAACAAGGTTTTCATCGATAGAGATGAGCTCTTGTTCAAGGGCCTGTCTGTCAACGATATGTACAGGTACATCTTCAAATCCTAGGTCTTTTAGGGCCTGGTATCTTCTTGCGCCTGCAAGTAGTTCATTGTCGAGATTAATTGTTAGAGGATTGATTAATCCAATTTTAGAAATAGAAGTTTTTAAAGACTCTACGTCTGTGTTTAATCTTAAGTACTCACTTGATAACTTAATCTGCGTAAGCTTAATTGTTGTTGTTTGCATGTGTGTGTGTCCCCGTTAAAGTGCGGGAATAATATTAAAAAGATCGGGCTTTGACTAGAAATGAGAGGGGAAGTAAGATTTATTGGAACTCGGTGTTAAAACCCTCTTTGTTTATTCATATTATAAATGATTGAAAGTTGGATACCAATTGGAAGTTTTGGTATGACAAAGGCCATCATTTTTCCAAAGACACCAGGAACAATGACCGCCTTATTTTTAAAGAGTCCATTGATTGCAATTTTGGCGACTGCACTTGCTTCCATCCCAACAACAGATTTTTTTTCTTTCTTGCCTTGGCTGATGCGAAAATTTGAATAGGTTAAGCCAGGACATAGAGAAGAAATGAAAATATGTGGACGATTAAGTCTTGCTTCCTGATGAAGGGCAAGAAAGAAAGAATGCTGAAAGGCCTTGGTTGCACCATACATTGATTGCTTTGGAACTGGAAAGTAAGAGTATAGTGAAGAAGTGTTTAGAATGTAGCCTTTTTCTTTCTTCGCAAAATTTTGATAGAAGTATTTAGAAAGCTTAACGACACTTGTGACGTGTGTACTGATCATCTCCTCTTCATTGGCGATGTCAGTTGCTTCAAAATTTCCAGGAATCCCAAAACCTGCATTAGAGATAAAGACTTCAATATTAAAGAGTGAAAGTTTTTTGATAAGGTTTTCGGTCTCATTTGGTTCTGAGAGATTGGCAATGAGAGTTTCGCACTCAAGATCTTTATACTTGCCTTCGATGAGTTTTTTTACTTCGGTAAGTGCATGGTGGTTTCGTCCGTGGAGAATTGGACAGTAGCCCATTGCTGCAAGCTCAAATGCCATTGCTTTTCCAATTCCTGAGCTTGATCCTGTGATGAACGCATATTTTTTCATGATCTATTTTTACACTTTTTAGACAGATTAACTAGCTGAAATAATAGAGCAACTCAATATTTGCTTAATATTTGAGTAATTTTCTCCGATAATAAGTTGAATATTAATATGTAGAGGAGACTCTTTTGAAGTTTTTATCAATATTACTACTATTTCTTTCTTTTAGTCGCTACGCAAGCGCTGACACTTTCAGTGTACAAATTGAAGAGGATAGACAGAAACTCTTTTATAAAATTTGTATTGAGGCACTAAAGGAAACAGAGAAGGCCTGGCTATGTAAGCATTACGCTCCTCGTGTGGTAGGAGAAAGCTTTGAAGAAGTTTTCAAGTCGATGCAATATGAATTTAACAATTTATCAAGAAGAAATAAAGCTGTTCCAAAAGTAATACTTACTGAAAAGCGCACGAAGAAAGAATTTAAAAAATTATTAGCGAATAGGTCTCCTGAGTACTCTTCACAAGTTTTAGGTGAACCAGCACCAGTTATTGCAAAACCAGTAATTCCTACGAAAGCGCCGCCGATATCTACTAAAGATAATGGAGCCGTTAATGCTATTGTTCGTGATATGACAAATAATGATGCAGACGTTGAAGAAGAAGAGCCTGTTGTTGTCGTTAAGCCACGGCCAACTCCAAAACCTAAGCCCGTGAAAGTCAGCAAGACACCTGAGCAATTAAAAGCTGAGCATGAAAAATTATACAATGATTCATTAGATGAGGCCTTAACAAAACTTTGCCAGAAGCTAATCAATGATCGAGGAGAGTATGATGAGAATTCTCAATCATACTGCGAGGACTTCGCATCACGAAATAAGAATAAAAGTATCGATGAACTCCTTGCAGAGTTTAAGAAAGATCCAAAAATGCAAGCAGATGTGCTTAAGGAACTTCTCGAAAAATTAATTATTGCTGTAGCAAAGAAAAGTGGAGATCTTCCTGAAGGTTTTGAACAGTTCATTGCTGATGGTGGAATAAAGAGTAATGCCACGGTCGTTGATGATGTTGGGCGGGAGCCTTCTATTATTGGTGAGGCGGAAGTTGATCCTGCAGAATCGGCCCTTGTTGGTGCTTACGATCGAATTTTAAAATCTGAAATAGAAAAAAACTGTGATAAATATGATACGAAATGCATTGAAGATTTAACGAAGAAAATTTATGAACAACGAGATGAAAGTCTCGCTCGTTTAAGACCTTCAGTGCCAGCTGTCGATGTTGTTGAAGAACCAGTCGTAGCTGCTGTTGAAAAAGAACCAGTCGTCGCTGTAGTTGAAAAAGAAGAAGAAAAGCCTGTTGTTCGTGCTCCTTCAAGTATGCATAATGAAGTTACTTGTAATGATGCTATTCAAGCTCGAATAAAAGATCTCTTACAAAAAGATCAAAATAATATAATTGGAAAGCAGTTTCAGTTAACATCTTTAAAAATGGCACTACAAATTATGGAGAAAAGAGATAAGAGCTATACTGATAATGTTGAAGAGTTTATTAATCGTGATCAAAAAGAGCTGATTAATAAAGATAATAAACAACTTTTAGGACAGCTCGTCGACTTCTATCGCGATTATGGAAAGGTTGATGATCAAGAGTTTATAAGTAAGACTTTTGATAAAGTTAGAAATTCAAACTATTTTACGTCATCTCAACGTATTTATAATGATAGTGCATCAGTGATGATACTTGCTGATGTCCTCTCTAATGAAGAATCTCGTTTTAATGAGATTGATGCTGCCTCTGCTTGGTTTGCATCAACTGTTAATGAAAAATTCAAAGCAGGAAGTTATCATAATAACCTTACAAATCTTTCAAGTCTTACATTTAGAGTTCTTGGAAAATTAAAAAATGAGAAACCACCAATAAAGCTTGATAAGTTAAAAGATAGTATCGGAGAAATAGAAAAAGATTTAGCTGGTAATTATGAATTAATGAGGCAAGAAATTGGTGAGAAATTTGCAGATTGTTTTAAAGAAGATAGAGCGCAATGTAATAGCAAAGATGCATTTAATGTAAATTTCGCAAAATCTTTAATGATGATGACTGCGAAAATTAAAAATAATGATGAGTTTAATGTCGAAGTCGGTCGCTCGCTCAAGGGAAGTATTAGCGGTGGATTTAAATTTGATTTTCTTCCAGGACAATATAAGTAATAGATAATTCCATCTTTATACATCTTGATAAAGATGGAATACTTATTATTTAAGCCAAATTTTTGGAAAAACTTCACCGGCCTTTGGACGCCATCGACATTCAACTTCAGCTAGCTTAACTCGGGTAAAAATATTGGTGTCCTTATCAATACTATAAGCTTCGATTGGCTTGAAGCTTTCTCTTTCTTTTATTGATTTCTTTTCAAAAATTGCAAGAACTTCCTTATTTTTATGTAAGCATGGAAATGAAGGGCCATATGACCAGGCGAGATTTTCACCAAGGTCAATACTAAAAGAAGTAATAACTTTTGAGTCTTCTTTCAGTCTATCTTTTACTTGCTCTGCAAGAGACTCATTGAGAGAGAAAATGTGAGTATTATCTTCGCTTGATTTTAAAACATAGAACGTTCTCTTCTCACCAACTGGATAATGATCAACTACCGAATTATCTTTTTTAAGATTAGAAAATAGTAGGTCATCAGCATAAGAGTTAAATAGTATTAGTGCGATTAATAAAAACTTCATTCATTTTCCTTATTTTCCTACATGTACTTCGATTTGAGTTTCATCACTCAAAGTAATATTGTAATCTCCATCATTTAAAATGATATGATAACTTCCATCGGGATTAGTTGTATACATATTAGATACCTTGTAGCCATCTCTTTGTAGACCGTTAATTTCGATGAGAGTGTTCGGCTTTGTAACACCTGACACTCGTGAAGATCCAAGTTTTGTTAAAAGATGCTGCCAACCTTTTCTATTAAGCTCCACAGTTGCATCTCTTTTTGAGTAGTCTGGTTGAAACCCGTCACTTCGTGGACTTACTTCAATTACGTACGGGATTACTTGATGTTCTGTGTACATCCAGTCAATGTCTGAACCATCGACAGAGTAAAGTGTTTCCCAAGATGTTCCTGGTTGGTAGTTTAGTAACGATCCAATTTCTTTTCCAATACCTTCTACAACTTTTTGATTCTTTGTTCGTTGTCCATTACATCCCATCGGGTAGATAACTAGCTCACTATAGGCATGGTATGAAATATTAAAAACGGGTTTTATTTTTGCTACAAAATCCATTAACGCATTTGTTTCTGGTTCACTTGCCGGCGCATCTCCTCGATAAGTTTGAGATGTTTTCCAACCGCTTGAACCATTACATGCTCCCCAGCTTGTCGGGTAGTTTCTGTTGATATCAACACCGTAACCACCACGAGCATTCTTTCTCCACATATTGTCACCTTCCCAAACCTTAGTATTGCCATCAAGGTTTAGCATTGGAAGTACATATATTTCATTATTATCAACCCAATTCTTTACTTCAGGTTTAGTTAAATAGTTCTTAGTCAGATAAGAGATAATGTCAGTAGTAACTTCTGTTGTCATGACTTCTCTGGAGTGGTGCATTCCATTGAAAAGAATTGCTGGCTCTTTGATGTCGTGGCCTTGAGCATTGTCAGAAATTTTAATTGCCCAGATTTCTCGACCTTCAAGTGTTGTTCCAACAAGAACTAGCTTTGTGATTTCTGGGTAGCTTTTATTTGTTTCAACAAGAATTTCTTTTATCTCATCAGGGTTGAGATATCTTTCATCGACTTTTGCGGCCAATGCTTTTTGAGATTCGACTTCGAACTTAATTCCTTTTGAGATTAGTTCTTTAAGCTCGTCCTCTGATACATTAAGATCAATTATCTTCTTTTTGAGATCAACTCCAAGAACATCAAATCCTTCTTTTTGAAGAAACTTCATTACACTTGTGTAATTCTTATCAGCGTGTACGCTTATTAATTTTGATGAACTATCGACAACTTTACTCGGCGAGTGAGCAAGAACTGATGTGAGCAATAACGATGCACATGCAAGTTTAGAAAACATAGAAACTCCTTTTCATTGTTCTCTATTATTATAAATCGGATTGAGCAGATCGCTAGCTGTGACGCGTTAGAAGAATGCCGATATTGCGAGGAGATAATGATGGATCGAAAAACTCGAGTAAGGAAGGGCTAAACCCTTTTTCTTTAAGATAGAGGCATCGATCAATAAGAAGATAAAGTTCGAGGCTTCTACCGTATTGCCATCTGATAACATTACACAGAAATAACTCTCTTAGATATTCTTGCATTGGTTTGTTTTCAAAGAACTCATCAATGAAGCCTGCTGTGAAGCTGTGATCAATTCCAAGCTTTGCAAGCTTTGCGAGAACATAGCTACTAAACTTTCCCCAGTATTCTTTTGGGTCGCTGTCGCCAACAGCAACAACCTCTTTATAGCCAAGATACTTGTAAAAAAAGATATGAATGGCATAGCGAAAATCTTTTACTCTTCTCTTGAGTTTGAAGGCATTAAAATCCATCGAGCTATGACCACGACAAGCGAGAGTGAAGGCGTAGTCAGTTAAGTGAAGTCCATGGGCCTTTGCATATTGGCTGATATTACAATCAGTCTGTGGATTTAACTTATTATAGCAACAGCCAAAATTTATAAGTCCTAGAGTTTTATTTACTGTCGCAACATCAATATGTTTTAGTGCCAATGGGCCACAAGTATGAAGACCAAGAGAGAAAGACTTGTCAGTAAAAATTTCTCTTGTTTGATCTTCTTTCAAATCATGAGTGAAGTCATGTGTGATAAAAGTGACATTTTTGTGCTCCGCCGGCTTAGGGTACTTGTGAAGACGCTTCTCACCAATTGTCTGAAATTCTTTATTAATATCAAGACTGATACATTCAATTGATTTGTAGTGGGCCATGACACGGGATAAGTGTCCAACTCCACCGCCAATATCAACAAGATGAGAAAAGTTGTTATCGCCTTGTATTTCTTTTAGAAGTTTTGCGAGGACAAGGATTTCATGACGTTTTTTTCCCTTAACTTTATTGAAAGCAAAATCAGGAAGACTTTCAAGTTCGCCATATTCATATTGAGGAAGAACGCAAAGTTCATTAAGTTGGTCTAGCCAATTCTTGAGCTCTCCCTCCGGTAGGGGGGAACTACTTTGAAAACAATCTACTTTCCAAAGTTCTTCATCGGTTAGATTTGAAAGTTGTTCAATCCACTGCCGATTGAAGATTCCTAAGTTATCGGGATAAAGAGTGATAATCTCACCATTCCACATCTCTTGATGTGCTTTTATCTTCTCAACAATCTGGTCAAAACGCTTTGTATAATTCATAATTTAAGTGACAATAATAGAAATCTGACTCATAAGGCAATAAAATTATGCAAAATATCGGGACCGTGGTTGTTGTAGGGATGGGAGTCTCTGGGGTATCGGCACTAAACCTTTTAAAATACTTAGGAAAAACTGTGTATGCAGTTAATCAAGGTGAAGTCTCAACATGGAAGGGAAGTCTTGATTTAGATGAAAAATATTTAATTTCTCAAAATGATCCTCGTGTAAGCGAGGTATTAAAAGATTGTGACCTTGTCATTCTTTCTCCTGGTATACCTCGTGATGTCGAAATTCTTAGAAATTTTAAAGGCCCGATATGGTGTGAAATTGAGCTTGCTTATAATCTTCTTCCAAGTCACAGTGAGAAAATAATCTCGATCACTGGGACAAATGGTAAGACGACGACTGTTAGTTTATTGGAGCAGTGTCTTAAAGCATCGAAGAAAGAATTCTTTATCGGTGGAAATATTGGCATCCCGTTTTGTGATTATACATTAAGCGTATTAAACGGTAGCCGCAAACTTGCCGAAGTTATTGTTCTTGAGCTTTCAAGCTTTCAACTTGAGTCTCTTGAGAATTTTAGAGCAAATGCGGCAGCTATTTTAAATATAACTTTTAGTCATGGTGAGCGCTATGATGATATTACACCCTATGCCTTAGCAAAATTTAATATTTTTAATAATCAGAAGAGTTGTGACTTTGCGGTAATTCCTAAAGGATTAAAAGAAAAGTTTAGCTATCAATTTAATCAGAATATTAAAATGATTGAGCTCGAAGATCGTGACCTCGATGAATTAAAAAATCATATTGATCTGACAAAATTAAAAATTGTAGGTACCCACAATCATCAGAATATTCTCTTTGCCTATAAATTATGGACTGCTTTAGAACTGCCTTTAGCACCTTTTCTCGAAGGTTCTTATGAGTTTGCTGGGGTACATTACCGCCTTGAGTTTCTTGGAAAGTATAAGAAGTATGAAGTTTTCAATGATTCTAAAAGCACAAATTGGGAAGCCACTGAAACAGCGATTAAAGGAGTACAGGCTCGTGGCCTAATTACTCTAATCATTGGCGGTCAAAAGAGGGGACATGGAGACGATCGAATTGATGTCCTTCTTCCATACTTACCTTCGATAGCAAAAATTTTACTCGTTGGTGAAAGTGGGAAAGCGCTCGAAAAGAAATTAAGTGATCATGTTGAAACTTCTTATGTCACTGACTTTGATGGTGTATTTAAAAGTATAAATGAGAGTGAAGCAGAAGGAGTCTTATTATTCTCTCCAGCATTTCCTTCATTTGATCAGTTTAAAAATTATGTTGAGAGAGGGGAGAAATTTTCTAAATTATTTGAGAACTCTTTGACTTGAAATTTTTCTTGAATTTTCTTTCGCGCGAAACGTATCGGCAACGGCTATTTTAAAGATAAATAGACCGACTACAAGCATGATAAAGTGAAAACCTTTTAGTTTAAACATATCCGTCTATATCGGTCATTACCTTAAAGAACTTTAATAAATATTATGTATTTTTTAAATTAAGTGCTTTATGGGCCAAAATTATGATTCCAAGAAGTAAAAAGCTCAAGATGAATGGAGCTTTTGGTGAGTCATCCGTGTCTGTTGAGATTGTACCACAAAGACCTGCTGGTCCCTGCTCCTTAGGATATAAGAAAGTCGCTCCATCCCAGTCATCTCGCCCAAGGCGTGTTCTTCCAGTCTTGCTTGAGGCATACATTAAGGAGTCTTCAATTTTAGAGTGACCTAGACCAAAAGCGTGTCCAATTTCATGGGCAATTGCTGATATTTTCTCATTCTCACTGAGACTATTAAACTTCGTTGAAGCAATAGCATTGATGGCAATAACTCCTCCGACAATCGTCGAGCCTGTTACATTATTTGGTAGGGTGACTGCGAGAATTCCTGTTGATGTGAAAGTTGAAGTATTATCATTACAAAAGATGTAAACACCATTTGGAACGGCCGCAATACAGCCTGCTCCTGTATTACAAATTTGATCAGTATAGTATGTACTATCGATATTTTTTAGACCCTGCACATCAAGCTTGAGATTTGATGTTGATACCTTATTCCAAAATTTTTCAACACCCTTAATCGTCAGATCTCTAAGCTCCTCAGGAGAGTCATTAAGATTAGCACAAGAGCTATCTCCGATGAAAACTGATATTTCTGGGTTTGAATATGTCGCAATTGAGCTTCCAACGAGTGTAAAAGCATTGATTGAGAAAGTTATAAGCAATAATATTAATATTTTCATTGTAACCTACAAGTTAAAATTAAGTGATAAGTAGTAATTAAAGGCCCTTTCGTCAGAGTCCTCAACATTTAAGGACATGACTTGGATATTTGAATAAATATCTCGATCAAATATAATGTCAGTTCCAACAGTCAATACATTATTTACTGCTGTTGATGAGCCACTTGGAGTTTTAAATTCCTTCTCTTGCCCACCGTTATTTAAAAACTGAGAAGAGCCGTCCATTGAAAGTCTTGTAAAGAAAAATCCAAATCCGTAAACAGGTCTAAAGTTTGTAAAATTATAACGAAGAAGAAAATTTGACCAGTAATTGAGACGAGTCACCTCAGTATCTCTACTCGATCTTGGAGTTGAGAGTCCAAGTTCAAGAAC
Source organism: uncultured Bacteriovorax sp. (assembly GCA_964593545.1). Taxonomy (GTDB): domain Bacteria; phylum Bdellovibrionota; class Bacteriovoracia; order Bacteriovoracales; family Bacteriovoracaceae; genus Halobacteriovorax_A. The sequence goes on along the minus strand of CAZQJK010000001.1, from coordinate 42,288 downwards.
GAAGTCATGGTCGAAGTAGAAATCAAAATCAAACTTTAAAACAGCGTATGGATTAAATTCAAAAGTATTAGTCGCTCCACCGACTTCTTCCTCTATCTTTGATACTTCTTCAGTAAATGTCCCAAGACCGAGTGATATATTCTTGTAATATGCTAGGTTATTAACAGTCGTTAATATCGTAAATAAATAGATTAATTTTTTCATAGAGATATTGAAGCAATTCACTAGCTTAATGGCAATATCTTTTCATTTTCAAATGAATAGTTTTTACATAAAATAGGAGTGAAATAAGCTTAAAACACAAACGAAAGGATATTCTATGTTTGAAAATTTTAACATACCGCAAAACCTGAGACCAAGTGATCCACGTTTTGGCTCAGGACCATCTCTTGTTCCTGTTGCATTCTTATCAGCTCTTGAAAAGACAGGAACTGAATTATTAGGAACAAGTCATCGTAAGCCAGTTGTAAAAAAGTTAGTAAAAGAAATGCAAGAAGGTTTAAGAACATATTTCAACGTTCCAAAAGATTATGAAGTTATCATTGGAAATGGTGGAGCAACATTTCTCTTTGATGCTATTGGTTTAGGTTTAACAAAGAAGAAGTCAGCTCACTTTACTTGTGGAGAGTTTTCTCAGAAATGGTATAAGTCACATAAAGCGATACCATGGATTGATGCTCAAGAATTTGCAAGTGAGTATGGTGATGGTTGTGATGCCCATGATGTTGCTGATGCTGACCTCATTGCTGTTACATTAAATGAAACTTCAACAGGAGTAATGATTAACTCACTACCAAAAGTCGCTGATGATACACTTCTATGTGTTGATGCAACTTCTGGAGCAGGACAGGTTCCTTGTAATATTTCTGAGTGTGATGTCTTTTTCTTTTCCCCACAAAAAGTTTTTGCTTCAGAAGGTGGATTCTACGTGGCCATCATGTCGCCAAAGGCACTTAAGAGAGCAGAAGAAATCGCAGCAGATAAATCTCGTTATATTCCACCTATTATGAGTTGGGCACTAGCAATTGAAAACTCTGTAAAAAATCAAACATATAATACACCGAGCATTTCAACAATCTTCTTCCTAAATGAGCAAGTTAAGTTAATGAATAAACTTGGATATGAAAAAGTTATTTCGATGGCCAATGATAAAGCTAACCACATTTATGGATGGGCAAATGAGAAAGCATACCTTTCTTGTTATGTTGAGAAAGAAAACTACCGTTCAAATGCTGTGGCGACGATTAATGTCGATGATAAGTATAGTGCAGATGATCTGATTAAAGTTTTAGAAGATCAAAAGGCAGTCTACGGCATTGATGCTTATCGAAAGCTTGGAAAGAATCAGTTTAGAATATCTTTATTTCACAATATAACAATTGAAGATATTAAAAAACTAACAGAGATTATTTCTCTCGCGATTGAATCTGCTTAAAAAAAAGGCCCTTTAAGAAGGGCCGTTTTTTTATCTAATCTTTCTTATATCCATCGAGGAATTCTTTCTTAAATTCAAGGAAACGATCCTCTAGAATTGCTTCTCTCGCTCTTTCTGCAAGTGATTTGTAGAAGGCAATATTATGAAGAGTCGCAAGTACTTGCCCGAGAATCTCATTTGAATCAAAGAGATGCTTCAGGTATGCTCTTGAAAAGTTCTTACAAGTATAACACTCACAATTTGGTTCTACTGGGTAGAAATCGTGACGGTAGTTCTTATGCTTAATTCTAATTTTTCCACGATTCGTAAATAATGTTCCACCACGGGCAAATTTTGTTGGAATAATACAATCACTCATATCAATTCCATATTCCCAGATCATAAATAAGTCTTCAGGATTTCCAACACCCATAACATAGCGTGGTTTGTCTGCTGGCATCTTTGGTCCGGTATATTTAACGATTTTTTCCATTAACTCAGGACCTTCACCAACAGAAACTCCTCCAATGGCATAACCAGGAAGATCTCTCTTTACTAGTTCAGCTAAGCATTCGTCTCTGTAATCATCATAAGTCGATCCTTGAATGATTCCAAAAAGTGCTTGAGTTGGATTAGTCCAAGATGCAATACAACGATCTAGCCAGCGATGTGTTCGATCAATTGATGTCTTTGTGTATTTTCTGTCGGCCGGATATGGAATACACTCATCAAAGGCCATCATAATATCACTTCCAAGATTTTGTTGAATCTCAATTGAAGTCTCAGGAGTTAACATTACTGTTTTACCTTTTTGATCTTTAAAAGATGAGCCTTCTTCAGTGATTGAATTTCCTTGAAGTGAGAATACTTGAAATCCACCAGAGTCCGTTAGGATTGGTCCACTCCAGTTCATAAACTTATGAAGTCCACCAGCTTTCGCTATTAGCTTTGAGCCAGGTGATAAGTGTAGGTGATACGTATTTGAAAGAATAATTTTTGTTTCTAATTGATCAAGAAAATTCGGTGGAAGAGCCTTGATTGCTCCGTGTGTTCCAACAGGCATAAATACCGGTGTTGGAATATCTCCATGAGGGGTTCTTATTATTCCGGCCCTTGCCTTTGAATTTTTGTCTGTATGTACTAGTTCGAACTTAAAATGTTCTTTAACCTGATCTTGAATTCTCATGTTTCTACCTTAAAAAAATTGTAATTTTCACTATTTAGCAGTCTGCTCGCCAATTTGCAATATAAGAAGTAATTCTTACAGTAATGAGAGCAAATAAGCCTGAAATTCTGCAAGATCTTGGGGCGTTTGATCAATTAGTCCTTTGACAAATTTTTCAAAGAAAACAGAATTACTTTGATCAAAATTCTTTGAAAGTGCTAATTTTACAGCATTTAGTTTTTCTGTAATCAGTGACTTTTGACTACTATAGAGTGAGGGGTCCTTGAAGATGGAGTCGAGTTCACTGACTTTTCCATGTCCATTAAAAGAGAGTGCAACTTGATTGAGAAAGTTCCAAGGTTCTTCTATATTTGTATCAACAGCTAAAACTTTTATTGCATCATTTGTCACAGCGAGAAGTGAGAATTCTCCCTTATATTCATAATATCGAGTTTCATTATTAGTAATATATATTTTTTCAAAAAGTAAATTATTCTCTTTTAAAAATCTTGCCGCAGTATTGGTTGTTAGAATATTTAATTGATTAACTCTCTTAATATCACCACAAAGAGAAAACTCACCACTCTTGATAAAGTTTAAGACATCTTCTCTTACTCCTGTAGAGTCAAGATTATCTTCACTACTATCAATACGAGAATTTAAGCTTGGATATATTTGACTGAAAAATGGAATTTCTCTTCGAAGAGTTTCTAAAGATTCATACTTTATCGATCGTATTTCTCTTAATGCAATTGTTTTACCATCTATTTTGTTAATCATGAAAAAATTTAATTTTGGTTCAGATGATCCTACAATTTCATAATTTAGGTTCATTCCTTTACTGACTAAAAGAACGGAGCTTTTTACGGCCTTTTCCTGTGTAAACATCGTTGAATAGATTGCTGGAATCTCTGGTTTTTTTTCAACCTTTGCTTTAATAAAGTATTCAAAATGCGGAACAATGGAAATTACAATTAAAAGGGGAACCGCTATTAGCTTGAAAATTCTTTGACGGTATTGTATTTGAGTTCCTGTTGCGAATTCTTTAAAAGTTCTTTTTCCTATCAGTACAGGAAAATCGAGAACCGGAATAAAGAACGAAATAATCTCCAAAGGAAGACGTAAAATAGCCTTTATTCTTTTAGTGATAAAACTTCCATCAGTTGTAGCTCCGACTAGGAATAGTGGAATACTTGTCGAAAAGATGAGGTTCGAAATTAGATTTACAGAAAAATAAACAAGTAACACAGAGATAATTTCCTGTCCAAGATCAAGATGATCTTTAATCATGGTTAGTTGCGGGATATTTTCGACAATAAGATCTAAAATTTTATTTGAATATGTCATCAAGAGTACTTTATCCACGAGATGATAAAGGGCAGTGGTTATTGATACTCCTGCTAGGATAGAAAAAAGTCTTGTGAATGGACCAACTCTTTTGGTGACTTCTATCGTGTCGCTTTTCTTTGCCTTTACTTCAAGCTTCTTATTTAATACTGCCTTTTTTTTCTTTGCAATAACAGCAGGGTCTTTACTGTCTTCACTATCAAGTTGATCAATCTTTTCTTTTCTTGTCTGCTTTTTTTGAGTTTGAAGTAATTCTCCAATATCAATAGAGGTTCTCGTGACTTCAGTCGCTGGTTTAGCTTTTGGTCTTATATTAAGCTCTGCCTTCTTAATCATTGCAGTATCGACACTGAACCCTAAATCCTGATCTTTTTCTTTCGTTGTATGTACTTCGGTAAGTCGTGTTTTTTCATCAAAATCTTTATTGTCAGCACTAAAGAGTACTTGAGTCTTTTCTAACTCAATGTCAACTAGACCATCGGTACTTATTGATGCTGTCTCGATGATATCGACTTCGATCATTGTAATAGTTGTTTCTTTACAAGTTATCGCATCACCAAGCTCAAGAAAGTAGATGCCACCTTTTTTCACTGGGTGCTTGTTAAAGTTAACTGAGCTTACATCATTTTCAATTTTTACTGTTACGACTCCATCCTGTTCAAAAACAAGGATTGGACCACCATTTTCTGAAATCTCTGCACCATTTCCACTAGGCTTAATAAATAATTGACCAACCAGTGGATGAGATGATTTCTTTTCATTAGTTTTTGCAATGAGGTGAGTTCTTGTTGTCATGATTTAAACCAAATAATTTTAGTAAGTGTTTGTTTTAATTATAGGTTAAATTATGAATGCGTGCTAATTTTTGGGAAGAGGAATAATTTTCGCTTTTTAAAACAACGGGTAGAACATCGTCCTACCCGCTGGATTTTAAGTATTAAAAGAATAATCTGAAATTTAGACCGTAGTAATTTGACACTTTAACGTCATCTACTTTGTCAGTAATCGCAAATTTTCCAGAAAGATCTAAGTGCATAAACCAAAGTTTAGTTTTAAGACCTAGAGTCATGTGTTCTTTATCAAGAGCTGTTTTAAATGTTAGACCAATTCGATCTTCCCAAACATGCATTCCCCAGTCAGAACCTACATAGAAACCATCTGCAAGTCCATATCCTGATCTCTTATGAATCCCTGCATAAGGAGACATTTTAAAAATTGAAACATTATAATCCGCTTGTCCGTGAAGTCTTAGAAGGGGATCAGTTCCAAAGTCTGGAGTCGCACCAGTATCTTCTGAAGACATTTCTGCAAGTTTCATTTCTTCAATTGATAAGAATGCAGAGTAGTTGTCATTCTTGTAACCAAATCGGTAATCAACAGCTGCGTTAATTAAAGTGTTCTCTGTTACATCTAGACCTGCTGAATCTCCAAGAAGAAGGGCAACGTTGGCATTCTTGTTCACATCAATTCTACCTAGCCCATAAAGACCAAATGTTCCAAAGAAGTGATCACCTTTTGTATAATCGAACCAAAGACCTGCCTTTGCCTCAACTTTTGCGTAAATGTCGATTGTTGGAACAGACTGATTTAAGGTTGCTGTACTGATGAAAGGAACTTTTTCAATTCCTGCATCTTTGATCTGATCTCTTTCTGCTGTTGAGATATAGGTCGGTACACACTTTACAAGGAGATCATCTCCATCAACGAGACCGCCACCTGTAACACAGTTAGATAGTTTTGTAACTGCTGCTTGAGGCACACCATCAATATTTCCAATCTGATTTAGAATTGTTTCATAGCTAATATTTTCTTTTCTTGGAGCAAGAACTGCCATTAAGCCAGCATCAACTCTGATATTTGGTTCAAAATTTACATCAAAGGCATTGAAAGAGAAAATTGGAATACCAAAGCCAAATCGTGCTCTAATGACTTGTTCTTTGTCGTAATATTTCTCTAAAATTTGGTTTGCTTCTTTAATTTGGTTATCAGTAGTACCTTCAAGCTTTCCAATCTTATCTGCATCATCTTTAAGATCAAGGGCATCAGTTGTCACTGCACCGTTGATATCAAGGTAAAAGTTATGACCAAAAGGTCTTAGCATTTCCATCGTTTTAAATCTGTCGTCAATAAGTTTTGCTCTGTTTACGATATCGTATGAAAGCACGTTCTGTGCTAGGCATAGAGTCGTTAAGACTCCTAACGAGATCTTCTTGAAATCCATTTTCATCCCTAAATCCTTTGTTTGTTTCTCTGCTATGAAAAATTTGTTTATAACACATCATATAAAGGAGGTTGACTTTAGGGTAGAGGGAATAAATTTATCCTTTATTTATAATAACTTAAGAGTTTTGTTGGTCTTTTTACACGCGGTGGTCTAAAAGCTATCAATGCCACGCTAAGTATGCTAATTATCGTGGAGAAATTGATTGAAATTGTAGGAGATTAAAAGTGGCAAAGGAATTTGTTGATATTCTTGATGTTGAAATGTTTGGATCTTATTTTGAGGAAAATCACCTTAGAGCACCAACAGATGTACAACACCAAGCTATTCCACCATTCGTGGAAGGAAAAAGTCTTCAAGTATTAGCGAAAACAGGTAGTGGTAAGACTCTTTCTTATCTTCTTCCGCTTTTCCAAATGCTTAAAGCGACTGAGAAAGAAGTAAAGCTTAAGAAGGGAAGTCCTCGTGCTGTTATCGTTGTTCCAATTAAAGAACTTGCGACTCAGGTACAGGGGGAAGCAAAGAAAATATCTCATCACATTAAACAACGAGTTCGTGTTGCGATGGGTGGAGATAAGGGTAAGGCCTCACAAACTCTTAAGAACCAAACCTTTGATATTTTGATCGGTGGACCGGGAAGAATTAAGTCGATGCTTGATAAAGGCGAGATAAACTTTGATTGTCTCGATTGTTTCATCGTTGATGAGGCCGATCAATTACTTGATATGGGTTTCATGACAGATATGAAAGGTATTAGAAAGCATTTTAAAGGTCCATACCAAGCAGCTCTTTATTCAGCGACGAGTGCTGAAGCCTTTGAAACATTTAAAACTGATTTCTTTTCTGGTCACGTTTTTGAAAATGTAAATGTTGGAATTACAAATGCACTTGTAAGTAAGATTGATACATTCAATATCACGTTAAACTATCAAGAAAAGAAAGTTATGCTCGAGCAATTTCTTAAGAAAGAAGCGAAGGGTAGTGGTGTTATCTTTTTAAATCAAAAAGAAAATGTTGTTGAAATTTATGAATTCATGAAGAATAACTTCAAAGATTTAAAGATTCATGTCCTTCACGGAGACATGAGTGCAAAAGATAGAAAGGCCTCTTTTGAAAGCTTCAGAACTAAAGGCGGTATTCTTGTTACAAGTGATATGGCCGCACGTGGGATCGATGTTAAAGGTCTTGCTTGGATTTTAAACTACGATCTTCCATTTGAAGCCGTTTACTACGTCCACCGAAGTGGACGTGTTGGTCGAAATGGAGCCTATGGAAAGGTTTACAACTTTGTTACGAATAAGGATATGCCACTAATTGGTCGAATCAATGAGGCCATCATCGGGCAGACTGCACTTAAGATTGATTCTATTATGATCAAGAAGAATGCTTTTGCAAAAGGTGGATCAGTTCCTGCTAAGAAAGACGCTAAGAAAGTAGCACGTCGTGATACAACTCCAAAGAGAACACCTCGTTTTGCTAAGAAAACAAGTAAAGTGGCGAAGAAAGTTACAAAGAAGGTAACAAAATCGTCTTCAACTTCTTCATCGACAACGGCAAGACCAGCAGCTAAGAAAACAACAAGAAAGGTAACAAAACGTTATAATAAGAGAACATAATTTCCTTTTTTTAAAATTTACTTTTTAATATAGAATAGTCCTATGAGAATTTTTATTTTTATAGGACTTTTTCTTTTTATGGCCGGTTGTTCGAAGGAGGAGACATACACTCCTCAGGACATGTTCTTTATGGCCTACGATTTTGATAATAGTATTGAAGAAGTTAGAATAGCAGCTTCCGATCCTTCTAAGAGCGTTAAGTGTTCTTCTTACCCAGAGGGATGTATTGAAGGATCACCGAAAAGATTTAAAATAAGACTCGTCGAAATGATTGTCGCTCAGTACCACTCAAAGAAAGGTGCATGCCTTGCTGCAATGAAGATCAATCAGTATTATACACGTAATTGGCTCTTTGATGATGTTAGAGAAGAACCTGTCTTGAAAAGTTTTGTAGAAAAAGTTTATGATGCAAAGAACCCACAGTCCGAGAAGGACTGTGAGTAAATTTAATTTTATTTAAGGCAAATCTTTTCGAAGGTATCAACTGGTCTGTCTTCATTTCCTTGATAGCTGTGTCCTCCAAGAATCCCTAAGCACTGGCCAAGATTAACAACCTGAGAAAAACCTTTGTATTCTTTAAGGTATCTTCCACTATGCTCCCATCTTTGCTCGTTGAAGTCGTATTCATAGATATGTGGGATATATTCGTATTCCCATTGACTTAGCTTAAACATTCCCCCAAAAACAAAAGCTTTATCAGCAATTGTTCCCGAGGCCGGTGCAAAAGTCGCAAATGGAAGCTTTGGTAGTTCAGAGAATTGACTTGTCTTAGGATTAAACACTGTGAAGTTATCAAGAAGAGCAAAATGACTTCCTCCCTCTGAAATTCCACCAACGAGGTGAATTTTTCCATCTCTAATAAATGAATTAAAAGCTCTTCTCTTTAGAGGAAGTTTTGTCTCAAGTGTTTTCCACGAATTTTTCTCTAAATCATAAACATCAATTTCATCGTGGAATGTTCCATCAACATCATCTTTAAATTTTGGTGTCGAGTCCCAACCACCAATTAAGTAGATTTTATTACCAATTTTAGAAACAGTATTTGAAGATCTTCTTCTTGGCATCGTCGAAATTTCTTCCCACTTATTTGTAAGAGTATTATATCTTTCAACGACTGCTAGTGATTTCCATTTAGGGCTTGTCGTTTCCTCGTAGGCAAATCCGCCAAAAGCATAAATATAATGCTTGTATGCGGCCAATTGAAAACCATGAGATGGATTTATTCTTGGTGCCATATCAGACCACTTCTTCGTTTTAAGATCGAAGGCCGTCATTCTTCCCGTGAAAGACTCTGGCGGATAAGTATGCTCAGCTCCTTGGTGACCGCCGGCCACATAGACTTTGCCATTTAATTCAATTGTTCCAAATGAAGAACGTGGTTCTCCAGTTAGTTTTGGAAGTTGTTCAATTTGTATTTCAATATTTCCCGAAATTTGTGGGGCATAGAAGCTCGTCCCAGGTTTAGAAATAAGTAGTGTTTCTTGATTAAGCACTTCGGACCAAGACTCATAAGATTGCGTGAAGATAGAAAAAACACCATTTTCTAATCGATCTGAAGTATATAAGAGGTTTCCTCTAGCATCAAAAGATGGTGAGAAGTCGCGGTCTTGATGGGATGTTACCTTAATGGTCTTCTTTGTGAAGCGGTCATAGATATGAATATCCCAGTTTTCATTTTGCTTACTTGTGTATGCAATAAATTTCTCATCTTTTGAAAGTGATGGAGACATCCCTTTGCCAATAACTATCTTCTCGTTATTTAAAATATCAAAGAGAACAATTTCCTTCTCTGTACCATTACGTTGATAAATGATGACTTCACCACTTTGAAATGGGATTGGGAAATATGAAGGAAGATCTTCATTAATAAAAGTTATTTCCTGTGACTTATCTTCTGTTTTTACATAACCAATTTTTGAGTTCATTGAAAAAAAGATCATCGAATCTTGCTTGGCAAACTTCGGTTGTAAAATGAAGCTCTCTTGAGTGTATGTGGAATCAATTCCGTCATTGAGATTCTTTACCGTTAGTACCAGTGTGTCTTGGTCACTTCCCTTTACAAAAGTAACTCTTTGACCATCGCTTGATATGCTAGGGTAGAGATTCCACTTCATATCGCTATCGAGGAGAGTGTAGTCTTTATTGTTTTTTGAGAGTCCTACATGTTTTCCATTTGCGTCTTCAACAAGGAAAACCATTTTTGAGGCACTGACACTAAAACTTACTAATACAAAGATAGATATAATGAATGATTTAAAATTCATAGAACTCCCGATTTAAAAAATATTAGTCAACGATATGAAGGGGAGTTTGATATGTCAAACTACTTATTTGAAAAGTAGTAATTACTAAATGCTGCTTCGAATAAGGCGACTTTTAAGAGCCAGTTTTGATTAAATTCGACCTGGTCGGGCTTATTAAACTTTGAAAGGGTTTCTTTAAAGAGAATAATCCATCTTCCTAGCTCTCCTTTTCTAATTTTTAGGTATTCATGAACCTTCAGTACATTTGGTCTATCAAACTCTCTCACATGGCCAGCAATAAGCTGTGAGGCCCAGAAGTCGACAACCTTAGGGATATGATCTTCAAAGCCTCCTAGGCTTGATTCGATTTTTTGGTGAGAGTTAGGCTCGCTACTTATCTTTCTAAAGTGGTAGCCAATAAAGACATCATTTATCGCAACTTTATAAAATGCTCTAACCACTTGTAATATGTAATCTTTTTCACTATTCATAAAAATTATTTGTCCGACTATAAAGTTCGGTTTTTAAAAACCGACAAAATAAGTATGAAAAAAATAATACTGATACTCGTTTGCATGGCATGGTCTGTCTACACATATTCTGCCGATATTAAAATTCTATCACAAGGTGCTTGTTGGGCACAGGATGAAAGTGATTCTTTGAAAGTTTCCTCTTTTAACGAGCATTCGAGTTATCTTGTGGACAAGAATTTCTTGGCACCTTTAATAACTCGTCTTGAAAAGACTGGTGTATTGACAAGTGATATTTCAAATATTGATTCATATGTTCATTGCTCAGGCATGGGTTTAAGACATGTCTTTAGAGTTTCTACTTTTGCAGAACAAAATTACTGTGTTTGGGCAAAGTATAATAAGGGGGAACTTGAAATTCTTGATTTTGATCTGGCCGATAATTACCAGGGTCTTTGTGATGGAGTAGTATTTAACAAGCTCATCGTTGCCCCTAGCGAAGGTTATAGCGTTGAGGATATAGTCGCCGAAGTTGAAGCCTTTGGTTATAAAGTGAGCTCTAAAAGTGCTCTTTATAAAGATATAACTTCGTTAGCTTTAGAGGTTGAAAGTAACGAAATATTCAAAATTCACACGATGTTAAAAAGCTCTAAAACTATTCGAATTGTTGATTTAGTTACACGTCAAAGACCTATTGGTGAAGCGATGCTAACAGAAGCACTATCTTACTCTGTAAAGTAATGAACAACATATAAAAATTTCATAAAAGATGAGTTTTTAACAAAGTCTTCCAGATTCAGTATATAACGTAGTTATTAATTATTTAACTAGGATATATAAATGAAAGCAATTCTTTTAAGCCTTCTATGCCTCTCGACTCTTGCTAGCACTGGAACAAATGTTAAGGTTAGTGACGGAGCTTCAGCACAATGTAAATCAAAGGCAGATACACAAAGATTCAAATTTGGTGCATATAAGACAGAATTAAAGTCAGTAAATGTTGCCAACGATGTCGCAGCTTTTAAAATCTCTGTTAACTTTTTAAGTTGTGCAATGGAAGGAGAGAGTGCAAAGTTCTCTGAGATTCAACCATATAGTGCGTTTAGCTTTCAGGTTGTTTCTTTAAATAAGGAATTAAAAGAAGTTGAAGTACAGCCAGAGCTTGTAAAAATGATTTCATACCGTGATGGTGTATATAAGAAAATTGCAGATATCGAACTAGGTAATTCTTCAAAGCAAGATGTTGAACTACAGATTAAAATTGAAGACCTTCTAAGTGAAGAAGAGATTACATCTTTAAATGAAGGTAATGAAGTTGTTGGTAACTTTGATTACCAAGTTCAAAAAGAAGTTAGAATCAATTCAGGAAAAATGACTGATAAGATTAATTTCGGAGCTTTTAGAATTCACTTCAAGGCCGTTCTTGACGAAACAAATACAATTAAAATTAAGACGCTTAAATAAAAAAAAAGGCTTCCATAAGGAAGCCTTTTTTATCTTTTACCTAATTCTTGAATTGTTTTTCCAAGAGATTTTGATTTCTTTTTAAAGAAATTACTATTCTCTTCTTGTTCAGCTTCTTCTTTACAGTTGATACAAAGCTCTGCTGTTGGGCGAGCATTTAATCTATCGTAACCAATTTCAGCATCACAATCATCACAAAGACCAAACTCACTACGGTCAATTTTTAAAAGTGTCTTATTGATTTTCTTAAGATAGAAATTCTCTCTGTTTTTGAATCTGATTTCTTGGGAAGTTTGTGCGTTGATCGAAGCCTCATCGACTGGGTCGAAAAGTTCATTCTTGTCCATACAGTACTGATCTTTAGAAGAATTCTTATTAAGGATTCTTTCTTTGTCAGCAAGTAGCTTGTCCTTAAGGTTTTTAATTTGTGCCTCGGACAGATAAGAGTTTGCTCTTGTCATACTATCCACTCCTGTTGTCATGTCTCGCTCTAATTTTTAATTCATCCTTGTATTAAAATTTAAAGCTTAAGTTGTTGTTTGTGTGTTGCAAATGAATTTACAGAACTTTACATGTGTTAGTAAAAGGTATTTTTCTTACAAAGATTTACAGTGAACGAGAATTCAAGGGCTTAGGTAAGTCCTTTGGAATCGATTTTTCGCAATGAGGGCAGAATTTCCAAAATTGTAGGTCATAGCCTGTATGACACGAGTCACACTCTATCATATATTCCAAATCTGCGAATAGCTCATTATGGGCACCTGTAAAGATTTCAGGCCTCATGGCGCGGATTGTTACGGGGTGTGCTCGAAAGGTTCCAGGGATCGATTTATTTGGAATAAATTTCGCAGGTGATACGGAATTGTCTGGAAATATTTGCACTTGAATTTCTTTTTCAGCATTTGGAGAAAACATTCTCTCTTCGATCGAATTTTGTGCGGCCATTAATTTTTGATAGAGGGCTTCTGATTCAAAATCTCTACTCATTTCACACCCCATCTTTTTTCAAGTAATTCAATTATTTGTTTTGATGCTTTCTTATGACTATTAAAATTTGCAAGCATTCCTGGTTTGGACTTTAGAACATCTTCTTTTAGGATGATTGATTGTGATCCAAGGGATTCTATTAGCCTTAATGTCCACTCTAACGTTTCAGGAGAACTGGTGCTAAGCATTTGCTTTAAAACCTCGAGGAAGTCCATTGTCACTCTATTAGAGTTCTTATGAGCGGCTTCGATAATATGTTTTCTTGCTACACCTAGAGTCAGTACAGTGATTTCATCATCATCAGAATTTAGTAAAGTTGTGGTTATGTTTTGCTGGTGGATCAGACTTAATGAATTTGTATTGTCTAAAATACAAAGTATTTTAAAAAGTTGTTTAAAGTCTTGTGATTCATTTATTGATGACCAGCTTTCATGCAGTGTCTGATGGTCGTCTGCTGTTAATGGAAGGTGAGGTCGTATATCTTGTTTTAACTTTTCGATAATTTCATTAAATACTTTATCAATATCCACTTATTAGTCCTCAACTTCCCATGTGTGATCACTTAAAAGTTTAACACGACCTTCATAAGATTTAAAAGGCATGGATTTTCCCCATTCATCAGGAGAGATCATTGAAAGAACAGTTGATCCATCATCCTTGTGATAAACGAAGTAAGATTGACCGATGATAGGGTCAAACGGAATATGGGCCTGGTAGATAATTTCAGACATGTAGACGCGCTTTTTTAAAAGCTCCATCTGTTCCATTAAAGGTGCCATTTGATCGACGATCTGTTTAAATTCTCGCTTGGTCTGATCTTGCATGGCCGAAATCGCACGGGATTTTTGTTTACCAATATCTTCTGGATTAACAAGGGCCGAGCCACGGTCATGGGCATACTGGAGTATTGACGGAAGAGCGGCCACTTGAGTCTTTAAGCGCTCTAAGTCGATTTTATCGACATCTATTTCTCTAATATCTTCATTTTTCTTCATGAGATCCCTGTGTTTATAGGCTTGTTACTATGTATCTCTTACCTAAAGTATATGATAAGTGAAGAACTTATGCTATATCTAGGCCTATGCAGAAGAAATATCTAATTAATTCCATTTATCGTGCCACAGAAGGGGAAGGTGTTCATCTTGGAACCCCGCAAGTTTTTGTGCGCTTTCAGGGCTGTGCGATTGGTTGTATTAATTGTGATTCAATGGATACATGGGATTTTTCTGGAGAAATGTTATCTCTTGAGGATATTTGGGATAAATTACAAGAAGAAACTTATCATTTAAAAATTAAGCGTGTTTCAATAACTGGAGGAGACCCTCTTCATCCTAAGCATGAACCCCAAGTTTTAGAACTTGCAGGCTTCCTTAAAGAAAAAGGTTTTTTCGTAAATATTGAGGCGGCCGGAACAAGAGTTGTTCATTCCATTTTTGATCTGATCGATTTTATAAGCTTTGATTTTAAAACACCTTCAACTGGTGTGAAGACAAGAGTTTCAAATATCGTAACTTTAAATAAGCAGTACGCTGGCAAATTTCAAATCAAGGCAGTCATCGCTGATGAGAGAGACTTTAAAGCGACTTATGATGCCTATAATGAAGTTCTGGCACAAAGTGATAATATGAACTTCCCGTGGGTACTAACTCCTTGTTACGAGCCAGATGAAGAATTTCCAATGGAAAGATTTCAAAATATTCTTTCAATGAATGAAAAGTACGGAAATTTATTTCGTGTCATTGGCCAACAACATAAGTGGGTATTTGGAGCAGATAAGAAGCAGGTTTAAGCCTCTGTTCTGGCCTCGATCATTGAAGTCCCGTATTGTTTTATTGTACTAATAGTTAGAATTGAGTAGTTATGGTCTTCTGCCTGCTTAGAATCTTCATCTTCATAGCCATTACAGATTACAACAAGTTTAGAATCTCCTGGAATTTTCTTTAGCGCTACTTTGATAATACCACGAACTTTAGTAATGTCTGGGGCGCAGTAGACAACATACTTCTTATCATTTTTACTTGCACTAAAATGCCATAGGTTTGCTTTATTCTTTGATACAATTACCTCGTAAAGGTAACTTTTAAAGACCATTGTACAATTTGTGATTAATTGATCTACTTTTTGTTTCTTGTTATTCATTGATACTATTATATAAAAAATTTATAATTTTTCCTCATATTTATAGAGAAGAAAACAATTCCTATTATATCGAATGTCTGATTGTTTTTGTCGAGGTTATCTTAGGAGTTTTTGGGATTTTCCTTTATCAAGACCTTTTTTAAATTGAAACCTTTCTCCCAAGGCACGTCCAATTTTCGATGCCATGTCATCATTTTTTCGAGCAGTAGAATAACTTAAGCGTATGTTAGGATAGACACGATTTACATGCAGGGCTAAATCTCCTTTTGATAAGGCCAATTCTTTCGAGCTCGTAGTTTCTTGAATATGTTCCTTGAGGTTCTTAGAAATTGTCGCACAAAATGCACGGGTAAATGAGTTCTTGGCCACGATTCCTTTTAACTTTGGATTCTCTTTTTTTAAATTCTTCCAGATGACATCAAGTGAGATCGTGAGATAATTTGCCATATATTCAGCAACTGTCACATTTACTTTTGTACCAACAACTTCAAGATATCCGCCACCTCGCCCTTGATTAAAAATAGGGTAGACTTGAAAACTTTGTAAGACTTCATAGAGCCCATCATGAAGGGAGTTCTTTCTTGTGAAGCTTGCAACTCTTAAAACATAAGTATCGTCAGATTCCTTTGAATCACCGTGATATAGGTTTGATTCAAGATTATACTTAGTGATGAGATCATTTGCTTTTATCGTTGCAAGATTTGCTTCGTGCTCATTTGACGATTGAGAGAGTTTTAAAAGCTTATTAACTTTTTCAAGAATCTTTTGATCTTTTTCAAGCTCTGGCCTAACTTCATCGAGCATTATTTGGGACTTCGAAAAACTGGGATCCCATTGATAGCGCGAGAATATCTCTTTAAATTCATGCCCATGGGCCTTGATATCGTTGCCATGAAATAGATGACAAAGGAAATGTGCAATTTCATGTCTAAGTACGTTCTTGATAATATCATCATCAATTTTAAACATGAGATTTTTATTTAAAGCTATTTGATAAATTGTTGGGTCATAGAAACCTAATGTCCTCTCGTTTTCAAAGCAAACAAAGTGAAGAGGGTAGTATGTACGATTATATAGAACTCTCTTTCCTGAAAACTGAAGAGAGGTTTCGTTTACTATAATATCCTTAGCAAATTTTTTTACTTTCTTTAAAAATGATTCTGTTGTCGTCGAGTAGATAAACATATTAGTACTTTATTGAACATCCATAAGGTTTAGTTTTCCTTGTGCCTACCTGAGCACCAAGTGACAAGTCATTGATAGCACTCTTTGCATAGTTTTGTGCATTTTTGATATCATCCTTGTCTGCGCTTGCTATACTATCAATAGCTCCCATATAGAGAATCTTACCGGCATCTGAGATGATGAAAATTTCTGGTGTTGTCTTAGCGTTGTAAAGCCTTCCAACTTTTCCATCAGTATCAATGAGCATTGCTTGGGCGTTGGACTTCTCGTATTTTAATCGATCATGAGCAAATGCCGCATCGGGGAGATATCCCTGCTTATCAATATTTGAAGAATTAATTGAGAGCCACACAAAACCTTTTTCTTTTGCAAGCTTTTGCGTCTCTTGCATATTACTCGAGTCATAGTGTTTTCGAACAAAGGGACAGCCATGGTTATACCATTCGAGAATAACTTTTTTACCGCGAAAATCTTTTAATGATACGGGTTTTCCAAGATCGCCAAGAAGGGTGAAGTCTGGAGCATTGTCGCCTGGGTTAAGTGCAAGTATTTGAAGAGAGAGAAGGAGTGTGAGTAGTAGTTTCATTGGAAAAGCATAGCATGAAAAAAGGCCTAACAAGTAGTATGTTAGGCCCTTTTTATGTCATTTTTTTGTAAAAAATATTAAACAGTTGGCTTCGTTTTTGACGTTACTGCCGCTTTTAAGAATTCTCTGTTCATTCGAGCGATATTCGAAATATCAATTCCCTTCGGGCATGATGCTTCACATTCAGCTTCGTTAGTACAGTTACCAAATCCTAGATCGTCCATCTTCTTAACCATATTTTGAACACGTTGAGCCGCTTCCTCTTTACCTTGTGGTAAAAGAGCAAGTTGAGAAACTTTCGCAGATACAAAGAGCATAGCAGAAGCGTTCTTACATGAAGCTACACATGCACCACAACCGATACAAGAAGCTGCATCCATTGCAAGGTCTGCATTTTCTTTTGAAACTAAGATTGAGTTAGCATCTTGTGCATTTCCTGTATTTACAGAAACGAAACCACCAGCTGCGATGATGTCATCAAGTGCTGTTCTATCAACCATAAGGTCTTTATGAACCGGGAATGCTTTTGCTCTCCATGGTTCAACTACAATTGTGTCTCCGTCATGAAACTTTCTCATGTGAAGCTGACAAGTCGTTGTTTCTGATTCTGGTCCATGTGCTTGACCATTAATCATTAAAGAACACATCCCGCAGATACCTTCTCTACAATCGTGATCAAAAGCTACTGGATCAACACCCTTAGCAACTAATTGCTCATTTAGAACGTCAAGCATTTCAAGAAAAGATGCATCTGTTGATACATCTTCAATTGTATAATCTTCCATTCTTCCTTTTTCTTTATTATTTTTTTGACGCCATACCTTTAGGTGAAGCGTTAAACCTTTTGCGTGAGTACTTCCCATTTTCTACCTCTTACTTGTAAGATCTTTGAGTTAAAGCAACATTTGTAAACTGTAGCTCTTCAATATTTCTAATTGGCTCTGCATTGTCACCAGTCCATTCCCAAGCAGCAACGTGACAGAAATCATCATCGTTTCTCTTTGCTTCGTTTTCATCGGTTTGTGACTCAATTCTAAAGTGACCACCACATGATTCTGGTCTCATTAGAGCATCTCTGGCCATTAGTTCACCAAGTTCTATAAAGTCAGCAACGCGGTTTGCTTTTTCAAGCTCAACGTTAATTCCTTCTGCAGTACCAGTAACTTTTACATCTTTCCAAAATTCAGAACGAAGGTTCTTAATTGCAGCAATTGCTTTCTTTAGGCCTTCTTCAGTTCTTGCCATCCCAACATATTCCCACATGATGTGACCAAGCTCTCTGTGGAATGTATCAACTGATCTTGTTCCATTGATCGAAAGAAGTTTTGAAAATCTCTCTTTAGATGCAGTTAGTGCCTTATCAAATTCTGGGTGTGTTGTATCAACTTTCTTACCCATCATTTTTTCTTCAACAAAGTAGTTTCCAAGAGTGTATGGAATAACAAAGTATCCATCAGCAAGACCTTGCATTAGAGCAGAAGCTCCAAGTCTGTTCGCCCCGTGATCAGAGAAGTTTGCTTCACCAAGTGCAAAACATCCCGGTACTGTTGTCATAAGGTTATAATCTACCCATAGACCACCCATTGTGTAGTGAACTGCTGGATAAATTCTCATTGGAGTTTTGTATGGGTTGTCATCAGTAATTCTCTCGTACATATCAAAGAGGTTACCGTATCTTTCTTTAATTGCTGGTTCCCCATCTCTTTCAATCGCAGCTGCGAAATCAAGATAAACAGCTACACCAGTTGCTCCAACACCTTTTCCATCATCAACAGCTTCTTTTGCATTTCTTGAAGCAACGTCACGAGGAACAAGGTTACCAAATGAAGGATACTTTCTCTCTAAGTAGTAATCTCTTTCACTTTCTGGAATTTCACTAGGGGATCTCTTGTCTCCTTGAGCTTTTGGAACCCAAACACGTCCATCATTTCTTAGAGACTCAGACATAAGCGTAAGCTTTGACTGGAAGTCTCCGTGAACTGGAATACATGTTGGGTGAATTTGTGTGTAGCAAGGGTTTGCAAACATCGCACCTTTCTTATAAGCCTTCCACGCTGCTGAACCATTTGATGCCATAGCGTTAGTTGAAAGAAAGAAAACGTTTCCATAACCACCTGTACAAAGAAGAACAGCATCAGCTGAGAATTTTTCAAATTCACCAGTGATAATATTTCTTGTGATGATTCCACGAGCTTTACCTTCAACAGTAACGAGCTCAACCATCTCTCTTCTCGTATACATTTTAACTTTACCCTTACCAACTTCTTTTTGAAGAGCTGAGTAAGCACCAAGAAGTAACTGTTGACCAGTTTGTCCTCTTGCGTAGAAAGTTCTTGAAACCTGAGCTCCACCGAATGAACGGTTAGAAAGTGTACCACCGTACTCACGAGCAAATGGAACACCTTGAGCAGCACACTGATCGATAATGTTATTTGAAACTTGAGCAAGACGATAAACGTTTGCTTCTCGCGCACGGTAATCTCCACCTTTTACAGTGTCGTAGAAAAGTCTCCATACTGAGTCACCGTCATTTGGGTAGTTCTTAGCAGCATTAACACCACCTTGAGCTGCAATTGAGTGAGCTCTCCTTGGAGAATCTTGAATGCAAAAACAAGAAACTTTGTAACCAAGTTCGGCAAGAGTAGCAGAAGCAGATGCTCCAGCAAGACCTGAACCAACAACGATTACTTCAAATTTTCTCTTATTTGCAGGGTTAACAAGTTTCATATTGAAACGGTGATTATCCCATAGAGTTCTTATTTCACCTTGAGGAACTTTACCATCAAGTTTTTTAATGTCAGTCATTATTTAACTCCTTGAAGGTGGCAAAAGATTGGTAGGGCAGAGTAACCAATTGTTACAAGCACGCCAAATGCCTTTGATGCAAACTTAATTAAACAGTTATATTTTGGATGATTAAAACCAATTGATTGAAACGCTGACCAGAAGCCGTGACTAACGTGAATCCCAAGAGCGATCATACAAAAAATATACCAAGCAACGTTAACTGGAGATAGAAAATATTCAACAACAGTCTTATAAAGATCTCTCATTTCAATACCACCAACAGTTGCAGTGTATACTGGTCCAAATTTAAAGTTGATAAGGTGAAAAACTAAGAAAACAAGAATGATAATACCTGTGTATGGCATCGTTGAAGAAGCGAAAGTCGCTCCTCTTCCTGTCTTTTGCTTAATGTAGTAATTCTGTGGTCTTGCCGCTTTGTTTTCAATTGTAAGCTTTAATGCAAGTCCAATGTGAGTTAAGAAGATCGAGGCCAAGATAACTTCGGCAACATAGATCAATGGGTTAGTAATAAGAGCATGTGCATACTTGTTAAATGCATCTGATCCAACATAAATGAGACAATTCCCAGCTAAGTGTGAAAGTAAAAAACCACACAACATAAGTCCAGTAATCCCCATTACCTGTTTCTTCATCACTGAAGAATTTAAGTAAAAACGTAAAGACATAGGTCTGTTTCCCCTTGTGAATTAATATTTAAATAAATTGAAATATAAGTAAGTATAGACCTTTAATTATGAATGGTTAAGAGATTTTTCTTAGGCAAATGCGTTACTAAAGTAAGACAAAATTTAGCCTATTTTCAAAAAAAATCAGAATTATCGCTAAGTACGGCTTATAGTCTTAAGTTATTGATTCTAGATACCGAATCGTAAACAAAATATTATGTACAAATTGGATGAAATTTGCGGTCTCTAAACGAAAATAATCTTAGAAATTTTCTAATTCTCAACTTTGCTGTTGCGTGTCTTTATTTTGTCTTGGGTAGACTTGCTGTTCTTTTGGCCATTCCCCCTGGCTATGCCACTGCCGTTTGGCCGGCAGCGGGATTGGCACTTGCATTTACGATTCAGTATGGAACCAGAGTAACCCCAGGGATTTTTCTTGGCTCTTTCATGGTTAATATTGCCACTATACTCATTGGTCAAACTCGTTTTAATGTATCTCAAATACTTCTCCCCGTTTTTATTGGTCTTGGCTCAGTTGCTCATCCAATAATTGCAACGACACTTCTCTCATTAATGAGAATCAAGGTTAAAGAACTGCTCAACCTTCGAGAGATTGTTGGGATTGTTGTACTTGGAGGATTTCTCGGTTGTATTTTGAGTGCAAGTTTTGGAACTTTTGCTCTTTTTGGACTAGGGTTTATAGGCCTTGATGATTTCACGACGAATTGGTTTACATGGTGGGCAGGCGATACTTTAGGTGTTCTTACCATAACTCCAATTATTCTTCTTTATTTTAGAAATTTTAAAACAAATCGCTCTCGATTTTTTGCGGTTTCGATTCCTCTCTTTATTTCTTTTGCAATTTCAATTCTTATCTATATTCGCTCATCCCAGTCAGCCCTTGAGCTTGCTCAAAAAGACTTTAGTGCGAAGTCATTTGAAGTCGAACGAGCAATTCGTTCATCGGTGAGTCGTTACACTGATGTACTAATGGCAGTTAAAGCATTTTATGAAAGTTCGGATAATGTGACGAGAGATGACTTCAGTGATTTCACACGCTTCTTCTTAAAAAAAGAAAAGGGAATCCAGGCGCTGGAGTGGGTTCCTGTTGTAAGTGATAAAGAGAGATTGAAAGTTGAAAAAGATCTTAGTCTACTTTATGGACGTGATATTTCTTTCACTCAAAGAGTTGGAGGAAAGTTAATTAAAGACGTTGAGCGAGACGTCTATTACCCAGTAGCTTATGCCGAACCATATCAGGGAAATGAAGTCGTATTAGGTTATAACCTTGGTTCAGATGAAAAAAGATTAGATACGCTGGAGTTTTCAAAGAGAAATAATCAAATCGTTTCGACTCAAATGATAAAACTTGTCCAAGACAAGGAAAGAGTTCCTGCGATTATTTTATTTGTACCCGTATTTTATAAATCAAGTCTTGAGTTTATTGGCTATGTTAATGGTGTCTTTAAAGTTAGAGATATTTTAAGCTCAGCTCTTAACTCTATTAACCTCGAGGGAATTGAATATACCTTGATTCAAGATGAGACTGGAAGTGATGATTCCGACTTTGTCGTTAAGTCGTTTTCCAATGAACTTGACCTTAAGAAAGATGTACTGCTTGAAAATACATATCGCTTTAATATCGGAACTAAGAATTGGACATTTCGATCGTTTAGAACCTTAGCCTATGCGACAAAGAATAAGAACTGGGGGGTATGGTTACTACTAACTTCTTCGCTACTCTTTTCAAGTTTTCTTGGGATTATCTTACTTATCATAAGTGGCCAAACGGAGAAGATTGCTCAGGAAGTAAAAGTTAAAACTCTCGCTCTAAAGACAACAAATGATGAACTTAGAGAATCAAATTTAAAGATAGAGCAAATTTCTAAGTATAAGTCAGAGTTTCTTGCGAATATGAGTCATGAAATCAGGACACCTCTAAATGGAATACTTGGTATGATTGATGTTATTGACGATGATCAGTTAAGCGAAAAGCAAAGAAATAGTTTAGATATTATAAAAATAGCTTCTGAAAATCTTTATACGATCATTAACGACATCTTGGACTTTTCAAAAATTGAAGCAGGGAAAATGTCGGTTGAAGTTGTTGGTTTCGATTTAAGAAAGAATCTTGAAAATACATTTGCTTTGTTTCGAACGAAGGCCAATGAGAAAGGAATCGATCTTAAGTTGTTTATTGAGCCAAGTTGTCCAAAGTTCATTAAGAGTGACCCTGTGCGCTTTTCCCAAATCTTAACGAATCTTTTAAGTAACGCGATAAAGTTTACGGAAAGAGGACTTGTGCTCGTTCAGGTTTCGTGTAAAGACCTTGGCGGAACACAGCGAACACTTTGCTTGACTGTTAAAGATACTGGAATAGGAATGAATGAAGAAGCGATGGCCTCACTCTTTAATCCTTTTACTCAAGCGGATAGCTCGATTACCAGAAAGTTTGGTGGGACGGGACTTGGTTTAGTTATATGTCAAAAACTTGCAAGTTTACTCGGTGGAAATATTACGGTTTCTAGCCAAAGTAATATTGGAACAACTTTTTTGCTTGAACTCTCTGTTGACGAGCTATTAAGTATTGATGAGAAATTTGAAAAAGATTTTAGTGCAGATAAAGAAGCTTATAAGTTTTTGCAAATTTTAGTGGCCGAAGATAACCAAATAAATCAGAAAGTAATTACATCCTTAATGAATAAGTTTGATATCAAGGTGAAAATTGCAAATGACGGACACGAAGCAGTTAAATTATCTCGAGAGTGTGAATTTGATCTGATTTTTATGGATATTCAAATGCCTGAAGTCGATGGCTACGAGGCAACACGTGTTATCCTAAGTGAAGATATAAATAAAAACACACCTATCGTTGCAATGACGGCGAATGTTTTTAAAGAGGATCGGGACAAGTGCTTTGACTACGGCATGAAAGATTTTGTCGAAAAGCCTATTAAAATTCATGAGCTTAGAAGAGTTTTAAATAAGTGCATACAAGGTGGATATGATAAATAGTTAACATCTTATAGCTTCTATGTTATTTCTATTTCATGAAAATAATCGTCATTATACTTATTCAATTCCATTGTTTGGCAAATATTTTACCGAAGTCTAGAATTAAAGCTCCCTTAAACAATGAGAAAAACCAACTAATCACACAGATGAAATTTAACGAACTTATCGACAAGGTTGTTATCTCTTATCAGGATATTTTTAAATCTTACGGAGCTTTGAACTTCAATGTTTATCGTGAGTGGGAAAGCTCTGAAATTAATGCTGCAACAAGAAGACGAAATGGTGACTTTGAAATGATCGTTTACGGTGGGCTTGCCCGCTTTGAGCCTCTAACTGATGATGGCCTACTACTCGTTCTTTGCCATGAGGTCGGACACTTAATAGGTGGAGCCCCAACTTATAAACCTCGTAATGATGCAAGCTCGGAAGGTCAAGCTGATTACTTTTCGACATCTAAATGTTTTAAGAAATTAATGGCATCAGAAAATATTGATATTACAAAAATTGGCGATATCGATTCATATGCGCTTGCAAAATGTCGTGAGGCCCATGAAAATCAAAGTCATGATTTTAAAGTATGTCTACGTACATCAAAAGCAATCGAATCTCTTGCAAGAACAATTGCAAAGCTTTCCGACTTAAAAGAAGTTCCTCAATTTGATACTCCTGACCCTTATATCAGACGTCTCATCTTATTTAATGGATATCCAAGTGAACAATGTCGTATTGATACAGTATTTTCAGGATCTCTTTGTCATAAGAAATACACAGAATTAAACGATATGAAACTTTACAATCAAGGAAATTGTACTGTTTATGAAAATGATGAATTGGGAATACGTCCAAAGTGTTGGTATGTCCCGAGGGAAGATAAGTAATGTTACTAGAAAATATTAAAGTGATAGCTTTTGATGCTGATGATACTCTTTGGGTGAATGAGCCATTTTTTAGAAGTGCAGAGGCTAAGTTCGAGCAGATTCTAGAGAAGTACCTTGGCCCAAAGGATGTCCAAAAAGCCCTCTATGATAATGAAGTGAAAAATCTTCACTTATTCGGTTACGGAGCTAAGGGCTTTATGCTGGCGATGATTGAGACGGCCTTAGAGCTAACTAATTATCAAATTGCTGGTGAAGATATTCAAAAGCTAATTATTATGGGTAAAGAAATTCTCTCTTATAAAATTGATCTTTATCGGGATGTTCCGGAGACACTTGAATATTTATCACAACGTTACAAGGTAATCTGTATTACGAAGGGAGACCTACTTGATCAAGAAAGTAAGGTCGCTCGAAGTGGTGTTGGTGATTTTTTTGATTCGATTCATGTTGTGAATGACAAGAAGCCACAGACATATTCTAAAATTATCAATAGTCTAGGTGTAGACCCTAGCGAATTCCTTATGATTGGTAATTCTCTTAAGTCTGATATACTACCTGTTATTACTGTTGGTGGTAAGGCCATCTACATTCCTTGTGAACAACCTTGGGTACACGAAGTTGTTTCAGAAGACAAAGTTGATAAGACAACTTTTGTTGAAATTAGCTCGATGTCAGAGTTTTTAAATAGGGTTAGAGCTTAAAATCATTGATATTAAGAATGAGTTAAGTATAATATCCTTAAACAAATAGAGGAAAGAATATGAAAGGTAATATAGTAATTATTTCTAAGCTAAATCAACTGCTCACACAAGAGCTAACAGCTATGGATATCTATTTTTTACACTCTCGTATTTATCAGGATTACGGATTAACTAAGTTATTTGAAAGAATTAGTCACGAAATGACTGACGAGACTACTCATGCTGCACTTCTGATTGAGAGAATTTTATTTCTCGAGGGAATGCCTGAACTCGGTACACGTGCTCCGTACAAGCTAACAACAGACGTGAAAGAAATGATCCAAGTTGAACTTGGATATGAATATGATAATTGTAAACTTTTAAAAGAAGTTATTGCTACTTGTGAAAAAGAAAATGACTTTGGAACGAGAGAAATAGTTCTTCAACTTCTAAAAGACACTGAAGAAGATCATATCAATTGGCTTGAAACTCAATTGAAACTTATTGCTGCTGTCGGTATTGAACGTTATCTTCAAACATCAAGTGAGAAGTAGGCTATTCTTTAATTGAATCCTCGATTCTCAGTCGAGGAATGTCCCCGAATCCATAATAGAAAGCAAATGTAGAATCATTAAGATTTGATCGAAAGATTGTAGGATCACTTTTAAGCTCCAAAATTGTTGAAGCTGAAAGTGTACTTCCTGAATTGTAAATTTGCCCTGATGACACTGAATATGAGCTAATAATACCACATCCGCCCGGTGCAATATTTGTGGCCCCACTATTTTGTGTTGAAGTTGTATAAGATGTTACAACACTACCTGTTGTACAATTTCCTACTATTCCTCCAACTGCTGATCCGGCCGAGACAATATTTTGTCCACTCATTGAGCTTACGACTTGCGAGTTGCCATTTAGTCTTCCGATTGCTCCGCCCACATTCTCTAATCCCTTAACTTGCGCCTCACTTATCAGGCCAAAAGATTTTAGGTTTTGAGCTGAACCAATGATGCCACCAACAAAGTTATTAGATAAGGCCTCAACTAAAGATGTCGAATCAACAAAAATATCTTGAATTTGATAATTTGTAGGGGAGGAAAGTGAACTATTAAAATTACCAACAACGGCTCCTGCGTAGTCTGTCCCCGTTGATTTAAAAGATGAGTTTGTAATTTTTAATTTGCTTATTAAAATATCACTCGTTCCATCCATCGTGAGATCTCCAATAACTCCTGTTCCAGCATTTGGAGAATCATTGAGAACACTTGAGTTACTCACCTCAATATCTGAAATAGTGACTTCGCCGGCCGTAATACTGACTTGAGCAGCAAGAATTCCCATCGGTCCTACAGAGTCTGTTGAAGTAAAATGTATATTATTAAGATATAATTTCTTTTTTCCATCTTCGATAATAGTACCCTCATAAATATTTCCAAAAATACCACTTCCGTCAAAGCTCGAATCAAATGTGATTCCACTTATCGTTTTATCATTTCCTCTAAAGCTCCCTTTAAGTGTATCCCATTGATGAAATAATGCTGGATCATTTCCAAAATCAATATTATTTTCAAGCTTAAAATGTCCGTAAGTAAATAGTGAAGTCGGATCAATGTCGATTATTTTTGCAATAGCATTCCATCTTGCAGTGCCTGTAATTGAGAATGGTTTGATCTTTGCTCCAATTTCGTCCGGAAACAGTTCTTGAACTAAATCAGATTGCAACTGAGCAATCAGGTTTGAGCTAGTATTCCAGAGATTTTCAGATGGAGATGTCAAATAGAAATTATTAAGTAGTGACATTTGGAGAACTTGTTGAGTACAGGTTGCGACAAGGGGAGCACTACCTTTATTAAGTTCATAGCAGTCTGTTGAAGATATTTGTCCAGATGATGAAGAGCCAACGATTGAATCATTGTTAGTCGAATTATCAAAAAGGCTTAGGGTTCTTGTAAAGCTGGATGCTCCTGTTACTTTGCCAATAAGAGTTCCATTGTTTATCGTATCAAAAAATGAAACTTCTCCTGAGAAGATGGCATCAGTTATAGCGACGCCTAATGAGGATTGCCCGACTAAACCACCACTTCCCGCAGTTGAGGAATTAGATAAATCTGATTTCGAGTGAACAGAATTTAATGCTGTCGACACTGTGGAAGCAATTATCCCTCCAACACTTGAATCTGGACAATTAATAATTCCTTTCGTCCGAGCATAACTTATTGATGTGACTCCTTGAGCATTACCGACGATCCCACCACATGTTCCCTTTGCAGTGATATTTGTATCAGCATAAACAAAAGTATAAATTGAGCCAGTTGATAGATCTGTGCCAACAATACCTCCTGTTGGCATTGCATCCCCATTAATTGTAACTTTTGAACTAATCGAACTAATTATCGGTGAGCCTCCCGAAGTAATCTTTCCGACAACGCCACCAATATCTGGTTGAGTTGTACTTACTGGAATACTGATAGAGCCATCGACGTAGATTCTTTTAAATGTATTAAGCTCAGAGCCAAAACCGATGAGCCCGCCAACGGATTGGGAATTGCTATTTAGAGTAAGCGAGACATTTGTGGCGTGAATGTCTGTAATATAACTATTACTAGAATTAAAGCCAATTGCTCCTCCGATCTTTGATAGCGTTGAAAAACCAGAGTCAGAAGTTATGCTAGAGTTTGAAAGAAGTCCATTGATTAAGTTTCCTGAAAAATATCCCGCGACCATGCCTACTCCTGTAAGAGTCGGTGATGATATCGAAGTCAAATTTATTGTAGCGCCAATGATTATGATATCTTCGATCGTCGACTGAGCTTGGCAATTTCCACATAGAAAACCAATTGAATTCATGTCGACAGATACATCAAGATCTAAGCTTGAATTAGAAATTGAAATCTTTTCGAGGTTTGCGTTTGCTGTTGTCGAGCCAATCAATATTGCCGCTGCAGAATTAGTGACGCTTGTGAAATCATAATCAGCGATAACTCCATTGATATTGAGAGCTCTAATTTCTCCATCAACAGTACTAAAAAGTGCTTGGTTATCAATTGCTCCAGTCGAAGTTAGAGTAAAGTTTGTAATCGTGTGACCTAGTCCAAAGAGGGCTCCACCAGTTGCAATGGATAATGTATGTTGAGTCATCTCTTCGCTTTCAAAGTCTAAGTTTTTACCAAGAATATAGGAGTTTGAATTATTAGGTGAAGTAAAGGCCTCAATGAACTGTGCCTTAGAACAGATAATATATTGTCCTGATACAGAGAGAAAGTTTAGAAGTACACTCTGTGTATTTCTCTCATCCTGACAATAATTAATCTGTGCAAAAATATAGTTGATTTGATTTACTGCTGTGTACTTAAGCCTTGTTTTAAAATGTGCTTTTGAGTTTAATACTTCTTTCGTCCCTGTACATCCCGCACCTGTATATGATTCATAAGCTATTTGTAGAGGAGAAACAGGATCATTAAAGAGTGGAAGCTTAATGGCCGTTGCTAGCTGAGGAGATGATGAAAAATCTAGGCAGCGAGATGTTAAAGCATTCGCAGCACTAATTGTACCGCTCTCTTCAAATTCTAAAATTTTAACTTTCATTGATTTTGCACCACCCAGCACACATTTCTTAGTGATGTCACTAAGGTCAGGGTCACTTCCAGCATCAAGATTTGAGCAATTTAAAATTGTCAGTGGGGCTATTTGAAAATTACTTTCAAATGAAACTTTTTTTCCAAAGACACTATTTCTTTCACACTCATCTTCACTCATCACAAGGTTAACGGTGACTTCCTCTCCTGATAAATTTTGACCCTCAACCTTTGCACACTTTGTACTTCCCTCCATCGGATTTGATGCCGATGCCCAAGCGATTGCGATGAAGTCCCATTGTCCATTTCCAAGTTCAAATTCACTTACTCCGGCCGTGATATTCTTTCCAAAGTACTGATTTGTAGTTTTATTATTTCCAAAAACCATTAAGCCACCAGCATCATAGTCAGAGTTTAAAAAACTCAAGTTAAACTTGGCACTTGATGATGACTTTGGTCCTGCGCATGAGCTTAGAATCAAAACTAAAAAGACGATAAATAATGGACCAACTAATTTCATGAGATCTCCTGAGACTAGCTGACATATCGGAAAATCTACTTAGAATCTAAGTGTTTTTAATTTAGTGGAGTGTTTTACTTTTTAACTTGATGCGATTGTGTTAGAAAGTTCGATATGAACGATCAATTTATATTTTGTACTACAGTTATTGGTAATGAATCCCTTTTAAAAGAGGAGATTCGTCTCTATTTTCCAGAACTCACCCTAAGTTTTAGTGGAAAGGGTCTTGTTACATTCAAAAACAAGGGGGCTAAGATTGATGAGAGAATACTCGCCGAAAAGTCGCCCGTCTTCGCATTACGCTCAGGAATTCATCTTTTAAAAGCTGATG
This sequence comes from uncultured Bacteriovorax sp., assembly GCA_964593545.1. Lineage (GTDB taxonomy): Bacteria > Bdellovibrionota > Bacteriovoracia > Bacteriovoracales > Bacteriovoracaceae > Halobacteriovorax_A. The sequence continues at coordinate 12,979 of CAZQJK010000001.1, read as the reverse complement.
AAAGCAGTCTGGTTAGTTCGGTTAAGGAGGTCATCGATCTTCTTGATGGTGATAAGTTTTGCATTCACTACTTTAATATTAAAGGTCAGCCATTCTCTTTATTAGGTGAGGAGAGTTTAGTTTCAAACTTTAAACAGTTAAATCATCGTGCCAAGGCGCGTGACTATATCGTTAATGTTATTGAAATGACTCCTGGAAAATTTTGGATTGGTTTGTCATACACGACAAACTCAACAAATCCATATCCAAATGGAAATACTGAGATTCTTCTCCCCCCAACTGCTCCGTCTCGTGCTTACTTACAGATTGCAGAAGCAGACAAAATTTTTAATTTAAATCTTAACTTTAAAGACCTTGTAATTGAATATGGTTGCTCTCCTGGAGGTGTAACTTCTTATCTTCTCGATAAGGGAGCTCGAGTGGTTGGTATTGATCCAGCTTTAATGGATAAAAGTTGTGCGAGCAATCCAAACTTTAAGCATCTTCAAATTCCAGTTCAAGACTTATCACAAGAAAAGCTACCGGATGAGGCGGTTCAGTTAATCACTGTTGATTTAAACTTGAATCCAAAGCAGGCCCTTAAAGAAGTTCTTAGACTTACTAAGAAGCACTCTCACGATATTCGAGCGATTCTCTTTTCGATTAAAATCGTTAATGAGTTTCATTTGCAAAAAATGGGTGAATACAAGAAATTATTTATCGACTTTGGAGCGCGTGAAGTTATCGAAATGCAATTATCGTCGCACAAGAAAGAATACCTTATCTTCGCTCGTTTTTAAATTATACTGCGACGGCATTCCTTCTCTTCAATGCTCCAATAAAGTTTGGAACGACAGTTTGTCGATAAATATGATCATTAGGAAGATTGCGCATGAGATGCTGATGTGCTTTCTTAAGATTGTGAAATGGTATCTCTTGCATCACGTGGTGGAGGGTGTGATATCGAAGTCCAACTGGTGACCAAATTTCTGTGAAAATTCCTTTGTCTACTGTAATGCAGTCTAGAAGATGATCTTCCCAAGAAAGTGGTCCTCTGTTCTTATTATTATAAACATGATTAAATTTTGCTCGATACATATTGAGCAGAGATGCTGTGAAAACCATTCCAAACCACATTGGTATAAGTTTGAATGGAATTAGCTCGACGTAGACCAAGTAGATCACCGATAGTGTTGTTAGACTACACATGAGATCGTTGCGAACCATTTGTCTAATATCGTTTGAACTTTTGATTTGTCTCTTATACTTGAGATCAAATACAAGTGTCGAAAAATGAGTGAAAATATATTCGCGAAACTTTTTTCCAGTAAATACATAGATAATAGGGATTAAGGTAAATCTTAGAATTTGAAAAAATGGTAGAAAGACAGATGCAAATATAGGAGCAATAAGCGTAAGAAAGTTATCTGGTCTTACATACTGATACTCTGGATCTTTCTTTGTCGAAAATGTATTTCTTCCATGATGAAAAGCATGAGTGTCATAGAGATAGGCCGGGTAATTATTCATAAAGCCAAATAATAAATTATATGTTGTTCTTAGGCCTTTAACTTTTCTTTGAAAGTGTGAAACCTCGTGAATCATCAGTGTTCCTTTATAGATGAAAACGAGAGAGATTAAATAACTTACCCACATTAATGGGCCACTTGTAAAAGCTGCCAGGAGAAATCCGCCCCAACCAAGAATTGCACAGTGAATAAGAGTAAAATAGAATCTTAAAGCACTAACTTTCTTATACTCATTAGTAAGATCCCATATTATTTGAACGTCATGATATACTTTCATTAATTTTCCTAGTACTTGATTCCGTTTTCTTCAACTTCTGACCATGCAATCGACTTAATCTGAGTCTGTGTAGTTTCTTTGAAGCCAATTTCATTAATCATCTCCTGATAAATAAGACTTAAAAAATCATGTGTATCATCTAAAGCTGAAATCATCGAAGGGTGAAGCTGACAAGAAATTCCAATTCGTCCATCCCACGTCATAATACAAACGGAGATAGGGCAGTATTTAATTGATGGGGGAAAGACTAGCCATTGATAGTCTTCCTTATTTAAAATATCGACGCCCTCAAACGGTTGTTCACCAAGGTTTGAGCAAAGCCCTAGGTAAGGACTTTTGGCATTCTTTCCTATTTTTCTAAGGCGTTTTTCTCCAATTAATTTTGGTGCATTTGCAATGATTTTTCCACCCCAAATAATACCAGATTTCATTTGCTCACGGATCTGTTGATGAATTTCTTCCGGTTTTTGAAGACCTTGAGCAAAAATACTGAGAGCTGTCGCATGATTGCCAGTCTTAAATTTATCATCATATGAATCACGAATATTTACAGGAATCATCCATACTCGTTTTGATTCTTTTTCAACAAAGACTGTCGATGCCGCTTTGTCGAGGGCCCAGACAACGAGGGAATTTAAATTGATATTTCTTTTTAGGCATAATTCTTTTAGAGTGCTTGTTTGTTCATTGTTAAAATAGAAGAAAGAGATACCAGGAGACGTTCCAGTTATTTCTTTTCTTTCAATTTTATATTGGTAGTTAAAGGGAGCTTGCCTTTTTAAATGTTTGAAGGCCAAAATCATTCGTTTTATTCTGGAAGGTTTATTATGAATTTTTGCGATAGGAAGGTTATTAATCGAGATTTTATTATCAAGTTCAAGAAGTTGTGTGACTGCACTTAATCCATCGGCCTGATCATGTGGTTTAAGAAATATTTCGCGAGCTTGATTGTTAAACTTCTCTTTAACAAAGATAATATCAATGCATTCACCAAATTCTTTCATGATCTTGAATTTGATCCCTGACCAGTCAATTTCTTTCTTTGTTTCCTTCATGGAGGCAACTTAGCAATTTCGAGGATTGCTTGCAAGCGGAGTCAGATAAGATGTAATAAATATAGATACTTATTGGCTTTATCCTATTGTAAATACGAAGGAGGAAATAGAGATTTCCCCCTCTGATTCTTTAGAGATTTGCTTTAACTAGTTCTGTTGCTCTTTTTCCGTCGAATTGACCTTTAGTCTTAAGAGAAAGTTCCTTCATCACGCTTCCCATATTTGGGTTCTCTTGTGAGGATTTGATCTCTTGAATCAATGTGATAACTTGATCTTCTGATAGTTGTTTTGGCAAGAATTCTTCGAGTACTTTTACTTCTTCATGAAGTTCTAATGCTTGCGCTGAACCATCAGGATAAAGCGAAATTGAATCTTTCACTTTCTTTGCATATGAAATAACGATATCCATTTCATCAAGTTGCTTCTTTGCGGTGTCATTTTCAATGAATAGTTTTTTGATGTATCTTAGAACATTCAATCTCGTTTTTGCTTTAGCCTTCATTGCTAAAATAATTTCGCTACTAATTCTATCTTTTAATTCACTCATACCTCATCCTTGTTATTTATTATAAACTAACTCAATACTTGGCTTTTCACCATCAAAAACGACTTTTCCGATTTTTGTCACCTTTCTCTTTCCTGATTCGGTCTTTTCTTGAAAAATGACGTAGTCAAAAGCAGTTGATATTGAGTATCTGATATCTTCTAAAGTCTTTGCTTGATAGTCATTAAGAGCAAAAATTTCAATTCTTTTAAGTGCATCAAAAATATTGTCGGCACCAATTAGGGATAATGAGCTATGTCCTTCGTTTGTTAGATTGATAAAGCCTGTAACTTCTGGACCATGAATATCATCAAGGACAATATAATCTGCTCTAAGCATTCTCACGGCCTCAATTAGTTTCTTTACTCCTTTAGAATTTGGTTTTTCTGCAATAAGTCTCGCGGTCATTTTACGCTCAATGATGAGGTTTCTAATTTTTTCTATTGTAATAACTCGGTTTGGAAGCGGAATCGAGTTAACTAATAAATTTAAAAGTGTCGTCTTACCTGAACCAACTGGACCAGCTACGAGAATGTTTTTATTTTGCTCCAACATCTTTTCTATAATTGCTTTACCTTCCTCATCAATGGCCTCGTGCTTGAGGTATTCCTGCCATCCAAATATTCTCTTTGGTAGCTTATTGAAGTTAAGAATTGGTCCCGTTTTATTTATTGTATTAAGGACGATGTTAACACTTCGATAATCATCAAAATTGAGATTAAGCGTTTCACTATCTTCTGTTATTTTTACTTTAAAATAATTGATCAATCCAAGCGCAAAGTTCTCAAGCTCTTCGTGATTTGAAAATGCGTTATCCAATTCAATAATTTTTCCATTTTCAATATAATAAACCTGATTAAAAGAATCGATAAAGATCTCTGATACACTGTCGCTGTTGAATATATTAAATAGGGGTCCTAATGTTTTTTCAAGTGAAGCTGTCGTCATCGTTATCTCCTTATCTGTGTTTACTCATATTGGGCCAATACTTGAAAAAAAGATACTAGGGCTATTCCTAGGTCGTCGGTAACCATCTGTTTTTTATAGCATTTGCAAGGCATTCTGTTCGGTTTGTACTTTCGGACTTCTTAAATAATCCCGTCAGATGATACTCAACTGTTTTTGGAGAGATTCTCATCGCACTAGCTATTTCTTTATTTGTGAAGCCTCCCGAGATGTAGAAGAGAACTTCCTGTTCCTTCTTTGTTAGTGGGTTTTCACCTCGAGGAGAGGTTTCATTCATCATGGAGACAATCTCATCGAGTCTCGAGCTTAGATCATAGATGGCAACTCGTAAGTTTTGTACGCTCGCATTCTCAATTCTCTTGTAAGAATTGGCATCTCTTTGGAGACTTTCTATCATTTCGATTAAACTATTATCAATGCTCATCGCTTCTATTATAACTAAATAACTAATAAATTGTAGCAGTAAAAATTATCTCCTAACCTAAATTTGATTTGGCGAAAGAGTGCTAACTTGGTAAGTTCCATTAAAAAAGGGAGTAGAAGATGAGAAAATTTTCTTTAGCTATGATTTCACTAATTTCATTAAGTGCTTTTTCATTTGAGTGTCCACAGTATGAAGCTCAAGTTTTTGCAACAGTACTAGAGTCATCATCTACGACAGGAAATAGAGAGTTTAATTGTCAGTATAAAATTGAAATCAATCGTCACGATGCTCACTTTATTTGTCCGCTTGGTACAAATGAAATCGAGAAGAACTTAGTTTTTGATTCGAGATCAAATGGTGAGTGTCTAAGTGATGGAGAGTCTTTTTCTGGTTACCTTGTCAAAGATGGGCTAGGGATAATCTTTATTGATTAATTTACTCAAAAAGGCTTACTGCTTGGTTATATGCTTGATTATTTCCTGCAAGGCCTTTGAGTTTTTATTTTCAACACGATAGATCAGGCAAAGTTCATCTTTAAATACTGGAGCACCTTTTACCTTTTCTAATTTTCCCGGACAAACTTCCTCAGTAACAAGCGTTGGCAATATTGCATAACCACAACCACTTAAACATAATTTTGTCGCAGTCTCAAGACTTGAAGTGTACAGCCTTTTAAAGTCAATATATTCAGTCTTTCTAAGCTTTGACATAATTGTTTGGGATTGCATTAAGTCTGGGTCAGTAATAAGAATTTTATTAACTTTATTCCCTGCTAATTCTTTGCTTTTAAAAAGAGTGACATCATCAGCTTTGAGCTTTTTTATAATGAGATCGGGGTGCTTGATTGGATTGATAACTATTCCAATATCCACATTATAGCTAATAACTTCATCCGTAATAATTCTTGAGAGATCATGTTCGAGCTTGATGTCGAGATGTGGGTTTTCACGCAATAGTTTAGGCAAGATATAGGGAAGAGTGTAGAGTGCAACAGAGGGATGACATCCTATTGTGTACTGTCCCCTTATTTCATCATTATCTTGGTTTATCGATTTTTTTAAATTCTCCCACTGCTCAATTAACTGACGAGACTCTTTTAGAAATAATTTTCCGGCCTTTGTGAGTTGAACTCCACTCTTTGATCTAATAAGTAGCTCATGACCCAATGTCTGTTCAAGCTTCTTGATTGACTGTGTAAGTGTTGGCTGGGTTATCCCAAGTCTCGTTGCGGCCTTTGAGATATTCTCTGTGGATGCAACCTCGAGAAAGTAAATGATTTCATTGTGACTAGCTAACATAAAAAAAACCTATGGTTGGTATCGATTGTTATAATTATAATTTATGTTTGAAATTTTGTAACTTCTTTTTAACAAAAAGAGGAGAGTTTATGAAAAAAATTATTTTTATTACGAGTGTTTTAATCGGTCTTAAATCATTTTCATCTGAAGAGTTTACAAGAGTTATCAAGGATGAAACACATGCAACATATGTTGAACTGGACACGACAACTGTACGCTGTTCTGCAATCGGTTATGGCATGGAGGAGTTGAAAGTCTCTCTTCCTTCGCTTAAATGGAATGCTATTTTAGACCACTCTAATCGTGATGGACTTGGTCCATGTATTACTGCGGGGACAAAGTTTTGTTCAAAAATATTTGATAATGACACAGGAACATGGTCAAGCCTAGGAATTCCTGATGTTTTAATTGATCCGGAAACACCAACTGAGTCGATTAATGTTCGTGTTGTCTTGAATGAAGACTTTAGAATTGAAGACGATATTTGTTTTAGATCATTAAGAGAGAATGTTACGACAGTTATTCGTGGCGTGGATTTTACACATGTTCGTTCTGCAAGAATAGGACAATTACCAGCGAAAGAATGCTTAAGTATTTTTACCAACCGTTAATAAGAAATGGACAGGCTTAAGCCTGTCCTCTTAGCATAAATTCCCAGTAGAGTACTGGCAATAAGTATCGCTTAATTATCCACATCGAATATCTTTCTTTTGCCTGGTTAAATGGAAAGCTTGGAAGGAGAATATTGTCATAACCAAATTCGGCCATGATAACTTTTCCTTCATCGGTAACTAGTGGGCATGAACTGTAGCCATTATATTCTTTTGGATATTCAATCTGACCTGTCGAAATTAGGCTTAAGAGATTTGCCACGACTGCAGGCGCCTGCTTTCTAATCGCTGCACCAGTCTTAGCTGTTGGAAGCCCCGCAACATCACCTAGCGAGAAAATATTCTTATACTTCTTATGTTGAAGAGTATGAATATCAACATCAATCCAACCCTTTTGAGGTCCGTCAGTATGCACGAGATCAGAATTTGTAATAAATTCATGTGGGGACATTGGTGGAGTAATATGAAGTAAGTCATAATCTAAGGTCACTTCATTTAAAACTTCACCATTTCCATTGATGATATTATAGGTCGCTTTCTTATTTTTTAAATCAACTTTTTTAAGATCATGTCCAAACTTTGTTTTAATATTTTTTCTGGCAATAACTTTATTAAGTTCAATAGCAAAGATATCAATGCCAAAAATTGATTGCTTGGCCGATGTAAAAATTGTATCAAATTTATCCTGACCGATATTGTCTTTCATTAAGGTGTGGGCAAGATACATAATCTTTTGAGGAGCACCTCCACACTTAATTGCTGTATTTGGCATCGTAAATATCGCTTTACCACCCTTGAAGTTATTTAGCTCTTTGAAGAAGTGATCAACCGTTTGGTAGTCATATATTGAGCCAGTGCCAGGATGATCCAAGCGCCCTTCTAGTCCTTCAATTAAATCTGGTCTTAGTCTTAATCCTGGAGCGACAATAAGGTATTCATAATTGATTTTACTTTCGTTTGTGAAGACAGTATTTGCGCTGGCATCTATTGATGTCACAGATTCTTTTATCCATGTAACTTCTTCTGGCATAACATCGGCCTCTTCCCGTTCTGTTATTTCCTTATTAATAATTCCTGCGCCAGCAAGGGTCCACATCGGTTGATAGTAGTGCTTCTTTGCGGGTTCGATAACCGCAATATCTAGATTTTCCTCTTTTCTAAGTAGTTGAGCGGCCAGAGTAATTCCGGCAGTTCCTCCTCCGATGATAACTATCTTATGCGATACTTCTAGTAACTGTTTCAAGGTTAGTCTCCTGGATTGAGGTATAGAATTTATTCTTGTTCTTATAAAGAATGAAAAATCCCATTACAACTAAGAATATTGCGAAGGCCTTTTTAAGTTTTGCCTGTGAAACATACTGAATAAGATTACTACCTACGATAATACCGATACTTGCAAAGATGATAAAGACTCCAAGAAATTCCCATGGTACTTCAACAAGATTTAAATAGCCTAGAAATCCTGAGATCGAATTTAGGGCGATAATAAATAACGATGTTCCAACGGCCTCTTTCATTCTTATATTTGCTAAGAGAACGAGCGCTGGAACGATAATAAATCCTCCACCAACGCCAACAATACCTGTCACGACTCCTACAAAAATTGCTTGGGCCGCAATAAGGATATAATTTACTTTCTTGTTTTCATCAATTTCACTTTCTTTTCTTCCCTTGAACATGAAGAAACTTGCGATCAACATAATAATAGCAAAGAGGATTAGCTGAGTGGCGCCAGACATAAAGACAGAAAGCTTTGCTCCTCCAAATGTACCAACCATTGCAAATGGTGCAAAGATCAGGGCGACCTTCAAATTAATATTCCCTTTTCGGTAGTGGCCAATTGATCCAATCAGACTCGTGGCCCCAACAATGGCAAGGCTTAAGGCAATTGATGTTTTTGGGTCCATTTTTACGACATAGACTAAAATTGGAACAGTGAGAATTGATCCTCCTCCTCCGAGAAGTCCGAGGCTAAGACCAATTAGTGTTGCCAGTAAGTATGCTAAAATCATAACTTCTCCTATTTATACTCTTACATGATAAATATTAGCTTATATTGTGCAGTCTTTTATATGATGACGATCAATGTTTTATGAATTATTTTCTTCAAGCTTGTGAGCGAAAGAGTAGAGGTCTTCAAAATTAAGTATTTCGATATTTCTCCCGTTCTTATTGATAAGACCTTGTTCCTCGAGTATTGTCAGTACTCTTGAAACCGTTTCTGTCTTTGCCCCACAGTATTCACCGATCTCTTTTCTTGTCCACTTATACTCAGGGTATTTAGTACGTAAGAAAGCAAGAGTTTGAACTATTCTTGCTGTAACCTTACTTGAGGCGAGGGAGCTGAATTTATTTTCTGCAACTCTAAGCTCTTTTGCTAATATTTGAGCAAGAAAGAGGAGTAGAGAATTGTCTTTCTTTATAATCTTAGAAAAAATTTCCTTCGGGATAAATACAACTTCACAGGCCACAAGTGCTGTGGCATTGGCATGGTAAGCTTCACCGGCCATTAATGAGCGATGGCCAAAGAAGTATTTTGGGCTAAAAACTCTTAAGAGGGTCTCATTTCCAGAGACTGATAATCTTGTAAGGCCTATATAGCCTTTTTTGATAAAGTATAGTCCTAAAGGTAAATCACCTTCATTGTAGATGATATCGCTTTTTTTAAATTTAAAAGAAGTGATTTCTTGATACTCTTCAGTGTTTAAATACTTTAAAAGATCAAAACTCTTATCAATTTGACTAAACATTTCTCTATCTTATGAGTAAAATAGATAAAAAGAAAGGGGTTTAATTTGACGATGGTCATAGTTTTTATTCTTATTCTTTGTTAAATTAAATTAGAACTAAGAAAAGGGAATATTATGAAAGTTGAATCATTCTTTGATAAAAATACATTCACAGTCACATATGTAGTCTATGATGAGCAGACTAGAGATGCTGTCGTTATTGATTCTGTTTTAGACTTTGACTCACACTCTGGTGCTATTACAAATGAATCATATCTTAAAGTCAAAAACTTTTTGATTGAGAGCAAACTTACGCTTAAAAATATTCTCGAAACCCATGCACACGCTGACCACTTAACAGCAGCTCCTTTATTCAAGAAAGATTTTCCTAACGCCGGTCTTGTCATAGGAAAGGCCATCACACTAGTTCAAGAAACTTTTGGCCCGGTATTTAATCTCGTAGATCTTGATATCGATGGTTCACAATTCGATGTCTTGTTAGAAGACGGCTCTGTATTAAATGCTGGAAGTATTAAAATTGAGGCCATTTCAACTCCTGGTCACACGCCTGCGTGTATGACTTATAAAATTGATAATATGATTTTTACTGGTGATGCTATCTTCATGCCAGATATGGGAACAGGAAGATGTGACTTTCCAAAGGGAAGTGCAGTTGATCTTTATAACTCAATTCAAAAACTCTACAAGTTAAATGATGATACAATTGTGTATGTTGGCCATGATTATGCACCAAATGGCAGAGAGTATAGTTGGAAGACAACGATTAAAGAATTGAAAGAAAAAAATATTCAACTCAAGTCATCAACATCAAAAGAGGAGTTTGTTGAGTTTAGAACTAAGAGAGATGCGACTCTCGCGGCACCCAAACTTCTACTTCCAAGTATTCAGGTGAATATCGATGCCGGTCATCTGCCAAAGAGTGAAAGTAATGATAAAATCTATATGAAAATACCTCTAAATATTAAGTTCTAAATAGAGTTGTCAAAGCTATGGGTGCTGATAAGAAATTTTAAAATATCAGTACTTGTAACAATGCCAGTTAATTTGTAGCTCGTATTAACAATAGGAATACTGCTTATATTTTCATGAAACATAAGTCTGGAAATATCCTGAATCGTCGAGTGCTCACTTGCAAAGAAAACCTTCTCAATCATGATTTTAGATATCTCAATATCATTTGCCCCAAGATTTCTTGCCTTTAAGTAATCACGATCTGAAACTATTCCAACGATTTCATTATTGTCATCCTCAACAAGAATATGCCTGTAAGAATAGTTTTCAAAAAAATTTGTTAATTCACTAATATGAGCATCTGATTTTATTTTGAAGACTTTCTTCGTCATAATATCACTTGCTCTTATTTGAATTATCGAGTTTTTAGTGTTTCGTGTGTTTTTAACGTAATTATTGATCAAGGTTTGAGCGGGATGAAGATCTTTACTCGTAACTTGATTTGGATGTTTTTCTTCAAAGTCTGAAATATCTTTCGAAGCTTTTAAAGAGCGAATATCTTGTGTTTTTTGAATTAAGGGATGTTTAATCTCAATTTGATGAGGAGAAAACTGTCCCTTAAATGAAACAAGAAGTGACATTAACAACCAGTGAATTTTACTTCAAGTTCGATATTAACATCATTCCACGTTTTTCCTTCATGGAGCGCCTTACAAGCATTGTTTATACTCGTTAGGTTCTTATTCATTTTGAAGTCGAAAAGATCAATCGTTCCCATTGCATTTAACTTGTTGCCGTCAAATGTGTATGAAAGTGGAACAGTTCTTTTTTGTCCGTTGATATTCATTTCTGTAGTAATAACTTTTGAGCTTACAGATTTTACAACTCCATCAATCTTAGTATCCATGAAGAAAAATTTAACAAGTTTTTCATCTCTTCCTGGATTCGCTGTATTTACTGAAGATGTATCAATGCTAAATTTAGAGCCTTTTAAAAGCTCCTCAAAGCTTGTCTTATTTTTAGTAGGAGTAATTTCAACTTTGTTAAAAGAACCTTTAACTCCGACTTTTGCAGGAGTCTTAAATGCCGTCCAGTGAATCTGTGCTGCATTTGAATTAAAATTTAAGCATTGTGCCGAGGCCGTGAAAGTGGTAAGTAGTGCAATAAAAAACATATGAGCTCCAATAATTATGAATGAATACTATCCTCAAGAATTTTACATAGAACTAACAGGTAATGACAACCTTCTTGGTCGCATCACGGTCATTAAACAACAAAGTTCATTTTCAATTGAAATTGACATCGTCCTGAAGGAATCTCGTAAAATCTATAAGCATATCGGTAGTCATTTTAAACTCGAAGATAGGCAAGAGGCGATCGACTTTGGAATGATGAAGCTTGGCCAGTTCTTGGATAGTGTCAGAAAATAAACCATAATGCGCCCGGTGTCAGTCATAGTTTTGACGAGTGCTATATCTTTAGCCATAGTGAAATCAATAGCTTGTCTTGTTTCTAGACGTGCCAAAGTTGGCATGGGTCTTGCTTATATAAATATGTGTGTGTGTTGGAGATAGAAAAAAGGATTTTTTCGACTCCGTCAAAATGTCTCTCAAAAAAAGCCCGCTAATTTTTAGCGGGTTTTTTTTTATTTAAACTAGGTTTCAAAATTTTAGTTGTTTATGTGGTTGTTAGACTCTGAATAAAATGAAGCCTAGTTTGAATAAAAGAAGGGATGAATAAGAGAGCATATACTTCTTGCTCCACTCATTCCAAGGTCGTCAAATAATGGGTTGTATTCATAAAGACCAACGTAGCAATCTTCAAAATCTTTTTTATATGTTCTAAGTAACTCTCTAATGAATTCAGTTTTTATGCCGTCGTGATTGACTGCGCTTACGGCCTTCATTTCACTACCATCAATAGCATCAATATCAATACTGATGACGACTCTAAGATTAGGCTCTCTCTTTAGCGGTCCAAGCAAGTCGTTTATAAATTTTTTATTATCAGTCATATTTGAAGTTTTTTCTTTGAGCTGTGACATTGTCACAACTTCCATATTTACATCCTGATAATTTGAAGGAGCATTTGCAAAATCGTGAATACCTACTTGGATGAGTTGAAGTTTTTTTCCAAGTTCATTCGCTAGTTGTCTAAATGGGGTCCCTGAATGTGCGACCTTATCCTGACGGGTGTCGAGATGAGCGTCAAGGTTGATAACGACAACTTTATTATTCGCAGATATTGCTTTAATAAATGGATAGATTCCATCATGTCCAGAAGCTAAGTGAATAAAGAATCCATTTGTATTATCTGTAATCTTTTTAATGCTATTGATTTGCTCAGCTTGAAAATGGTCAAAGTTTGTAATCTCTTTATCTACGGTTTCGAGGTGAAAAATATTTCGATCAATCGAAGTCTTTGCCATTTTAGAAAGCACAGATAAAATAGCTCTTGGGCCATATAGACTACCATTTCTGCCGCCATTTCGAATGACTCCAAGATCGTTTGAACTGGTGATGATATGTGTACTTTGAGATCTTTTTTTGTCTGGATTGTTGATTTGATTTTTTACGGAGTCGATAACTCGTGTTG